>NZ_CATKQN010000007.1:0-159951 GCF_949767765.1 Pseudomonas sp. IT-P171
GCCGTCCCCTATGCCGATGCCTGGGATTTGATGCTGCCAGGGATCGTCCGGTACAGAGTGTTCGCCCATGAAACCAACAGTCCCGCGAAGCTGTCTCTTTCTTTAATCGGATCAATCGCTTATTTGCAGCTAGTCTTTAGCTAGATGCGAACGACAGTCGGGGATGCCCGGCATAAGGAAGTGAATGAACAAGCTCATTGTCGCACTAGCCGTACTGACATTGGCGGGGTGCACCACTAATGCCAAGACCCACGCCGCACGCGGGGTCAGTGGTATCGAGGTCGATTGTTCGGGGCTAGGGTCGGGGTGGGAGAAGTGTCACAAACGCGCTGCCAAGGAGTGCAAGGGCGCTGGTTACAAGGTGGTCACTCGATCCGATGACGCCAAAGACGAAGATGAGTTTCCCTTTGGTTTCAATCCTGCAGGTTATCTGACGCGCACCATGCTGGTTATCTGCAGATGAGCAGGTCGGGCTTGATCGGCCTTCTGTGCTGAAATAGGTCATCCCCTTGACAGTGAAGATATGTCAAAACTCGGGCTGTTCAAATTCCTTCGGGCATGCTAAAACCTTTGAAGCGATTTTCCTAGCTGCTTGAAAAAGAAGGGAAAAATATGACGAAGTCGGAGTTGATCGAACGAATTGTCACCCATCAAGGGCTGCTCTCATCAAAGGATGTGGAGCTGGCCATCAAGACTATGCTTGAACAAATGTCCCAATGCCTGGCCACCGGCGATCGCATCGAGATCAGGGGTTTTGGCAGCTTCTCCCTGCATTACCGCGCACCGCGCGTAGGCCGCAATCCGAAAACCGGTCAGTCCGTCAGCCTTGACGGCAAATTCGTTCCCCATTTCAAGCCGGGGAAAGAGTTGCGGGATCGGGTGAATGAGGATGAAGAGGAGGTCCTTTGACTGTCGTCGCTCCTCAAGGAGTCGCTCATGCGTAATTTAAAACGAGTGCTTCTTGGTATCTTCATACTGTTGCTGGTACTGGCGATCCTGGCCTTCGTGCTCGAAAACCAGCAGTCAGTTTCCCTGTTGTTTCTCGGCTGGGCCGGGCCGCAAATGCCAGTCGCTCTCGTGATGGTCATCACATTGCTGATCGGTATGGTGATCGGGCCGCTGCTAAGCTGGTTTGTGGCGCGAACGTTCGGAGCTTCGCGCAAGCGGCTTGTCTGAATATAGTGGGTGCGTGACGGTCGCTGAATTAGCGCCACGGATGTCTATATCCATTAGTAAAACATTCATTAAGCTGTAAAATGCGGCCGTTATTCGATTGCGGCGCGTTCACATATCGAAATCGGATTGGGTCTGACAGATTTTTGCATTCATGGATTAGACAGTGCTCGATTCCCAGCCCTGTCAGCAGCTCAAGGGTGTGATATCGAGTGAAAATTCTAATTACCGGTGGTGCAGGGTTTATTGGTTCGGCAGTTATTCGTCATATCATCTCCCGCACTGCTGACTCTGTTGTTAATGTCGATAAGCTACTTATGCCGGTGACCTTGAATAATTGGCCGAGGTTAGCCAAAACCCGCGCTATGTTTTCGAACATTTCGATATATGCCATCGCGGTCATATCGACCGCATCCTGCATGAGCATCAACCTGATGCCATCATGCACCAGGCAGCAGAGTCCCACGTAGATCGCTCGAGCTACGGCCCCTCTGGGTTCATCCAGACCAACATCGTTGGCACCTATACCTTGTTGGAGGCTGCGCGCCGCTACTGGGTGGCACTGGATGATGCGCGTAAGGCCAGATTCCGTTTTCACCATATTTCGACCGATGAGGTGTATGGCGATCTTGATGGTCCGGAAGATTTATTTACCGAAACAACGCCTTAAGGAAAGCCAGTTCCGATCATCTTGTTCGAGCATGGGCTCGTACTTACGGTCTGCCAACGCTGGTTACCAACCGCTCTAACAACTACGGCCCATGCCATTTCCCTGAGAGGCTGATCCCGTTGATCATTCTCAATGCATTGGAAGGCAAGCCGTTGCCGGTCTATGGCAAAGGTAATCAGGTTCCCGATTGGCTCTATGTCGGAGATCACGCTCGTGCACTGTACAAAGTCGTAACCGAAGGCGTTGTTGGTGAGACATACATACAATATCGGCGGCTATAACGAAAAGCAGAACATTGAGGTGGTGCAAACGCTATGCGCGTTGCTAGATGAGCTGCGCCCAGACTCGGTTTATCGCCCGCATGCCAGCCGGATTACCTATGTTCAGGATCGACCAGGTCATGATCTTCGCTATGCGATCGATGCAAGCAAAATCCAGCTTGAGCTAGGTTGGGCGCCGGAAGAGACCTTTGAGTCCGGCATTCGTAAGATAGTTGAGTGGTACCTTAATAACGCTGAATGGGTGGCACATGTGAAGAGCGGCAGCTACCAGCAGTGGATCGACCTGTAGTGGTCTAATGAAATCTATGGTCACCCCCATTTTTGCAATGTTGATTAACGGGTGAAGTGGTTGGCTTGCTTAAATCTATCCGGCGTCTGTATGAGGCATGCCCCGCGCCATGATGAGAGTCGCGCCTGGCAATCCTGAAAACCGGAGTGGCTTTTTAAAGCCGTTCATAAGTCAGGTTCTTCGCCAGGCCGGTGTGCCGTTCACGTCATCCATTTTTCAGCTATCGCAAACCTGAGGGTGCCTCGTGGTACTGCAACAACAGCAGGGTCAGGCTGCCGTGGCGTCTGACCCTGCTTCAAACATTGTATGGTGAGCAGATATTGCCCAGGCAATTCGCGCCGGTTTATTGGCTAGAGCGCACGCCATGACATTGGAGTGTCGTCGCTGAAGCAATGAGCGCACCCAATCAGCCAGTGCCCCTACCTGGTTCTTCGGCTAGTCGCCGAGTGCGGCACGGATCTGAGTCGATGGCGGACTTGCCACCCTTCCTGGCTCACCCTTGCGCCCGGCTGTCGCATCAGTGGCGGCAAGGTACTTTCGGCCCATACCCGCAAGACCAAAAAACGAGTGACCGCCCATCTGCGCTTAGCCGCTGTGACCGTCGGCAGAACGAACACGGCATTGGGTGCGTTTTATCGGCGTCTTGTGGCTCGAATCGGCAAAGCCAAGGCCGTCACAGCTACCGCGCGAAAGATCGCGATCCTGTTCTACAACGCCATGCGTTTCGGCATGAATTATCAAGCCCCGGGAGCTGATCACTACGAGCAAAAATATCGCGAGCGAGTCGTCAAGGGCCTACACCGACGCGCAGCTGAGTTTGGTTTTACGCTGCAACCCGTGGAGAGTGTTTCTTAGGAAGGCTACCGCGCTCTTGATGTCGGAAGAGCACGAGCGCACGCGCTGATTGATCAACTGAGCGCCCAAGAGCCGGTCGATTGGCTTTGCACAGTCTTTGACATTACTCGCTCGTGTTACTACTCCAACCGCCTCAGGCGCCTAACTCCGGACGTTGAGCGGCTTCGGTTGCGCAGTCGGGTCAACGAACTGTTTACGCAAAGTCGAAGCGCCGCCGGCAACTGCAGCATCGTGTCGATGATGCAGGAAGACGGTGAGCAAATCTGGCGTTTCAAGGTGCGTGGCCTGATGCGGGAACTGGAGTTGGTTAGCAAACAACCTGGATCACATGCCTACAAACAAGCGACGGTTGAGCGGCCTGACATTCCGAACATCTTGAATCGAGAGTTTGATGTGCCGGCGCCGAATCAAGTCTGGTGTGGCGACATTACCTACATTTGGGCTCAAGGGAAATGGCATTACCTAGCTGTCGTTCTGGATCTATGTGCGCGTCGAATCGTGGGTTGGGCGCTGTCGGAAAAGCCAGGCGCTGAACTGGTGATAAAGGCGCTGGATATGGCCTACGAACAGCGTGGCAGGCCTTCGGGTCTGCTATTCCACTCGGGCCAAAGATCGCAATATGCAAGCCGACTCTTTCTCCAGCGGTTGTGGCGATACCGCATGCGCCAGAGCATGAGCCGTCGAGGAAACTGCTGGGATTCGCACCGATGGAGCGCGTATTCCGCAGCTTGAAAACAGAATGGATACCGACCGTGGCTATCGAAATGCGCAGGAAGCACAGCGCGATACCAGTCATTTTTTGATGCATCGCTACAACTGGATTCGGCCTCATCAATTCGACGATGGGTTTGCGCCAGCACGAGCCGACGAAAAACTGAGCGTCGTGTCCGGGATTAGTTGGCCACTACAAAATGCCCTGAATGCTGAAATTCTTGGGCGCGGTTTTGCCTGGCTGGACACCGGCACTCATGACTCTCTTCTTGAGGCCAGTCATTTCGTGCATACCATTGAGAAGCGCCAAGGTCTGAAGGTGGCTTGAACAGCGGATGGATATCGGCAGCGGAGTTGTCGGCTTAAGCTGCACGGCTCGGTAAGACAGGCTATGGCCAGTACCCGAAGAAGCTTGGGGATGTGTCCGGTCGCTGATATTTGATCGATATTATTGTTTGATGTTATTTTGATAGCCTCTGACTGAACCACTATTTTGGTTTCAAGCGATTTTTTGTCTACGGTCTTCCGCATGAGTTATTAATTCCCGGCGCTAGCTGTAGAATGGCCTGCAGAAATTTCTGATTCAGCTCAGCATTGAATGCCCTGATCCTGTGATTTTCATTACCTTTTCTGGTAGGCATCCGTATGTCGATATCACCTCCGAAAATGGGGGGGGCGCTGTAATATTCGAGTCGGTGGCAGGTCAGTCACCGAGCTGTCTGGCTCGAAATTAATGGGGTTGGATCAAGGCCGAGCTCCGCTTGGGCTGTTGCGTGAGCAAAAAATTTGCATCGATGACGATGCATGAACAACCGGAAATATAACTGAGCCCACTTTCTGGAGGCATTTACCAGAAAGGGGATTAAGGATTTAGAGCATGGAACTGATTCCCGTAATTTTGTCTGGCGGAGTGGGTAGCCGGTTGTGGCCCGTTTCTCGAGAGGCCCATCCAAAGCCGTTCATGGAGCTGCCAGATGGGCAGAATCTAATCCAGAAAACCTTTCTGCGTGCTGCGCGCCTGGAAGGCGTTGTGGAAATTCTTACGGTGACTAACCGTGAACTCCTGTTCAAGACTGAAGACGAGTACGGCGCAGTCAATACAGCGAAACATGCTCAAGGTTTTATCCTCGAACCATTCGGTCGTAATACGGCTGCTGCGGTGGCTGCGGCTGCACTTCAGTTGGAGGCCACTCATGGCTCAGACGCCCAGATGCTGGTGTTGGCTGCAGACCATCTGATTCAAGACGAACAAGCATTTTCCACTGCCGTCGCCAAAGCCATGGCCCTTGCTGCCGAAGGCTGGTTGGTCACCTTCGGTATCCAGCCGACGTACCCTGAAACCGGCTTTGGTTACATCGAAGCGCAAAAAGACGCTCCTTTGAAGGGGGGGTTGAAAGTAGCGCGCTTCGTCGAGAAGCCTAATCTTGAGACTGCTCAGGATTACGTCAGTGCAGGCAACTATTACTGGAACTCCGGTATGTTCTGCTTTCGGGTGGGTACGGTTCTCGAAGAGCTTCGTCAGCATGCGCCGGACGTTGTGGCAGCGGTCAGCAAGACGATTGAAACCTCCCGTCTTTCCACTTCCGCCAAGTATCGCTGCCTGGCGCTAGACTCTGATGCATTCGCCGAAGTCCCGGACATTTCTATCGACTATGCGTTGATGGAGCGTTCTTCCAAAGTCGCAACCGTTCCCTGTGATATCGGCTGGAGTGACATCGGTTCCTGGAACGCCGTCAGTGAGCTGACCGAGCCTGACGAGAACGGTAACCGCTTCGAAGGCGAGGTGCTGTCCCATGCCTCTCGCAACAACTACGTAAACAGCGAAGGTCGACTCACCGCTCTGGTAGGTGTTGAGGACTTGCTTGTGATCGACACCCCGGACGCGGTGATGATTGCCCACAAAGACCATGCCCAAGATGTCAAACATATCGTCAATCAGCTCAAGGCCAGCAGCCACACCGTTCATTTGCTCCATCGCACGGTACATCGCCCTTGGGGTACCTACACAACGCTGGAAAATGGTGAGCGCTTCAAGATCAAGCGCATTGTAGTGAAGCCAAAGGCATCTCTTTCGCTGCAGATGCATCACCATCGAAGCGAGCACTGGATCGTCGTTAGCGGTATGGCTGTGGTCGTCAACGATCAGCAAGAATTGATGTTGAATACCAACGAGTCCACCTTTATTCGCGCCGGCCATCAGCACCGTTTGATGAACCCGGGTGTTATCGACCTGGTGCTGATCGAAGTACAGAGCGGTGACTATCTGGGCGAAGACGACATCGTGCGTTTTGAAGACAACTACGGTCGCGTCGACAAGTAAGACAGTCAACCCAATGCGAGCCCCGCGTCTTGCGGTGGCAGCGCGCCAGTGGCATCAGGCTCTGGCGGTCCATTCTTACCGTTGCCGCCTAAGGGCGGCATTGGACATTTCAGCTAGTGAGTAGAATGTATCCTCCTATCGTGACGCAATGCTTCAAAGCATATGACATTCGTGGTCAGGTCCCCGCTCAACTCAATGAAGATATCGCCTACCGCATAGGTCGCTCGCTCGTGGTCGAATTGCAGGGAAATACCTTCGTAGTCGGCCAGGACATGAGGCTCGAAAGCCCGCCTCTAGCGGCAGCGCTGATACGTGGCATTACTGAGGCAGGAGCCGATGTCATCGATATCGGGCTGTGTGGCACCGAGGAAGTCTACTTCGCGACCAGTCACTACAAGGTCGATGGCGGTGTGATGATCACCGCCAGCCACAATCCCAAGGGTTACAACGGCATGAAACTCGTCAAGGCCGAGTCTCGCCCTATCAGCGGTGACACGGGCCTCGACGCAATCCGCCAGCGTGTCGATCATGGTGACCTAGGTACCGTCGCCGCAGAACAAGGAAAGGTTCGTCAAGCGTTCGACAAGACTCCCTACATCGACCATTTGCTCACTTACGTCGACGTGAGCGCCTTGAAACCCCTCAAGATCCTCGCTGATCCGGGCAACGGCGCTGCCGGCCCCGTGCTTCAAGCACTGGCGGCGCGGCTGCCGCTGCAGTGGGTATTCATCAACGAAGAGCCCGATGGCCACTTTCCCAATGGCGTGCCCAATCCGCTGCTGCCCGAGAACCGCGAACTGACTCGTCAGGCGCTGCTGGCCAATCAGTGCGACATGGGCCTGGCCTGGGACGGTGACTTCGATCGATGCTTCTTCTTCGACGCCGATGGTCGGTTCATCGAAGGCTATTACCTCGTCGGTCTGTTGGCCGAGATGCTGCTGAAACAACACCCTGGCAGCAAGATCATCCACGACCCGCGGTTGACTTGGAACACTATCGAGCAGGTGGAGCAGGCGGGTGGTATCGCCGTTCAGAGCAAAACCGGACATGCGTTCATCAAGGAACGCATGCGCGAGGAAGATGCGGTGTATGGCGGGGAGATGAGCGCTCACCACTACTTCCGCGATTTTGCGTATTGCGACAGCGGGATGATTCCGTGGTTGTTGGTGGCTGCATTGGTTTCGAGCACTGGAAAACCGCTGTCCGAGCAAGTCGATGAGCGTATTGCAGCGTTCCCCTGCACTGGTGAAATCAACTACAAAGTGGCCGATGTCGCCAAAACGATTGAGCATGTCTTGGCTCATTATCGTTCTCAGTCACCCGCTCTGGATATGACCGACGGTATTAGCGTTGCTTTTGATGAGTGGCGATTCAACTTGCGCGGTTCCAACACCGAACCTTTGTTGCGACTGAACGTGGAAACTAAGGGTGATAGCGAATTGATGTGGGCGCATCTGAAGGAAATTGAAACGCTGATAGGTGCTGTTCAATGATCAGTCCGGCATTGAAGGCCCTGTGGAACTATCGAGGCTTTATCCTGGGTAGTGTGAAGCGAGAGTTTCAATCTAAATACACCAACTCGATGTTGGGGGTTGGCTGGACGGTCATTCAACCGTTGACAATGATCTTTGTGTATACGGTGATTTTTTCTCAGCTCATGCGTGCAAAACTACCTGGGGTGGAAGGTACCTTTGGCTACAGCATCTATTTGTGTGTAGGTGTCATTGCCTGGGGGTACTTTGCCGAGATCGTCGGTAGAGCCCAAAGCATTTTTATTGATAATGCTAACCTGATTAAGAAGTTAAGCTTTCCGCGTCTGTGTCTACCGGTAACGCTGGTGCTGAATGCTTCAGTCAATTTCGGAATAATTTTCTCGTTGTTCATCACCTTTTTGTTGGTCACCGGAAATTTTCCGGGTTGGATTTTCTTTGCGATCATTCCTGTTCTGCTGATTCAGGTGTTATTTGCCATTGGGTTGGGGGTTACGCTCGGTGTGTTGAACGTTTTTTTTCGGGATGTCGGCCAGCTCGTTGGCGTTGTGCTGCAGTTCTGGTTCTGGTTTACGCCAATCGTGTATCCACTCAATATTTTGCCAGCCTGGTTACAGTCGCTGATGAAGCTCAATCCGATGGCAACATTGATTGGCTCCTATCAGGGCGTCATGGTGCACGGGCTAATGCCTGATTGGATTGCACTCCTTCCTATTGCGTTGCTCAGCCTGTTCATATGTTTCCTGGGTCTTCGTTTATTTAAAAAGCATTCGGGCGAATTGGTGGATGAACTCTGATGGGGACCATTAACGTAACGGGCCTGGGCAAGGCTTATAAACAGTATCCAAGTCGTGCCTCCCGGTTGGCCGAGTGGGTGATTCCGTGGAGCAAACCACGCCATAAGTTGAAGTGGGTCCTCGAAGACCTGAACTTCCAGGTGCGGCCAGGCGAAGCGGTCGGGATTATTGGCGTCAACGGTGCGGGCAAAAGTACCCTGCTGAAGATGATCACCGGTACCACTCAGCCCACCGTTGGCAGTGTAGAAATAAGTGGCCGGGTAGCCGCACTGCTGGAATTGGGAATGGGATTTCATCCCGACTTCACCGGTCGCCAGAATGCCATCATGGCTGGACAGTTGCTGGGCTTGAGCGTGAGTGAGGTCACCGAGTTGATGCCGGAGATCGAGACGTTTGCCGAGATTGGCGACTATATCGATCAACCAGTCCGACTCTATTCCAGCGGTATGCAGATGCGACTGGCGTTTAGTGTCGCGACGGCCCGGCGGCCAGATGTCTTAATCGTAGACGAGGCATTGTCGGTGGGCGATGCCTATTTCCAGCACAAGAGTTTTGAAAGGATTCGTGAGTTCCGTAAGGGCGGGACGACGTTGCTTATCGTTTCTCATGATAAGGCTGCGATACAGTCGATTTGTGATCGCGCTATTCTGCTCAAGAGCGGCAGGCTGGCGATGGAAGGCAAACCCGAGGAGGTGATGGATTACTATAATGCAGTCTTGGCCGAGCGGGAAAATCAAACGATACGTCAGTCGATTGCTGAAGAAGGTCGAGTTCAAACGGTCTCAGGTTCCGGCGAAGCTTCCATAGTGGATGTCAGTGTACTCAACGATCTGGGCGAGTCCTTGAAAGTCGTAGAGGTGGGAGCGTCGGTTACGCTACGTGTCCGAGCAAAAATAAACAAGGCTATTGATAAGCTGGTCCTTGGTTTTATGATCAAAGATCATTTGGGGCAGCCGGTTTTCGGAACCAATACACACCATATGCGACAGACCTTAAGTGATTTGCGCGGGGGGGATTGCGTTGATTTTAAATTTGCCTTTAGGGCGAATTTAGGACCGGGTAGCTACTCGGTCGCAGTCGCATTGACGGGGTCTGAGAATCATCTATCTGAAAATTACGAGTGGCGTGATCTTGCGTTGGTGTTCGAGATGTTGAACGTTAATCATGATGTGTTCACTGGCAGTATGTGGTTGAACCCAGTCGTCACCATTGAAAAAGAACTGGCTGAATGATAGTTATCAAAATAATCAACAAACTGCTCTCGCCTTTTGATATAGCTGTTACGCGCCGGTCAAGTCTTTTTCGATTGACGAATGAGGCTAGTCGCCCGTCGCCGGAAGCCGTACCGAGTACAAGTATTCAAAACGCCATCGCTGATCGAGTTTCCATGCTTCAGCAAGAAGCTGTACGAGGCCGAATCGCTAGCCAATGGCGGGTAATTGATCATGTTGAAAGCTTGCTGCCGTCACCTTCGTCTGTAACATGCGAACTGTGTGGCGTTTCTCATCCGGCTTCGGCGTACAAGGTAATGGAGTCGCACTGCATGTTTGGAGGGGGGAGATTGATTCGCCATCAATGCCCTGACTGTGATGCTGTTTTTGGCCCGTCAAAGATGTTAGGGCTCAGCATCGCAGAACTCTCGCAGGATTACGCAGTTCATTACAGTGTTTATCAGGAAGGTGACTCAACTGAGCTCGAAATTCGCACTTTCCATGCACTCAATCCTACGAGAGAAGGGATTTACCTCAATTTTGGTGCGGGTGGATGGTCGAAGTCTGTACAGATTTTGCGTGAGCAAGGCTGGAATGTCTTGGCGTATGAACCCCATCATTCCGGGGCCGCGGCGCATGAGACTTATGTTATTTCCAGCGAAGGTGACCTGAACGCTATTAAGTTCGACGGCATTTTTTCCAATAACGTATTAGAGCATTTTCGGCACCCATTGGACGAAATGCGTTCAATGTCTCGACTCCTCAAGCCGGGAGGCAAGATGTCGCACACCACTCCCTGCTTTGAATATTTGTACGAATTTACCCGGTTTCATTTGTTTTTCTATCTCGGACGTTCCCGTCAAGTGTTAGCTGAGAAGGCCGGTTTGCTAATTGATTCCTATACGGAAGAAGGCGAATTTATTAATTATATATACTCGGTAAAGCACTGATGACTTTTGTATCGTACGCACAGAATTTCGAAGATGTAATGCTCTGGAGGGCGCTGAGTCACGTCTCCAGAGGCTTCTACATTGATATCGGCGCGCAGGACCCGGTGCACGACTCTGTCAGTCTCGCATTCTATGAGCATCAATGGCGTGGTGTGCATATCGAGCCAACCGAACAGTACTCCTCAAAGCTGAGACTGGCCCGCCCCGATGAAGTGATTGAGCAAGTCGCTATCGGGGCGGGCGCGGAATCGCTCGAGTTTTATGAGTTTTCAGACACGGGTCTTTCGACCTCTGATGACGCCATTGCCAAATTGCACCTCGATTCCGGCTATCAGGCCATACGGCGGGTCGTGCCGGTAATGTCGCTGGATACTTTGTTGGAGAAGTATCGCGACCACGCCGTCAATTGGATGAAAATTGATGTTGAAGGACTTGAGAAGAATGTAATAGAGAGTTGGGTCGAGTCACCGATCCGTCCTTGGATTCTGGTTATCGAAAGTACTTTGCCGCTCAGCCAGGAGCAAAGTCACGATGACTGGGAGAGCTTGATTCTGGCGAAAGGGTATCGCTTTGCTTACTTTGACGGCCTGAACCGATTCTATGTTCATGAAGCTCATGGGGAGTTGCTCAAGGCGTTCAATCGCCCGCCCAACGTATTTGACGGATTCGTTTTAGGAGGCAAGGCTTCGCATTCGTTTTATCAGCTTGTTCAAAGTCGGGTTATTCAGGCTGAAACATTGCGGGCTTCTGAGGAGGCAATGCGCAAGTCAGTAGAGGCTGAACTCGCCTCGGTATATGCGAGCACCTCTTGGCGTCTGACACAGCCGCTGCGTTGGCTGATGTTTCAAATTCGACTAGCGCGGCAGCTCGGTGTCAAGACTCGTTTGAAAACCGCCGTGAAAAAAGTACTGGCTGTTTCATTCCTCAAGGTTTCCCTGTTTCTTTCGGCACGGCCGGTTTTGCGTTCAAAGTGCGTGGGGCTTCTTAAAGCCATCGGTGTCTATGAGAGCGCACGAAAGGCTTTCAATTATATTTCCAAAAGTGCGATTGCCAAACGAGCTAAAGCACCACTCAGTGAACAGCACCTCACCGGCCGTGGGCGGGACTTGTATCGCCTGCTGAAGAAGTCGGCCGGGCAACGCAGTGAGGGGCAATGATGCGTATTGTTATCGATCTTCAAGGTGCTCAATCGACGGGCTCACGCAATCGTGGCATCGGTCGATATGCGTTGTCGTTGGCTGAGGGCATCGCGCGTAATCGTGGTGAACATGAAGTCGTGCTGGCCTTGAGTGGTGCTTTTCCTGAGGCTGTAGACAGTATTCGAGAGGTTTTTCAGGATCTCATCCCTCAGGAAAATATCGTCGTCTGGCATACACCTGAAGCGGTGAGCCATATCAATGCGGGGAATGCCTGGCGCCGTCACGCGGCAGAACGGGTTCGCGAGTCTTTTCTTGCATCCTTGAGCCCGGATGTCATTTTGGTCAGTAGTCTTTTCGAGGGCTTTGAAGACAACTCGGTTACCAGCGTGGGCTGCTTTGCCAGTAAGCTTCCAACGGCCGTCGTGTTGTATGACCTGATTCCCTATATCAATCGCGACACCTACCTCAAGAACCCGCTGATCGAGAAGTGGTACGACAATAAAGTAAGTTATCTCCGTTCGGCGGATCTTCTGCTGTCGATTTCTGAGTCTTCCCGTCAGGAAGCTATCCAATACCTGAATGTAGATGCTCGCAATGCAGTCAATATCTCGACGGCAGCAGACGCGCACTTCAAGGTCAGATCCTACAGTGACGTGCAAAAGGCTGACGTGCTTGCCCGGTTCGGGCTGAATCGCGCCTTTGTCATGTACACCGGCGGTATTGACCATCGGAAAAACATCGAAGGACTGATTCGTTCCTATGCACAATTGCCAGCCAGTACGCTGGGGCAGCATCAACTGGCAGTCGTCTGTTCGGTAAGGCCTGAAGATCGTGCGCGTTTGGAAGCGCTGGCCAGAGAGCATGGCCTTAACCGTGACCAATTCGTTATGACCGGGTTTGTTTCGGAAGACGACCTCGTGGCCCTGTACAACCTGTGCCAGGCATTTATTTTCCCTTCCTGGCACGAGGGCTTCGGGCTTCCCGCATTAGAAGCGATGTCCTGTGGTCGCGCGGTGGTGGCAGCAAATACGTCGAGCTTGCCTGAAGTGGTCAATAACGCTCAGGCGATGTTTGATCCGCGGGATGACGCATCGATTACCGAAAAGCTGCGTGAAGTCCTGATGGATGATTCGTTTCGGGTTCAGTTGGAGCAGCACGGGCTGCAACAGGCTAAACAGTTCTCTTGGGATAAAACCGCGCAGCGAGCGATAGCAGCGCTGGAAACTTTCCACGAGCGACGTTTGAACGAAGCATCAGTGGAGAAGTCTCGAAAGGGACTGCCACGTTTAGCCTATGTTTCACCATTGCCGCCTGAACGGAGCGGGATCAGCGATTACAGCGCCGAGCTGTTGCCTGAGTTGTTGAAGCATTTCGAAATCGATGTGGTCGTGACGCAAAGTGATGTCGAACCCGCCTGGATAAAGGAAAAGTGCCCGATTCGAACGGTGGAGTGGTTCGTAGAAAACGCTGCCTCTTATGATCATGTGCTCTACCATTTCGGCAATTCGACTTTCCACGAACACATGTTTGAGTTGGTTGGGTCAATTCCCGGTGTTGTGGTGCTGCACGACTTTTTCCTTTCCGGCATTCTCGCGCACATGGAATTAAATACCAGTGCGCGAGGGATCTGGACCGATGCACTGTATGAGAGTCACGGTTACGCTGCCGTGATCGATCGTTTCCACTCGAAGGAGTTGGTGGATGCGATATGGAAATATCCAGCTAACCTGCCTGTCCTGAAGTCCGCACAGGGCGTGATTATCCACTCGGAAAACTCACGTAAAATCGCACAGCATTGGTATGGTCCTGGAGCAGGGAGCGAGTGGGTCAATATTCCTCTCCTAAGAGTAGCCGCAGGACCCACCATTGATGCACATGGAGAGATTCGCAATAGGTTGGGGCTCGGGGCCGATGACTTTGTGGTGTGCAGTTTCGGCTTGCTGGGTCCCAGCAAGTTGAATCATAGGCTTTTGGACGCGTGGTTAAGGTCGCCTATGGCTAATGATGCCGCCGCCGTTCTGGTTTTTGTCGGGCAAAACGATTCAGGTACTTATGGCGATGAGCTTCAACTGCGTATAGACCAGGCAGGCGCAGCCTCGCGAATCTTTATTACTGGCTGGGCTTCATCCGAGACATTTCGGGATTATCTTGGCGTTGCGGATGTCGGCGTACAGTTGCGGGCACATTCCAGGGGGGAAACCTCCGCAGCCGTTCTCGATTGCATGAACTACGGTCTGGCAACAATCGTCAATGCCAACGGAAGCATGGCGGACCTGGAAGATGACGGCGTCGTCAAACTGCCTGATGAGTTTTCCGATAGCGAACTTATCGCAGCTTTAAGCAAGCTTTGGACTGATGTTCAATGGCGTCAGGCGTTAGGTGCACGAGCTCGGAGTATCGTTCACTCAGACCACGCCCCTGCGCCTTGCGCTGCTCAATATAAAGCCGCGATCGAGTATTTCCACGCTAGTAGCGAAGCCGGTGTTGCTGAGTTGATTCGATCTATCGCTTTACTTGAAGCGACCTCTGGGGCTCCCGTGACAGACGAAGATTTAATGGCTGTCGCCGAAGCGATCGATCGCTCGCTGCCGGCGCCATTTGAGCGACCGCAATTGTTACTCGATATCACGCCTTTCATCGATGGTCAGATGGCTCGCGACGGTGCGAAGTCGTTAATAGCCTCCTGTCTGGCGCGGACGCCGGCAGGCATACGGTTCGAGCCGATCTACGCAAATCGCCAAGATCAGGTGTACTGCTACGCCCGTGAGTTCACCTTGTCGGTTCTTGGGTGTCCGGCTCATGCACTCCAGGATGAGAGGATCACCTACCGAATGGGGGATCGGCTTGTCATGCTGGAAGAAGGATCGGCACATTGTGCGTCAATGCAGGAAGGCTTGGAGGCATTGATTCGCCAAGGCGTCAAACCTCTATCCGTGAACGGTATGGAGGTTGATACCGGTCTGGATCGGATTATTGTCGATTTGCTTGAAGAGGCAGCTTTAAATTAGTTCTAAGGGTTTGCCGAGCTATGCCGAAAGGATGGTGTCGGCGAATTTTGGAGATTTGAAAGGCTGCTGGATGGCATTGAGAAAGGGCAATAGCAAGTTGGCTCGACTCTATGTTGTCGTCATCAACGACAGCAATCTGTATGATCTTCACTACGCTTAATGCTTCGGCATGCATTTGGGGCTCAGGTATGAGTTCCTCGTTTTTGAAAACATTTGTATGGGGTTCAAAGGATTCGAATGAAAGCTATCGTTACCGGCATTACTGGTCAGGACGGCGCCTACCTGGCAGAGCTGTTGCTCGAAAAAGGCTACACCGTGTATGGCACCTATCGCCGTACCAGCTCTGTCAATTTCTGGCGTATTGAGGAACTGGGTATCCACCAGCATCCTAATCTCCATTTGGTTGAGTACGACCTGACTGACCTGTCTGCCAGTATTCGCCTGCTTCAAAACACAGAAGCCACCGAGGTCTACAACCTCGCGGCGCAGAGCTTCGTCGGTGTCTCCTTTGAACAGCCGTTGACCACAGCAGAAATTACCGGTTTGGGCGCAGTCAACCTGCTGGAAGCCATTCGTATCGTTAACCCGAAGGTCCGCTTCTATCAGGCGTCGACCTCCGAAATGTTCGGTAAGGTTCAAGCGATTCCACAGATTGAAAGTACGCCTTTCTACCCGCGCAGCCCTTATGGTGTCGCCAAGCTGTACGCCCACTGGATGACCATCAACTACCGCGAGTCTTACGGTATTTTTGCGACCAGTGGTATTCTGTTCAACCACGAATCGCCACTGCGCGGTCGTGAGTTCGTGACGCGCAAGATCACCGACTCCGTAGCCAAGATCAAACTGGGCCTGCTGGACAAGATGGAATTGGGCAATATGGACGCCAAGCGCGACTGGGGTTTTGCCAAAGAGTACGTTGAAGGTATGTGGCGCATGCTGCAAGCCGAAGAACCAGACACCTTCGTTCTGGCTACCAACCGTACTGAAACAGTTCGTGATTTCGTGTCGATGGCGTTCAAGGCGGTCGGTATCACCATCAAATGGAGTGGTGAAGCGGAAGCAGAGCAGGGTACTGATGTCGAAACCGGTAAAGTACTGGTGACCATCAATCCTAAGTTCTACCGTCCGACTGAAGTCGAATTGCTGATCGGTAATCCGGCTAAAGCCAAGGAAGTACTGGGTTGGGAGCCAAAGACCAATCTGGAAGAGTTGTGCCGCATGATGGTCGAAGCAGATCTTCGTCGTAATGAAAAAGGATTTTCGTTCTGATGAGCATTGCTGGCAAACGTGCGCTGATAACAGGTATTCATGGGTTTACTGGTCGCTACATGGCCGCTGAGCTCGAAGCCCACGGTTACGAGGTCATCGGATTGGGAAGTCAGCCGTCCGAAGAGCCTGGCTACCACCAGATCGATCTGGCCGATGGGCCGGGTCTGCACGCTTTGCTGGCAAACCTTCAGCCGGATTTCGTGGTGCATCTCGCTGCATTGGCGTTTGTCGGACATGGTGCTCCGGAGGCGTTTTATCAGGTTAACCTGATAGGTTCCCGCAACCTGCTCGAAGCTATCGCCAATTGCGGCAAGACACCGAGCTGCGTACTGCTCGCCAGTAGCGCAAATGTGTATGGCAACACCTCGTCCGGATTACTGGACGAGTCCACTGCCCCAGCACCGGCCAATGATTATGCAGTCAGCAAGTTGGCCATGGAGTTCATGGCCAACCTGTGGCGCGAGCGTTTACCTTTGGTGATTGCTCGCCCCTTCAATTACACCGGTGTTGGACAGGCAGACAATTTCCTTCTACCCAAGATCGTTTCTCACTTTCGCCGCAAAGCCGAGAAAATCGAGCTGGGTAACCTTGATGTGTGGAGAGACTTCAGTGACGTCCGCGCACTGGTCAAGGCATATCGAGGATTGCTGGAAGCCAGGCCCGTTGGCCAGACTGTCAATGTAAGCTCCGGAAAGGCCCATTCGTTGCGCGAGGTAATCGCCATGTGTGAGGCGTTGACGCAGCATAAAATCGAAGTCGAGGTCAATCCCGCGTTTGTGCGGGCAAATGAGGTCAAGACGCTGTGCGGCGACAATAGCCGTCTTAAGTCGTTGGTCGCAGGGTGGCAAACGCCTCCACTTGAAGAAACTCTAAGCTGGATGCTGGCGGCCGAATAAATGAAGCTAGTGTTATCCGTAGAGCCGGTCCGTTTTCCACTGACCGGCATAGGTCGTTATACCTATGAATTAGCCTTGAGGCTGCAGAAAAGCCAAGAGATTACTGATCTCCAGTTTTTTGCGGGTCGGCGCTTTTTACCAAATCTACCTACCGCATCCGATGCTTCAGGCAGCGGATATGGGCTGAAGCGCGCCGTTCAAAAGAACTTCTTGGCGGTTGAAGCGTATCGGTTGCTGATGCCGATTCTCCGAGCGAGGGCGTTGAAAAATCACTCGGATTTTCTTTACCACAGCCCCAACTATTATCTTCCTCCCTTCGCTGGAAAGAGTGTTGCTACGTTTCATGATCTCTCACCCTTTACCTGGGCGCATTGTCACGCCCCGCAGTTGGTTCGCTACCTGCAGAAAGAGTTGAGGAAGACGCTTGATCGTGCGGATGCATTGATCACCGACTCTGAATACACCCGTCAGGAATTAGCCGAATACTTTTCATGGCCGATAGAGCGCATCCACACGGTGCCACTGGCCAGCTCCGAAGAGTTTTATCCGCGCGATTACGAGACACTCAAAGAGCCTTTGGCCAAGCATGGTCTTGTGCCCGGGGAGTACAGTCTCTTTGTCGGTACGATCGAACCTCGTAAAAACATCGAAACCTTGCTTGATGCCTATTCCCGGCTTCCTCTCACATTGAGAACCCGTTGGCCGTTGATCCTGACGGGCTACTACGGTTGGCGAAACGATGAAATTCATCAGCGCCTGGAGACTGCGCGACGGGAGGGCTGGGCGCGCTATTTGGGTTTCGTGCCCAGTGAAGACCTGCCATTGTTGTTCTCCGGAGCTCGCTTGTTCGCGTTTCCTTCGCTGTATGAGGGCTTTGGCTTGCCTGTATTGGAAGCCATGAGCTCCGGTGTGCCTGTGGTGTGCTCCAACAGTTCGTCATTGCCCGAGGTCGCTGGCAACGCTGCTTTGATGTGTGAAGCAATGGATGTAGTGAAACTGACTGAGCTGCTGCAGCAGGGGCTTGAGGACGAGGCATGGCGCCTAAAGGCGATCGCCGAGGGCCTAGTGCACTGCTCGGCGTTTTCCTGGCAACGCTGTGCCGATGAAACACTGCAGGTTTACCAAAAGGTTATGGAAAGCTGATGATCAAGGTTCTGCATTTTTTCAAGACCTATTACCCGGAAACAATGGGTGGTATCGAGCAGGTAATCTTCCAGTTGGCCGAAGGTTCGGCGAAGCATGGTATTCATGCTGAGGTACTGTCCCTGAGCCCTCGTGGGTCTGCTCGAAATGAAACGGTAGGACACCATGTCAGTCATCGCTCGAAGTTGGACTTGCAGTTGGCTTCTACCGGGTTCTCACTCTCGGTGATAAAGGACTTCGTGGAACTGGCCAAAGAGGCGGACATTATCCATTTCCACTTCCCTTGGCCGTATATGGACTTGGTTCATTTTGCTACGCGCCTGCGCAAGCCTACGGTAGTAAGTTATCACTCGGATATCGTCAAGCAGAAAACCCTGCTTAAGCTTTACAAGCCATTGATGTACCGCTTCCTCTCCAGTGTCGATTGTATCGTCGCGTCTTCGCCGAACTATGCACAGAGCAGTACGGTGCTGACCGACTTCAAGGATAAGGTCAGCATCGTTCCCTATGGTCTGGACCGAGAGACCTACCCCGTACCTTCAGCTGAAAAGCTTGAAGAGTGGAAACGGCGCGTTGGCGAGAAGTTCTTCCTGTTCGTAGGTGCGCTGCGATACTACAAGGGAATCCATTTTCTGCTTGAGGCAGCAGAGAAGACCGGGCTTCCAGTTGTAATCGTTGGGGGGGGAATGCTTGAAGATGAGCTGAAAGCAAAGGCCCAATCGTCAGGGCTCGATAACGTGCATTTCGTTGGTAAGTTACCGGATATAGACAAGGCAGCCTTGCTGACGCTTTGCTATGCGCTGGTATTTCCTTCTCATTTACGCTCGGAATCGTTTGGGATTTCCTTGCTGGAAGGGGCGATGTATGGGAAACCGATGATTTCGTGTGAGATTGGCTCTGGTACCACGTACATCAACATTGCCGATGAAACAGGACTGGTCGTGCCCCCGGCAGACCCGACGGCGCTGGCAGGCGCAATGACTGCGTTGTGGGAGCAACCAGAGCAGGCTGCCTCTATGGGCAGGCGTGCGGCAGGGCGATATGAGCAAGTGTTCAGGTCTGACTCAATGGCTTCTGCCTACGCTGACATCTATCGCGAGTTGCTCCAGCCAGCGACAACGCAACGTAAGGTTCGTTAAACAGCTGTACCGTGGTACGCCCCGCCATCCATATACCCATCTTCAACGTCCGGCAGGCGCGAGATCAATCTGGCGTGATGCTGGTTGACCAGATTCAAGTATCTCGCAGGTAGCCGTTTGTGTGATTGCGGTGGTGCTGATGATGTGCACACTGTCGATGGCGGCGACGATCTCTCGGCGTTGTATGGGGCGCATACGTTGAATTCGCCAGCGTCGCCCAGCGTATTCAAACCTTTGGTCGTCCAAAACCAGGCGGCCGACAGGGAGGCGGTGCGGTTGCTCCAGCAGTTCCGGCTGGTGGATCAGGTAAATGCCCAACGCTTCGCCGCAGGCCGCGTAATTGGCCCGGCCGGTGATCTGGATCAAGCCGTGCCCGCGGTACTTGAAGCCGTCCCCTGGCACGGTGTTGCCCGGGTCCGCCCGCCCCTCGTATTTCAGCTGCGTAGCGGTCGGCCCCCAGATCTCGCGGGCGTAAACCAACTGACCGGACTCATGGCCGATCTGAGCAACGAACGCAGCAATGCGCTTGGGACCGACAATCTGGTATCGCTGCATGGTGGTGTTGAGTACAGGGGCAAAAAAAACGCCGGCTTTGGCGCCGGCGTTTGGGAGGATCTGCAGTAGTTGTTGCGCGGTGATTGGCACGCGGTTCTCCGGGAGTAAAAAAGCCCGTACTGGGCGGGCGTTCTCGCTAAAATTTTGTGATTGATATTTTGCCGGGCTCACACTGAGCAGTCATAATGCCCAGCTTCGTGCAGTGTGAAAAATTTTACAAAGGAATGAAATGAACCCTCTAAATACCAGGGCGTCATATGTAATAGTTTGCATGTGCCTTGCAGTCAGTTTTCTGTCTCTCATCTACAGCACAAATATTCACAGCGATATTCTATTCATGAAGTATCTGCTTGATGATATTTCGTCTGGTGGAAATTGGTCTGATTGGAGATTTTCCCCAGCTCCTAGTTACTTTCCAGACTTAATCATTTACACTTTCGCCTATGCCACAACCAACCTTGCTCCAGTGCAAATAGTACTTACAACAGCGGCTCAAGCAACAATAATCACATTTTTATCAATAGGGCTGATCAACCGTTTAAGCCCGCACGCTTCGCCATCAGCAAAGGTTGTTCTGGTAGCGTTGAGCCTGATTTGTGTGATTACCACGAGCCAATACACGCTTGATTCACGAATTGGCATATTCTTTGGGTCAAACAATATACAAGTTCCGACTTTGATATCGAGCCTTGCCATGCTATGGCTCACCCTATCGCTGCTTGAATCAAAGTCAACACCTAAAGTAATAGCGTTTCTAGTGATTGGAGCGCTGGGCTACGCATCGTCGGCGATTTTCATTATCTGCTTTACACTTCCTTTTATAGCAACGTTATCCGCTTTGGCAATCCGCAGCAAGCTACATAACGATAGTGAAAATTTAATGCGAATTTTATTCGTGCTAACACTATTCGTAATTTCTCAAGCTGTAGGCTATGCAATTGGTAAGGCAATAACATATAACTCGCCGCTCGATGGACGAGTCCCGCTGTCAATTGGGGGGGCAAAGTCATCTGCCGCGCAATTACTCAAGGCAACTCAGTTCATTTTTGATCCAGCTGCTTCGTTTGCGTTCTTCACAGCTATATGCTTTTTTATCGCGTTTCTTTATGCGATAGCGAAGTGCATAAAAATAATGCGTCGGTTAATCGGAGAGTTGACAAACGAAGCGATATCCATACCTGTCCAGGTCATTAGCTTGTTCTTTCTATTAACCATCGCATCATCAATTTTTGGCGCGATCCTCTCGGGCGGCTTCATTGATAAATTCGGTTATCGGTATTTTGAGACATTCATAGCGCTGTCCGCGATCCTATCTGTTTACTTCATAGAAAAAACATTTGGTGTAAAAACAAAAGCCTACTCGGCAATTTGCATTGCTCTCTTTTCGGTTTTGATCACTGCCGCCGCTCTCATTTCTCTGGAGCGTGGCCGAAGCCTGCCTTTCTCGGAGCTTCTGGAGCACGGTGCATTCAAAGACCAAGAGCAATCAACCGCAAGCTGCTTGGATAACCTAATAAGCGGTGGCGTGCCACTAAAAGCCGGCATAGCCGATTACTGGATGTCTCGCGGCGTGATGTTCTACGCAAAAACTAATATTTTCATAAGTCAATCAACCGACCAGCTCAGTCCATTTTTCTGGATATCGTCTATTGGACCTATAAGGCAGCCGGAAAAATACAACGCATCCGTTTATAACTTTGTTATCGCCGATAATGGAGCGCTGGGGCGCATCATGGGGTTTGATACTGAAAGTCTGAAACAAAAAATTCCTGCAGGCTACGAAGTATTTTCGTGCTCGGGCACTACTTCAGAGGTTTTTTATTACACCGGCAGCGAACTCGATTTGCGCGTAAAAGATATTCAAAAGAAGTTTATATTTTCAGAGTTTGGCCATGGATCGGCAACGTTCTCCGGCGCCGAGCTACCGGGGCTCATTGGTCAGGTAGACGGAACAGGTCGTTCAGCTTCTGCTCACGACGGTAGCGGCATTCTTGCCTTCGGGCCCTATATCTCATTGCCGCGTGGAAAGTACACTGCGACCCTGGAGTTCAGCGCTGATCATGAAGGCGACGCCGCTCCCGGCAGAATAGAGATCGGTCGATTCGATGAAAAAAACCGAGCCATTCTATACAGCGGTGATCTGCCGAAGAACCGAAACTCGATAGACATGGAGTTCTCCATTCCGGGCGGAACTCTCGATCGAATCGAAGCGCACGTGATTTTTAATGGTGTTGGCGACCTGACAATTCACAATCTCAGGTTCGCCGGGGATCAGTAACAAATCCCCGTCTACAGACGTAGCATGCACTCATGAGGTGTAAAGAATGCATGCTGCAAACCCCATTGACGGTTATTTCAGACAGTCGTCTCATGGGGCAGATAGCCCAAGTGAATGCAACTTGATCAGCAGTGCTCTCGGCGCGAGCCTCCCCCCGCAGGGTGCGTGCAAGGACGTCGCGGTCTTTTTCGGTCTCGGTCATCGATTTTCTCCAGGCACAAAAAAGCCGGCGTGTTTTTATTCCCCCCAGTCGGGAATACATAGTTAGGGCTTTTCAGGCGATTTCCACTTTCGATACCCCTCTATTGAGGGGTATTTTTTGAAATAGAAACGCTGAAGCTATACCGTGATTCTGCATAGCATGCAGCAGGGACGCCGTTCTATGCAGAATCTGGCTGCTCTCAAAGTCAGCCTGTCGGCCTGATCGCCTTCCATTGCCGCCTTGTGCGTAATTGCATTCCATCTGACCAGCCAATTGCATTGGTGCTGACCATGTAGTGGTCTAATGAAACCGGACACCCATTTAGGCGAGAATGCTCGCCAGATCGAGGTGTCAGATGACCAAACAACGCCGCTCCTTTACTCCTGAATTCAAGCGCGAGGCTGCCGACCTTGTGCTCAAACAAAACTACAGCTACATCGAAGCCAGCCGTTCACTCGGCATTGGTGAATCGGCATTGCGCCGCTGGGTTGACCAGATTCAGAAAGAACATAAAGGCGTCACCCCGCAGAGCAAGGCACTGACTCCGGAACAGCAAAAAATTCAGGAGCTGGAAGCCCGAATTGCTCGGCTTGAGCGAGAGAAATCAATACTAAAAAACCGCCTCCCCCGGCGCTCCGCGGCCCATTGGATTAGAAACACTGCGTTCTACACTGATCCTACTGGACAGTGGTCGCTGGCTTTTTGGAGGCTTAGACCCCGTCAAAAAACTTGACCCAGGGGAAGCTGCGGACCCGTTAGTGGTGGCACGTTCCGTGACCCCGTTTAGGAAGGTGATTTGATCCGAGTCCCCGTTCAGTTCAACTTGACTGGAGGTGCTCATGAAAAAGCATGATCTGAAGCAGCGTGGGTTACCGGTTATTCATGATTACGCAGCCGGCATTGATATTGGCTCACGCTTTCATGTGGTGGCCGTTCCTGCAGACCTGGCCAAAGAATCCGTTCAAACTTTCCAGGCCTTCACTGCCGATCTCGAGCGCATGGCCAACTGGCTGGTAAGTCTTGGGATAACGACGGTCGCCATGGAATCAACAGGCGTTTACTGGATTCCGGTTTACGAAATACTGGAAGCGCACGGCCTTCAGGTCGTACTCGCCAATGCGCGTGATGCCCGTGCGGTGCCAGGACGCAAAACCGATGTGAATGATGCACAGTGGATTCAACGACTTCATGCATGCGGGCTGCTTCGAGCCAGCTTTCACCCAGATCGTGAGATTTCGGCTTTGCGCAGCTATTTGCGGCTGCGGGAGCGTCATCTCGATTATGCCGCGGCGCATATTCAGCACATGCAAAAAGCTCTCACGCACATGAACCTGCAATTGCATCACGTCGTGGCCGATATCACCGGCTTGTCGGGGATGCGGATAATCCGCGCCATCGTCGCAGGCGAGCGCAGCCCCTCCTCGTTAGCGGCGCTGAGTGACAAGCGCTGCAAGGCGGGCGTTGATGTGATTGAGGCATCGCTGGTCGGCAACTACCAGCCCGAGCACATTTTCGCTTTGACGCAGGCGCTGTCCATGTATGACGCTTATCAAGCGCAGCTACTGGTTTGCGACCAGCAGATTGCACAAACGCTGATTAAGCTCTCGCAGGAAAAGACACTGCCCGCTGAGCCGCTACCAAAACCACGGCATAACACTCGGCAACCCAACGCGCTGAATTTCGATGTACGTACCTTGCTCTATCAACTGGTCGGTGTTGATCTGACCCAGATCCACGGCATCGGCCCCTACCTGGCTCTTCGGCTGGTCGCCGAGTGCGGCACGGATCTGAGTCGATGGCGGACTTGCCACCATTTCACTTCCTGGCTCACTCTTGCGCCCGGCTGTCGCATCAGTGGCGGCAAAGTACTTTCGGCCCATACCCGCAAGACCAAAAATCGAGTGACCGCCCATCTGCGCTTAGCCGCTGTGACCGTCGGCAGAACGAACACGGCATTGGGTGCGTTTTATCGGCGTCTTGCGGCTCGAATCGGCAAAGCCAAGGCCGTCACAGCTACAGCCCGAAAGATCGCGATCCTGTTCTATAACGCCATGCGTTTCGGCATGAATTATCAAGACCCAGGAGCCGATCACTATGAGCAAAAATATCGCGAGCGAGTCGTCAAAGGCCTACACCGACGCGCGGCTGAGTTTGGTTTTACACTGCAACCAGTGGAGGGTGTTTCTTAGGAAGGCCATCTGCAACAGCGTGTCCAGTCTTGCCGCCGCCATCCCCCAGCATCCGGCCGCACGAAATCCAGTCGGCTGGATGCCGATGCACCATGGACTTTGCTTGGTCGGTGGCAACACCAGTGAAGTCGAAGACAATAGTTCGGTAGGGGGCTGCCACAACGGCGGTCCTCAAATTGGACCACTGAACTCGAAGAAATATGGCCCTGTGCCCGGGGGTAGCCGAAACTGTGTACGCTGCCGCTGGTTCGTGACCGAGCCGCACCATCTGCCTGCACTGACCGCCCACTTTAATACGCTCGCCTACCACTTCGATGAGGCGCATAACGCCTGTATTGCCCATGAAAACACGCTGCAAGACTTGAAAAAACAGAGGGCCGACGCTGAGGAAAAAAACCAACCTTTTATGCGGCTCGATGCATACCGGCAGGCAGAGCGAGCATGGGAAAGAAGCATGAAACGCTTCAGCGACCTTGCCGAGGACTTGGTAGCTTGCTGGCGCCTCATTGATCGCTGCAAGGCCGCCCTCGATGCGCCGCATGGCGATGGTACGAGATTAGTCGCCGTAGGCACGGTGGGTGATGTGAATATCGCCTTCGAAGAAACAGAGTCGGAGTTACTCCAGTTGGCCGGTGTCTGCGAAAGCGTTGAAGTCTACCCCGACTTGGAACCGGGCAAGGCCGTGTTCCGCCGCAGTCAGTTACTCGACGCGGTCCTTTACCACGAGAACCTGCCCCCCGTGTTCATGCTGTTGAGCGAACAGGAGCAACTACTCGCCGGTAACGCATTCATGCGCCACCTTGCACAGAAGCTGAACCCGGCGAATGCTGCGCTTGGCCAACGCCAGGTGATTCATTTGATTGATGCGGGCGTGAGCCTCAGCCGCCACTTCGATATGGACCTCTCTACGCTGCTACCTACGACAAATCACGTTCATGCGGTTACCACCAGGCATCAGATCTTCGCGGGGGACGGAACATGAATGGCAAAACGGACATCCACCCGGACGCAACCCTGGAGGTGTTGCTCGCCAAGGGTGGGCGCTCGAATCGGCGCGCGAACCTGGCGAAGATGCACGAGCTTTGCCGTAAGCATCATGAGACCGGCTCCCGAGAGTTCTCGTTGCCAGTTATCGGTCGTCTGGCAGAAGCCGAAGGCATCATGAAGGGCCGAGCGCTTTACAACGCTCAGTCTGCTGACTATCGGACGCTTATCGAGATCTGGGCTGCCTACGCCGGCCCACCTGTACCAAAGCCGCCGAAACCGTTGGCAAGCCATCAATACTTGATGCGTATCGAGGACCCAGCTATCCGCTCCATCATGCAGGCCATCATTGCAGAGCGCGACAGGCTCAAGGCGCAAATAAACGTATTGAAAGCCAACACACAAGTGACCGTTGACCGACGCCCGCTCGGAGCAACAGTGGCGTACGCCCCCGGCTCGCAGTCAGTTACCGTACTCGCTATGACTGCGCAGCTCACGCCATCGGAGCGCGAGGCGCTGGAGAAAGCAGTGTCGGCTAACTACCTGGAAGAGCGAGGCCTACGAGAAGGTAGCCACGGCGAAATAATAAATGAGCGTGGCCGGCCGGTGTTTGAGGTTGGGTTCGCTCGAGCGATTCGCAAAGTGCTTGGCAACTGACCGTAGCAATGAAAAAGCGCCGACATTCCCGTCGGCGCTCACAAGTAACGATGTATTCTGATGTAACGATACATCGTTAGCTCAGGCGGGCAAAACCCTTGTACCTGCTGGCTTCAGAGCTTGCTTCCCCTGAAGTATGTAGAGCCAGGGTATAAGTCTTTGATGCCGGCCTCGGGAAGATCTGCAGCAACTGTTGCACGGCTCCTAAGATAAGCGCGAAACCCGCACAGCCTAAAAGGCCGGAGCAGCAGGTCCGCTTACATGGCTTTCTGACTTCCAGCCAAGTTGCCCTTATCCGACTCCCGCTCACTCAGCATTTGCTCAAGCAGTTGCTTGAGCAAAACAGGGTCGTCAGGAAGGTCTTTGGGCATGGAAATCATGCCCTGGATTATACCGAATCAGGCGACGAATCGAGGCGTCAAAACTTGATGCGGACGGTTGCGCCACAAATCAAAACCGTCCAATAACCAGTTGAGTTCTTGAACCGTCAGCACGATGGCTTCATCCGAACAATCCGGCGATGTTTTGAAGCGCTCGGATTCCAGGCGCTTTAGCCAAAGGCAAAAGCCGTTGCGCTCCCAATACAAAATCTTCACTCGGTTGCGAGGCTTGTTGAGGAACACGAAAAGCACCGGGTCAAACACCGCGACCTTGATGTCCAGTTCGACCAGAGCGGCTAGGCCGTCGATGGATTTTCGGAAGTCGACAGGCTTGGGATAGAGATAGACTTTTTCGACTTTTGCGTCGGGACGCATCATGAGGTGCGGGCTCCGGAAAAGAATCAGGAGCACAGCATCGAGGATCAGGTGACGGCTTTGAATGTGGGATTTATGGAGCGCTGACACAGTTTCTATCCAGTTACAAAGCTTGCCCACGATCAAACCTGGACTGTCTCGCTAGACAGTTTACAGTTTGTATCAGGTGTTATAGTTTTTGAAGCAGAAAAAAGGGTGTCTGTGATAGACACCCCTGAGTTTTAGGCCCTGTACTAATAAGTTTCCTTCGTTTGTGCTCCGGGAACACAACTATTAGTTAGCCAGTCGTTCTATCGTCAAAGTATGGATTGAAAGATTTCCTGATTGATACCAGGTGCGGACCTCAAGATTTCTGATGAAACGCTCCTGTATATCGAGGAGGGTCTCTATTTTAACTTCTTTGCCGGGGGTGAGCCCTGTCTTGGCGAGCGTTACTACTGCGTTGCTTGAGTCAGTGCCTTGAATGTCCGTATAGCCGAGGTCGTTACCTTCTCCAGAGATCGATAACTCGACTCGATACTTCCCTTGAGGCAGTTCCATGTAGGGGCCATAAGAAATGAAGCCAGAGGCTGTTTTGCCCTGTTCGGCTATACGCTTCCCACCTCGGTGTTTACCTACCAGTCCTGTCAGTTCGTCGCCTTTCCATTCGAATTTTTCAAGGCACGCACCGCTGCTATCAAATTTTAGATGTTTGCAATTGGTGTCAAACTTGTATTTGATGGGCGGTTGTTCGACTCGCAGCAGCCAGCCCTGCCAGCAGAAAAATACAGTAATAATCACCGAAAGTGCAAAAGCAGACTTTCGAAGAGGTAGATTGGTAATCGCTGCGATAAACGGAATGCAGAACAGAAATAGTCCACCAGCTTTCATGTATCCTGTGAAATTCCATATTACGGTATCGCCAAAGCAGAGATACAGTAAGCAAAGCGTAAGCGTAAATGCTCCCGCAGTATTTCTTACGATATGACCCTCAAGGACGGATTTCACAGGTTTCGTTTTAGCAATGACTAGCATTGTCCAGCCCAGCAGTATGGCGAACAGTGCGACACCAATCCCGGCTATGTAGGAATACCATCCGGTTGGTGTGTTCGGGTAATTCCCCTGGAGACCGGGAACTAAATGAATCAGGAGGCTTTTCAGTGGTAACCCGAGAACAGAGGCGCTTTGCTGCGCAGGTGTCTGCGTGAAATGCAGTCTGATGAAAGAATGCCAGGCAACGAAGATGATGAGAGGGCAGAGCAGGAATAATAGATCTGTATAAGGTCTGATCGATTTTTTATTGATGTAACGATCTAGAATTTGCGCACCGAAAAAGAGCGCAGGGAAGGCTATATAGGCCTCTCTCGACAAGCAAGCAAAGGTAACGGCGATCGCGTAAACCAGATATTTTTTCTGGTGGGCCGACACCATTGCGATAATGAGCAACGCATCAGCAGCACCATCCGGAAGCCCGTTCAACAGGGTGATTTGGGTTCCCATGCCTACCGACCAAGGCAAGATCCAATACGCCGGTACACCTTCTTTTATGAAAAAGCGTGCAGCTACTGCGGTACCAAGCAGGATTAGCAAGAAGTGAGTCAGATAATAGATAAAAGGACTAACCCAATCCTGAAAAAGTACCAAGGACAGCAGTTTCGAGAGTATTGGGATGCCGACTCGCTGATAGCGATAGGCATCGGCATCGATGTGGCTCGCAGTATCTTTTTGCGCGAACAAATCATTGGCGATGTAATAGTAAAACTGACCGTCCCAGCCCGAGTTCCACTCATCCAGATAGAGAGGTGTAACTCCGCGCTCTTTGATAGCTTCGGGCATGCCCCAACGATCTGCCTGCATCAGGAAGTGATCAAAGTTACCATTGAGGGGGCCTTTCACGTAGGTTGCCATGGTGTAAATGCTCACCATGGCTGTCAGTAATACGCATGCAATAATGGATAAATATAGTTGGCCCGTCAGGCGCTTACTTTTCATCATTTAAACCTCTTCTGTACTTCTCGGCGTCCCAGTCGATCAGCTCGGAGATCTGCATATTGGTCAAAGTCGACAGTTGTGCACCGTCATTCAGTTTTGTCATGACGTCGTAATAGCAAATCAACTGCGCGATTTTTGCCTTGTTCATTGTCTCTCTGGCGAAAGTCCCCAGGCCACGGACAAAGATGACGTCCGGCAATTCTGCTTCCTGTTCCAAAGAGGATTTCGCTTCTTCAAGCGATTCGAACAGCCGCGGGTGTGGGCCAAGAAAAACAACATGATCTGGATAAAGCGCCCAGTTGTCCGTCAGGCGATCCACCAGCGATGGAGTGATCGCAACTTCATGGAGTTTGGCTAAACCGATGGGGTTGAACTCAGCGCCATTGGCCAGACGTAGCGAAGTATCAGGTGTACTGATTTGGGCTGATACTGCAGGCGTCGCGAAGAAGTGAGTCAGGTGATGAAGGGTTTTACTGAGCTCTTCAATGCTGTCACCACCAATGATGACGCCATGGTTCCTCAGGAAGACCACGCGGGTGCTCGTGGTGCCATCCAGTTGGTTCGCAACGGCTTCTGCTAGTTCGGCTCCTGGTTTGCAGTATTTAACGGTGCGCGAGTTAAGTGACTTGTCCAAAGCGGGGTAGTTGGTGTGATCGAAGTCTTTGCGAACCAGATGTGCGAGTACTTCGATCGCGTGCACGTGGACCACGATGCGATGGGGCATCAAGGCGTGCAGCAGTGTCTCGATAGATGGTTTTAGTGGAGTGCTCGTGGCCGTTTGCGGTACGACGGCATAGTCTCCGTTTTTCAGTGCTTTGGTCAGGTGGTCGAGTTGTACGGGTACAAAGATATCTTTGTCGCCAGCATCGGCCAGCCAGGTACCCGATGCCTTGATCCACAGAATATCGTTCTCTTTCCAGGACACATTACCGCCAGCGCCTTGCACGATCAGGGGGTCTTTACCGATTTCAGAGCAGAACTGACGAACCGATTCATGCAAGCTCATTTTTTACTCCAAGTCTGGAAATCAGGTGGCGCAAATCGCGGAACTCTGTAAATGCGGCGTCTGGGGCGTTTTCATCCGTACCCAGAGGTGTGCCGCTATGAATCTTTTGCAAGGTCACCGCATTTATCTGTTCGCGGCCACCTCGGATGTCATTGATTGGATTGTCGCCAATCATCCAGATGCAATCGCCTTTAGGGCGCATTTTTTCCAGGGCGATTTCAAAGGGGGCTGCGTGGGGCTTGTCGAAGCCGGCTTCTTCACTGGTCACGATGTAATCGAAGTAATGATCGAGCCCGAAGTAGACCACCTTGCGGAACTGGATCTGGGCTGTCAGATCGGTAACGATGGCGGTAGGAATGCCTAGCAGTCTCAGGTCGTCCAACAAGTCTTTTACTTCATCGAACAGCACGGCGTTGCTGAGGAAGGTGCGCCAGTAGGTCTGTTCGAAATCCAGAGCCAGTAGCACTTGAGAACCCAGGCCCATGATCTCGAGCATGCGCTGCAGGTACAGAAGACGGCTATGGGACGACGCGGTGTGTTCCAGGCGAGTTTTTACCTGTTGACGTGCTTCCTTGAAGGCTGCGTCAAACACTTCCGGTTTGATGGAAAAGGTATTGACCACTTTGTCCCTGACGGCTTGCTGTGCAGCGGCATGTGCCGGATCGTAGGGGTACAGCGTATTGTCGGTGTCGAACAGTATGGCGTCGGGGAGGCGATTGAATCGCTCAGGTGCAAAAATCTTCACTATATAAACCGTTTTGTCAGTGCTTGGTTGATATGGGAGAGGGTAATCAGTTGCATTAGCCCCATGACGCCGTCTTGCCATTCTGGTTTTATGTCGAGGAATTCGAAGACGCGTGGGCAGATCATCCGCGCGGCCATTTCGATGTCCTGGGCCGATGTTTCGCCCTCTATGGTCAGCTCGACTTCATTCGCGTCGTTACGTGTTGACATGTCGACATGCAGACCGCAAACACCAACCAGTACTCGGGTGAGCGAGAGTTCGTTCAGGCCGTTACGTGAGCGCGCTACGATCTTGAAGTGCAAGGGGTGGTTTTTTCCGGCCCCCTCCAGAATGCGCGGATGAATGGGCTGCAAGGACAGCACCAGGTCTGCATACGCTGCTTGTGGGCGGATAAAACGTGCCGAGTCCGGCTCTCTGCGTTCAAAGGAGGCCAGCACTTTCTCTTCGGTGTGTCCGCGTTGATGTACATCGCGCTGGAGCTTGAAATGGCGTCTCAGGCTTTCATCGATGTCTAGGTAAACACTCAGGTTGTAGCATTCTCGAAGAATCGGCATGTACAGCGCGTGCAGGCCGCTGGCGATGATAAAGTCATTACTCTTGATCATGAAGGGGCGGCTCATGCGGCCGGTTTGATGATCGTAGTGCCGGGAGTGGATATTCTTCGAGTCGGTCAATGCCACTAGGTCATTGGCGAAGCCTTCGAGGTCGTTGGCCATGGGGTTCAGGTGAGTCATGACCTGCCACATGGGTTTTTGACGGTCCCACAAATGGTAGTCATCACCGGAAAGGGTTGTGACCGAGTGGCCACCAAACAGCCCTTTTATCGCATCCGAATAGGTATCCTTGCCTGCGCCAGAATCGCCGGCCACGCCGATGACGAATGGTTTGCGGCTGAGGCGGAAGTAATCGTTGCGGCTGACGGACTCTCGCCAGATTCGAATGGCCAGAACTACGCCTGTCGCGACCATCGCTGTGTGAACCAACGATGACAGTTTGCCGGCGAACAACCATTGGCTGGCCGCTTGCGGCAGCCATGAAGTCTGCTCGACGATCAGTTTGGCGTCCGGGGTAATCAGTAGAGCGCTCACCACATAGAGCAGCGAGAAGATCCCGGTGATGGCGACCGCAACCCGGTTGCTGGCTGCCTGATAGGCCACCAAGGATGGGATGGCCCAGATAAACCATCCAGGAGACGCCGGCGTCATCAGGACAACGAGCAGGAAAACCAGGCCGAGCATGGAGTGGAAGAGCTCGAAGTTCGGACGTTTGATCCGCCAGGCAGCATAAAGCATCAGCAAGTAGGCGAGGGGCACTACGTAAAGGAGGGTGGTATCTCCGATGCTGAATGCCAGCTTGTAGACTTTCCCTATTTCCGGGTTGTTGAAGAGCATGCTGACGCCTGCGCTGGACAACAGAAATGGCAGGATCGTCACTGCTGCGCCCACGGCCAAGCCGATCAACAAACGTGGCAGATGCTGGCGCAGAGATCGGTTGTGTTGCAGGTAGATCAGGAAAAACGGTAGTGCCAGCACCATGCTCAGCTTGGCCGAGATCGCAGTGACAAATATGAGCCCTGTTAGTATCAGTCGTGCACGCTTGAGGAAGTAAAGTGATCCTGCAAGCAAGAGTACCGGGATGAGGTCGTTGAACCCGAGTACATAGCTACCAACGATCACGATCGGCGACAGCCAATACACTGCGATCAGCAATCTATCGCGGTTGGGAACAATCTTTCTGAGTGCGTTCAGAAGCAGGAGGTCTGCGCCAATCAGTGTCAGGCCGTAGCCAAGTATCAGAGGGAGCGAGAGCGCCTTGCATAGCAAAATCGCGGGCAGGAAAGCCGCCCACATGACATAGCCATAGGGGAACGCAGTAATTGCGCCACCTTGATCCAGCCATGTTCCCCACGGGTTCAGTGTCAGCGTGTTGGTGCTGGTGTCCAGGAATGGCAGATACCACTCGGTCACTGGTGTGGGGGCTATCCATAGTACAAGTACAAGACGAAGCACCAACCCGATCAAAAAGGTCGGGTGGCAAAGAAGCTTTATATTCATTCGATCGCAGCCAACGTTTCCCAGAGGTCCGGTCGTTTGGTGCAAACCGCTTCGGCAACGATATTCCGGTCAGCTAATAGTTTTACCAGCATTGGAATCTCTGTTTCGGCGTTGCGGCCTTGGAGTTCCGGGGATACCAGGCACAGTTTGAAGCCCGCATCCTGCAATCGCTTGGCGTCGTCATGGCTGAGTGGGAATTGGGTGAAGCAATCAACCCACACCCAATCAACCTTGCCTGCCAGCGTCAGTGCCGTTTCAATCGATTCGAATTCGGACACACGGACGGCGCAACGGCGTTCGCCGGCTTTGGACCACTTGATCAGGAAAGGAAAGGACTGATCAAGGAAGAAGTAATCTTCGATCCCCTTGTCTTTCATTAGCGCGATCAAGCGTGCTTCCAGGCCTTCTTCCTTGACGTTCAGAATCAGTGTTCCGTGCCGATAGTCGGCAATCCACTCGTCAAACGATTCACCTGGTACGCAGGGATCGTGGTGGATAATCAGGTCGTTACCGTAGCTGCGGATATCGACTTCAATGCCATATTTTCCTTCGGTGGCATTGAGTTCCTGACGGGTGTTACGCCGATGCGAGATGAGTTTCATGTCCTTAGACTCTTCTTAAGTTGCAAACTGAAATCAACAGTTCTGCGAATGAATTTTCTTTTGGCTGCCCAGTTCACGTTCCAGTGTGAAACGCCGTGGGCGCGCTCACCAAAACGCACAGCAAACCGATAAACCTTCAAACCCTGCATGTGGGCTTGGTAATACGCATATAGGTCGAGTGCAAAATCCGATGGGGCTGCCTGCCAGCGCTGGAAAAAGGCTTTGGAAAACATGGTGGGCTGAGCGTTTATATCCCACATCGGTTTGCCGAGCAGAACGGTTTCGAAAACGCTCATGCCGAAGGTGAACACGACATCGGCCAATGGTCGGCCGAAGCGACGTCCTTTTACGAAAATGTCTGGCCCATGCTGGTCAAAGTACGCAAGGCCACGCAACGCATCCATCGGGTCGGTTTGCAGATCTGCATGGGTCCAGCCGAGAATCTCGCCTTCAGCTGCACGCAGGCCGGAAAGAATGCCGAAGCCATAACCTTGATTGACCTCGACCCGAACGCTTCTGCATCCGGGGTAGGACGGCAACAGGCGCTCTAAAACCTGCGGACTGTCATCGGTGGAGCCATTGTCGACCAGAATCACCTCTACGCCAGGTTGTTCGACCAGGCCTTTGCAGCGTTCCAGCAGCAGTGGCAAATTGGCCGACTCGTTGTAGCAGGGGATGATTAGCGAAAACTTCATGACTTCTCCGTAAGGTTGCTAGTCTTGAACACGAACAACTTCATTCCAAGGAAGTTGAGAACGGCCGATACACCCGTGGCAATCAAAAATGCAACCGGGACTGCAATGGACAGTGTGCTGAGTAACGCCAGGCACCCGGCATTAACCAGAACGTTGGCGCCCAATGTGATCGCATACAGCAGGACAAAGCGCCATACGCTGCCAGGCGCGTGATCCTGGTGGCCGAAAGTCCACACCTTGTTGGCAAAGTACGCAAACAGGGTGCCGGTCAGAAAGCCGACTGCTTTGGCCTGATCGACAGTCATCCACTCAGTCCAGACCAGGCCGCGATAGGTCAGGAAATCGATCAGGACAGTCAGCGAGCCTACGACCAGAAAGACTGCAAGCTCACGCTTGATCATGCTGTTGTGCCTGGCAGCGCGGGCACCATCGCTTGATAGCGAGACTCCAGTCCGGCAATGGCGTCTTGCGGGATTCGACCATCGTTCTGCAGCCGATAAGGGTGACCTGCCCACTTGTGGAAACAGGACTGCCAGTATTCGAAAGTACGCAGGTCGTTCGGGGTACCCCATGACAGGAAACTATCGACTTCGAACAGTTCGCAGCGCAGACCCGATTCGATGGCATCATTAATCGTCGAGTCAATGTAGAACTCGCCATTGATACGACCGTCACGCTGAATCAGCCGCGAAACCACATTCCGGAAGTCTTCTGCGCGGCGGAATGTGAAGGTTCCCAGTACGATCGGATCTGTCGCCGGGGATTCAAGTGGGGTCTTCACGGAGATTCGACGAATCCGACCGCTCTCGGCATCGATCCAGCCAAACATTTGCGGATGACGGATAGCATTTGCATGCCCTCTCGCGCCCCACACAATCACGTCTATCTCTGGGTTGTCGACCAAGGCCTGAAATGCCTGTTCATCATAAAGGGCGCCGTTGTCGCAGGCACCAAAGGTAATAGGGCCTTGAACATCCGTGACGGCACGCTCCAGAGCCTCTAACCCGAGCAGCGCGGTGCAGGCTTGGCCTTCCGTTACTTGCGGGATTGTTTCAATCACGGTGCCGGGGAATACACGCTCAAGTTCTTTGGCGATCTCGGCGTAACCGGGCATGTCCTGGCGAAGAACGAAGGCGTGGTGTTCGGCTTTGGGCAAGTCCCCAGTGGCTTGGGTGACCATGGGTTTGCCTGACACCGGGATCAGTGGCTTGGTCAGTGCATAACCCTCATTTACAAAGCGCTGGCCCATTCCCGCCATTGGGATCACAAGGGCGCCTGTCGGGGAAGTCTGCGAATGTTTCAATTGGCGGTTCATCGTTTCAAAAGCCGCCGACCAGCCGTTGTATTCCCGGACGTCATCCGGCGTACCCCATTGCATGAAGTGCTGGAGGGGGTACACCGCGACGGACTGTTTTTCCGCGAGTAGAGGTTTGTAGGCCAGGCTGACGTAGTATTCGCCACCGACATTGAGTTGTTGGTCCATGGTGTTGCGGAACGCTTCGCTCATGGTTTTGCCTGAGTCGAAGTAATAAGTCCCACTGGATGCGAACTCTTCCATGCGATTGTCGGTGTAGGGTTGCTTCTCTTGAATGTCCTGCACCCAACCCTGCGTTTCGCGGATGTAGGCATAGTTCGTGCTACCTAGGGTGTGCGGGTGAAAGCCTTTATAGGCAGGGATTGCACCGACGCATGCCGTAGTCTTTACGAATTGCTTGAAATGCTGCCAATCCCAGTAGCAGGTAAAATCGCAATAGTTAACGATCACCGGGCTGTCGGGTTTTATCAGGTGCTCTACCTGGCGCACGGCATGGATCGGCCCGAGTTTATGAGCCGGAATGCCAATAACCTGACCAGTAGGGCAGTAATGCCGCAGGATAGAAGCCATGCGGTATTCAGGGTTGTCCAAGTGGTCCTGATTGCAAATAAAAATAAAATCCGTTTCACCGGGAAACATATCTATGACATGCCCAATGATTGGCTTGCCGTCTATTTCAATAAGGGGCTTGGGCACTGTGTAGCCGGCCCGGCGGAAGCGCTCGCCGAAACCTGACATTGGAATGATTATCTGCACAAAATACTCGTTTACGTACTGTGTTGACGTTAAGGTTGTGCACAGACATTGTGCCAACCGCGCGACCAATAGCAAAAAGTTGGCATTTTAGTCCGAAGCTGAATGGAGCGTCACCTTTTTTACAGGTAAGTATGGCCAATGTCGGACACTCGAACCTGGTGCTGTGCGGTCGACGCGGCTTACACGAATCCATACCTTGCTTGCCGCTGAACACCCGCTTTGCCGGGATGTCGCGAAAAGGTCCGGTCGAATGGGATCAGCGAAGGCTCCGTGATACTATTCGCGCGATTTTTTGCTTCAGCTGATCCTATGACGGCAGTGCAGGTCTTCCCGCTCAACGCCGAAAGATGCTGGGAAGTGAGGACGTTCAGGAGGCGCCGGGCAAGATCTAAAATATTTGACACGTCATCGACTTTTCTGAAAGTTGCTTAGAGCGTTTACTCCAGTATTTGAAGTTTCGATGCCAAGAAAATCTGTCGAGTGGGTATCTAAAGAGTATCGAAATGAGTTCTAAGTTGGTTCTTGTGACAGGTGGCTCAGGTTTTGTAGGGAAGAGCCTGATAAAAACCCTCTGTATGGATCAGCGGTATAAGCTGATTGCCTCTACGCGCCACTTGTCTGGCAGTTTTCCTTCAGATGTGAGTAGTGTTTCCGTAGGAACACTTGACGGGGAAACAGACTGGCAACCTGCGTTGAAGGATGTCGGAATTGTTGTTCATTTGGCTGCGCGCGTGCATGTGATGCGAGAGTCGGACGCCGATCCGCTAACGGCGTTTCGCAAGGTTAATGTTGATGGCACCCTGAATCTCGCCCGCCAAGCCGCAGTTGCTGGTGTCAAACGCTTCGTTTTTATCAGCTCCATTAAGGTCAACGGTGAAGGTACGCCCTTTGGCAAGCCCTATACCGCCGATGACGTTCCTGCGCCGATTGATCCTTACGGCGTCTCCAAGCATGAGGCCGAGCAAGGTTTGCTCGCGCTCGCTGCCGACACTGGCATGGAAGTCGTGATCATCCGGCCGGTCCTTGTCTATGGCCCGGGCGTAAAAGCCAACATGCTCAGCATGATGCGCTGGCTTTACCGGGGAGTTCCCTTGCCTTTGGGGGCTATAGACAACCGCCGCAGCCTGGTGTCCATCGAAAATCTGGTCGATCTGATCGTCGTCTGTCTGGATCACCCGGCGGCGGCCAATCAGATTTTCCTGGTGAGCGATGGTGAGGATGTTTCGACTACTGGACTGCTGCGCCGCATGGGAGCCAGTTTAGATCGACCTGTTCGGCTTTTACCGGTACCTCCCGGACTTTTGCGATGCATGGCGGTCCTGTCAGGAAAGGGTGCGATAAGCCAACGTCTGTTGGGTTCGCTGCAGGTCGACATCGAGAAAAATTATCGATTACTGGGTTGGTCTCCGCCAGTGACGCTGAACCAGGCGTTACTTTCTACCGCCCGGCATTTTCTGGAGTCCGGTCAAGCATGAGTTTCTGGTGGCTTCTTCTTGTAGCAGGCGCTGCATCGTTCATTCTCACAGCATTACTGCGCCGATACGCATTGGCTCGCAGTTTGATGGATATTCCCAATGCCCGCAGTTCGCACTCTGTGCCAACGCCCAGAGGCGGCGGGGTGGCCATTGTTGTGGTGTTTCTAATTGCATTGTATGGGATGTATTCGCAGGGGCTGGTCGCTTCATCCATATTCTTCGCACTAGCCGGCGCAGGCGCTCTCATAGCTATTATCGGATTTATGGATGACCACGGCCACATCGCCGCCCGTAGGCGCTTGTTGGGGCATTTCGTTGCGTCGATCTGGTTGCTGTTCTGGATCGGTGGGCTGCCCGTCGTTGAGTTTTTTGGGCAGAGTTTCGACCTTGGGTGGTTTGGCCATGTATTAGCAGCGTTTTATCTCGTGTGGCTGCTCAACCTCTATAACTTCATGGATGGTATCGATGGCATTGCCAGTGTCGAGGCGATTTGCGTCTGCCTTGGGGCCTGTCTGCTGTATTGGATGAGTGGTGCGACGGAGTTGATTTGGATTCCATTGTTGCTGGCCGTTTCCGTGGCCGGTTTTTTATTCTGGAATTTCCCGCCTGCCCGGATTTTCATGGGGGACGCCGGGAGTGGATTCCTGGGTATAGTCCTTGGAGGGCTCTCGCTTCAGGCCGCGGGGATTTCTCCCGATATGCTGTGGGGCTGGCTGATTCTGCTTGGCGTGTTTATTGTTGATGCAACGTTCACCCTGTTTCGGCGATTACTCAGAGGTGACAAAGTCTATGAAGCACACCGCAGTCACGCCTATCAGTTCGCCTCCCGTCAGTTTGGCAGCCATTTGGCGGTTACAGCGACCGTATGTGCGATCAATTTGCTTTGGTTGTTGCCTATCTCACTAGGTGTCACGCAATGGGGCCTGAACTCAAGTCTGGGTTTGGTTCTGGCCTATGCTCCGCTGGTTGCGCTGGCCATCAAATTCCATGCGGGTGAGCTTGAAGCATTGCCGCTAAAAAACGGTAACTTCTGAGATTTAGATTTTATTGTGGGCTGTAGGCGTCTATAAGCTTCCACGTACCACTACGTTGATACGGTGGTTAAAGGGAGAAGGCTGAGGTGGTTGAGGATTTCATGGCTAAGATCAGGGCTCGCTTATTAGGGCTTCCGAGGCGTCGTAAGCGACTGATTCAGGTGGTCACAGACATTATTCTGGTCTGGGCGGCTCTGTGGTTGGCGTTCATCGTACGTCTGGGTGTCGATGATATGTACAACCCGTTCAGGGTCCATTTCTGGCTGTTCGTTTGCGCGCCTCTTGTTGCCATTCCTCTATTCATTCGTTTCGGGATGTACCGTGCTGTCATGCGCTATTTCGGCAATGATGCACTGATTGCCATTATCAAAGCCGTCAGCCTTTCTTCGCTCATTCTGGCGCTCGTTGTCTATTGGTACAGTAATCACGAAGCCGTAGTACCGCGCTCTATTGTCTTCAATTACTGGTGGCTCAGCCTTGTCATCATTGGAGGCCTGCGGCTGTGCATGCGCCAGTACTTCATGGGTGACTGGTTCAATGGCGCTGCCCATGTACCCTTTTCCAATCGGGATGACGGCCTCACCAAGGTTGCAATCTACGGTGCAGGCGTAGCCGGCAATCAGCTTGTCGCCGCTCTGCGCATGGGCCGGAGCATGCGCCCGGTAGCATTTATAGATGACGATGCCAGCATTGCCGATCGTTCGATTGCCGGCCTCCAAGTCTACAAACCCAAACATATCCAACAAATGATCGACGAAACCGGCGCGCAGGAAATCCTCCTGGCCCTGCCATCATCGACCCGCGCACGCCGTAGGGAAATCCTCACGCTATTGGAGCATTTTCCCCTACACATCCGTAGCGTTCCAAACTTCACCGACCTGGCCAGCGGCCGGGTGAAGGTCGAAGACATACAGGAAGTGGATATCGCGGACTTGCTGGGACGCGATTCGGTGCCGGCGCAGCCGGGCTTGCTGGAGCGCTGCATCAAAGGCAAGACCGTGATGGTGACGGGCGCCGGTGGGTCGATCGGTGCGGAGCTCTGTCGCCAGATCTTTGTACTCGGGCCGACCACGCTTATTTTGTTCGATCACAGTGAGTTCAATCTCTACAGCATTTTGTCGGAGCTCGAGACTCGCGGTTGTCGGGAGTCTGTCGGCGTTCGATTGCTGCCGATCCTTGGCTCCATCCGCCACCAACACAAACTCCTGGATGTCATGAAGACCTGGAGCGTGGACACGGTCTACCACGCAGCGGCTTACAAGCATGTGCCCATGGTTGAGCACAATATCGCTGAAGGTGTGCTAAACAATGTCATCGGCACGCTTAACACTGCTCAGACGGCTTTGCAGGCGGGTGTTTCGAACTTTGTATTGATCTCCACCGATAAGGCGGTTCGTCCCACGAACGTGATGGGCAGCACCAAGCGTCTTGCCGAATTGACGCTGCAGGCCTTGAGCCGCGAGATCGCCCCTGTGCTGTTCGGTGACAAAGCCAATGTTTCCCGAGTCAACAAGACCCGCTTCACGATGGTCCGTTTCGGCAACGTGCTGGGTTCGTCCGGTTCAGTCATTCCGCTGTTTCACCGTCAGATAAAATCTGGCGGACCGTTGACGGTCACGCATCCGAAAATCACCCGTTATTTCATGACCATTCCCGAAGCCGCACAACTGGTAATCCAGGCGGGTTCCATGGGTCAGGGCGGTGATGTGTTCGTGCTCGACATGGGCGAACCGGTGAAGATCGTCGAACTGGCGGAAAAAATGATCCATCTCTCCGGTTTGAGTGTGCGTTCCGAAAAGAATCTTCAGGGCGACATCTCGATCGAATTTACGGGCCTGCGTCCCGGCGAGAAGCTTTATGAAGAACTGCTGATTGGCGACAATGTATCGGCAACGCCGCATCCGATGATCATGAGCGCTAGCGAGGATCATTTGCCATGGGATGTGCTCAAGGGGCGGTTGACCGAGTTGCTGGTTGCCGTGGAGCAGGATGATTACTCCCGTGTGCGCCAACTCCTGCGTGAAACTGTCAGCGGTTACAGCCCCGACGGGGAAATAGTCGACTGGATCTACCAAGAGCGTCGCCTCGAACCCTGATTGTTTCACATCCGGTAACGGACACATTTTTGACAGGCTCCAGACATCGCCTAAGTTTGGAAGGCGGCTTCGGAAAAGCTGCTTTCTCAATCGATGTCATGGAGCGTCATTTATGCGTACTGGCTACTTCAACTCCCTGGTTTTTGCCCTTCTGACCACTGCCTCGATCGCTGCTACTGCGGCTCCCGCTGCGAAGCCGGAGAGCAACAATGCCTCCATGGTGATGGAGGTTTCTCCAGCAGCACAATCGGGCAGAATCAATCTCAATGCTGCAGATGCTTCCACATTGCAAAAGGAACTCTCCGGAATTGGCGAGGCGAAGGCTCAGGCGATCGTTGCGTATCGTGATATCAATGGGCCGTTTGCTTCGGTGGACGAGTTGCTCGAAGTGAAAGGAATCGGCAAGGCAATTCTGGATCGTAATCGCGATAAGCTGGAAGTGAACTAAGCTAAACATTCAACGCCAAGGGGGCCGGTCATTGACCGGCCTTTTGCGCTCTGGCGTTCGCAAAGCCGCGCGTTCCGTCCGCTGCCTAAAAATTATGACTATAATATTGTGTTTAAATTATGCATGTAATAAATTGCTTTCGTCGAGGCGCTTTGACGTTCATGCGCTGACCTTTTCTCAAGCATTTTCCAGGAGCACAGTCATGACTTCCACCCAATCCCAAGGTACGGCCCTCGTCACCGGTGCTTCTTCCGGTATCGGTGCGATTTACGCCGAGCGGTTGGCAGCGCGTGGTTTTGATTTGTTGTTGGTTGCTCGCGATCTGCAGCGGCTGGAAGAAGCGGCGAGCCAGTTGCGCGCCGAGCATGGGGCTCAGGTCGAAGTGTTGAAGGCCGACCTGACGCAAAAGGAGGATGTGCTGAAACTCGAGCAGCGCCTTCGCAGCGATTCGAGTATCAGCCTTTTGCTGAACAATGCCGGTGTCGCGGCGGATGGCTTGCTGGCCAACTCCGATCTGGATCAGCTGGAGCGCCTGATTCAACTGAACGTTACGACAGTCACGCGTCTGGCCTCAGCGGCTGCCGCCAGTTTCGCCAAGGCGGGCCGGGGCACAATCATCAACATCGCCTCGGTGGTCGCTCTGTTCCCCGAGCGTTTCAACGCCACTTACAGCGCCAGCAAGGCTTATGTGTTAAGTCTGACGCAGTCGTTGAACGCCGAGCTGGATGGCACGGGGGTCAAGGTGCAGGCCGTATTGCCTGGCGTGACGCGCACCGAAATCTGGGAGCGCTCCGGTATCGACGCGAGCCAGATCCCGGATGACATGGTCATGGACGCAGGGGATATGGTCGACGCGGCTCTAGCGGGTCTGGACCAGGGCGAGTTGATCACCATTCCGTCGTTGCCGGATGCCAGCGAGTGGCACGCCTTTGTTGCGGCGCGACACGTGATGGCGCCAAACCTTTCCAAAAGCAAAGCCGCTGCGCGTTACAAATAAAGCGCCAGCATTGGCATGAGGATATTGCGGTATGAGTGATCGTCGAGTGGTTGTAACGGGCATGGGGCTGGTGTCGCCGCTGGGTAGTGGTGTCGAAGCGGTGTGGGCACGCCTGTTGTCCGGACGTTCCGGTTTGCGCAATTTACCGGACGACGTCGTGGCCGATCTGCCGGCCAAGGTCGGCGGTGCAGTGCCGACGCTGGCCGATGATGCCGAGGCCGGTTTTGACCCGGACCGGGCCACCCCACCCAAAGAACAGAAGAAGATGGACCGGTTCATATTGTTCGTCATGGAAGCGGCGCGTCAGGCGATCGAGCAAGCCGGTTGGCAGGCGCAAACCGCCGATGCTCAGGAGCGCACGGCTACCATCATCGGTTCGGGCGTCGGCGGTTTCGGCGCAATTGCCGATGCGGTGCGCACCACGGACAGCCGTGGCCCGCGGCGTTTGTCGCCATTCACCATTCCTTCTTTCCTGGTCAACCTGGCCGCGGGCCATGTGTCGATCCAGCATGGTTTCAAAGGTCCGCTGGGTGCTCCGGTAACGGCGTGCGCGGCCGGGGTTCAGGCGATTGGTGATGCGGCGCGGCTGATTCGTTGTGGCGAAGCGGATATTGCGGTGTGTGGCGGCGCGGAAGCGGCAATCGATCGGGTCAGCCTCGCCGGGTTCGCCGCTGCCCGGGCCTTGTCCAGCGGTTTCAACGACACCCCGGAACGTGCTTCGCGCCCGTTCGACCGTGATCGAGATGGCTTCGTCATGGGTGAGGGCGCAGGTCTTCTGGTGATCGAATCCCTGGAACATGCTCTGGCTCGTGGCGCGCAACCGCTGGCGGAACTGGTCGGTTACGGCACCAGTGCCGATGCCTATCACCTGACTGCGGGCCCCGAAGATGGCAGTGGTGCGCGGCGGGCGATGTCGTTGGCGTTGGCTCAGGCGGGTATTTCTGCGGACCAGGTACAGCATCTCAACGCTCACGCCACCTCGACACCGGTAGGGGATTTGGGGGAACTGGCGGCGATCAAGTCGTTGTTCGGGTCAGACAACAAGATAGCGGTCACGTCGACCAAGTCGGCCACCGGCCATTTGCTCGGCGCGGCGGGCGGGATCGAGGCGATCTTCACGCTGTTGGCGATCCGGGACCAGATCGCGCCGGCCACGCTCAATTTCGATAACCCGGACCCGGCTGCGCAAGGTGTGGATATCGTCCACGGCAAGGCGCGGCCGATGGCGATCGAATATGCGCTGTCCAACGGTTTCGGCTTTGGCGGGGTCAATGCCAGCGTATTGTTCAAACGCTGGCAGGGTTAATCCCGGGGTTGTTTGAGAAATGTGCGTGTGATGTCGAGAACCCGCTGAGCCAGTTCGGGGCTCTCGACACTGCGTGACAGTAGCAACGCCCCGACCAGCGCGGACATGATAAAGATGCTCTGGTCGGCGGCGTCCTCGCCTTCAAGCGTCCCCTGTATTTGTTCGAGCCTCGCATTGAGCACCACGTCCGAGGTCGGGCTTGGCTGTCCACGCAAACCGAGTTCCGATGACATCGTTGGCAGCGGACACCCTTCATCGGGTGAAGTCTGGTGCCATTCGGACAGATAGGTGTCGATGAACGCCTCCAGCGGATGCTCCTGGGCGAACAGCTGGGCGCAGGTGACGTCACATTGCTCGCCAGCCGCCTGCAGGGCTTTTTCTACCAGTTCATCCTTGGATTTGAAATGCGAGTAGAAGCCACCGTGAGTCAGGCCCAGCGCTTTCATCAGAGGTTGAAGGCCGGTAGCGCCAATACCGTCGCGGCGAAACCGCGCTGAGGCTTCCTTGATGATGCGTTGATGGGTCTGGGCTTTATGGTCCTGCGAGTAACGCATCTTGAATCTCCGCAACAATGCGCCATCTTAACCAATGAAAATGGGATGGTGACTGTACTTCTACTTCTAAAAAGCATGCAGATGCGTCCAACTCTGTCACAGCGCATTGAATAATCTGGCACGAATAGTGATTACTCATTCGCTGACGATTGTTGAACAATCAAGAGGCGATGAGCATGAACAGCGGACTGTCCCTGGCCGATCACATCACATTGGAATTGCGCGCCGACATCATTGGCGGACGTTTGCTGCCTGGCATGGCGCTGGTGGAAAACGACCTGGTCTCAGCCTACAACGCTTCCCGCAACACCATTCGCGAAGCCTTGCATCGTTTGGGGCAGGAAGGTCTGACCCGTTATGTGCGCAACAAAGGCGTGATGGTGCGCAAGCTGGGGGCTGCGGATGTGCGGGACCTGTTCAACGTGCGGCGCACCCTCGAATTGCAAGCCATCAGCGCGAGTCAACCGCTGCGCGATTATCAGTCCGACCGGATGCTGGAGGCGCTGGAAGCCACCGAACTGGCCCGCGAACGCGAGGACTGGCGCGCCGTCGGCACTCACAGCCTGGCGTTTCATCAACATATCGTCGGATTGCTGCGCAGTCCGTTGTTCGATGAATTCTTCACCAATGTCGTCGCGCAACTGCGCCTGGTGTTTTGCACCGCGCCCGATGAATCGAGGTTCCAGGCGCCCTGGCTGGCGCGCGACCGGCAGATCCATGAGCTGCTCGCCGAAGGCGACAAGCGCGCTGCCGGAGATGCCATGAGCCTTTATCTCGATGACTCCGAACAGCTCCTGTTGCAAATGCTTGCTCCAAACTCCCATCACTGATCGAGGATTCGTGCCATGTACAAAGACTATCCGGCGGCTTATCAAGTGAGCAAAGGCTCGGCGTTGCAGGTGGACAAAGCCTTTTACGAGAAGATCCGGGATTCGAAGGAGGGGCGCACGCTGATCGAGCAGTTTGAAGTGCCGATCCGCACCGGTCGCGCCTGGAACGTCCCGGCCGGGCACGTGTTTCGCGTGACGACGCCGGTCGGTCCGCAAGTAGGTGATTTCAACGTCTGGAATGCCAATGATCCGCGTGAACGCTTGTGGGCGGCGCGAACCCGCCAGTTGCAGGGCGCGCACGTCAGCACCCATGACCGGCTCTGGTCGAACCTGCCTTTTTTACGGCCGCTGGTGACCATCACCGATGACAGCCTGGCCGGTTACGGCATCGACGAACATGGCGGTCGCCTGCACGACTTGCTCGGCACTCGCTGCGACCCCTACGTGAACAAAATGCTCACCGGCGAAGACTTCCATCACCACTGCCACTCGAACCTGACCCGCGCCGTTTTGCCCCATGGCCTGACCGAATTCGACGTGCATGACGTGTTGAACATTTTCCAGTGCACGGGCCTCAACCACGACGACATGTATTTCATGAAAGCCTGTCCGGCGCAGAAGGGCGATTACCTGGAGTTTTTCGCGGAGATTGATTTGCTGTGTGCGCTGTCGACCTGTCCGGGCGGCGATCTGTCGCTGGCGATGTGGGGGCCGGATGCGCAGGACCCGCTCAGCGTGTGTCGCCCGCTTGGAGTAGAGATCTATAGGTTAGAGAATTCGTTGCTGGAAGGCTGGAGCCAACCGGAGCGTGCGGCCTACAAAGGGCTGCATGGCTTGCACATCGCCAAGGCCGATTGGGAAAAGTAACAGCGCTGTTGTGGCGAGGGAGCTTGCTCCCGCTCGACCGCGCAGCGGGCGCAAAAAAAAGTGCGAGGGACATCGAGGGCCGCTACGCGACCCAACGGGAGCAAGCTCCCTCGCCACAGTTATATGTCAGCGGTCCTGCGCATCCTTGGCGTCCGCTTGCGCATTACGTTCAGCGACTCGCTTGCGTTGCTCGTCGGTGAGTTCGACTTTGTTGGCGGTGTCGCGCAGCATCATCAAACCACCCACAATCGAGCCGATTGCAACGACCAGAATCAACCAGGCATACCAGGGCATAGGGCTCTCCTTGAGGGCAGGCCGATTGGCGGGTTTTGCCAACCGGTCGTGCATACCACTTTGAGCGATTCATTTTCGCAGTGGTTCCATTCTATGCCTGATCTGCCCGCAACACCTGCTGCGATTCAGAGCCCGGTCAGCATCGCATCCGCCGGCGCATCCGCCCGCAGCTGTGCCGTCAGCATGAAGTACACGAAACCCACCGCCATGAAGCCGAGGAAGATCAACCCGATCAGGGTGTTGAACCAGGCCATCGCCACCAGGCACACCACCGCCAGCACCAACGCAATGAACGGCACCAACGGGTAGCACGGCGCGCGGAATGTGCGCTCCAGGTTCGGTTCGGTTTTACGCAGTTTGAACAGGCTGAGCATGCTCATGATGTACATCACGATCGCGCCGAACACCGCCATGGTGATCATCGCCGCCGTCAGCGTCATGCCGCCCAGGTTGATCAAGCCGTCGCTGTAGATCGCGGCGATGCCGATGACACCGCCGGCGATGATGGCCCGGTGTGGCGTCTGGAAGCGCGAGAGTTTGGCCAGCGACGCCGGCAGATAACCGGCGCGGGCGAGGGCGAAGAACTGCCGCGAGTAGCCGAGGATGATCCCGTGGAAACTCGCGACCAGACCGAACAGGCCGATCCACACCAGCATGCGTGACCAGCCGGAGCTTTCGCCGACCACGGTTTTCATCGCTTGCGGCAACGGATCGTTGATGTTCGACAGGGTGCGCCAGTCGCCGACGCCGCCGGCAAAGAACATCACGCCCATGGCCAATAGCACCAGGGTCAGAATGCCGCTGATATACGCCTTCGGAATCGTGCGTTTCGGGTCCTTGGCTTCTTCGGCGGCCATGGCGGCGCCTTCGATGGCGAGGAAGAACCAGATCGCGAATGGAATCGCCGCAAACATCCCGGCAATCGCCGGTGCGCCGAACACATCGGAACCGGCCCAGCCATTCAGCGCAAAGTTGCTGAAACTGAACGCCGGCGCCACCACGCCCATGAACACCAGCAACTCGGCGACTGCCAGGACGCAGACCACCAGCTCGAACGTCGCTGCCAGTTTCACGCCGAGGATGTTCAGGCCCATGAAAACAATGTACGCGCCGACTGCCGCGTGCTTCGGATCAAGTGCCGGGAATTGCACGTTCAGATACGCGCCGATCGCCAGAGCAATGGCCGGTGGGGCGAAGACGAATTCGATCAGCGTCGCCAGCCCGGCGATCAATCCGCCTTTCTCGCCAAAGGCGCGGCGGCTGTAGGCAAAGGGACCGCCTGCATGAGGAATCGCGGTGGTCAGCTCGGTGAAGCTGAAGATGAAGCAGGTGTACATGGTGGCGACCATGAAGGAGGTCACCAGAAATCCCAGTGTCCCGGCCACGCCCCAGCCGTAACTCCAGCCGAAATACTCACCGGAAATCACCAGCCCGACCGCAATGCCCCACAGGTGCAGCGTGCCCAGCGTGGGTTTGAGTTGTGTGTTCATCGTTTGCTCCCTGAACGGTTTGGAAAGCTCGGGGAGGGCGTGTGCAGTGGGCGTGCCAGTGTTGTGATGGCAGTCGTAAAGCGTAAAAAGGTGTCGTATCGGGGATGTTTGCTGCTGGATGCACGCATCTTTGTGCGCCAGTTGAGGGCAGGGTTGCCAGTTCTGCCGTGATCGCGAGCAGGCTCGCTGCGACATTGGACTGCGGTGGCCCAAACAACATCAAACCCCTGTGGGAGCTAGCCTGCTAGCGATGGAGCTCGTCCAAACACCGCTGTAACAACGCCATAAACCCACTCTTTACGCTTTCTTTATGCACAGCCAACACCCTCGATCTCGCTCCTTTACAGCCTTCGTTCCGACAATGACTCCACACGCGGCAATACGCCGTAACACGGAGAACTTCCATGAGCGTTCTGGACGGGGTGTCACTGCTGTTGGCAGTGGGGCTGTTCATTTATCTGTTGGTTGCGCTGTTGCGCGCGGACCGGAACTAGGAGCGGCTATGCACAGTTATGACTATTGGCTGATCCTGGCCTTCTTCGCCGTGGTGCTGATTCCGGCACCGTTTCTCGGGCGGTTCTACTACAAGGTCATGGAGGGGCAGCGCACCTGGCTGACACCGATCCTGGGACCGGTGGAGCGGGGCTGTTATCGGGTGGCCGGCGTTGATCCGCAGGCCGAACAGAGCTGGCAGAAATACACCCTGGCCTTGCTCGCCTTCAACCTTGCGGGCTTCTTGCTGTTGTTCGCGATTCTGTTGTTCCAGGACCACTTGCCGCTCAACCCGCAAAACCTGCCGGGTCAGGAGTGGACGCTGGCGTTCAACACCGCCGTCAGTTTCATGACCAACACCAACTGGCAGGCCTACAGCGGCGAAGCCTCGCTGAGCTACCTGGCTCAGATGGCCGGCCTTACCGTGCAGAACTTCGTCAGCGCCGCCACCGGGCTCGCTGTGCTGGTTGCGCTGTGTCGGGGTATCGGTCGCAAATCGACCAAGACCCTCGGCAATTTCTGGGTCGACATGACCCGCGCCACCCTCTACGGCCTGCTGCCGCTGTGCCTGCTGCTGGCGCTGTATCTGGTCTGGCAGGGTGTGCCGCAAACCTTCGCGCAGTACGTGAATGCAGTGACGATGCAAGGCGTCGATCAGGTGATTCCGCTCGGCCCGGCCGCCAGCCAGATTGCGATCAAGCAGCTGGGGACCAACGGCGGTGGCTTCTTCGGCGTCAACTCGGCGCACCCGTTCGAGAACCCGACGGCGTGGAGCAACCTGTTCGAAGTGTCCTCGATCATCCTGATCCCCGCCGCCCTGGTGTTCACCTTCGGCCATTACGTGAAGGACCTGCGTCAGAGTCGGGCGATCATCGCCTGCATGCTGGCGCTGTTCCTGATCGGCGGCGCCACCTCGCTGTGGGCTGAATACCAGCCGAACCCTTCCCTGAACAACGTCGCCGTCGAACAGACCGCGCCGCTGGAAGGCAAGGAAGCACGCTTCGGCACTACCGCCACGGTGCTGTGGTCGGTGACCACCACCGCCGCGTCCAACGGTTCAGTCAACGGTATGCACGACAGCCTTAATCCGCTGAGCGGCATGGTCGCGATGGTCAATATGATGGTCGGCGAAGTGATCTTCGGCGGCGTCGGCGCCGGGCTCTACGGCATGTTGCTCAACGTGTTGATCGCAGTGTTCCTCGCCGGCCTGATGATCGGCCGTACTCCGGAATACCTCGGCAAGAAATTGCAGGCCAAGGAAGTGCAACTGCTGGTGGTGACTTTGCTGGTGATGCCGGTCGGTGTGCTGGTACTCAGTGCGATTGCCGCCAGCCTGCCAGGTCCGGTGGCCTCGGTAACCAACCCCGGCCCCCACGGTTTCAGCCAGTTGCTCTATGCCTATACCTCGGCCGGCGCGAACAACGGTTCGGCGTTCGGCGGTTTCGGCGCCAACACACCGTTCCACAACCTGATGCTCGGACTTGGCATGTTGATCGGTCGCTTCGGTTACATCCTCCCGGTACTGGCCTTGGCCGGCAGCCTGGCGATGAAGAAAACCGCACCGATTGGCCAGAACAGCTTCCCGACCCACGGTCCGCTGTTCGTGACCCTGTTGACCGTGACCATTTTGCTGGTGGGCGGCCTGACCTTTCTGCCGACCCTGGCGTTGGGCCCAATCGCTGAACATCTGAGCATGGGCTTCTAAGGAGTCAATGATGAATATGCCCGCAACCAAACCCGCTGCCGTGAAGGCGCCGGAACAACCGAAAACCGCGATCTCGGCCCTCTGGCGCCCGGCGCTGGTGCAAGCCTTCGTCAAGCTCGACCCACGGCAATTGCAGCGTGCGCCGGTGATGCTGGTGGTCGAACTGACCGCCGTGCTGACCACCGTTTTGTGCTTTATTCCCGACAGCGCCGTGCCCACTTTCGTCGCCGCGCAAATCGCGCTGTGGCTGTGGTTCACCGTGCTCTTCGCCAACTTTGCCGAAGCCCTGGCCGAAGGTCGCGGCAAGGCCCGCGCCGACAGCCTCAAGGCTGGCAGCGAAGGCTTGAGCGCACGCCGCAAAACCAGCAACGGCGCCTTTCAGGTAGTGCCGGCCACCAGCCTGCGCAAGGGTGATGTGGTGCGCGTCGAAGCCGGGGAAATGATCCCCGGTGACGGCGAAGTCATCGAAGGCATCGCGGCGGTCAACGAAGCGGCGATCACTGGTGAATCCGCGCCGGTGATCCGTGAATCCGGCGGCGACCGTTCCGCCGTCACCGGCAACACTCGCCTGGTGTCTGACTGGCTGCTGGTGCGCATCACTGCCAACCCTGGCGAGTCGACACTGGACCGCATGATCGCGCTGGTCGAAGGCGCCAAACGCCAGAAAACCCCGAACGAAGTGGCGCTCGACATCCTGTTGATCGGCCTGACCCTGATCTTCCTGCTCGTGGTCGTCACCCTGCAACCGTTCGCCCACTTTGCCAACGGCAGCCTGCCGCTGGTGTTCCTGGTGGCGTTATTGGTCACGCTGATTCCGACCACCATCGGCGGTTTGCTCTCGGCCATCGGTATCGCCGGTATGGACCGTCTGGTGCGCCTGAACGTGATCGCCAAATCCGGCCGCGCCGTGGAAGCGGCGGGGGACGTGCATGTCCTGCTGCTGGACAAGACCGGCACCATCACCTTCGGTAACCGTCGTTGCACCGCGGTTTATGCCGCGCCAGGTGTGAACGCCCGGGAACTGGCCGAGGGCGCGCTGTTCGCCTCGCTGGCCGATGACACGGCGGAAGGTAAATCCATCGTCGAGTACTTGCGGGGCCTGCATCCGCAGCCTGAGCCGAGCACCGAGCTGTTGACCGCCGTACCGTTCAGTGCTGAAACCCGCCTGTCCGGCGTTGACTATCAGGGCCGCGTGTATCGCAAAGGCGCAGTGGATTCGTTGCTGGCGTTCGTCGGCCTGAAACGCGCTGATCTCGCCCCGGCCCTGTCCCGTGAAATCGACAAGATTGCCCAGAGCGGCGGCACGCCGTTGCTGGTCTGCGTCGACGGTAAGTTGCTCGGTGCGATTCACCTCAAGGACGTGGTCAAGCCCGGCATCCGCGAACGTTTTGCCGAGCTGCGCAAATTGGGGATTCGCACCGTCATGGTGACCGGCGACAACCCGCTGACCGCAGCAGCCATTGCGGCTGAAGCGGGCGTCGACGACGTACTGGCCGAAGCCACGCCGGAGAAAAAACTGGCGCGTATTCGTCACGAGCAGAACGACGGGCGCCTGGTCGCGATGTGCGGCGACGGTGCCAACGACGCCCCGGCCCTGGCCCAGGCAGACGTCGGCATGGCGATGAACGATGGTACGCAAGCCGCACGCGAGGCGGCGAACATGGTTGACCTCGACAGCGATCCGACCAAGTTGCTGGACGTGGTGCAGATCGGCAAGGAATTGTTGGTGACCCGTGGTGCGCTGACGACCTTTTCCATCGCCAACGACGTGGCCAAATACTTTGCGATCCTGCCGGCGCTGTTCGCCTCGATCTACCCGCAATTGGGCGTGCTGAACGTCATGCATCTGAGCAGTCCGCAGAGCGCGATTCTGTCGGCCATTGTGTTCAACGCCTTGATCATCGTGGTGCTGATTCCACTGGCGCTGCGCGGTGTGCGGGTGCAGGCGGCGAGTGCGGCGGCGTTGCTGCGTCGCAATCTGCTGATCTATGGACTGGGCGGGATTCTGGTGCCGTTCGTGGGCATCAAGGCGATCGACATGCTGTTGACGGCGTTGCATCTGGTTTGATGGTTAGCGTTGGCCTTTGTGGCGAGGGAGCTTGCTCCCGCTCGACTGCGCAGCAGTCGTAAAACCAGCCGATGCGGTGTACCTGAATAAACACTGTGTCCGGGTGGGGCTGCTTCGCAGTCCAGCGGGAGCAAGCTCCCTCGCCACAGGGTGATGTGCATGTTTTTAATGAATTCGAGGATTTTGAAATGTCCACAATGATACGTCCGGCCCTGAGCCTGCTGGTCTTGATGACCTTGATCACCGGTGTCGCTTACCCCTTGGTGGTCACCGGTGTCGCCCAGGTCGCGTTCCCGGATCAAGCCAACGGCAGCCTCGTACACGACGCCGATGGCAAGGTCCGCGGCTCCTCGCTGATTGCCCAGGATTTCACCGGTGATGCCTGGTTCCATCCACGTCCATCCGCCGGTGCTTTCGCCACGGTATCGAGCAGCGCCAGTAACCTCTCGCCAAGTAACCCGGCCTTGGCCACTCGGGTGATCGACGATGCCAACAAACAGCGAGTGCCAGGGCAGGGGCCGGTGCCGTTGGCGCTGGTGACCACTTCTGGCAGTGGCCTCGATCCACACTTGCCTCCGGCCGCAATTGCCTATCAACTGGCGCGAGTTGCGGCGGCGCGGAACCTGCCGGTGGCGACGCTCCAGAACCTGTTGGATGCGCACATCGAGCAGCCGCTGGTGGGGCCGCCGGTGGTGAATGTGCTGGCGTTGAACATGGCGTTGGAAAAACTGTAGATCGGTGGTGGCGCCAATCGCCAGCAGGCTGGCTCCCACAGGGAGTGCTGAATTCTTGTGGGAGCCAGCCTGCTGGCGATGACGGCAGAACAATCACCTCATCAACCTCTGAAAAAAAGAGATATCAAAGCATGAGTGACTCCGGCCGCGCCGACGCGCTGTTAGCAGACCTGCCCCGCGACGGTCGTGGCCGGCTCAAGGTTTTCCTCGGCGCCGCGCCTGGTGTCGGCAAGACCTACGCCATGCTGCAAGCCGCCCATACCCAACTTCGCCAAGGCGTGAAGCTTATTGCCGGCGTCGTCGAAACCCATGGCCGCGCCGAGACCGAGGCGCTGCTGGGCGGCTTGCCGCAGCAACCCTTGGTGCGCTCGGAATACCGGGGCGTGACCCTCGAAGAAATGGACCTCGACGGCTTGCTCGCCGCCAAGCCGAAACTGGTGCTGGTGGACGAGCTGGCCCACACCAATGCACCGGGCAGTCGTCACGCCAAGCGCTGGCAAGATATTCAGGAACTGCTCGCCGCCGGCATTGACGTGTACACCACGGTCAACGTTCAGCACCTGGAGAGCCTCAATGATCAGGTGCGCGGGATCACCGGCGTGCAAGTCCGCGAAACCCTGCCGGACTGGGTGCTGCAAGAAGCCTACGAATTGCTGTTGATCGACTTGCCGCCACGGGAGCTGCTTGAGCGTCTGCGTGACGGCAAGGTCTATGTGCCGGAGCAGGCGCGGGCGGCCATCGATGCGTACTTCTCCCAGACCAACCTTACTGCCCTGCGTGAGCTGGCGATGCAAACCGCTGCGGCTCAGGTCGATAACGACCTGGCCCAGGGGTATCGTCAGCTTGGCCAGGCAGCACCGACGGTGCGCGGTCGTTTACTGGTCGGTGTCGATGGCGATGCCCAGGCCGAGCGTCTGGTGCGTCACGCCAGCCGCGTCGCCCAGCGTCGGCATCTGCCGTGGAGCCTGGTGCATGTGGACAACGGCAGCGTGCGTGATGAGCAATCACGCCTGCGTCTGCAAAGTGCCCAGCAACTGGCCGAACGCCTCGGCGGTGAAGTGGTGTTGCTGCGGGCCGGTGAGGTGGCGAAAACCCTGATTCAGCACGCCACTGAACGACGTGCCAGCCTGGTCCTGGTCGGCCAGTCCCGGCAGCGATTGCGCCGTCGGCTGTTCGGTGGCGGCCTGGCGGCGCGTTTGTTGCGCCATGCTCGCGGGCTCGAAATCAACGTCATCGACAGCGATCACGAACAGGACCCGCCACGACAACGCCCGGTACAGTCGCTGGTGTGGTTCGACTATGCGCTGGCGCTGGTCGCGACCGTGCTCGCCACTGCCCTGGCCTGGGCAGTGGCGAGTGTCTTGCCGCTGCCCAATATTTCGCTGGTGTTCCTTGCCGCCGTGTTGCTGGTGGCGGTGCGCAGCAGCCTCGGCCCGGCGCTGGCCTGTGCTGCGCTGTCCTTCCTGACGTACGACTTCCTGTTCATTCCACCGAATTTTTCCTTCAGCATCCAGCGTGAAGAAGACGTGCTGACCTTGCTGTTCTTCCTGTTGATGGCAGCGCTCACCGGCAACCTCGCGGCGCGCCAGCGGCGGCAATTGCAGGCCTTGCGCGACACCCAGGAGGAAACCACCGAACTGCTCGACCTGTCACGCAAACTGACGGCGGCCACTGACCGTCAGGCCGTGGTCAATGCCGCTGCCCAGCACCTCGAGGGCTGGAGCGATCTGCAATTGTGCCTGCTCAATCGCGATGGCCAGAGCGGCTGGAAAGTCGAAACCGGCGGCCCTCTGGAGTTTTCCGAAGCCGAGCGCGCGGCCGCCGACTGGGCCTGGCAACACGATCAACCGGCGGGCGCGGGCACCGGCACGCTGCCGTTCGGGCGTTGGTGGTGGTGGCCGCTGTCGGTGGAAGACGGGCCGCTGGCATTGCTCGGCGTCTGTGCCAAAGAAGGGCAGACCTTGAGCGGTCAGCGTCGACGGTTATTGACCGCGTTGAGTCAGCCGCTGGCCCAGGCCCTGGCTCGCGCGCAATTGGCCGAAGACCTGGAAGCGGCGCGGCTGCACGGCGAAACCGAGCAACTGCGCAGCGCCTTGCTGGCGTCGGTGTCCCACGATCTGCGCACGCCGTTGACGTCCATGCGCGGCAGCATCGACAGCCTGTTGGCGCTCGGCGAGGCGATCCCGCTGGAGGATCGTCGCGAACTGCTCGAAGGCACCCGGGATGAAGCCGAGCGCCTCGATCGCTACATTCAAAACCTGCTGGACATGACCCGCCTGGGCCACGGCGCATTGAAGCTGGCACGGGATTGGGTGTCGCCGGCCGACATTGTCGGCAGCGCCCTCAATCGCCTGCGTGCGGTGCTGGCACCGCTGCAGGTCAGCACCCAAGTGCCGGCCGAATTGCCGCTGCTGTACGTGCATGCCGCGCTGATCGAGCAGGCACTGGTCAACGTACTGGAAAACGCCGCGCGTTTTTCGCCACCTCACGGCCGTCTGCAATTACTCGCCGGCGCCGATGACAGCGAGCTGTTCTTCTCGGTCAGCGATGAAGGCCCGGGCATTCCGGAGGAGGAGCGGGCGAAGATTTTCGACATGTTCTACACCGCCGCGCGTGGAGATCGAGGCGGGCAGGGCACGGGGCTTGGACTGGCGATCTGTCAGGGCATGGTGGGCGCCCATGGCGGGCGAATCAGCGTCGGCGACGGTATCGAAGGGCGTGGCACGTGCATCACTCTTCACTTGCCTTTGCAGCAACAACCCGACGTTGACAGTGAGGGCTGACAGTGAAGCCTGATACCCTTTGGATTTCTCCATGCCACGATCAGAAACCATGAGCCAGACCGCGACCATTTTGGTCATCGACGACGAACCGCAGATCCGTAAATTCCTGCGCATCAGCCTCGCTTCCCAAGGCTATAAAGTGCTGGAGGCCGGCACCGGCACGGAAGGCCTGGCACAGGCCGCATTGAACAAACCGGACCTCCTCGTGCTCGACCTCGGTCTACCGGACATGGACGGCCAGCAAGTGCTGCGCGAGTTTCGTGAATGGTCGACAGTGCCGGTGCTGGTCCTGTCGGTGCGTGCCAGCGAGGGGCAGAAGGTGGAAGCGCTGGATGGCGGTGCGAATGACTACGTGACCAAGCCGTTCGGTATTCAGGAGTTTCTGGCGCGGGTGCGTGCCTTGTTGCGTCAGGCGCCGGTGGGTGAGGCGCAGCAAGCGGCGCTGGCGTTCGGCCCGTTGACCGTGGACCTGGCCTATCGCCGGGTGCTGCTCGACGGCGTCGAAGTGGCGTTGACCCGCAAGGAATACGCGGTGCTGGCGCAACTGGCGCGGCACCCGGGGCGGGTGATCACCCAGCAGCAATTGCTCAAGGACATCTGGGGGCCGACCCATACCGAGGACAGTCATTACTTGCGGATTGTGGTCGGGCACTTGCGGCAGAAGCTGGCGGATGACCCGACGCAGCCGCGGTTTATCGTGACAGAGGCGGGGGTTGGGTATCGGCTTTTGAGTGAAGGTGGTCTTTAGGGTTTTGTGTTGCTTGATCCGGCCCGATCGCGAGCAGGCTCGCTCCCACAGTGGATTTAGGTGATCCACAAATTTTGTGTCTACCAAAGATCAATTGTGGGAGCGAGCCTGCTCGCGATGGGGCCCTCACATTCACTCGAGAAACCTCAGGAATCCCGCTCACTCTCGTATCTATCCAACGTATCCCGCGCAATCTCGCGCCCCAGCGCGATCAATTCCGGCGCCTTGTAGAACTCGAAAAACCGGCACACCCGCTTCGGCACGTTGATCAGGATATCCGGTGGATAACCGGCAATCTTGTACTGCGCCAACGACGTCTGCATCACTTCGAAACTCTGGTTGATCAAATCCAGCAAGGACGCCGGCCCCACGTTGTCGATGATGAACGAGCCGGTGGCTGATTTCGGCGCGCCATCGCGTTCCGGAGCGGCCGCCGGTTGCTGGGCTTCGGGTTCGGCGGATTCGATCCAGGGGTTGATCTCGGCCGCTTCTGCGATCAATGCCTCCTTTTCCAGCAGCAGCAACTTTTCCGCTTGTTTGCGACGGAATGGCAACTTCGAGCCGACCGAGCTCATCAGGCTGTCGAACCGGGTCTTGAACGCGGCCGGGCGCTGGATCACCGGCAGTTGATAGTGGCGCTGGTTGGTGGAGTTGAGGTTGACCGCGATGATCAGGTCGCAATGGCTCGACACCACCGGCACGATCGGCAACGGGTTGAGGATACCGCCGTCCACCAGCATGCGATTGCCCTGCATCACCGGCGTGAACAGGCTCGGAATGGCCGCCGAGGCGCGCATCGCCTGGTGCAGGCAACCTTCCTGGAACCAGATTTCCTGCTGGTTGGTCAGGTCGGTGGCCACCGCCGTGTAGGGGATGCGCAAGTCTTCGATATTGATCTCGCCAACGATCTTGCGGATCTGCCCGAAGACCTTCTCCCCGCGAATCGCACCCAGTCGAAAACTGACATCCACCAGGCGCAGCACGTCGAGGTAATCCAGGCTCTCGATCCAGTTGCGGTATTCATCCAGTTTGCCGGCGGCATAAATCCCGCCAACCACGGCGCCCATCGAACAACCGGCGATGCAGGCGATGTCGTATCCACGCCGCTCGATCTCTTCAATGACACCGATATGGGCATAGCCCCGGGCTCCACCGGAACCCAGCACCAATGCGACACGCTTTTTCATGAATCGCCCTCGTCTGACAAGGTTCAACAATGCACCCAACGAGGGGCGTGCTTCAATCGCTAAGGTCGTTCAGCAGGGTGAACGCGTCGTTTTTTCGACACTCCATGGCGGCAGATGGTTATTCTCGCGAGCGCTATAGTTTCCGCAGCGGGCCAAGGCACTTTTCACGCGCCGGACCGTCTTACCTGCACGACTGTTTACCTATCTTTGAGGTGTGAGTGATGAAAGCCTGGATCTGTGTGCCTTTGATTGCGCTGGCGCTCGCCGGTTGTGCCGGCAAGACTGCGTACCGTGACAGCTGCGGTAGCGGGATCGATGCCGCGTGGCGTGAGCTGGACCTGGCCAAGGCCGAAGGTTTCGCCGGCACCGTCAGTTACTCCAAGGCCCTGTCGTTGCTGACCGGCGCCAAGACCCAGCAGCAATTCGAAGCGTTCGAAGGCTGCACCAAGAAAGCCGAGAAGGCGCGCTTTTATATTCGTGAATCACGCGCCGGGCGTTGAGGCATGATGTAGGCATCAGTAATTCGATTCAGGGAGCAAACGATGTCTGCCTTGGTTGATCGGTTAGTGGCCCATGTTCTGGGCCTGGAAGTCCGCCTGCTGTCGTGTCAGGCACGTTTGAATGCCCGCACCGATCCGGAAGCGTTGCATGATCTGCGCACCACGGTTCGCCGTTTGCGCAGTCTGCTGCGGCCGTTGCGCGGCTTGCCAGGGGTCGAGCAGCTGGAAGTGGCGGCGTCCCGGGTCGGAGACCTGACCACGCCGTTGCGCGATCGCGAAGTACTGGCGGCGTATTTGCTCGAGCACGATCAACCCGAGGCAGCGCAACGTCGCATGGCGCAGATGGCCGTGGCCTATCCGGCGGTCGCGGCAAGCACCGAGCTGGCGCAGTTGCTGATGATTTTCGACGCCTTCCCGCGTTTTCTACGGGCATCCCAGCGACAGGGGTTGCTCAAGGGACTGCGCAAACGCATCGAAAAGCGTCTGGGCAAGCAGTGGAAAAAACTCGATGAGGCTTTGCACGATCCTGCCCATGATCGCCATCGACTGCGCTTGTTGATCAAGCGTGTACGGTATGGCATCGAGGCCTACCCCGAACTGGACCGTTTGCCGAAACCGGCCTTGCCGAGGCTCAAGTCGGCTCAGGCGGCCTTGGGGGATTGGCACGATTGCTGGCAATGGCTGGCCCGGGCCGAACACGAAGCGGATCTGCAACCTTGTGTGGCCGTGTGGAAAACCACCATGGCCAAGGCCGAAGGCCGTGCCGACATTGTTCTCGACAAACTCAGCGCCGCCTGTTTCAAATCCTGAAGCCACCACGGCCCAGCAGCAGCCGAAGAGTGTGTACATCCGGCTCATCTGTCAGTGCTTTTGGCCAGAATAAGCGCTGTGCCATCCTCGCTGGCTGGTTAACATCGCTTCATTCCATTTCTGCCCTTGAGGTTTTCATGCGCTTTTCCGATCTGCTCGACGCCGTCCGCAGCCAGCCGCTGGAGCTGTCTATTCCGGCCGAATGGGCGCAGGGGCGTGCCAGCTTCGGCGGTCTGGTCGCGGCTTTGCAATACGAAGCCATGCGCGCACGGGTGCCGGTGGATCGTCCCGTGCGCTCGCTGGCGATCACCTTTGTCGGGCCCGTCGAACCCGAAGTGCCGGTCAGTTTTGAAGTCGATGTCCTGCGCGAAGGCAAGGCGGTCAGCCAGGTGCTGGGCCGGGCGATGCAGAAGGGACAAGTGGTGACGTTGATCCAAGGCAGCTTTGGCGCCTCGCGGCCGTCCGAAGTGGCCGTAGCCGCCACGCCGGCTCCCGACATGAAGCACTGGGACGACTGCCAGGAGCTGCCGTATGTCAAAGGCATGACTCCGGAATTCATGCGCCATCTGGCGATGCGCTGGAGTGTTGGCGGCCTGCCGTTCACGGGCAATAAATCCCGCGAGATGGGCGGCTGGGTGCGCTTGCGTGGTGATGTGAAGGAAGAGGCGGTCACTGAGGCGCATATCCTGGCGTTGGTGGACGCCTGGCCGCCGGCGCTGTTGCCGCACCTGAATAAAGTCGCGATGGGCAGCACGCTGACCTGGACCATCGAATTCGTCCAGCCGTTGCTCGAGCTCAGCACCCTGGACTGGTGCAAATACCTCGTGGAAATCGAACATGCCGCTGACGGCTATGGTCATGCGGCCGCGAAGCTGTGGAGCGCGGACGGTCAGCTGATCGCCATGAGTCGCCAGACCGTGACGATTTTTGCCTGATCAGTGACGACGGTGGCGCTCACGCCAGGCACGCCACCAGCCGCCGCTGAGGAAAAAGCGCGGAAAGGTCAGGAACTGCTCGACCAGCAGGCGCGACACCGCATCTTTGCGATCACTGAACGGCTCGGAGGCCTGCGCCTCCAGGCTGTGACCGTGGCGTTGCAGGCCCAATGCAGCGAGCAGGCCGATGATGCCAATCGCGAAGTTTGCAAAGCTCAGGCTGAACACCCCGCACACCAGCAGCAGAAACGCCACGATGAACAGCGGCACGGCAATCAGGTGCAACACCAGATTGGCCGGGTGCTGGTGGTTGTTCGGGTACGCGCGCCATTGCCAGGCGGGAAGGTTGGGGTGACGTTTGCCCATGATGCTGATCCTCGATCCATGTTGAACACATGATTGAAGAATAGGCGTGGCATGGGCGGGCGGCGAATCAAGGATGGCTATCGCAGTGATAGGTGCCATGGTCAGAATTGATGTTGATTGAGCCGGCGAAGGGGCCCTTACAGCTTGAGCAACCCTATCGCCTTGCTCAACTCCCCGGCCAACGCCGCCAACTCATGACTGGTCGTCGCCGAATCCACCGTCTGCTGCACCGTGTTCTCGGTCACATCGCGAATGCTCACCACCGCCCGGTTCATCTCTTCCGCCACCTGGCTCTGCTGTTCGGCCGCCACCGCGATCTGCGTGTTGCTTTCACGCATCTGCGCCACGGCGCTGGTGATTTCCACCAACGCGGCGCCGGCCTCTTGAGCCTGTTGCACGCAGTCGTCGGCCTTGAACGAGCTTTCCTGCATGAAATCCACCGCATCCCGGGTTCCGGCCTGCAACGCCGAGACCATCAGGGTGATTTCGTCAGTCGAGGCCTGTACACGTTTGGCGAGGTTGCGCACTTCATCGGCGACCACCGCAAAGCCACGTCCCATTTCCCCGGCCCGGGCCGCTTCAATCGCCGCGTTCAGCGCCAGCAGGTTGGTTTGCTCGGCGATGCTGTGGATCACATTGACCACGCCGTTGATCTTCTGACTGTCCTCGGCCAGACGCTGAATCATCTCGGCCGTTTGCTGTACGCCAGTGGACAACCCGGCAATCGACTTCTGCACGCGACTGACCACTTCCTGACCGCTGCCGGCCAAGGTATCGGCGGTTTGCGAGAGGTCGCGGGTGGCGCCGGCGTGCTGGGCGATGTGATAGACGGTGGCGGTCATTTCGTTGATCGCCGTGGCGGCCTGGTCGGTTTCGCTTTGCTGGCCCAGCATGCCGTGACGGACCTCGTTCATGCTCGATGCCAGGCGCGCCGCGCCGACATCCAGTTGCCGGGCGGTGCTGGCGACAGTGGTGACCACCCGTTGATAACCGGCCTGCATGGCGTTGAACGCGCCGGCCATCTGCCCGACCTCGTCGGTGCAGGCCAGCGGCACACGGGCAGACAGATCGCCGGTTTTTTCAACGTGGAGCATCACGTCTTTCAAAGTGTTGAGCTGGCTGAGCAAAAAACGGATCAACAGTTGCGACGCTCCGAGCATCGCCAGCATCAGGATGAACACCGCCACCGCGTAATTGGCGAAACGCTCGCCAAACACCTGGGTCAGGCTCGGGCCATGAGCGATCACTGCCACTTGCTGACCATCGGCGCGCGTGAACACTTCCGCGCCCATCAGCGGGTTGTCGCCAAACAGCGGCATCGAGTTGATCTTGACCCAGCCGTTGGCATCCGCCAATTCCAGCACGGGCTGCTCGTTCAGCAACGGCGCCTGCCCGCGGCTGAACGTCAGCAGGTTATCGGCCTTGGGCAGCGCCTGCCCGGCAGGCCAGGCGTTGAGCAATCGCGCCTGCGCTTGAGCAGACGCTTGAGCCGCCTGACTGCGGGCCTGCTGTTCGAGTTGTACGGCGTACAGCACCAACAACAGGGTGGTGACGAAGGCGACAGCGTTGACCGCCCAGAATTTATATTTCAGCGAGATGTTGCTAAGCCAGGCACCCATGGAGGTCTTCTCTGATAGCGGAAACAGCATTGGCAAGGTGCCAGCATTGTGCCGCTACCCGAGTCGGCGGATCTTGATGTGCATCAACATTCCCGACCGTGTTCCCGCGCAGGAATTGCGGGGCGTAATGCGCTATCCTTCGCGCCTTCAAAATTCCCTCGCTACAGGATTCCGCCCCCATGAAAGCCGCACTCGTCGAACTCATCAGCAAAATCAGCTCCGGGTGCATGAGCGAAGACGAAATCCTCAAGGTCGCTGACGAAGCGGCCCAGGCCTACGCCGATCCAGAGGCTTTTCTGACGGCCAATCCGGACATCAACTACGACGACACCTTCCCGATTCCGTTGGGCGAGTGGGTGGTCGTCGGCAGCCTGCCGGAAACCGTGCTGTTCCAGGCTGACACCTATATGGACTTGTTCGCGCAGATCGTCGCGTCGTTCGGCCCGGGCGTGGATTTCAACATCAAACCCAAGCAACTGGCCAAGACCGAAGCGCTGACCGCGCTCAATCGCATCCAGGTACAGATGGGCAGCATGAACAAGGAAAACGGCGGCTACACGCTGATGAACTTCAGCCAGTTGCTGGACGACGAACTGCAAGTGGTGCTGGTCTACGGCAACGACGTGCCGCGTGTGCTCGAGTTGTGCGCCGAGGTCGGCATCGCGGCCGCACCCTCCCTGGAAGCCCTGAAAGTGGCGATCCACGTTTGAATAAAACGGAACCCTGACAACGGCCGGCTATCCTAAGAGTGCACATCACTCTTAGGGAGCGACACCATGGGTTCCACGTTCAACGGCCTGGTTGGCCTGATCATTCTTGCCCTGGACATCTGGGCAATCATCAACGTGCTGAAAAGTGGCGCCGACACCGGGATGAAAATCGTCTGGGTCCTGCTGATCCTGCTGTTGCCGGTCCTGGGCCTGATCATCTGGGCCATCGCCGGGCCGCGGGGCAACGTGCGAATCTGACCCCTAAACACCGCCAAACCTGTGGGAGCTGGCCTGCCAGCGATGGCATCACTGCGGAGTCTCTGATAGACCGCAGCGATACTATCGCTGGCAGGCCAGCTCCCACAGGTTTGGCGTCGAGCCGTCAACTGACGTTCGACCTGTCATCTTCCGCGACGTAGAATGCGCGCCTTTCCCGGGCAATCGAGCTGATCGATTGGCCTTCATGGGCGGGTAACCGTCCGTTGCCACCGCATTCATCGGAGCACTTCCCATGAGCAACACTCCAACCAGCGATTACCTGGAAACCCTCTACGAAGGCTACGGCCAGCGTTTTCGCATGGAAAAACTGCTGCACGAAGTGCGCACCGAACACCAGCACCTGGTGATTTTCGAAAACCCGCGCATGGGCCGGGTCATGGCGCTGGACGGCGTGATCCAGACCACCGAAGCCGACGAATTCATCTACCACGAAATGCTCACCCACGTGCCGATCCTGGCGCACGGCAGCGCCAAACGCGTGCTGATTATCGGTGGCGGCGACGGCGGCATGCTGCGTGAAGTGGCCAAGCACGGTGGCGTCGAGCACATCACCATGGTCGAGATCGACGGCACCGTGGTCGACATGTGCAAGGAATTCCTGCCGAACCACTCCAAGGGTGCGTTCGATGATCCACGCCTGAACCTGGTGATCGACGACGGTATGCGCTTCGTCGCCACCACCACCGAAAAGTTTGACGTGATCATCTCTGACTCCACCGACCCTATCGGTCCGGGCGAAGTGCTGTTCTCGGAAAACTTCTACCAGGCCTGCCGTCGCTGCCTGAACGAGGGCGGTATCCTGGTGACCCAGAACGGCACGCCGTTCATGCAGATCGAAGAAGTCAAAACCACCGCCGGCCGCCTGCGCAGCCTTTTCCCGGACTGGCACTTCTATCAGGCCGCCGTGCCGACCTACATCGGTGGTTCGATGACATTTGCCTGGGGCGCGACCAATACCGCCTATCGCAAATTGTCCCGCGAAACCCTGCAACAGCGCTTCGCCGGCAGCGGCATCATCACCCGCTACTATAATCCGGAGATCCACATTGGCGCGTTTGCCTTGCCGCAATACGTACTGCAAGCCGTGAACAAGCCAAGCAACGACTAACGTTATTCACATCCCCTGTGGAAGCCGACCAACTCCCACAGGGTCAGTGTGTTTTTATGTGGGTGTGCCGTAATCCGTTTGAACGATCAGTCAGGCCAAAAGTCCAGATAGATGTACGCCCATTTGCGGGTTTGTTCGAGGAGGCACTGATGCAAAAGTGGAAAATCACTTTCGTGGATGATCACGGCGAAACAGTCGATGAAGTCTTTGAGTGCGACGAATGCCCGGACAACGAGCATGCCGCCAAACTCATCAAGGCCCGTCTCCTTCCTGTCGCTGCCGAACTGGATCTGAACGATCTGGAAGGGCGCACTGCTGATGCGAGCGTCAAGAATCTCAAGTCCCAGAACAGCATACAAATCCTCGGCATCACTCCCGTCTGAAACACTCTCTGGCACACTCGTGAAACACCAGGCCTTGGCAGCGGCGCTTACTTGAGGCTACTCTGCAATCGAGATCAGCGATTGGATCGCTAAGGTCTGGTCTTGTCAGCTACATGCTTGTTTCCCTTCGGCAACGTGGTTGCCGCAATGCTTGCACCATTCGGTTGCAGGCGTCGGGAGTACGGAAAGTCTATCCATCGGTTTGAGGAGGACGTTTCATGAGCACAGCCTATCAAGAAGACATCAGCAGCTCGGTGCTGCGCCGCATGAAAGAAGGCGGTTTCGACTTTTCACGATTCCATCCCATCGAGTTCTACGCCATTTTCCCGGACGAGGAGCGGGCACGCAGGGCGGCAGGGCATTATTCCGGCGAATCCATGAATGCACAGATCAGCGTACGCGATGACGGCGCATGGGCCCTGGAACTGAGTAAAGTGATGTCCGCCACCTATGACGGCATCGGCGACTTTGAGCAGGACTTCGAGGCGGTGGTCGAGCCTTTGGGCGGCATCATCGAAGGATGGGGCGTCAAGCAGGAGGTACGAGGGCTACTCGCATAACACTATGAACAGCGACAACATCCACTAACGGCTGACCTTCGGGTTGGCCGTTTTCGTTTGTGCGTCTGAACATCAAAAGATCGCAAGCCTTCGGCAGCTCCTGCATAGGAATGCGTAGGAGCTGCCGAAGGCTGCGATCTTTTGACGTGTTTTTGATTCATGACATTTCAAAGAAGCAAAAAAAAGCCGCCTGAACAGGCGGCTAAAAGGGAAGTTCGGTGAGCATTACCAGCGAATGCGCCAATTATCCACAGCCACTGCCGGGCAGTGAAATCAACTCTGACTATGCTGGTGATAGGTGAAAGCATTGCTTCGCAATGAAGCGGGGGCGATCAGGTTGGGGCAATTACCGCACAGGAATGGTGCGGTCGCTGCGCGACGAATATCCAACCGATTGATATCAAAGCGTTTATGCCGATGGCACGGGCCTTGCGAAGGTCTGTATGTCCGGGTGACAAGGAGTACGGCATGATCCGCACCTATTTTGATGAGATGTACGATGCCGGCGGCCAGGTCCGCCCGCATTATCGGGAGTTTGCCCGTTGGCTGGCCGAGACGCCTGACGAACTTCTCGCCCAACGGCGACGCGAGGCCGATCTGTTGTTTCATCGCGCCGGGATTACTTTCACGCTCTACGGGGACGAGCAGGGCACAGAGCGCCTGATTCCCTTCGACACCATTCCGCGCAGCATCCCCGCCAGCGAATGGCGGATTGTCGAACGTGGCTGCATCCAGCGGGTCAAGGCGTTGAACATGTTCCTCGCCGACCTCTATCACGAACAGCGCATCATCAAGGCCGGCATCATTCCGGCCGAGCAAGTGCTGGCCAACGAGCAATACCAGTTGGCGATGCAAGGCCTGGATTTGCACCGGGATATCTACTCGCACATCTCCGGTGTCGATCTGGTGCGCGATGGCGACGGCACGTACTACGTGCTCGAAGACAACCTTCGTACACCGAGCGGCGTGAGCTACATGCTCGAAGACCGCAAGATGATGATGCGCCTGTTCCCCGAACTGTTCTCGGCACAGCGCATCGCCCCTATCGATCATTATCCGAACCTGCTGCTCGACACCCTGAAAAGCTCCAGCCCGATCGATAACCCGAGCGTGGTGGTCCTGACGCCGGGTCGCTTCAACAGTGCGTTTTTCGAGCATGCATTTTTGGCGCGAGAAATGGGCGTCGAACTGGTGGAAGGCGCGGACCTGTTCGTGCGGGACGACAAGGTGTTCATGCGCACCACGGACGGGCCGAAAGCGGTCGATGTGATCTACCGACGCCTCGACGATGCGTTCCTCGATCCGCTGGCGTTCAACCCGGATTCGATGCTCGGTGTGCCGGGGCTGCTGTCGTCCTACCGCTCGGGCAATGTGGTGCTGGCGAATGCCATCGGCACCGGGGTGGCGGACGACAAATCGGTGTATCCGTTCGTGACGGACATGATCCGTTTCTATCTGGATGAAGAGCCGATCCTGAAGAACGTGCCGACGTTCCAGTGCCGCAATCCTTCTGAGCTGTCCCACGTGCTGGCCAATCTTCCGGATCTGGTGGTCAAGGAAACCCAGGGCTCCGGCGGTTACGGAATGCTGGTGGGGCCGGCGGCGACAGCGGCGGAAATCGAGTCGTTCCGCGCCCGCATCAAGGCCAAGCCACACGCGTACATCGCGCAACCGACGTTGTCCCTGTCGACTTGTCCGACCTTTGTCGAAAACGGCATCGCGCCACGCCACATCGACCTGCGTCCGTTTGTTTTGTCTGGCCGCGAAACCCGGGTCGTGCCCGGCGGTTTGACCCGAGTCGCCCTGCGTGAAGGCTCCCTGGTGGTGAATTCCTCCCAGGGCGGCGGAACCAAGGACACCTGGGTGGTCGAGGATTGAAGGAAGCCTGCCATGTTAAGTAGAACTGCCTCGGATTTGTATTGGATGTCGCGTTACCTGGAGCGGGCGGAAAACCTCGCACGGATGCTCGACATCAGTTATTCGCTGTCGCTGATGCCGCAGGATGGTCGCGGTGATGGTCTGCATGAGCTCGCGATGCCGCTGCTGATTACCGGCACCCTGGACGATTACCTCGAACGCCACGGCGAGTTGCATGCCGAACGGCTGCTGCACTTTTTCGCCCTGGACGCGGCCAATCCGGCGAGCATTTACAGTTGCCTCGGTTCGGCACGGGCCAGTGCCCATGCCGTGCGGGGGCGAATCACCGCCGACATGTGGGAAAACATCAACGCCACCTGGCTGGAAATTCGCGGGATCGCCGAGCAAGGCTTGAGCCGCTACGGAATGAGCCGTTTCTGTGAGTGGATCAAGGAACGTTCGCACCTGTTTCGCGGCGCGTCCTACGGCACCATCATGCGTAACGATGCGTTCCGTTTCATTCGACTGGGCACATTTATCGAGCGCGCCGACAACACCTTGCGCCTGCTCGATGCTCGCTACGAAATGGCTGGCGATCAGGCCGAAGCGGTCAGCGACGGCACGGCCCACGCTTATTACCAGTGGAGTGCCTTGTTGCGGGCGTTGTCGTCGTTCGAGGCCTATACCGAAATCTACCGCGATGCGCCCGGTGCCCGGCATGTGGCCGAACTGCTGCTATTGCGTGCTGATGTGCCACGTTCGCTACGGGCCTGCACCGAAGAAATCGACCAGATCCTCGCCCAGCTGCCCGGCGCCAACGGCCGTCCCGCGCAACGCCTGGCCGCCGAGATGGACGCGCGCCTGCGCTACACCGGCATCACCGAAATTCTCGACGAAGGCCTGCACGCCTGGTTGACCGAGTTCATCCCGCTGGTGCGCCAGTTGGGTAACGCCATACACAGTTCCTACCTGGAGGCGGCATGAGACTTTCCATTAGCCACGAGACCACCTATCACTATGAAGATCAGGTGCGGGCGAGCATCCAGTACCTGCGACTGACCCCTCACGACAGCGAGCGCCAGCACGTGCTCAGCTGGCAACTCGACCTGCCGCGCCCGGTGCGTGCGCAACTCGATCCGTTCGGCAACATTCTGCACGTGCTGACCATGGACGAGCCGCATGAAGCGATCATCATCGGCGCCCGTGGCCAGGTCGACATCGACGAACTGCGTGAGGCCGAGCACGAGAGCCAGTCGGCGCTGCCGTTTTTACGTTTCACACGCCTGACAGAAGCCGACGAAGCCCTGCGCGCTTTCGCGGAAAAGGAATGCAAGCAACGCCGGGATCGCACAGCATTGATCGACTTGATGCATGGGCTGAACCAGCACATGACCTACACGCCTGGCTCCACCGAAGTGGATACCAGCGCGGCCAAGGCCTTTGCCGGGCGTTCTGGCGTGTGTCAGGACCACACCCACGCGTTCCTCGCCTGTGCTCGCAGCCTGGGCATTCCGTCGCGTTATGTATCGGGATATTTGTACAGCGAGAACTGCGAGCACCTGGCCAGTCACGCGTGGGCGGAAGCCTGGCTGGACGACGCGTGGTACAGCTTTGACGTGACCAATGAACTGGCGCGGCCGGAGCGCCATTTGAAGCTGGCGGTGGGCCTTGATTACCTGGATGCCTGTCCGGTGCGCGGGATGCGTCGCGGCGGCGGGTGTGAGCAGATGCATGCGAAGGTGTTTGTGTCGCCGACGCCGATGCCTGTGATCTCGGTCCAACAACAGTAATCACGAATTATCGGGGAGAAGGCGCTTTTGTGGCGAGGGAGCTTGCTCCCGCTCGACTGCGCAGCAGTCGTAAATCCGATAAAAGTGGTTTGCATGACGGATCGCATCGCCTGACTTGAGGGCCGCTTCGCGGCCCAGCGGGAGCAAGCTCCCTCGCTACAGGTCTATCTGCTACTTATTGGCTGTGATGTGCTTGCGTCCAGCCATATGCTTCAAATACCCCACCAACATCTCCAGATCGCCGTCGGGCAACACCTGCGCCGAAAACCCCGGCATCTTCGCCTGTGGCCACTGTCGCAAGCTCTGCGGATCGCGGATATACCGCTTCAAAAAGTCCGCGCCAAAATACTCGGTCGGGTTAAACGGAATATTAAGATCCGGTCCGAACTGCGCATCCCCGGCGCCATTGAGACGATGACACGCCAGGCAGTTCTTCTGAAACAGTGCAAACCCCAGATTCACCGGATGATCCGCCTTTAACGCCGGATCCGGCAACAGGGCAGGGAAGCGCTCTGCCACCGGCGCCATGCGCTTGATGCTCGCCACTTGAAAGGGCCATTGTTCGGGACTGATGTTGCCCGCCTGCGGGTTGGTCCAGACTAGATAAAACGGCCCCGCACCTGGCTTGCCTTCGGACAGTGGCGGCCACGGCTTGGCCGGGTCTTCAATCGCCAGCCAGGCCCGCGCGCCCTTGGCATTGAACAACGGCGCGGCTGCCAGTTCAGCGGCAAAACCATCCAGTGCCACCGCTTGCAAGTGATCGCCAGGCGTGATGCCGGTCAACAACGCCGCCAGGGGCACGGCGCGATAGCTCATGTCCCGTTTATAGGAAACGTCGTTGGTAATCGTGAGGGTCTGCACCTGAGGATGCTTGAGCAATTCCTCGGTTTGCCAGGTGCGACTGTTCGCGCCCAGCTCCAGGTTCAGCTGTGCGGCATAAAGGGGCGAGCCGAACAGCAAGGCCCCGAGCAGAATGAGCGTTTTCAAATGATCGCCGTCCATGTCGTGGAAGTGCCGCAAAGGTTGGCACACCCACGCTGGCCCGGGTAGCGAGCCAGTCACATTTTTGATGAGGCGATAAAAAACCTTGGCGCCGTATTTTAATAACCGACTAGCCGATCACCTTGGTCAGGTTCGGCAAAATCAACAACAGCATAGTGGCGAAAAGAATGAGTCCGGCTTGACGTACTTTCGAATGTTTGAACATGGCTTGACCGCCTTTTTTGTTATTTCCTGATGCCTGCCTGCATATCTCCATGACGGCAGCGCGTTGCACTTCCTGTAGAGCGAGCGCCTCGGCAAAACCCGACGACAACTTCGCATATGTTCACCTTAGGGCCCGCGTCACTCGTGGTTTAGAACCCTTTCGTATGGAGCGCGCACAAATTGCTTTAAAAAAGGCATGAGGCCTATTGCCAGCTTCTTTGCCGCCCTTTTGCTAGACAGCTCGGTGTCCTGAAACGGTTAATCCGGTAACACACTACCGTCCGTCTGAGCGTGTCCGTCAACGTCTGTGAGCATTGCGGTCATTGAATCGGCGGTGGCTCGGCATAAGGTGAAGGCTCAGTATTTTCACCGTCAGGTTCGAGGACGTCATGACCCAAGCTTTGATTTTCGACGCGTTACGTACGCCCCGTGGCAAAGGCAAGGCCGATGGTGCCTTGCACAGCGTCAAACCGGTGAACCTGGTGGCCGGGTTGCTCAGGGCGCTGCAGCAGCGCACTTCTCTGGACACCAGCCAGGTCGATGACGTGGTGCTGGGCTGCGTGACGCCGGTCGGCGATCAAGGCGCCGACATCGCCAAAACCGTGACACAAGTGGCCGATTGGGACGTCAGCGTGGCAGGTGTGCAGATCAACCGCTTCTGCGCGTCGGGGCTCGAGGCGGTGAATCTCGGGGCGATGAAAGTGCGTTCCGGCTTTGAAGAACTGGTGGTGGTCGGTGGCGTCGAGTCGATGTCCAGGGTGCCGATGGGCAGCGACGGCGGCGCCTGGGCGCTGGACCCGGAAACCAATCTGCACAGCCATTTCACACCGCAAGGCGTGGGCGCCGACCTGATCGCCACCCTTGAAGGCTTCAGCCGTCAGGACGTCGATGCCTACGCGCTGCATTCCCAGCAAAAAGCCGCGCGGGCCCGGGCCGATGGATCGTTCAGTAAATCGCTGGTGCCGGTACGGGACCAGAACGGCATTCTCCTGCTCGATCACGATGAATTCATCCGCGCCGACTCCACGCTTGAAGGCCTGGGCAAGCTCAAGCCGAGCTTCGAGATGATGGGGCAAATGGGCTTCGATGCCACGGCGTTGCGGGTCTACAGTCACGTCGAGCGAATCAACCATGTGCACACGCCGGGCAACAGTTCCGGGATCGTCGATGGCGCGGCGCTGATGTTGATCGGCTCCGAAGCCAAGGGGCGCGCGCTGGGCTTGCAGCCACGGGCGCGGATCGTCGCCACGGCGGTTACCAGCACCGACCCGACCATCATGCTCACCGGCCCGGCGCCGGCCACGCGCAAGGCGCTGGCCAAGGCCGGGCTGCGGGTCGAAGACATCGACCTGTTCGAGGTCAACGAGGCGTTTGCCTCTGTCGTACTGAAATTCATCAAGGACATGACCATCGACCCGGACAAGGTCAACGTCAACGGCGGCTCCATCGCCATGGGCCATCCCCTCGGCGCGACCGGTTGCGCAATCCTCGGCACGCTGCTCGATGAGCTGGAAACCCGCCGCCTGCGCTATGGCCTGGCGACGTTGTGTGTCGGCGGCGGCATGGGCATTGCCACCATCATCGAACGCCTCTGAGCCCCCGATTTTCAGGAAAACAAGAGCCATGAACGAAGCAATCCGTTACGAAAAAGGGCAGGACCAGATCGTCGTCCTGACCATCGACATGCCGGGCCAGAGCGCCAACACCATGAACGCGGTCTACCGTGAGGCCATGGCTGCCTGCGTCGCCCGTTTGGTGGCTGAAAAAGACAGCATCGCCGGCGTCATCATCACCTCGGCCAAGAAAACGTTTTTCGCCGGTGGCGACCTGAATGAACTGATCAAGGTCGGCAAGCCTGAAGCCAAAGCGTTTTATGACATGGTGCTGACGCTGAAGGGCCAGTTACGCACCCTGGAAACCCTGGGTAAACCTGTCGTCGCCGCGATCAACGGCGCGGCGCTGGGCGGTGGCTGGGAAATCTGCCTGGCATGCCATCACCGCGTGGCACTAGACAACGCATCCGTGCAGCTCGGTTTGCCGGAAGTCACCCTCGGCCTGTTGCCGGGCGGCGGCGGGGTGGTGCGCATGGTGCGCATGCTCGGTCTGGAAAAAGCCTTGCCATATCTGCTTGAAGGCAAGAAGGTCCGCCCACAGCAAGCCTTGCAGGCGGGTCTTATCGATGAACTGGCATCGGATGGCGAAGAGCTGCTGGCCAAGGCTCGAGCCTGGATCATCGCCCATCCAACGGCTGTGCAGCGCTGGGACGTGAAGGGCTATCAGATACCGGGCGGTACGCCATCGAATCCTAAAGTCGCGCAGATGCTGGCGATAGCGCCGTCGATCCTGCGCACTAAAACCCAGGGCTGCCTGCCCGCGCCGGAGAAAATTCTTTGCGCGGCGGTTGAGGGCGCGCAGGTGGATTTCGATACCGCGCACCTGATCGAAACCCGTTATTTCACAGAGCTGACCACCGGCCAGGTCTCGAAGAACCTGATCGGCACCTTCTGGTTTCAGCTCAACGAGATCAATGCGGGCGGCTCGCGGCCTCACGGGTTTGCACCTTATGTGACACGTCGCGTGGGTGTTTTGGGCGCCGGGATGATGGGCGCCGGGATTGCTTTTGTCAGCGCATCGGCGGGCATCGACGTGGTGCTCAAGGACATCAACCTCGCGGCAGCGGAGAAGGGCAAGGCACATTCGGCGGCATTGCTGGACAAGAAAGTTGCCCGCGGCCAGTTGAGCGCCGAGCAGCGCGATGCAGTGCTGGCGCGAATTAAAACCACCGAAAAGGATGCCGATCTGGCCGGCTGCGATCTGATCATTGAAGCCGTGTTCGAAGATCGCGAACTGAAAGCCAAAGTCTCTTCCGCCGCGCAGCTTATCGTTGGCCCTGACGCAGTGATCGCTTCCAACACGTCGACCTTGCCTATCAGCGGGCTCGCCACCGCCGTACCGGACCAGAGCAAGTTCATCGGCCTGCATTTCTTCAGCCCCGTGGAAAAAATGCCCTTGGTGGAAATCATCAAAGGCGCCCACACCAGTGACGAAACCCTGGCCCGAGGGTTCGATTTCGTACTGCAAATCAAGAAAACGCCGATTGTGGTCAACGACAGTCGTGGCTTTTTCACTTCTCGAGTGTTCGGCACCTTCACCAACGAAGGCATTGCCATGCTTGGCGAAGGCGTGAGCGCAGCGATGATCGAGACCGAAGCCCGCAAGGCTGGCATGCCGATCGGGCCTCTGGCGATCTCCGACGAAGTTTCCCTCAGTCTCATGAGCCATATCCGCCAGCAAACCGCCAAAGACCTGCAAGCAGAAGGGAAACCGCTGATTGAGCATCCCGCGTTTGCCGTGATTGACTTGCTGCTCAACGAATACAAGCGTCCAGGCAAAGCCGCGGGCGGTGGTTTCTACGAGTACCCGGCCGGCGGCCAAAAGCATTTGTGGCCTGAGTTGAAAACCCGCTTCGAGAAAGCCGACGGACAGATTTCGCCAAAGGATGTGCGCGATCGCCTGCTGTTCGTGCAGGCCCTCGAAACCGTGCGCTGCGTGGAAGAGGGCGTACTGACATCGACGGCGGACGCCAATGTCGGGTCGATCTTCGGTATCGGTTTTGCGGCCTGGACTGGTGGCGCGCTGCAGTTCATCAACCAGTACGGTGTGAAAGACTTCGTCGCCCGCGCGCAATACCTCGCCGAAGAGTACGGCGAACGGTTCGCACCACCGGCGTTGCTGCTGCAAAAAGCCGCCAGCGGGGAGGCGTTTTAAGGGACCGATGACGCACTCCGGGGCTTGCCTTGTCACCCTGTTTCGAGGCAGGCTCTGGGGTGTGCATTATTCCCATCACGTGTCAGGTATTTTTTATGTCGTTACGCATCTGCATTCTGGAAACCGACATCCTGCGTCCGGAACTGGTCGATCAATATCAGGGTTACGGGCAGATGTTCCAGCGTCTGTTTTCGCAGCAGCCTATCGCGGCCGAGTTCACCGTCTATAACGTGATGCAGGGCGAATACCCAAGCGATGATGAGGTTTTTGACGCCTATCTCGTCACCGGCAGCAAGGCCGATTCCTTCGGCACCGACCCGTGGATCGAAACCCTCCGTGCTTACCTGCTGACCCGTTACGAACGCGGCGACAAACTGCTGGGGGTGTGCTTCGGCCATCAGTTGCTGGCGTTGCTGCTGGGCGGCAAGAGCGAGCGCGCGACCCAGGGCTGGGGCGTCGGCACGCACAGCTACAAACTGGCGGCCAAGGCGCCGTGGATGAGCCCGCTGCGCGAAGAGCTGACGTTGTTGATCAGTCACCAGGACCAGGTGACGTCGCTACCGGAAAACGCCACGGTCATCGCTTCCAGCGATTTCTGCCCGTTTGCCGCTTACCACATCAACGATCAAGTGCTGTGCTTCCAGGGGCATCCGGAGTTCATTCACGATTACTCGCGGGCGTTGCTGGATATTCGCCAGGAAGTGCTGGGCGAGCAGATTTATTCGAAAGGCATGGCAAGCCTTGAGCATGAGCATCACGGCACCACCGTTGCGGAGTGGATGATGCGGTTTGTGGCGCATAAGCCAGAGGCGCAGTCGGTTTAGCAGGCTGACACAACACTTGTGGCGAGGGAGCTTGCTCCCGCTGGACTGCGTAGCAGCCCCATCCTTTGGGGCCCCTTCGCTGCCCAGCGGGAGCAATGGGTTGTCAAAGCCAACCCGACTTCTTGAAACTCCCCCACAAACTCACGCACCCCACCGCTATAAACCCCAACACCGCGAAATACCCGTAATGCCAGGTCAGCTCCGGCATGTTCTGGAAGTTCATCCCGTAGATCCCGGCCACCGCCGTCGGGAACGCCAGAATCGCCGCCCACGCCGCAAACTTGCGCTGCACCACGCTTTGCCGTGAGGCCTCCAGCAACACCCCGACTTCAATCGTCTGGCTGGCGATATCCGCCAGGGTTGTCAGGTCTTCCATCTGCCGTGTCACATGAATCTGCACATCACGAAAATACGGGCGCATGTTCTTGTCGATAAACGGAAAATTCAGTTTCTGCAGTTCCTCGCCGATCTCCACCATCGGCGCCGCATAACGACGCAGGCGCAATACGTCTCGGCGCAGGCCATGAAGCTTCTGGATGTCATGTTCATTCAGCGCGCTGCACAGCACGTTTCGCTCGAGCTCATCGATTTCGGCATGGATTGCTTCGCCTACCGGCTGGTAGTTTTCAATCACAAAGTCGAGGATGGCATAGAGTACGAAATCTTCCCCGTGCTCCAGCAACAGTGGACGCGCCTCACAACGCTGTCGGACAAGGGCGTAGGACGCCGAGTGACCGTTCCGGGCGGTGATGATGTAACCATTGCCGGCAAAGATATGAGTCTCGATGAACTCCAGTTTGCCTTCGTTGCGAATCGGCGAATACGTGACGATAAACAGGGCATCACCGAAGGTTTCCAGCTTCGGTCGACTGTGTTTTTCCAGGGCGTCTTCGATGGCAAGTTCGTGCAGGTTGAACTGGCGTTGCAGGTTCGTCAGCTCTTGGGCATTTGGTTCTTCAAGGCCGATCCAGACAAAGTGGCCGGGCTTGGCGGCCCAGGCCGCGCCTTCGTCGAGGGTAATATTGGAGACTTTCTTTCCAGCGCTGTAAACCGCAGCAGCAACAACTCTACCCATGATTCAGGTTCACTTCTTATTTGGCAGGTGGCAGTAGCAGGCATTGATCAGCTTAGCCTTGTCTGCTGCTTGAGAGTCAGTGAAATCTGCAGAGTTCGAAGCTCGCAGGCAAAAGAAAACCCGCACAGGGCGGGTTTCGTTTCACGCGGCTTGCAGTTGCCGATCCATCGAGGCGATGCAATCGCGCATCTGCTCGCGGCACTGGGCGATCAGCAGGGGCATGTCGTCCAGGCTCAGTCCGGCGGTTGGAATCGCCGGCAGTGAACGGATCAGAATTTTCCCACTGCGCCAGCGGTTCAATCGCATGTGCTTTACGTAACTGCTGACACACACCGGGACGATCGGCACACCCGCCGCGATCGCCATCTGGAAAGCACCTTTCTTGAAGGGCAGCAGTTCTTCACCGAGGTTGCGCGTGCCTTCCGGGAATACCCAGATCGAGGTGTCTTCATGCTGCAACGTGTGCGTCGTGGTCAACATAGACTGGCGCGCCTTGTGCGCATTGCCACGGTCGATCAACACATTGCCGGCCAGCCAGAACAACTGGCCGAACAACGGCACCCACTTCAGGCTCTTCTTGCCGATGCACACGGTGCGGCGGGGCACCACATTGCCGAACACAAACAGATCGTAGTTGGACTGGTGGTTAGCGATGATCACGCAGCTGTCAGGTTTGTCCATCAACGGACCGACCTCGGCCTTCACCCGCAAACGCAAAATACACATCGCCGGCCACGCATACAGACGCGCGCACAAACGGCTGTTGTCAGGATTGAACGGCCGACACAGACCCAGAATCACCCCGAGTACACCGGCCAGGATAAAGTGCAAGCCCATCAATAACATACGAAGCACGAACAGCATTTGCAGGCCCCACCGGGACAAAAGGTGGCGCAGTGTACGGATGTGCACTGTTTTCGGCAATTGCCGCTAAAAGGTAGGAGATGGCCGATGTTTGAGCGCATGTTTCCGACTTATTGGTCAGACGTGTTCTAGAGCGGTTGTAGGCTTTTCAACAGAGCTCGTATGAAAAAGCCCGACACGACGGTCGGGCTTTTCGGTGTAGCACGCCTGGGCTTAACCCATATGTTCCTGATCCAGAATGATTGCGTTATCCAGCGTTTCCAGCAGCGCCTTGCGCACCTTCAGCTTGGTGTTCTTGTGTGCGTTCATGTTGATCTTCTTCAGTTGACGCGCCGCCGCCAGTGCAGCGCCCTGCAACTCTTCAGCCGATACCACCACGTCAAGGAAGCCTGCAACCACGGCACCCTGCGGATTGAACATCTCGCCATTGATGACCGAACGGTTGAATGCCGCTTTGCCCAAGCGATCACGGGCGATCTCGATACCGGCGTGGTGCATGGTCATGCCAATCTGCACTTCGTTCAGACCAATGCTGAACGGGCCGTCGACACCGATGCGGTAATCCGCCGACAACAACAGGAACGCACCCTTGGCCACGGCATGACCCGGGCATGCAACGATCACCGGGAACGGGTGCGACAGCAGGCGACGGGCCAGGGTTGAACCGGCCGTCACCAGCGCCACGGCTTCTTTAGGGCCGGCTGTCATCACCTTCAAGTCATAACCACCGGACAGAATCCCCGGCGTACCGGTAATGATCACCACTGCACGATCAGCCACCGCCTGATCCAGCGCAGCATTAAACGCAGCAATCACGTCCGGGGAGATAGCATTGACCTTGCCGTTGCTCAAAGTCAGGGTCGCGATACCGTCTTCGAGGTGGTAGGAAATCAACTCACTCATGACGCTATTCCTTGTATGAAAGTTGAGGCAGACGTTACCCACCGTCGCAGGCCAGGTAAAGCGCCGTGACTGACCCGCCAGTCACACTTTCCCCTCCGGGCAAGCCCAACCCGCCACGCCCGCCATGCCTCGCCTTCTATATAGATAAGAGGGTGCGAAGCCGGAGATTGGCGGGTTTGCCTTGCCCTGAGACCCGCAGAACGTCTAAATCGCTAACCGCATGAAAATTCTGCAAAAAAAGTTTGCCATCAGAAAAGCTTTCGACTACATTAGCGCGCCTCGACAGACAGAACATGTCTGACGAGATACGGTGAAGTGTCCGAGTGGCTTAAGGAGCACGCCTGGAAAGTGTGTATACAAGAAATTGTATCGAGAGTTCGAATCTCTCCTTCACCGCCAAATTTGTAAAACACAAACCCCTGATTTTCCTAGAGAAAGTCGGGGGTTTGTGGTTTTTGGCGTCTGAAAAATGTCCCAAGGGACTTTTATGGGGCTCAAGGGGCATCCTGGGCTGAGCTTGTCACACTGGGCAACAAGGGGACGGAGGCCAGAATATGTCCCGCCCACCACTGCTTAATGTGGCTAATGGCAAGGCGAATACGGCAGCGCGTTCGCCTATTTTACGGTGGACTCCATCGGCACTCCGTTTGCCGGCGGTGGCTTGAATACCGGTCTGCGGGACCTGGCGCGGTTTGGCGAGATGCTACGCAATGACGGTCGGGTCAATGGCCAACAGATCGCGCCCAAAGCCGTGGTCGATCCCTCGGCCAAGAGGGTGATTGTTCGGTACGCTTCCCATCCCGTTGCCGGCGTTTGATGCGCTGGCTCAACATTTATCCCGGTTGCCTTGAGTGCCAGGGCCATGAAAAAGGAAAACCTATGATCACCACCACAACCCACGCCATCGAAGGCCGACAGATCACCGCCTACCTGGACATTGTCAGCGCCGAGTCGGTGCAGGGCGTCAACGTTATTCGGGACATGTTCGCCGGGATGCGCGACTTCTTCGGCGGGCGCTCTCAGACATTGGAGCGTGCGTTGAAAGAAGCGCGGATTCAGGCGACCGATGAGATCAAGGAACGGGCGCGGGCGATTCAGGCCGATGCCGTGGTGGGGCTCGATTTCGAGATCAGCATGCCGGCCGGGAAGGGCGGGATGGTGGTGGTTTTCGTCACCGGGACGGCGGTTAAACTGAGGTGAGTCCGGTACGAATTGTTGTGTTGGTTTTGTAGGAAGCGGTGTAGCCCATTCGTCGGGCATCGGTGATATGAATTACAAGTCCGGTAATGACCGACTAGTCTCAAAAGCTTGGTGGTCGATATGTTTCAGGCAAATAGGGCTTGCCGGTGTCGATCCCGCATTTTGAGAGGGGTGAAAAGATGGCTGATCCGTATATCGAAGACGACGGGGCTGAATTTCCGATCAACAATTGCGTGCAGTGTGGCCAGACAGACTATGAGTCGGGCTTTGGTGACGACAAGGTCAAGCTCGGCAAGATGAAAACCATGGTGCGCCAGGGACCGAAGGCGAAATTTCTACCCAAGGTAGCGACGCCGGTCAGGAAGTAGCTTCCATGAAAAGACCCCGCATCAAGCGGGGTTTTTTATGTCTGAATGATTTTTGTCGAGGCCTGTTTTTTTTGGTCCGGCCTTTTCACAAACTTTTCACAAGGTCCTACGTAATCTCAACTCATCCGTTAGAAAGCAACACCTGGCCCGTCTCCCCAGCGGGCTTTTTTTTGCCTGTCATAAAACCTTTTCCATAAACGTTGTCCAACCGTCGCCAATGGCGAGGTCGGGTTCGTGCGTCTGGACTTTCTCGCCGCTAAAGCATTCAATCTCGACCCTTTTTGATTTCCCCCTATTTTTGAGGTTCTTGTCATGCGTTTAACACTGCCCGCCCTGGTTCTGGGGCTTTTGGTTGCTCAAGGTGCAATGGCTGCTGGCGACGGCACGGCCGCGCTGGGTGGCGGTCTGGGTGGCGCGCTGGGTAATGTCGTCGGTCAAAGCATGGGCGGCAGCACCGGCGCAGCGATTGGTGCCGGTGTTGCGGGCGCAGCCGGCAGTGCCGTGGCAGCACGCAAAGGCAGCCGTACCAAGGCGGCGATCGGCGGCGGTGTGGGTGCAGCTGGTGGTTCGGTGATCGGCAACAGCCTGGGCGGCAAGACCGGTTCCACCATCGGTGCTGGTTTGGGCGGTGCGTTGGGCGGTGGCGTTGGCAGCAATCTGGCCAAGGGTCACAAGCGTCACTGATCCTGAGTGATCAGTTCAAAAGCCCGGCTTTGATGCCGGGCTTTTTGTATCTGGCTGTTTCTTCTTCGCAGCTAGCGCATCTTTGGCGGTCCAAACGTCATCGCTGACCGGATTCAGTGGGGCAGGTGGTAGACTCCGCCGATCCGCAGCGCGTTCTTTTCCCCCGATGCGGAATTAGAGGTTCATATCATGCGTTTGACATTGTCCACGTTGGTTCTGGGACTTTTGGTCGCTCAAGGTGCGATGGCTGCCGGTGATGGCACCGCGGCTGTTGGCGGTGGTATTGGCGGTGCACTGGGTAACGTGGTCGGCCAGCAAATGGGCGGCAGCACAGGTGCAGCGATTGGCGCAGGTGTGGGTGGCGCGGCGGGCAGTGCGGTTGGCGCACCTAAAGGCAGTCGCACCGCAGCGGCCGTTGGTGGTGGTTTGGGCTCGGCGGGTGGCTCGGTGATTGGTAACAGCCTCGGTGGCTCGACCGGTTCCACTATCGGCGCAGGCCTGGGCGGTGCAGCGGGTGGCGCGGTGGGCAATAACCTGGGCACCGACAGTGGCAGTTCCCATTCCGGAAACGGGCACAAAAACAAACACAAGAATAAACACAGGAATAAACATCGCTGACCCGATCGCGAATGACAGTAGAAACCCGGCCTGGCGCCGGGTTTTTTCGTTTGCGCGAGAAGGACTCCGGAACGTTTGCTCCCAGTCTGCCTCGAACTTCATACACACCTGAATATCGAGAGGTATGCCATGACGCCTGAAACCGAAGGCAAGGAAGAAAAAGGTCCGAGCGGACTACCGTTTATCAATGATCCGGGTAATGAAGATCCGGGGTCGCTGATGGATGATGCAACGGTGCCGCTCAACGATGCCGATGAGGCGGGTGACATGGGCCAGACAGAGTTTGAAGACGAGGATGACGACGAAGACGAGCAATGATTAGCCGCTGCGATCGGGGCGACCGATCGTCCCCCTGATCGAACTGCGTTCGTCACGCTGTCATCAAAATGTCAGGACCTGTTTTTCAGGCCCCTTGAGAGGTGACTTATGAACGCTGGCCCGAAAGACACCGATGACGATACCCCGGAGTACCCACTGCCTTCGCCGACCGACTCGCTGAGTCGCGATCAGCGGCCGCCGGATGATGACGAGGCGGGGGTGGAGCAGGTGCCTGATAGTGATGTAAAGCGAACTGATACTGATGTTGAAGCGTTGCCTGATGATCCGGATGTTGCAGGGGGAGATGGAGCTCACGAACCGAGTTAGATTATATTTTGTGGTCTTTCACCGCGTCGTCTTTAAGCTCGGCTGACTTTTTTTGTTTTCCAATAAAATCATTCCTCCATAAATCAAAGAAAGCTATTTGTTCGGAAATATCCTTGACGATGTTTTCGTCTTCATAATCGAAGGTGCGGACAATATCTTCGAATGATGCTGATTGCCCCAAAGTCATCTCATAGGCTACTGACCCATTGCTCATCTGAGAGCACATTCGCGATGGGAATACATTAAGTTTTGATCCTTTGCAAAGAAACTTTATTTCAGGAAATTCCTTGCGGATTTGTGCGAGGCAAAAAAATTGGTCGTGGTCGCTGTATGTTTTTCTGAATCCGTTTTCTCTTATAAAGGTTAAAGAGTCTAGATGCGCTTCAATTATTGCATTTTCAATTTTTGTGCCTGTTTTAAGTTTTATTTTATGTCTGAGCATCTGCGTTCTCGTTGTAATGTGGCGGCTGTGGAGTTTAAGTAATAAATGTTTCCAGGGTGGCGGGTTTTTATGGCGTTTCAGAATTGCCTTTAGATTCCTGGCCGCGTATGGTCAATGAAATTCCAAGTGACTCCAGCCAACGTTTGTAAAAAGTTCTTTGCTCTTCGATATTATTGGTGAGGTTTTCGTCTTCGTAATCAAAAATTCTTACCAGGTCCTCTTCCTCACTAGGGATCCCTAGTTTCAGTTCGTATGCAACAAGTCCGGTGGACATTTGCGAAGACATGCGAGAGGGATGAACATTCAGTTTGGCGCCTTTGCATAGAAATTTTATTTCAGGGTGGTCAGCTCTTAATAAACCGAAGCACGCATACATGTCATAGTCGCTGTAAGTTTTGGTTAGGCCATTTTTCATTATAAAAGTTAGTTCAAGCTTTCTCCTGTTGCATTGAATTGTGGCTGTTTCAATGGTTCCGTTATTGTCTATTGATATTTCTAGGTCTTTCATGGTCATTTCCTGAAAGGGTTGGGTATTGAATAGCCTTTATAGCTACCATCCTCATAAACGGGCGTAGCACCGACGATGTCATCGTTTTTTATGCCTCCCGGGACAGCTATTTCTACTTCGCGTCGATGAGGGGACATTAATCCAAGTTCTTTGTTTACATCGAGCCCACTTATATTTTTTAGTACATAAACATAACCGTCGGCAATCCAGTGGCCCGTGGCAAATTTTTTCGCTTGTTTTTCCTCTGTCGAAGTACTAACAAAGTAGCTTGGAGGGTTTTTGTTATCTACTGCGTGCAGGTACAGGTCTTCGCTGTCTCCCCATGGCTCAAATCCCCCCTCAAAAATTTCCCACGGTTCTCGCTCGTCACCTCGGTACAAATAATAGTTATCCTTTTTGATATTTGGAGTTTTGGGCTCCCCCTGATCAACCGTAACCCTGTCCACCAGGTCCTTGTCACCAGATGAAGTCCGCTTACACCCGTCCCCTCCCGGACACTCACTCAACCCCAACGGATCAACCCACCCCGTCGGACTCCGCGTGTACTGGTACTGATTCAATCCCCCGGCCAGCTTGCTCGGATCCGGCGTCAGGTACCGTCCAACATCCGGTTGGTAATACCGATGGCGGTTGTAGTGCAGGCCGCTCTCGGCATCAAAGTACTGCCCCTGAAACCGCAAGGGCTGGTCGAGGATCTGGTGGGTGTCGCGGTTAAGGCGGGTGAGGCGGCCATAGGCGTTGTATTGGGCTGCCCAGACGATTTCGCCGCTGTAATCCGTCAGTTCCTGCGGTGTACCGAGGTGGTCGAGTTGGTAATAGAACGGGCATGCCTTTAGCGGTCCCTTGCCATCAAGCATGGCCAACGGACGGAAAGTGCCCGGTTCGTAAACGTAACTGCGGTAGTGCTCGCGGCTGCTTTCGGCGACGAGGTGGTCGCCTTGCCAGAAGAATTCTGTGGTTTTGCCGTCGACGGTTTTGCCGATGCGGCGGCCGAAGGCGTCGTAGCGGTAGCTGGCGCAGCGGCCATCCGGGGTGGTGACGCCGATCAGCCGGTGCTGGCAGTCGTAGCGGTATTCGGTGACCAGTTTTTGCCCGGTGCCGCGGCGTTCGCGGATCAGGTTGCCGAAGGCGTCGTAGTCATAGCGCCGGTCGCCCTGCCTCAGCAGGCGATTGCCGTTGACGGTGGTCGGGCCGGGGCGGTCCTGCATCAGCAGGTTGCCGGCCGGGTCGTGGGCGAAGCTTTCCGGTGGCTGGTCGCGAGAGTGGCGGACGCGGGTCAGTCGGTTGAGAGGATCGTAGTGGTAACTGCGCTGGCCGTGGCGGCTGTCGGCGAGGCTGTCGAGATTGCCGTTGAGGCTGTAGGCATAATCGCGGCGGTACAGCGGTTGCTGGTGTTGGCTGACGGCATGCGCCTTCAGACGGCCTTGATCGTCGTAGGAGAATTCGCTTAGCAGTAGGCCTTGCTGGCGCTGCTGTTCGCGACCGAAGGTGGATTGGTGGGTGGTGAGCCGCGTGCCGTTGAGATCGATGGCGGTCAGCGCGCCGCCCTTGGCGTGGCGATAATCGAGTTTGCTGCCGTCCGGCAGACGCATCCGTTTGAGCTGGCCGCAGGCGTCGTAGCCATAACGCAGGGTGCCCCAGCCCTGGTGTTCGGTGATCAGCCGATCCTGTTGGTCGTACTCGAATTCCAACGGGTGATCGTGACCGTCGTCAACGCTGACCAGCCGTCCCAGGCTGTCGTAGCAATATCGAATCTTGATGCCGTCGGGCAGGGTCTTGACCAGCAAGCGGCCGGCCGAGTCTCGTGCATAAGCGGTGACGAGTTGCGAGCCATCGTCGCCAGCCTCGGTTTTCTCCAGCAGATGACCGTTGAGGTCGTAGGCATACGCGGTGCGACGGCCGTCGAATCCGGTTTCCTGTCGGATCAAGCCATTGGGCGTGTAGTCCAGCCGATATTTTTCGCCTGACTCGTTTTCGATCTCGGTGAGTAACAGCTGTGCGTTGTCGTAGCGATAACGCAGCTGAGTTCCGTCGGGATTGATCCGGCGGCTGACCAGGTGCAAATCGTCGGCGTATTCGTAACGCGTGACGCGGCCCAGTTCGTCGCGCTCGGCGGTTATCTTGCCGTAGGCGTTGTAGCTGAAGGCGCGGACGGTGCCCGTGGGAAGCGTCGTAAGAACCAGCCTGCCCACGGCGTCCCATTGATAGCGGGTGACCGCACCATGTTCGTCCTGACGAGTCGTCTGCCGGCCCAACGCATCGTAGGAAAACCGCCGCTGACCACCGCCCGGCAAGGTTTCTTCGACCCGTTGCCCCAAGGTATTCCAGACGAAGAGATGACGGCTGTTGTCCGGGTAACGGATCGACAGCAACTGACCTTTTTCGTCGTAGTGATAGTGGGTCGTCTCACCGTCAGGATCGGTCGCCTCGGTGATGTCACCCTGAGGGTTGCGCTGGTACTTCCACACCGCTTTGCCGCGATACCGCGCGTGCAGGAAACCGTTGCGGTACTCGTAGGACGTGGGCTCGTCCTCCGATGGAATCAGCGCAATCAGCCGTCCGACATCGTCGTAACGGTACTCAGTGACCGCGCCCTGCGGATCCTGCTCGGCAACCAGACGGCCCTTATCGTCATAGGCCTTTAGCGCTTCGCCACCTTCCAGCCCGACCCGGCGTACCAGGCGTGCGCGGTCGTCGTGTTGATAAACCTCTTCACTGCCATCACTGTTGCGGACCGTGACACTGCCCGCGTCATCCCAGACATACCGCGTGTCCATTTGCGAAAACGACGCCCAGTGTCGGACGCATCGCACAGCCTTGCCGGACCCTTCCCACTCCCAGAAGAAACTCGCGCCACCGGCCAGTTGCCGCTGCAAAATGACCTGCTGGCCGTCGTAGTCGTAGCGTTCGCTTTCACCGAGGGCATTGGTGGCTTCGATCAAGCGATGACAGGCGTCGTAGCGATAGGCAACCAGTGTCTGCTCGGTACGCCAGGCGTCTTCCAGCGTGGCAGCTGGGTGAAAGCTCTGATACTCGACGGCGACGAGGTGTCGGCGCTCATAGCGCAATCGCAGTGAACGCCCTGCGCCGCTGTCGAGGCGCGTGATTCTGTCGGATCTGTCGCGCTGCACCGTCAGCCGGTTGCCATAAGCGTCGCTGATCGCCGTCAGTCGTCCTGTCCGGAAGTGGTAAAAGCGCGTTGCTTCGCCGGCCAGTGCGAGGACCAGTTCTTCCGGCTCACCCCCCAGATAAATGGCCGCCCGCGACAGGCTGTTGTGGATGGCCGGTCGTTCGCTGTTCGGCAGCGGGAAAGTGATGCAGCGGTTTTCGTGGTCGATCCAACTGACGTTGTCGCCATCGATTTCCAACCGGTGCGCCAGGGAGTGACTCCAGCCAAATCCGAGCCCGCCGTCGATTTCGACGGCACTGGTGCGATAAACGCGGGTGAACTCGAACGGCAACAGACCATCCAGCGAGCCATCGATCAGCGTCAGCAGTTCTTCGCCGGTGACCATCGACACCGGGCAGCCGTTGGTCGCGGTGTTGTCCGCTGAATCGACACTGTCGCCGTTCGGGTTTTTCGCCGGGGCGGAGGCATCATCGCGATGTTCCTGCCGGGTCAGGCGGGTCCTGGTTTGGGATTTGTTGCGGGCAATGGCGAGTGGATTGTTGACCTGCACAACCGCTGATTGACGGTCGGTAATGCGCATTGGAACCGCTGGCGCAGGTTTGAGCGGCGCATCCCGGGCATTGACCATCAAAGGTTTAAGCGCACCTGCGTGACGGGTAAGGTCAGCGCTTGCCGTGAGCCCGGCCAGGCGCGAACTTGCCGCCGCCAGCCATTGTCGGGCTCGTTCGGACTTGATCTTGCCCAGTACTTTGGCGCTCATGCCGACGTGCAGTCCGGCAGGCCCCGTGAGGCGCACCAGCAGGAAACCGATCAGTATCTCTGTACGAATTTCCGCCACCACCTCGGCGACGTACTGCGGTGGCAACAGGCGCAACCAACTGGTGAAGGCCGCGAGGTGAATGAACATCAACGGCTCATCGCTTAACACCAGCAGGACGTTGGCGATGGCTTCGGTCGATGCGTTCAACAGCGTTTCGAGCTCAACCTCGCTCAGGTACTCCAGGAGTTTTTCGCTGTTGGCTTGCAGGTCTGCCATCAGGGCAAATACCTGCTTCACGTCATCCCACAAACCGTGCAGCGATTTCTCGAAGCCACGCCAATCGGCCCGCTGCAGCAGGCCATAGCGTTCAGTGAAACCTGCCTCGGTAAAACCCGCCCACAGCGGTTGAAACTCGGTTGTCCATTCGTTGCGCAACCAACCTTCAAGTTCGTCGATCACGCTTTGATAAGAGGCGTAAAGCGCTTTGACGTGTTCGGTGGATACGTCGGGAAAGAACGTGATGCGGTAACGCTGGCCACGCCAGCATTCAGGGATTTCGAGAATGCCGCTGGGGCCAATGACTTTGTGAATCGGCTCGCCAAACGTCGGTAAGCCGTTGTCCTCGGCCAGCAGGGGTTCGAGCATCACCGGCGTATCGCCGATCGGCACGAAACGCGCAGCTTCAAACAGGTGCACCAGGGTCAACGGGCCGCTGGCCGGGCACGTGGCGAGTGTCGAACTGACAGGCGCGGTGGAGTCCTTCGGTGCACTCAAGCGAACGTCGTTGCCGACCTTGAACACCTGCTCGACGTCCAGCGCCCAACCGGTCCAGAAGTTTTCCGCCCAGGCCTCGTAGTCGTTGAGGCAGAGGCGAAAATCCCCGAGCAACGCTTCGACGTCCGGTTGCCCCGGGTTCATGGCGGCGACCACGAGCAATCCGATGGCGTTGTTCAAGGCCAGGACCTTGTCGGGGTTGAACATTCGCAGTCCCTCGCGCGGATCAATTTTGATCGCGAGACTTTGCGGGGGATCAACGGGGAAAGAAGTCGGGAAAGGAGGCGTTTGGTGTAGGGCAAATCGCTAAATCATCGGCAGCACTTCCGAACCGGTGCTGGACCGTCGGGAGATTGCACGTTGCTCTATGTCGGCCGCGCTCGTTATGCTGCTGAACCCTTTAATCAAATCCGCGATTCAGCCGTACTGGAGTCGGTCGGGATGTCATTAAAAACGGATCAGATGCGATGAATGCACCGCTGAAAGAGTTCGGCCCGATCAAAGCCGTGATTTTCGATATGGACGGCTTGCTGCTGGACACCGAGGGCATTTACACCGAGGTTACGTCGATCATTGCCGGGCGCTATGGCCGGACCTTCGACTGGAGCGTCAAGCAGAACATCATCGGCCGCGGCGCGGGCGATCTGGCGCGTTATGTGGTCGAGGCGCTGGAGCTGCCGATCACCGCCGAGGAGTTCCTGGTGATCCGCGAGCCGCTGATGCGCGAGCGTTTTCCTACAGCGTTGGCGATGCCTGGTGCAGAGGAGCTGGTTCGGCATTTGAAGGCCAACAACATTCCGATTGCGGTGGGCACCAGTTCTTCGCGTCAGTCGTTCGGCCAGAAAACCACGTTGCACCGCGACTGGTTTGCGCTGTTCGACTTCATTGTGACGGCCGATGACCCGGAGGTTGGCGCAGCCAAACCGGCGCCGGATATCTTCCTCACGGCAGCACGACGCCTGGGCGTTGCGCCTGAAGATTGCCTGGTGTTCGAGGATTCGCCGTTCGGTGTCACGGCGGCGAAAGCGGCGGGGATGACGGCGATTGCGATTCCCGATGCGGCGATGGCTGACGAAAAATACGCACACGCGGATGGCATTCTTCGTACGTTGAAAGCGTTCACGCCAGGTGCTTGCGGTTTGCCCGCGCTTGAGTGGGCTTAACGCGACAGGCAGCAAGACACAGGCAACTGTGGGAGCGAGCAAGCTCGATCCCACAGTTTGTGTGTTGACTGATCCGTATCAGGCACCGAAACCGCCGTCGATAGTCAGGCTGGCACCGGTGATGTAACCGGCTTCCGGCCCCACAAGGTAAGCGACGAAGCTGGCGATCTCTTCCGCTTTACCGTAACGACCCACCGCCATCAACGGGATCAGGCTTTCGGCGAAGTCGCCGCTGGCCGGGTTCATATCTGTATCGACCGGGCCCGGTTGCACGTTGTTGATGGTGATTCCACGCGGGCCGAGGTCGCGGGCCAGGCCCTTGGTCAGGCCGACCAGCGCCGATTTGCTCATGGCATAAGGGCCGCCACCGGCGAAGGGCATGCGGTCGGCGTTGGTGCTGCCTATGTTGATGATGCGACCGCCTTCGGTCATGTGTTTTGCGGCAGCCTGGGTGGCGATGAACACGCTGCGGACGTTGATCGCCAGCGTCTGGTCGAAGTCTTCGAGTTTGAAATCTTCCAGCGGGGCCACGGCCAGCACGCCAGCGTTGTTGACCAGGATGTCCAGGCGTCCGAAGGCTTTGACGGTGGCGCTCACGGCGTTGCGAATGGCCTCGGCGTCGGCACTGTCAGCCTTGATGGCCAGCGCTTTGCCGCCGCTGCCGGTGATGCTGTGTTGCAGTTCTTCGGCCTTGGCCGTGGAGCTGACGTAGGTGAAGGCAACGGTCGCGCCTTCAGCGGCCAGGCGTTTGACGATGGCAGCGCCGATGCCGCGGGACCCGCCTTGAATCAAAGCCACTTTGCCGCTGAGGTTCTGAGTAGTCATGTCGATCTCCAAAATCCCGAGGCGAGATGTCTCGGTTGATGGAGCCTAGTATCGATTCCCGATTACACGCTGAGTAGCCGGTAATTGCGATAGTCTGTGTAAACCAGAAGTTTATAGTGGCGCCTATGGAAACCTTCAGCAGTATCGAATGCTTCGTGCGCAGTGCGGAAGTCGGCAGCTTTGCCGAAGCCGCGCGGCGACTGAGCCTGACACCCGCAGCGGTGGGCAAGAGTGTGGCAAAACTTGAGGCGCACCTCGGCGTGCGGCTGTTTCAGCGCAGCACCCGCAGCCTGACGTTGACCGAGGCCGGTCAGTTGTTTCTCGGCGAAGTCAGTTCCAGTCTGCTCACCATCCAGAATGCGGTGGCAAACCTCGCCAGCGCCGAAGGACGCCCGGCCGGTACGCTGAAAGTCAGCATGGGCACGATGTTCGGCCGTTTGTATGTCGTGCCCCTGTTGGGCGAGTTTCTGCGGCGGTTTCCGGCAATCAACCCGGATTGGCATTTCGATAACCGACAGGTCGACCTGATCGCTCAGGGATTCGATGCCGCGATCGGTGGGGGATTCGAGCTGCCGCAAGGCGTTGTGGCGCGCAAGCTGACGCCAGCCCATCGGGTATTGGTGGCTTCAGCCGACTATCTGGCGGAGCGCGAGGCGATCGTCGAGCCCGATGATCTCAAGCATCACGATGGCATCCTCATTCGGTCGCCGCAGACGGGGCGCGTGCGTTCCTGGCAGTTGACCAGTCGCACTCGGCAACACAGTCCCCTGACACTCAAGGCGCGGATGACCATGAGCGATTCGGAAGCGGCCTGTGCGACCGCGGCTCAGGGGTTGGGCATTGCGCTGGTGAGCATGCCGTTTGCCGCGGGGTATCTGGAGGCCGGAACGTTGCTGCGGGTGTTGCCCGATTGGTATGTCGACGATGGCAATATTTCTATCTATTACGCTGAGCACAAATTGTTGCCGGGCAAGACTCGGGCGTTTGTGGATTTCATTATTGAGCAGTTTGCGGAGCAGGGATTGGGGGCGCGGTTCAGTGCGGTTTGAGCCTGGCTTTGGACAGCGATGCTGCCATCGCGGGCAAATAGGGGATTTGTGAACGGCATAGATCCCTGTGGGAGCGTGGCTTGCCCGCGATGAACGATAACGCGGTCTACCGGCCAAACCGCCCCGGCCACCCAACGATGTTCTTCGGCCGCGGCGCGGCATACGTCCGCACTTTCGACGTCGACAACCCCAACCGCACCAGCGATTCGGCAATGGTCACCGCCGCCGTCACACCATCCACCACCGGAACCCCGGTGCGCCGGCGTATCTGTTCATCCAGCCCGGCCATCCCGCCGCAGCCGAGGCAGATCACCTCGGCCTTGTCTTCAACCACCGCCCGCTCAGCCTGACGAACAATCGCTTCCAGTGCCCGCTGCGGATCGGCTTCCAGCTCCAGCACCGCCAGACCACTGGCTCGCACCGAGGCACAGCGGTCCCAGAGCCCGGACAGTTTCAGGCGGTCTTCGATCAGCGGCACCGTCCGGTCCAGCGTAGTGACGACCGAATAGGCATGACCGAGGAACATCGCCGTGCTCGCCGCCGCATCGGTGATGTCCACTACCGGCACGTTGAGCAATTCTTGCAAGCCTTCGCGACCGTGCTCGCCATAACCGGCCTGGATCACCGCATCGAAAGGCTGGTCGTAGGACATCACCCGGTCCATTACAGCGATGGCCGCCAGGTAGCTTTCGAAATTGCCTTCGATGGAGTCGGCGCCGAAATGTGGCGTCAGGCCGATGATTTCGGTGCCTGGCGCGGCCACGGCTTGCGCCGAACGCGCAATGGCCTGGGTGATGGATTCAGTGGTGTTGACGTTGACCACGAGAATTCGCATGGGAAGTCCTTATAGCGGGTGGTTCTGCGGCCCGACGATGCCGGGCCGTCATGGGGTTAATGGCTGACGTTGTCGACCGCGATGGCTTCACCGCTGACGTCGGCGTAGTGGGGCTGCCGCTTGGCGATAAGCAGGTAGAGCATCCCGGCAATAACGGCGCCGATCAGCCAGGAGAAGGGTGATACGAGGTGGAAACCCGGCACCAGCGCCAGGATGATGGCGATCAGCGCTGCAGGAATGAACGCCGCCACCGCACGTAAATTGACGCCACGGCTGTAGTAATAAGCGCCGGCGGGATCCTCGCTGTACAACTGCGGCACGTTGACCTGACCTTTTCGTACAAGCCAGTAGTCGACCATGATCACGCCATACAACGGGCCGAGCAGGGCGCCGAGACCGGACAGGAAATACACGATCACCAACGGGCTGTTGTAGAGGTTCCACGGCAGGATCAGTACCGCAATGGTCGCGCTGATCAGCCCGGCGCGACGGAAGGTCAGGTATTTCGGCGCCAGGTTACTGAGCACGAAGGCCGGGGCGACGAAGTTGGCCATGATGTTCACCGCCACGGTGACGATCAGGAACGCCAGGCACCCGAGCACCAGAAAGAAGGTGTTGGGAATCGACGCGATGATTTCCGTCGGACTTTCGATGATCCGGCCGTTGATCTGAAATTGCGCACCGCACAGCAGGACGGTGATGCCGGCGAACACCAGAATATTCACCGGCAGGCCCCAGAAATTTCCGACCTTGATCGTCTTGCGGCACGGCGATGAACGGGCGAAGTCGCAGAAGTTGAGAATCAGCGTGCCGTAGATCGCCAGCCACAACGCGCCGCCAGCGAAGATATTGCGCCACATCTCGCCGCCGGTTAGCGGCTCGCGGATCGACCAGGCGATGGTCGCGTCGGCCTGAAAGTACATCCAGGCGGCGAGGGCCGCGACGGTCAGCAGAATGACCGGCCCGGCAAACGCTTCGTAGCGCCGCACCATTTCCATGCCGTAGGCGAGGATCGCCAGTTGCACCAGCCAGATGGCGACAAAACACACCCAGCCCAGGCTCGACAAGCCAAGGATCGAATCGTGATCGTAATCGGCGAAGCCCGGATGCACCGCTGTCAGCAGCACGCGAAACACAACCGAGGCGAGGTATGTCTGAATGCCGAACCAGGCGATGGCGATCACGGCGCGGATCAGTGCAGGAATTTGCGCCCCGTGGATACCGAAACTGATCCGGCTGATGACCGGAAACGGCACCCCGGTTTTCTGGCCCATGTAGCCGGACAAGTTCATGAAGCAATACACCAACGCTGCGCCGATCCCAAGCGACAGCAGAATCTGCCAGCCGCCCAGGCCCAGCGCATACAAGCCGATGGCGAAGGAGTAGTTGGCGATGTTGTGAACGTCGTTGGTCCACAGCGCGAAAATGCTGTATCGGCCCCAGCGCCGGCCTTCGGCTTTGGTCGGCGCCAGGTCTTTGTTGTGCAGTCGCGGGCTGAGCACCACAGGTTCTTGAAAGGTCTGATCGTGAGCGGTGGGTGGAAAGGAGGGCAGATCCAGCGCGATGTTGTTGTTGGAGAGGCTAGTACGCATTCCGGCAGGCTCCGAGCTTGGCGTCGCGATGACTGTGCATGAGCGTTGGCTCGACAAATCTTCGTCGCGGGCGACAAGCATCATTGGTTACGGGGCATCTGCAGCCTGTACGGGATAGGGCGCTTCAGGCTTGCGGATCTTGAGTGTGTGTATGTTTTGAGTTGATTGTATACAAAACATGTATGCACTTAAGCCAGATCCATGCCAGCCACAGGTCTATCATTTTTGCTGCTAATTTCGTTTTGTTATCGATATGAAATAAGTGGTTGAAATCAAGGCGATAAAAATTGACCGGATGAACAGGTATTTATTTTTCGGAGGGATTCGCTAGGGAGGCCTAGGAAGGAATTCAGGCAGGGCGGATGTAACAATTTGGGTCGAAGAAACAAAAAGTGCACACATAAATGGCACCTATGGTGACATTCGTGTGTACACATTTGTAGGCGGAACACTAACCCTGTGGGAGCGAGCCTGCTCGCGATTACGGACTGACATTCAACATTATTGTCGACTGTTACACCGTTATCGCGAGCAGGCTCGCTCCCACAAGGGATTGCACAGGGTAGGGGATTACACCTTCGACTTGCTGATAATGTTACCGGCGTGCAACCCGCATTCTTTCTGCGTCGCCTCTTCCCACCACCAACGACCTTCACGCTCGTGCTGGTTCGGCAGCACCGGACGGGTGCACGGCTCGCAGCCGATGCTGATGAAACCGCGCTCATGCAGGCTGTTGTAAGGCAGTTCAAGCATGCGGATGTAACCCCAGATCTCCTCGCTGGTCATCTGCGCCAGCGGATTGAATTTGTACAGGGTACGTTCCGGGGTGGAGAAGGCAGTGTCGATTTCCAGCACCGCGACGGCGCTGCGGGTGCCGGGGCTCTGGTCCCGACGCTGGCCGGTGGCCCAGGCGGTCACGCCGGACAATTTGCGGCGCAGCGGCTCGATCTTGCGGATGCCGCAGCACTCCCCATGGCCGTCCTTGTAGAAGCTGAACAGGCCTTTTTCCTTCACGAACGGTTCAAGTTTCGCGTAGTCCGGGGACACCAGTTCGATGTCGATCTTGTAGTGCTCGCGCACTTGATCGATGAAGCGGTAAGTCTCGGGGTGCAGACGGCCGGTATCGAGGCTGAACACTTTGACGTTCTTGTTCAGCTTCCAGGCCATGTCTACCAGCACCACGTCTTCGGCGCCGCTGAAAGATATCCACAGGTCATCGCCGAACTCGGCAAACGCGAGTTTGAGGATGTCCTGGGCGGATTTGTTGGCATAGGTCGTGGCGAGTTCCACGACATCGAACGATGGGCTCATCAGGGCGGCTTCCTACAGGTCGGTGGCGCTGGGCGCTCTATATGGGCCTGATGGTAACAAAATCCTGCGGTGGCTGGCGCGCCCTCTGCGTTGCGCCCGCCCGCCCGAGTCGCTAGAGTTCGGCAGTCCTTTTGCTCGCTCGACTCAATAATCAATACAAATGGGGTGTCTTGTGGAAATTGCCTGTCTGGATCTGGAAGGTGTGCTGGTCCCGGAAATCTGGATCGCGTTCGCCGAAAAAACCGGGATCGAATCCCTCAGGGCCACCACCCGGGACATTCCCGACTACGACGTGCTGATGAAGCAGCGCCTGCGGATCCTCGACGAGCATGGCCTGAAACTCGCCGATATCCAGGAAGTGATCGCCACGCTCAAGCCGCTGGACGGCGCTGTCGAGTTCGTCAACTGGCTGCGCGAGCGCTTTCAGGTGACGATCCTGTCGGATACGTTCTATGAGTTTTCCCAGCCGCTGATGCGTCAGTTGGGCTTCCCGACCTTGCTCTGTCATCGTCTGATTACCGACGACGCCGGGCGGGTGACGAGCTATCAGCTGCGTCAGAAAGATCCGAAACGTCAGTCGGTTCTGGCGTTCAAGAGCCTTTATTACCGAGTGATTGCAGCGGGGGATTCGTACAACGACACCACGATGTTGGGCGAGGCGGATGCGGGGATTCTGTTCCATGCGCCGGATAACGTGATTCGCGAGTTTCCGCAATTCCCGGCGGTGCACACCTTTGAGGATTTGAAGCAGGAGTTCATCAAGGCTTCGAATCGGGCGTTGAGTTTGTAGTCGCAACCCTGTGGCAGCTTGCTCCCGCTCGGCTGAAGACCAGCCGCAAAACCGGCGTATGCGTTCTGACTGAAGGTGTGCGGCGTCTGGTTTTGGGGGCGCTTCGCACCCCAGCGGGAGCAAGCTCCCTCGCCACAAGCTAAAGGTTTTGCAGGGTGTCGAGCAGTACTTTCACCTTGGTGATCGATTCCTGATACTCCGCCTGCCACTCCGAATCCGCCACGATCCCGCCGCCGCCCCAGCAACACACCTGCCCGTCCTTCACCAGCAAGCTGCGAATCGCGATGGAGCTGTCCATCTCGCCGCGCACGTCCAGATACAGCAATGAACCGCAATACAACCCGCGTCGGGTCGGCTCCAGCTCATCGATGATCTGCATCGCGCGAATCTTCGGCGCTCCGGTAATCGAGCCGCCCGGGAAGCTGCCGGCGATCAGGTCCAGGGCATCACGGTCATCCGCCAGTTCACCGGTCACGCTGCTCACCAGGTGATGCACATTCGGATAGCTTTCCAGACTGAACAACTCAGGCACCCGCACCGAGCCGATACGGCAAGTGCGGCCCAGATCGTTGCGCAACAGATCCACGATCATCAGGTTTTCCGCGCGGTCCTTGGGGCTGGCCAACAATTCGGCGGCGTTCGCCGCATCTTCGGCGGCAGTCAGGCCACGGGGACGGGTGCCTTTGATCGGGCGCGTTTCAACGTGGCGTTCGCTGACTTTGACGAAGCGCTCAGGCGACAGGCTCAGCACCGCGCCACCGGCGGGCAGGCTCTGGAAGCCGGAGAAGGGCGTCGGGCACGCCGCGCGCAACGCGCAGTAAGCGGCCCATGGATCGCCTTCGCACTCGGCGCGAAAACGCTGGGCGAAGTTGACCTGGTAGCAATCGCCAGCCTGGATGTACTGCTGAATACGCTCTAGTGCCTGGCGATATTGATCAGCGCTCAGATCGGCCTGCATCGGCGCTTTCAGTTGAAATGCCTCGACCGCTGCGACCGCAGGTTGAGTGAACAGCGTAATCAGACGCTGACGTTCGCTGTCGATCAGTGACGGGTGGAACACCAACTGACTGGTCATCCGTTGGTGGTCGCTGATCAGCGCCCAGTCGTAGAGTCCGAAACGCGCATCGGGCAATTGAAGATCGTCCCGCGCCTGACTAGGCAGGTGTTCCAGATGCCGACCGAAGTCATAGCTCAGATAGCCCATCAAGCCGCCAGCGAAGGGCAGATCAAACGGAACTGCCGCTTCGCCGAGTCGTGTCAGGTTTGTGCGCAGACGCTGAAGGAAATCGCTGCCACTTTCGTCAGGCAACACCGTCAGTTGCTCGAGCGGCCAGGCGCTGAGCAGGTCATAACGCCCGCGATCGGCCGTTGGCCGGCCACTGTCGAGCAGCACGGCACCAGGAGCATGACGGATCGCCGCGAAGTACTCGGCGGGGTTGGCGCGATAGGGCAGCGGGTGTACGGAACAGGTCAGCATGGGCGGGGCAGATCAGCCATCGAGGCGGGGTGGCGATTGTAGTCCCCTCGGGGAATTGCTCCTAGAGGGGATGTCGCGAAGTGACCGATTGGCAGCGGCTGGCGCTAGGCCTGTGGCGAGGGAATTTATCCCCGTTGGACTGCGCAGCAGGCCTGATTTTGGGGCCGCTTCGCAGTCCGACGGGGATAAATCCCCTCGCCACAAGGTCAGCCTTCGACGGCCGGAATATGCCCGAACATCTCCTGAACAAACTCGACCCGCTCCTGCACCGTCTCGGTGATCCCGCGAGCCTTCAGCTCTTCCAGTCGCGCCTCGACCGCATGGGTGCGCAACGTCAGCCCGCAATCATTGGCAATCTGGATGTTCAGCCCCGGCCGGGCATTCAGCTCAAGAATCAGCGGTCCCTTTTCCTGGTCCAGCACCATGTCGACACCGATGTAACCCAGCCCGCACAGCTCGTAACAGCCGGCGGCGAGTTTCATGAAACCGTCCCAGTAGGGCAGTTGCACACCGTCCACCGCGTTGGTGGTGTCCGGGTGTTTGGTGATGATGTTGTTCAGCCAGGTGCCGCGCAGGGTCAGGCCGGTGGCGAGGTCGACACCGACGCCGATGGCGCCCTGGTGCAGGTTGGCCTTGCCTCCGGACTGGCGCGTCGGCAGGCGCAACATCGCCATCACCGGGTAGCCCATCAGCACGATGATGCGGATATCCGGCACGCCTTCATAACTGATGCTTTTGAAAATCTGATCGGGTGTCACGCGGTATTCGATCAGCGCACGATCCCGGTGACCGCCCAGCGAATAGAGGCCCGTCAGGATGCTGGAGATATGGTGCTCGATTTCCTCATGGCTGATGATCTTGCCGGACACTGTGCGATAACGCCCCTCGAAACGGTCGGCAACCACAATGATGCCGTCGCCACCCGCGCCCTGGGCCGGTTTGATCACGAAGTCGTTGCGTCCGCCGATGATCTTGTCGAGGTTGTCGATCTCTTTCTCGGTGGAGATCACGCCATACAGTTCCGGCACATGAATGCCGGCGGCGATCGCCCGCTCCTTGGTGATGATCTTGTCATCGACGATCGGGTACAGGCTGCGCTTGTTGTACTTGAGCACGTAGTCTGCGTTGCGCCGGTTGATCCCCATGATGCCCCGGGCTTCGAGGGCCTTCCAGGTCTTCCAGAAGCCGAACATCAGACGTCAGCCTTCTTCAGGAACGCCTTGAAACGCACCAGTTCAGTCAGGCGATAACCACGATAGCGTCCCATCGCCAGCATGAAGCCCACCAGAATCAACAGGACCGCCGGGAAGGTGAACACGAAGTAGGTCAGCTCTGGAACGCTCATGATCAGGTGTGCCAGGGTGGCGGCAAACAAGGTGCCGATCGCGACTTTCATCGCATGCCCGGAACCGCGTTCTTCCCAGGTAATCGACAGGCGCTCGATGGTCATGGTCAGAATCACCATCGGGAACAGCGCCACGGACAACCCGCGCTCCAGGCCGAGCTTATGGCTGAACAGGCTGATCGCTGCGATCAGCACCACCACAAACGTCAGCACCACCGACAGCCTTGGCAACATCTGCAGTTTCAGGTGCTCAAGGTACGAGCGCAGCGAGAGCCCCAGCGCGGTGATGATGGTAAACAGCACGATACCGAAGCCGAGCTGGGTTTCGCGGAAGGCGAGGGCGATCAGCACCGGGGTAAAGGTGCCGAGGGTCTGCAAGCCGATCAGGTTGCGCAGGATCAGGATCACCAGCACGCCGATCGGGATCATCACCATGATCATGAAGGTCTGCTGGGTTTGCAGCGGCAGGCCGTACAACGAGTATTCGAGGAAGTTGGCGTCGGTGTTTTCGTCGGTCAGCTTGGCCAGGCGAATGGCGTTCATTTCGCTGTTGTTCATGCTGAACGTGACGGTGGCTTTCTTGCCGCCATCGACAGTGATCAGGTTTTCATCGCCGGTCCACCACAGCAGGCGGTCGGTCGGCAGGCCTTGCTCGCCGGTTTCCGGGTTGAAGTACAGCCAGTCGGTGCCGTTGAAGCTGCGCAGCCAGAGTTCAGGTGTTTGCGGTTGGTCGGCGACCAGACGGATGGTGTGGACCTTTTCCACCGGCACGTGGGCGATGGACAGCACCAGTTCAACGATTTTGGCCTTGTGCCCACTGGACGGATCACCACCCAGCAACAGTTTCACGTTGTCGTCATTGACGTTGTTGACCCGCTTGATCGCCTCGCCAATGAAGGTTTCGACGTCGGCCGAGTGCTGGCGAATCGGCGCGAGCAGGGCTTCGGCGGCGATTTTTTCCGGGCCTTCGACGGCGATGCTGTCGCGGAAGGTCGGGCCTTTGATCTTGGATTTTTCACCGGTGTAGCGCTTGGTCAGCACCAGGCGGTAATAAAGCGTCTGGTTGCCCTTGGCCCGGCGCGCCGACCAGGTGACCTTGCGGTTGCCGTCGACGCGATTCACGGCCACACCGTAATTATTGGAGATGAAGCTTTCATTCAGGCTGACGTAATCGCGGCTCAGAGGCGGCACGAACATCTGGATCTTGACCGGGTCCTTGGCACTGGCGACGAACTCGACCTTGGCGTCGATGTTCCACAAGTCGTCGGTGGCGTCTTCGGTCACGGGAATGCCGAGCACGAAAATCTGATAGGCCGTAACTGAAATGCCCAGCACCACCAGGATGGCGATCAGCATTTTCAGATGGAGGGTAAGAGAGCGCATTGGAATTACTCTGCGGTATGAGCGTCGGTGGCGCAGGCGGGTTTGCCAGCAGCGTATTTAAGGCTGGGGTCGACCAGCGCATCAAAGCGCTTGAGCGCTTCGGAGCCGATCAGGAGCGGATATTGGAAGGCACTTCGGTCGGTCAAGTTCACTTCGATGCTGCGTAAAGCCGAACCCATGCAGATATCCAGCTCGATCACCGGACGGGCGGTGTATTTCTTGCCTTCGTCCGGATCGTAGTCGCCGGCGCGGCGCTTGATCTTGCTGACGCGGGCCAGTGGCCGTTCGATCGGGTGCGAGTGCGCCGCGTCGATCGCCAGATAGAAGCGCACCCAGGATTCGCCGTTGCGCTTGAAGCGTTTGATGTCGCGGGCGCTCAGGGAGGCGGTTTTCGCCCCGGTGTCGAGTTTGGCCGCGACTTCCAGGTTGATGCCGTCCAGCGAGGCGTACTCGTTGAGGCCGTACACGGTTTTTTCCCCCGCCGCGGCGACACCGGGCAGGCAGAGCATATAAAGGAAGGTGGGGAAGGGCTTGAGTCTCATAAATCCTGGTGCGCAGCGGTCCGTGTTTCGATTCAAGGCCCTGGCATCGCTGCGCAAGCTCCCTCGTATGCCTATCAGCTATTTATGACAGGCCGTGCAGATGTCACAAACAAATGCGGGCGGCATTCTAGCACGGTGGTTTCATGGCGCCAGCGCCGGGAGGCGGCTATAAACAGAGATGCTGCTTCGTTATGGTGCGGCCGGTTATTAGACGATTGTCGACAATATCCATTTATCCTTTGACTGCCAGGCCTATATTCGCTAGTTTTTGCCGCATCAGCTTTCAAGGTGTCGACAATATGCTGGATCAACTCGATCCCCCGATCATTGCTCAGGACGATTCGGAAACACTTTCCGAGAACGTCTTTCGACGCATTCAGGCGGCCATCGTCAAGGGCGAGATCGCCCCGGGCAGCAAAATCTCCGAGCCGGAACTGGCGCGCACCTATGGCATCAGTCGCGGTCCGCTGCGCGAAGCGATCCACCGTCTGGAAGGCCAGCGCCTGCTGGTTCGCGTGCCGCACGTCGGGGCGCGAGTGGTTTCCCTGAGTCACGCCGAGCTGCTGGAACTCTACGAAATCCGCGAATCCCTCGAAGGCATGGCCTGCCGTCTCGCGGCGGAACGCATGACCGTCGAAGAAATCGACGAACTGCGCCACGTCCTTGAAACCCACGAGCGCGATGCGGCGTTTCAGGCCGGTGTCGGTTATTACCAGCAGGAAGGCGATTTCGACTTCCACTACCGAATCATCCAGGGCAGCGGCAACCGCACCCTGACGCAGATGCTCTGCGGCGAGCTTTATCAACTGGTGCGCATGTACCGCATCCAGTTTTCCACCACGCCCAATCGCCCGCGCCAGGCCTTTGCCGAGCACCACCGGATTCTCGACGCCATCGCCGACCGTGACGGTGAACTGGCCGAGTTGTTGATGCGCCGCCACATCGGCGCTTCCAAACGCAATATCGCCCGTCATTACCAGGACGGCGCCACTAAGACAGCCACTGAACGAGGTGAGTCATGAGTTCCAACAAGAGCACTCCAGGCCAGCGTTTCCGCGATGCGGTCGCCAGCGAACATCCGCTGCAAGTGGTCGGCGCGATCAACGCCAACCATGCGCTGCTGGCCAAGCGCGCCGGTTTCAAGGCGATTTACCTGTCGGGTGGCGGGGTGGCTGCCGGCTCACTCGGCGTGCCGGACCTGGGCATCACCGGCCTGGACGACGTGCTGACCGACGTGCGCCGCATCACTGACGTCTGCGACCTGCCGCTGCTGGTGGACGTGGACACCGGTTTCGGCTCCTCGGCGTTCAACGTCGCGCGCACCGTCAAGTCGATGATCAAGTTCGGCGCGGCGGCGATTCATATCGAAGACCAGGTCGGCGCCAAGCGCTGCGGTCACCGTCCTAACAAAGAAATCGTGTCGCTGCAGGAAATGGTCGACCGCATCAAAGCGGCGGTTGATGCGCGCACCGATGACAGCTTCGTGATCATGGCCCGCACCGACGCCCTGGCGGTGGAAGGTCTGGAGTCCGCGCTGGATCGCGCTGCGGCGTGCATCGAGGCTGGCGCCGACATGATCTTCCCGGAAGCGATCACCGAACTGGAGATGTACAAGCTGTTCGCCAGCCGCGTGAAAGCGCCGATCCTGGCCAACATCACCGAGTTCGGCGCGACGCCGCTGTACACCACCGAGCAACTTGCAGGAGCGGATGTGTCGCTGGTGCTGTACCCGCTCTCGGCCTTCCGCGCCATGAACAAGGCCGCGGAAAATGTCTACACCGCGATCCGCCGCGACGGCACGCAACAGAACGTGATCGACACCATGCAGACACGCATGGAGCTTTACGATCGCATCGACTACCACACCTTCGAGCAGAAGCTCGATGCGTTGTTTGCCGCGAAGAAGTAAAGATCCAAAGATCGCAGGCTCGTTTCACTCGGCAGCTCCTACGGGGATGTTGCCGGACGCGGTCGATGTAGGAGCTGCGGAAGGCTGCGATCTTTTTGGCAACACCCAAATTTGCCGATTCCCTAACAAATTCAAGAAAACTGGAGACAGCAATGGCCGAAGCAAAAGTACTCAGTGGCGCCGGGCTCCGTGGCCAGGTTGCCGGGCAAACCGCACTGTCCACCGTGGGCCAGTCGGGCGCAGGCCTGACCTACCGCGGCTACGACGTTCGCGAACTGGCGGCTGACGCCCAGTTCGAAGAAGTGGCCTACCTGCTGCTGTACGGCGAACTGCCGACCCAGGCGCAACTGGACGCCTACATCAACAAACTGGGCAAGTTGCGCGACCTGCCGCAAGCGCTCAAGGAAGTGCTGGAGCGCATCCCCGCGGATGCCCACCCGATGGACGTGATGCGCACCGGTTGCTCGTTCCTGGGCAATATCGAACCGGAGATGGATTTCTCCGAGCAGCACGACAAAACCGACCGCCTGCTGGCCGCGTTTCCGGCGATCATGTGTTACTGGTATCGCTTCAGCCACGACGGCAAACGCATCAACTGCGTGAGCGACGAACAATCCATTGGCGGCCACTTCCTGCACCTGCTGCACGGCAAGAAGCCAAGCGACCTGCACGTCAAAGTGATGAACGTTTCGCTGATCCTGTACGCGGAACATGAGTTCAACGCTTCGACCTTCACCGCTCGGGTGTGTGCATCGACCCTGTCCGACCTGTTCTCCTGCATCACCGCGGCCATCGGTTCCCTGCGCGGCCCGCTGCACGGCGGCGCCAACGAAGCGGCGATGGAAATGATCGAGCGTTTCTCGTCGCCGGAAGAGGCGGTCGAGGGCACCCTCGGCATGCTGGCGCGCAAGGACAAGATCATGGGCTTCGGCCACGCGATCTATAAGGACAACGATCCGCGTAACGAGGTGATCAAGGGCTGGTCGAAAAAACTCGCTGACGAAGTGGGCGACACCGTGTTGTTTCCAGTGTCCGAAGCCATCGACGCAACCATGTGGGAACAGAAGAGACTGTTCCCGAACGCTGACTTCTACCATGCGTCGACGTACCACTTCATGGGTATTCCGACCAAGTTGTTCACGCCGATTTTCGTTTGCTCGCGCCTGACCGGCTGGGCGGCGCATGTGTTCGAACAGCGAGCCAACAACCGCATCATCCGCCCGAGCGCCGAGTATGTCGGCGTCGAACAGCGCAAGTTCGTGCCAATCGAACAACGCTGAATGGTGAAGGCCTGCACCGGGATCTGAACGCTACGCAGATCCCTGTGGGAGCGAGCCTGCTCGCGAAGACGGACTGACATTCAACATCGATGTCGGCTGATACACCGCTTTCGCGAGCAGGCTCGCTCCCACAGTGGATTGTGTGCATTTCAGGTGCTGTGCCAGGCCCCACCTTTTGAAACTACCGTGACCGAGTCCTGACGATGAACACTGAATTCCGTAAACCGCTGCCCGGCAGCCATTTGGATTACTTCGACGTCCGTGCGGCGGTCGAAGCCATCCAGCCCGGCGCCTACGACACCCTGCCGTACACCTCCCGCGTGCTGGCGGAAAACCTGGTGCGTCGCTGCGACCCGGCCACGCTCACCGAATCCCTGAAGCAATTCATCGAGCGCAAACGCGACCTCGACTTCCCATGGTTCCCGGCCCGCGTGGTGTGCCACGACATTCTCGGCCAGACCGCGCTGGTCGACCTCGCCGGCCTGCGTGACGCCATCGCCCTGCAAGGTGGCGACCCGGCGCAAGTGAACCCGGTGGTGCCGACACAATTGATCGTCGACCACTCCCTGGCCGTCGAGCGCGGTGGTTTCGATCCGGACGCGTTCGAGAAGAACCGCGCCATCGAAGACCGTCGCAACGAAGACCGTTTCCACTTCATCAACTGGACCAAGAAAGCGTTCAAGAACGTTGACGTGATTCCGCCCGGCAACGGGATCATGCACCAGATCAACCTGGAGAAAATGTCTCCGGTGATCCAGGTGCGCGATGGCGTGGCGTTCCCTGATACCTGCGTCGGCACCGACAGTCACACCCCGCACGTCGATGCCCTGGGTGTGATCGCCATTGGCGTCGGTGGCCTGGAAGCCGAGAGCGTGATGCTTGGCCGCGCATCGTGGATGCGTCTGCCGGAAAGCGTCGGCGTCGAACTGACCGGCAAACTGCAACCGGGCATCACCGCCACCGACATGGTGCTGGCGCTGACCGAGTTCCTGCGCAAGCAAAAAGTCGTCGGCGCGTGGCTGGAGTTCTTCGGCGAAGGCGCCTCCGCGCTGACCCTCGGCGACCGCGCAACCATTTCCAACATGGCTCCGGAATACGGCGCCACCGCGGCGATGTTCTACATCGACCAGCAAACCATCGACTACCTCAAACTCACCGGCCGTGAAGACGAGCAAGTACAGTTGGTCGAGAACTACGCCAAGACCACCGGCCTGTGGGCCGACAGCCTGAAGGGTGCGCAATACGAGCGCGGCCTGACCTTCAACCTGTCCTCGGTAGTGCGCAACATGGCCGGCCCGAGCAACCCGCACGCTCGCGTTGCTACGTCTGACCTCGCCGCGCAAGGCATCTCCGGGAAATGGGACGACGTACCTGGCCAGATGCCGGACGGCGCGGTGATCATCGCCGCCATCACCAGTTGCACCAACACCAGCAACCCGCGCAACGTGATTGCCGCCGGCCTGCTGGCGCGCAATGCCAACAAGCTCGGGTTGACCCGCAAGCCGTGGGTCAAGTCGTCCCTGGCACCGGGTTCGAAAACCGTGGCGTTGTACCTCGATGAAGCGGGCCTGACGGACGAACTGGAACAACTCGGTTTCGGCGTCGTGGCCTTTGCTTGCACCACCTGCAACGGCATGTCCGGCGCGCTGGACCCGGTGATCCAGCAAGAGATCATCGACCGCGACCTGTACGCCACCGCCGTGCTCTCGGGCAACCGCAACTTCGACGGGCGGATTCACCCTTACGCCAAGAATGCATTCCTCGCTTCGCCGCCTTTGGTGGTGGCTTACGCCATCGCCGGCACCATCCGTTTCGACATCGAAAAAGATGTGCTGGGCCTGGATGCAAACGGTAAGGAAATCCGCCTGAAGGACATCTGGCCGAGCGACGAAGAGATCGACGCGGTGGTGAAAGCCTCGGTCAAACCTGAGCAGTTCCGTCAGGTTTACATCCCGATGTTCGCCATCCACGAAGACACCGGTCCTAAGGTCACGCCGCTGTACGCCTGGCGCGAGATGAGCACCTACATCCGCCGTCCGCCGTACTGGGAAGGTGCGCTGGCCGGTGCGCGCCCGCTCAAGGGCATGCGCCCGCTGGCGGTGCTGCCGGACAACATCACCACCGATCACCTGTCGCCGTCGAACGCGATCATGCTCGACAGCGCCGCCGGCGAATACCTGGCGAAAATGGGCCTGCCGGAAGAGGATTTCAACTCCTACGCCACGCACCGCGGTGACCACCTGACCGCGCAACGCGCCACCTTCGCCAACCCGAAACTGTTCAACGAAATGGTCCAGGAAAACGGCAAGGTCAAGCAGGGGTCGCTGGCCCGCGTGGAACCGGAAGGCAAGGTCATGCGCATGTGGGAAGCCATCGAAACCTACATGGAACGCAAGCAGCCGCTGATCATCATCGCCGGCGCCGATTACGGTCAGGGTTCGTCCCGCGACTGGGCGGCCAAAGGCGTGCGTCTGGCGGGTGTGGAAGCGATTGCCGCCGAAGGGTTCGAGCGTATTCACCGCACCAACCTGGTGGGCATGGGCGTGTTGCCGCTGGAGTTCAAGCCGGGCACCAACCGCCACACGCTCGCCATCGACGGCAGCGAAACCTACGACGTGATCGGCGAACGCACACCGCGCGCCGAGCTGACGCTGGTGATCAATCGCAAGAACGGTGAGCGCGTCGAAGTGCCGGTGACCTGCCGCCTCGACACTGCTGAAGAAGTGTCGATCTATGAGGCCGGCGGCGTGCTGCAACGCTTCGCGCAGGACTTCCTCGAAGAATCGGCGGTTGCCGTCTAAATCAAGCTGTGCGGACGCGGGACTTCAAGTCCCGTGTCTGTCTTGAAGGAGCACCCATGGCTCACGCACCCCAGATCAAAATCGCCGCCACCTACATGCGCGGCGGCACCAGCAAAGGCGTATTTTTCAGCCTGAAAGACCTGCCCGAAGCGGCACAGATTCCCGGCCCGGCGCGCGACGCCCTGTTGCTGCGGGTGATCGGCAGCCCCGACCCGTACGACAAGCAAATCGATGGCATGGGCGGCGCGACTTCCAGCACCAGTAAAACCGTAATCCTGTCGAAAAGCCTCAAGGCCGATCACGACGTCGATTACCTGTTCGGTCAGGTCTCCATCGACAAGCCATTCGTGGACTGGAGCGGCAACTGCGGCAACCTGTCGGCGGCGGTCGGTTCGTTCGCCATCAGCAACGGCCTGGTGGACGCCAGCCGCATTCCGCACAACGGTGTGGCGGTGGTGCGCGTGTGGCAGGCCAACATCGGCAAGACCATCATCGCCCACGTACCGATCACCAATGGTGAGGTGCAGGAAACCGGTGATTTCGAACTCGACGGCGTGACCTTTCCGGCAGCCGAAGTGCAGGTCGAATTCATGGACCCGGCGGCGGAAGAGGAGGGCGGTGGCGGTTCGATGTTTCCTACCGGGAATCTGGTGGACGACCTCGAAGTGCCCGGCGTCGGGACGTTCAAGGCAACCATGATCAATGCGGGTATCCCGACTATTTTCGTCAATGCCGAAGACATCGGTTACACCGGCACCGAGTTGCAGGGCGCTATCAACGGTGATCCGAAAGCACTGGCGATGTTCGAGACCATTCGTGCTTACGGTGCGCTGCGCATGGGGCTGATTTCCAATCTGGATGAAGCCGCGAAGCGCCAGCACACGCCCAAGGTTGCCTTTGTGGCCAAGCCTGCGGATTACGTCGCGTCCAGCGGTAAAGCGATTGCGGCAGGTGATGTCGATCTATTGGTGCGCGCATTGTCCATGGGCAAGTTGCACCACGCGATGATGGGCACTGCGGCGGTCGCTATCGGCACTGCCGCCGCCATTTCCGGCACGCTGGTAAACCTCGCAGCGGGCGGCATCGAGCGCAATGCCGTGCGTTTCGGCCATCCGTCGGGCACCTTGCGCGTCGGTGCCGAGGCCAGCCTGGTGGACGGTGAATGGACAGTGAACAAAGCCATCATGAGCCGCAGTGCGCGGGTGTTGATGGAAGGGTTTGTTCGCGTGCCGGGAGATTCTTTCTGAACCCGACACGGAACCAGAGATAAACACAAAACCCTGTGGGGGCGAGCCTGCTCGCGATGGCGGACTGACATCCAGCATTCATGTCGACGGATACACCGCAATCGCGAGCAGGCTCGCTCCCACAGTGGACTGCATTTCAATCATAAGAATTTTTCATTAACTGAGATTGCCCTGAACCGAGGTCCCATCAACGAACCACTTCACGAGTGAATCGAACATGAGCACCAACGTCGACCAAAACAACCGCCCCGACTACGACACGGTCCTGCAGGACATTGCCGATTACGTCCTCAACTTCAAGATCGAGTCCAGGGAAGCTCTGGACACTGCCCGCAACTGCCTGATCGACACCCTCGGCTGCGGCTTGCTGGCGCTGCGTTTCCCCGAATGCACCAAACACCTCGGGCCGATCGTCGAAGGCACCGTCGTCCCGTTCGGCGCCCGCGTACCCGGTACCAGCTATCGTCTCGACCCGGTCAAAGCGGCGTGGGACATCGGCTGCATCGTGCGCTGGCTCGACTACAACGACACCTGGCTCGCCGCTGAATGGGGCCATCCGTCCGATAACCTCGGCGGCATTCTCGCGGTGGCCGATCACCTGTCGCAAAAGCGCCTGGCCAATGGCGACGCGCCGCTGACCGTTCGCGCCGTCCTTGAAGCCATGATCATGGCCCATGAGATTCAGGGCGTGATCGCGCTGGAAAACTCCTTCAACCGTGTAGGCCTTGATCACGTCATCCTGGTGAAAGTCGCTTCGACCGCCGTTACTGCCAAACTGATGGGCGCCAATCGCGAGCAGTTGCTGTCCGCGCTGTCCCATGCCTTTGCCGACGGGCAAGCGTTGCGCACCTATCGGCATGCGCCGAATGCCGGTTCACGCAAATCCTGGGCGGCGGGCGATGCGACCAGTCGAGGTGTGCGTCTGGCGGACATCGCGATGCGTGGCGAGATGGGCATTCCCGGGGTGCTGACCGCCAGGCAGTGGGGCTTCTACGACGTGTCGTTCAGCCACACCAACAACGACCTGGCGCTCAAGCCCGAAGACAGGCGTGCCTTCCGTTTCACCCGCTCCTATGGCAGCTACGTGATGGAAAACGTGCTGTTCAAAATCAGCTTCCCGGCCGAATTTCACGCGCAAACCGCTTGCGAAGCGGCTGTGACGTTGCATCCACAAGTCAGGAATCGCCTGCACGAGATCGACAGAATCGTCATCACCACCCACGAGTCGGCGATCCGCATTATTTCCAAGGTCGGCCCGCTGGCCAATGCGGCGGACCGCGACCACTGCATCCAGTACATGACCGCCGTGCCGCTGGCCTTCGGCAATCTGGTGGCCGAGCAGTACGAAGATGACTTTCATGCGGCGCATCCGATCATCGATGTGCTGCGCGAAAAAATGGTCATCGTCGAAGACCCGCAATACACCCGCGAATACCTGGAGGCGGACAAACGCTCGATCGCCAATGCGATACAGGTGTTTTTCAAGGACGGGTCCGGCACCGGGAAGGTGGTGGTTGAATACCCGATCGGCCATCGTCGGCGCCGTGCGGAAGGTATTCCGCTGCTGGAAGACAAGTTCAGGGCGAACCTGCTGACACGATTCACGGGTCAGCGTAGCGAGGAGATTTTTGCGTTGTGCAGGGATCAGGAGCGGCTTGAGGCGACGCCGGTGAACCGGTTTGTGGATTTGTTTGTTATCTAGAGGACCGCGTTATCGTTCAATCGCTAGCAGGCTGCTCCCACAGTTGATTTGTGTTCACCGCAGATCAACTGTGGGAGCCAGCCTGCTAGCGATGAGGCCAGAACAGGCAACAGAGAATTACTTGAACCGCCGCTCCACGCCTTTCTCCACCAGAATCTTCGCCGAAATCTCTTCAACGGAAAAATGCGTGGAATTGATGTGTGCAATGTTCTCGCGACGGAACAGATTCTCCACCTCGCGCACTTCGAACTCGCACTGCGCGTAGCTCGAATAGCGGCTGTTGGGCTTGCGCTCGTTGCGGATCGCGGTGAGGCGGTCCGGGTCGATGGTCAGGCCGAACAGTTTGTGCTGGTGGGCGCGCAGGGCGTTTGGCAGGGTCAGGCGTTCCATGTCGTCTTCGGTCAGCGGGTAGTTGGCCGCGCGGATGCCGAATTGCATGGCCATGTACAGGCACGTCGGTGTCTTACCACAACGCGACACCCCCACTAGGATCAGGTCGGCCTTGTCGTAATAATGCGTGCGCGCGCCGTCGTCGTTGTCGAGGGCGAAGTTCACCGCCTCGATGCGCTCCATGTAATTGGAGTTGCCGCCGATCGAGTGCGACTTGCCGACGGTATAGGAAGAATGCTCGGTCAGTTCCTGTTCAAGCGGTGCCAGGAAGGTCGAGAAAATGTCGATCATGAAACCATTGGACGTCGCGAGGATCTCACGAATGTCCTGATTGACGATGGTGTCGAAGATAATCGGCCGGAAGCCGTCGGTTTCGGCGGCTTTGTTGATTTGTTGTACCATGGCCCGCGCTTTATCCACGTTGTCGATGTACGGCCGCGTGAATTTGCTGAAGGTAATGTTTTCGAACTGCGCCAGGAGGCTTTGACCCAGGGTTTCGGCTGTGATGCCGGTGCCATCGGAGATAAAGAAAGCAGATCGTTTCATTTGCACCTTGGGCCTTAAGCTAGTAACGAATCTTGGATATGATAGGCGCGATTTGCCGGCCGCCCTTGGCCCGCATTCTCACTTATTTTCCAGGTCCAGGCCATACAGCTGGCAAATGCTCCCTCGGAGCGCCGGCTTCTGAGCTTTTCCAACACAGTTAGTGGAGAGATCACCTTGGTAGAGTACGTAGTTTCCCTCGATAAGCTCGGCGTCCATGATGTGGAGCACGTAGGGGGCAAGAACGCATCCCTGGGCGAGATGATCAGTAACCTTGCAGGTGCCGGTGTATCGGTGCCCGGTGGCTTCGCCACGACAGCTCAGGCTTATCGTGATTTTCTGGAACTGAGCGGCCTGAACGATCAGATCCACGCCGCCCTCGACGCCCTGGACGTCGATGATGTCAACGCCCTGGCCAAGACCGGCGCCCAGATCCGTCAATGGATCATGGAAGCCGAATTCCCCGAGAAGCTCAACGCCGAGATCCGCACCGCATTCGCCACGCTGTCGGCCGGCAACCCTGACATGGCCGTGGCCGTGCGCTCTTCCGCTACTGCCGAAGACCTGCCGGACGCTTCCTTCGCCGGTCAGCAGGAAACTTTCCTGAACATCCGTGGTGTCGAAAACGTCATTCGCGCCGCCAAAGAGGTGTTCGCTTCGCTGTTCAACGACCGTGCCATTTCCTACCGCGTGCACCAGGGCTTCGATCACAAGCTGGTGGCTCTGTCGGCTGGCGTGCAGCGCATGGTCCGCTCCGAAACCGGCACCGCCGGCGTGATGTTCACCCTCGATACTGAATCGGGCTTCCGTGACGTGGTGTTCATCACCGGCGCCTACGGCCTGGGTGAAACCGTCGTACAAGGCGCGGTGAACCCGGACGAATTCTACGTCCACAAACAAACCCTCGAGGCCGGTCGTCCGGCGATCCTGCGCCGTAACCTGGGCAGCAAAGCGATCAAGATGATCTACGGCGAAGTCGCCACGGCCGGCAAGTCGGTCAAGACCATCGACGTCGACAAGGCCGATCGCGCACGTTTCTGCCTCAGCGACGCCGAAGTCAGCGAGCTGGCCAAACAAGCGATGATCATCGAGAAGCACTACAAGTGCCCGATGGACATCGAATGGGCCAAAGACGGTGACGACGGCAAGCTCTACATCGTTCAGGCCCGTCCTGAAACCGTGAAGAGCCGCACCCAGGCCAACGTCATGGAACGTTACCTGTTGAAAGAAACCGGCACCGTGCTGGTTGAAGGTCGCGCCATCGGCCAGCGCATCGGCGCCGGCAAGGTTCGCATCATCAAGGACGTGTCCGAGATGGACAAAGTCCAGCCGGGCGACGTTCTCGTTTCCGACATGACCGACCCGGACTGGGAACCGGTCATGAAGCGCGCCAGCGCCATCGTCACCAACCGTGGCGGCCGTACCTGCCACGCGGCGATCATCGCTCGCGAGCTGGGCATCCCGGCCGTGGTCGGTTGCGGCAACGCCACCCAGCTGTTGAAAGACGGCCAGGGCGTCACCGTTTCCTGCGCTGAAGGCGACACCGGCTACATCTTCGAAGGCGAACTGGGCTTCGATATCAAGAAAAACTCCGTCGATGCCATGCCTGATCTGCCATTCAAGATCATGATGAACGTCGGCAACCCGGACCGCGCCTTCGACTTCGCGCAACTGCCGAACGCCGGTGTGGGCCTGGCCCGCCTTGAGTTCATCATCAACCGCATGATCGGTGTGCACCCCAAAGCGCTGTTGAACTACGACGGCCTGCCGCAGGACATCAAGGACAGCGTCGACAAGCGCATCGCCGGTTACGACGATCCGGTCGGCTTCTACGTCGACAAACTGGTTGAAGGCATCAGCACCCTGGCCGCTGCGTTCACCCCGAAAAAGGTCATCGTGCGTCTGTCGGACTTCAAGTCCAACGAATACGCCAACCTGATCGGCGGCAAGCTCTACGAGCCGGAAGAAGAAAACCCGATGCTGGGCTTCCGTGGTGCTTCGCGTTACATCAGCGAATCGTTCCGCGACTGCTTCGAGCTCGAATGCCGCGCCCTCAAGCGTGTGCGCAACGAGATGGGCCTGACCAACGTTGAAATCATGGTGCCGTTCGTCCGTACCCTGGGCGAAGCGAGCCAGGTCATCGACCTGCTGGCAGAAAACGGCCTGGCCCGCGGCGAGAACGGTCTGCGCATCATCATGATGTGCGAACTGCCATCCAACGCGATCCTCGCCGAAGAGTTCCTCGAATTCTTCGACGGCTTCTCCATCGGCTCCAACGACCTGACTCAGTTGACGCTGGGCCTGGACCGTGACTCCGGGATCATCGCTCACCTGTTCGACGAGCGTAATCCGGCGGTCAAGAAGCTGCTGGCGAACGCCATTGCCGCGTGCAACAAGGCCGGCAAGTACATCGGCATTTGCGGTCAGGGCCCCTCGGACCACCCTGATCTGGCCAAATGGCTGATGGAACAGGGTATCGAAAGCGTTTCGTTGAACCCCGATTCCGTACTGGAAACCTGGTTCTTCCTGGCGGAAGGTCAGGCTTCGGCCTGATTCGTGAATGAAGCCTCGGTCGAGTGGCCGGGGCTTTAAGATTCAAGTAGGGCGGGCTCCTCTGGATGCCGCCCTTTTTTGTGCAAGAGCATTATGCAAAGCAGCAGCAACCTATTTCCTGTCGCCCTGATCAGCGCCGAGCGGCGCGGCGATCTGAGCGAAGACGTTTATCGTTTGAAACCCGGCAACAGTCCCGATGGTACTGTGGAGTTGGCCGTGACCCGATTGGGCATGGCGGATGAGCCCGCGCACGGGGGCGTGCCGGTGATTCTGTTGCACGGCAGTTTTTCCAATCGACGGTTCTGGTTTTCTCCCAAGGGGCTGGGACTCGGGGCTTACCTGACACGCCTGGGATTCGATGTATGGATTCCGGAAATGCGCGGCCATGGCCTGTCCCAGCGCAACCAGAACTACCGCAAAAACCGCGTCGCCGATTACGCTCGTTACGATCTGCCAGCCATCGGCGCGTTCGTGCGTGAGCAGAGTGGCCAGGTCCCGCACTGGATCGGCCACTCGCTGGGCGGGATAACCCTGGCGGCGGCGCTGGGTGGCGAGTACATCGGTGAACCGGTGGTGGCCTCTGCGGCGTTCTTCGGCACACAAGTCAGTCGCACCTACTGGCCGTTGAAGATCCCGCCGGTTGAGTGGAGCGGGCGCTTCATTCTCAAGCGTTTCGCCCAGCTGTCCGGGTCACGGCTCAAGCGCGGCCCGGAGGACGAGCCGATTGGCCTGGCCCTGGAAAGCATGCGCTGGTACGGTCTGTTCGGACGTTTTGGCGATGCCGACAAGGACTGGTGGGCCGGATTGGCCGATGTCCGCTTGCCCGTGTTGGCGGTGAGTGCGGCGGGTGACCATCAGGATCCCGCGTGGGCCTGTCGCAAGTTGTTTGACCAGGTGGGCTCCGAGCACAAGCAGTTCATCAACCTCGGTCGCGAACAGGGCTTTGGCGACAACTTCGGCCACGTGGAAATGCTCGTCAGCAAAGCGGCGCAGACTGAGGTCTGGCCGTTGGTGGCGCGCTGGTTGGCCGATCAGCACACGCCGTTGTCGGGAGACAAGCCGGATTTGGCCGCGGCAGTCTGAGCCCGATGCTCTATCAAGGGCATTTCGCTCTGATCGGCTTGCGGCTAAGATATGACGCATTGAGCTTTTCCGGTCACTTTGCGACATCCTCGATTGTCTTCCTCTTTACAGGAGTTTCTCGATGAACCATTACATCACGCCTGACCTGTGCGACGCCTATCCTGAACTGGTGCAAGTGCTGGAGCCGATGTTCAGCAATTTCGGCGGCCGCGATTCCTTCGGTGGCGAAATCGTGACCATCAAGTGCTTCGAAGACAACTCGCGCGTCAAGGAGCAGGTCGAGCTCAAGGGCGATGGCAAGGTGCTGGTGGTCGATGGTGGCGGCTCCCTGCGTCATGCGTTGCTGGGTGACATGCTGGCCGAGAAAGCCGCGAACAACGGTTGGGAAGGGCTGGTGATCTACGGTTGCATCCGCGACGTCGATATCATCGCGCAGACCGACCTGGGCGTTCAGGCCCTCGCCAGCCACCCGAGGAAATCCGACCGGCGCGGGCTCGGCGACCTCAACGTGGTGGTGACCTTTGCCGGTGTGACGTTCCGTCCAGGCGAGTACATCTATGCGGACAACAACGGCGTGATCATCTCGCCAAGTCCGCTGAAGATGCCTGAATAAACGTTGAGCCAGGCAAAGGGGTGAGGATGTTCGAGGAAGACAACGCGCAGTGGGGGCTGGTGCATGCCCTGGTGCTGGATGGTAAAGGCGGTGCGCGTTCGATAGCCCGGACTGAACTCGATGATTTGCAGCTGCAGGCGCACGAAAGCCTGTGGCTGCACTGGGATCGCAGTCACCCGCAAACCCAGACCTGGCTGCGCAAATCCAGCGGCCTGAGTGAATTCAGCTGTGATCTGTTGCTGGAAGAAAACACCCGTCCGCGTCTCTTACAGCTTTCCGACAGCGAACTGCTGCTATTTTTACGCGGCGTCAATCTGAATCCGGGTGCGGAACCGGAAGACATGGTGTCGGTGCGGATTTTTGCTTCGGCACAGCGGGTGATTTCCCTGCGTCTGCGCCCGTTGCGCGCCACTGATGAATTGCTGGTGCAGCTCGCCGAAGGCAAAGGACCGAAAACTGCCTCCGAACTTATCCTTTATATGGCTCAGTACCTCACCAACAAGGTGCAGGATCTGGTCGGCTGCCTCTCGGAAGTGGTCGATGAGGAAGAAGAGAAGCTGGATACCGACGAACGGTATACACCCGAACATGACTCCATTTTGCAGATCCGTCGGAGGGCGGCTGCGCTGAAACGTTTCCTGGCACCGCAGCGGGATATTTTCGGACAGCTGACGCGGATAAAACTACCCTGGTTTGTCGAAGATGACGGCGATTACTGGAACGAATTGAACAACAGCCTGACCCGCTATCTTGAGGAGCTGGAGTTGACCCGGGAGCGCGTGGGGCTGGTCCTGGAGGCCGAAGACCGGCGATTGAGCGTGCGCATGAACCGCACGATGTACCGCTTCGGGATCATCACCGGGATCTTTTTGCCGATGAGTTTCCTGACCGGTCTTTTGGGTATCAACGTGGGGGGAATTCCGTTCTCTGCCAGCCCCTACGGCTTCCTGATTGCCTGCCTGATGATGGTTTCGGTGGCACTGGGGCAGTGGTGGTTATTCCGACGTTTGCGCTGGGTCTGATGATGAGCCATGTGACCCGTGCAAATCTGGCCGCGTCTTTCACAGACATCACGAGAGGTGCGTATGCACGATCCGTTTGAACAGTCTTTGCGCGACATGCTGAACGCCTCGCCGTCCACTCGGGACGACGATGCGTGTCTGGGCCGTGTCCTGAAAACCGCCAATCGCCAGGTCGGCGCCGGTGATCTGTTCAGCCTGCTGGGCCGCTGGTTGCCCGCGCTGATGATTGCCCTGAATAACGGATCGGCGCACGTTTCGCCGGTTTCCCGTCACCGTAAACCTACCGTTCGCACTGCTGATAAGGCTGATTGAATATGGAACTTGATCTCTGGACTCAGAGCCTCGTCACTGCAATGACTGCGTTATGGACCAAGGTTGCGAATTTCATTCCGAACCTGTTCGGCGCACTGGTCGTGCTGCTGTTGGGTTTCGTCGTTGCGAAACTTTTGGATACTTTGCTGTCGAAGTTGCTCGCCAAGCTCGGTCTCGATCGCTTGATGGGCGGCACCGGTCTGACAAAATTGCTGTCCCGGGCCGGCCTTCAAGTACCGATTTCGACGCTGATCGGTAAAATCGTCTACTGGTTCGTTCTGCTGATTTTTCTGGTTTCGGCCGCAGAATCCCTTGGACTTGAGCGAGTTTCAGCTACGCTGGACATGCTTGCTCTGTATTTGCCGAAAGTTTTCGGCGCTGCGCTGGTGCTGCTGGTGGGTGTTTTACTGGCTCAACTGGCCAATGGGCTGGTGCGTGGCGCGGCAGAAGGCGTAGGGCTGGATTACGCTGCAGGGTTGGGGCGAATTTCCCAGGGCCTGGTCATTATCATCAGTATTTCGGTCGCGATCAGCCAGTTGGAGGTCAAGACTGACCTGCTGAACCATGTGATCGTGATCGTATTGATAACCGTTGGTCTGGCGGTTGCGCTGGCCATGGGGTTGGGAAGCCGGGAAATTGCCGGCCAGATTCTTGCGGGAATCTATGTGCGTGAGTTGTATCAGGTTGGGCAACAAGTGCGTGTTGGCGAGGTCGAAGGTCAGATCGAAGAGATCGGCACGGTTAAAACCACATTGCTGACCGATGAGGGTGAGCTAGTCTCTCTCTCCAATCGGATCCTCCTGGAGCAGCATGTGAGTAGCCGCTAACCCGGCAAACCCTGCTAATGTATGCCGCCGCAAAATGCCCTGAAGGGCTGCGGCGGACATTGACCTGACTGTCGGCCCGACTTGTTTTGAATAAAGCTCAATCGCTCTCCACGCGCTACGACCCCCGCGAGCTCTCTGATGAGGAGTTGGTCGCGCGCTCGCATACCGAGCTGTTTCACGTAACGCGCGCCTATGAAGAATTGATGCGGCGTTACCAACGAACATTATTTAACGTCTGTGCACGATATCTTGGGAACGATCGCGATGCAGACGATGTCTGTCAGGAAGTGATGTTGAAGGTGCTGTATGGACTGAAGAACTTCGAGGGGAAATCGAAGTTCAAGACATGGCTATATAGCATCACGTACAACGAGTGCATCACGCAGTATCGGAAAGAACGGCGAAAGCGTCGCTTGATGGACGCTTTGAGTCTGGACCCCCTCGAGGAAGCGTCTGAAGAAAAGGCGCCGAAACCCGAGGAGAAGGGCGGACTTGATCGCTGGCTGGTGTATGTGAACCCGATTGACCGTGAAATTCTGGTGCTACGATTTGTCGCAGAGCTGGAGTTTCAGGAGATCGCAGACATCATGCACATGGGTTTGAGTGCAACAAAAATGCGTTACAAACGCGCTCTAGACAAATTGCGTGAGAAATTTGCAGGCATTGCTGAAACTTAGTTCGGCGCAAATATCTCTTACGTGTAGGCAAGTTCTGATAGACTTGCCGCCGAGTTGTCCCCCGGTTTGCGGGACTGCTTCACAATCACCAGATGGGGATTTAACGGATGAAACTGAAAAACACCTTGGGCTTGGCCATTGGTTCTCTTATTGCAGCCACTTCGTTCGGCGCACTGGCACAAGGCCAAGGCGCAGTTGAAATCGAAGGCTTCATGAAGAAAGAGTACTACGACAGCCAGCGCGATTTCAAAAACGACGGCAACCTGTTCGGTGGTTCGATCGGTTACTTCCTGACCGACGACGTTGAACTGCGTCTGGGCTACGACGAAGTGCACAACGTTCGTGGCGAAGATGGTAAGAACATCAAGGGCTCCGACACCGCCCTGGACGCTCTGTACCACTTCAACAACCCAGGCGACATGGTACGTCCGTACGTATCCGCTGGTTTCTCCGACCAGAGCATCGGCCAGACCGGCCGTGGTGGTCGTAACGGCTCCACTTTCGCCAACGTTGGCGGCGGTGCCAAGCTGTACTTCACTGACAACTTCTACGCCCGTGCCGGCGTTGAAGCTCAGTACAACATCGACCAAGGTGACACCGAGTGGGCTCCAAGCGTCGGTATCGGTGTGAACTTCGGTGGCGGCTCCAAGCCTGCAGCCGCTCCAGTTCCAGCACCAGCTGAAGTCTGCTCCGACAGCGACAACGACGGCGTTTGCGACAACGTTGACAAGTGCCCGGACACCCCAGCCAACGTAACTGTTGACGCTGATGGCTGCCCAGCAGTTGCTGAAGTTGTTCGTGTAGAGCTGGACGTTAAGTTCGATTTCGACAAATCTGTTGTTAAAACCAACAGCTACGGCGACATCAAGAACCTGGCTGACTTCATGAAGCAGTACCCATCCACCACCACTACTGTTGAAGGTCACACTGACTCCGTCGGTCCTGACGCTTACAACCAGAAACTGTCCGAGCGTCGTGCAAACGCCGTTAAGCAAGTTCTGACCAACCAGTACGGTGTTGAATCGTCCCGCGTTCAGTCTGTTGGCTACGGCGAATCCCGCCCAGTTGCTGACAACAAAACTGAAGCTGGTCGCGCTGTAAACCGTCGCGTAGAAGCGCAGGTTGAAGCTCAAGCTAAGTAATTAGCCCGCAGCTCTGAGAAAAGCCCGGCTTAGGCCGGGCTTTTCTTTGCCTGCGATTTGGGGGCCAGCATTGGATCTGCGGCGTGGCGAGAAGATCGCAGCCTGCGGCAGCTCCTACAAGGATGTACGCAGGGCCAATGTATGAGCTGCCGCAGGCTGCGATCTTTTGATCTGCTCGTCAGCCGCCACCGCGCCAATCACCAGAATGGCCGGGCTTTTCAGCTCAAAGGCGTAGGCATCTTCTTCCATCGCCGTCAGATCGCTGCGGCATTCCCGCTGGTGTGGCAGGGACGCGTTTTCAATCATCGCCACCGGTGTATCTGCCGCCATCCCGCCAATCAGCAACTGCTCGCGAATTTCACTCAGCTTCGCCACGCCCATATAAACCACCAATGTCGTGCCGCCTTGGGCGAGGGCTTGCCAGTTCAGGCTGCTGCCATCCTGGGTGTGGGCCGTCACCAGCGTCACGCCGCGCGCAACGCCCCGTAGCGTCAACGGAATATCGCATTGCGTTGCACCGGCGAGTCCGGCGGTGATGCCATTGACCAGCTCGACATCGACCCCGCGCTCGCGCAGCCACTGGGCCTCTTCACCGCCGCGACCAAAAATGCACGGATCGCCGCCCTTGAGCCGCACCACGCATTTTCCCTGACGGGCATAACGCAGCATCAATCGATGAATGAACGCCTGAGGCGTGGAGCGACAGCCACCGCGTTTGCCCACGGCAATGATTCGCGCCCGTGGACAATGCTCCAGCACCGCTTCGTTCACCAGATCGTCGATCAACACCACATCAGCTTCGCTCAACGCTCGAACAGCCTTGAGGGTCAGCAATTCCGGGTCGCCAGGACCTGCACCCACTAGCCAGACTTTTGCGTTCATAGTGTTTTCCTCACGAGATGACGGCGATCGGCTGCGCAGTGGCGGCCAACAAACGCTTTATTTCCGGGACGCAGGAGCCGCATTGCGTGCCGCAGCCCAATTCTTGTTTCAAACCTTGCAAGTCCAGGCCTCGGCGGATGCCGGCGCAGACCGCGTTCTGGCTGACGTTTTTGCAGTTGCACAGGGTTCTGGTGCCGGCGGCCGGCGCGCTGGCGTTACCAGGCGGCGCGCTCAGCGGTGCAAGCAGCCAGCGCCGCAGTTGCTGGTCGACGCGACCTTCGTGCCAGAGATCCTGCAGCCAGTGCTGGGCGAGGGTTTCGCCAGCGAGACGAATCGAGGTAATTCGGCCGTTCTCGATCCGCACCCGTTTACCGATGGAGCGCCGAGGGTCGTCGTAGGCCAGTACCGGACCCTCGTTGAGCCTCAGGCAGTGGTCGATATCACGCAGTAATTGCGGGTCTGGCGCTGTGGCGCTGGAAGCGCGTATGAGCAGCGCGGGGCGTTCACGGCCAACAAGGCTGAGGCTGGCGTAGGAAAACGCCTCGCAGAGTGGTCGTAGCGTCTCAAAATGCTGTTGGATATCGCCCTCGACCAAGGCGAAAAGGTTCCAGGGCAGGTTTACCGGGTCAATTCTTACTCCGGTGTGTTTGAGTTCCGGTTGTTTCGACAATGGATCAAACGCCGGTTGGGTGATCGAATTGACACCACCCTTCAGGAAGCGATCGCCCCAGTGCATGGGCAGGAAGGCCTGGCCAGGACGCACACTGTCGTCACTGCCGACGGCAACAATGAGCGCGCCGCGACGGCTTTTCAGGCTGACCAGCTCACCGGGTTGCAGTCCATGGCGGTGCAGGTCATCCGGGTGCAGGCTCAACACGGCTTCACTGACATGACCGAACAACTGCGCGGCCGTACCGGTGCGGCTCATGCCGTGCCATTGATCGCGCAGGCGGCCGGTGATCAGGGTCAGCGGGAATTCCCCATCACGTTGTTCCCGGGCGGCAAGATACGGATCGGCGATGAACCGGGCGCGTCCGCTGGCGGTCGGGAAAATCCCGTCCACGTACAATCGGGCCGTACCTTCACTGGCGTTTGCAGGAAATGGCCATTGCTGCGGCCCGAGACGGTCGATCAGCTCATGGCTGATGCCGGACAAGTCCAGATCACGGCCGCGAGTCAATTGCTTGTACTCATCGAAGATCTGCGCCGGGGTCTCGAACGCAAACAGACTGGCTTGATCGGGACGCAGATGTTTTTCCAGGCGCTGTGCGAAATCTACCGTGATCGCCCAGTCGGAACGCGCTTCACCGGGGGCGACAATCGCACGGCGGACATGGGAAATCCGCCGTTCAGAGTTGGTGACCGTCCCTTCCTTTTCACCCCAGCTGGCGGCAGGCAACAGCAGGTCGGCGAACGCGGCGGTTTCGGTGGTGCGAAAGGCTTCCTGCAACACCACGAACGGGCAGGCTTCCAGCGCTGCGCGCACGGCGGTCTGGTCCGGCATCGATTGCGCGGGGTTGGTGCAGGCAATCCACAGGGCTTTGACGGTTCCGCTACGAACCTGCTCAAACAGCTCGATCGCGCTGAGCCCGGTGCGTTCAGGCAATGGGTCAACGCCCCAGTAGGCGGCCACTTCCGCGCGGTGCTCGGCATTGGCCGCTTCGCGATGGCCGGGCAGCAAGTTCGACAAACTGCCAGTTTCCCGTCCCCCCATGGCATTCGGCTGGCCGGTCAGGGAGAAAGGTCCTGCACCCGGACGGCCAATCTGCCCGGTGGCGAGGTGAAGGTTGATCAGCGCGCTGTTTTTCGCGCTTCCGGCGGTGGACTGGTTCAAGCCCATGCACCACAACGACAGGAAACTCGGCGAGGTACCCACCCACTCGGCACATTGTTGCAGTTGTTCAACGCTGATCCCGCACAGCTGCGAAACCATTGGTGGCGTGTAATCGCGAACCAGGTCTTTCAGTTCGGCCAGCCCTTCGGTGTGGGCCTTGATGAAATCGCGGTCGATCCAGCCTTCCCACAGCAACAGGTACAAGATCCCATGGAACAACGCGACATCGGTGCCCGGAAGAATCGCCAGATGCAGGTCAGCCAAGTCGCAGGTGTCGGTGCGACGCGGGTCGATGACGATGACTTTCATCTGTGGCCGGCGGGATTTTGCCTCTTCGAGGCGCCGAAACAGTACCGGGTGGGCGTAGGCCATGTTGCTGCCGACGATCATCACGCAGTCGCTGGATTCCAGGTCTTCGTAGCTGCATGGCGGTGCATCGGCACCGAGGCTGCGCTTGTAGCCGACCACTGCCGAGGACATGCACAACCGCGAATTGCTGTCGATGTTGTTGGTACCGACCAGTGCTCGCGCCAGTTTGTTGAAACTGTAGTAATCCTCGGTCAGCAGTTGCCCGGAAATGTAAAACGCCACGCTGTCCGGGCCGTGTTCGGCGATGGTTTTGGCGAAGACGCTGGCAGCGTGATCAAGGGCCGTGTCCCAATCGGTGCGGCTGCGGGCCAGGCCCTTGCCGAGGCGCAGTTCCGGATACAGCGCTCGGGCCGCGAGGTCACCGGTCAGGTGCAGGGTCGAACCCTTGCTGCACAGTTTGCCGAAGTTGGCCGGGTGGGCCGGATCGCCGTTGACGCCGAGGATGCGCTCGCCGTCATGCTCGATCAGCACGCCGCAGCCGACTCCGCAATAGCAGCAGGTGGAGGCGGTGATCTGGCGGTTCATCAACTGGCTTCCTTCAAGGTTTCACCAAACATCAGGTGATCGCGGCGCTCGCCGATGTCCTGGTTCTCACGAATCTGCCGGAAGTACCAACCGCCATCTGCCGTATCGCCGTACAGGCAGGCACCGACCAGCACGTCATCCTTGATGACCAGCTTCTTGTAAATCCCGCTGATGGGGTCGGAGAGGGTGATGGTTTCGGTGCCTTCGCCGCCCATGAAGTCGCCGGCGGAAAACAGGTCGATGCCGGTGACTTTCAATTTGGTCGAGGTCACCGAGCCCTTGTAGGTGGCGAACCCCAGCCGGGCGAGATGGTTGGCGCAGACCCTGGCCTGTTCGAACAGCGGCGCGACCAGGCCATAGGCGATGCCACGGTGGCTGGCGCACTCGCCGATGGCGTAGACCCGCGGATCGTAGGTTTGCATCGTGTCGCTGACCAGAATCCCGCGATTGCAGGGGAGGCCGGACTTTTCCGCCAGTTCGCTCGCAGGGCGAATGCCGGCGGCCATCACCACCAGGTCGGCGGGAATGATGTCGCCATTGTGGAACTCGACCGAGCCGACCCGGCCATTGCCGGCATCGTGCAGGGCCCGGGTTTGCTCGCGAAGGCGAAACTTCAGGCCACGAGCCTCAAGCGCGGTTTGCAGCATTTGGCCGCTGACGTTGTCCAGTTGCCGCTCCAGCAACCACTCACCGTTGTGCACCACGGTGACGTGCATGCCGCGCAGCATCAGGCCGTTGGCCGCTTCCAGACCCAACAGGCCGCCGCCGATGACCACGGCGTGCTCGTGGGTTTTGGCGGTGTTGATCATGGCCTGGGTATCGGCGATGTCGCGGTAGCCGATCACGCCATGCAAAGTGTTGCCGGGGATCGGCAGGATAAACGGAGTCGAACCGGTGGCGATCAGCAGGCGGTCGTACTCGGCTTCGGTGCCGTCGTCGGCGATGACCCGGCGTTTGACCCGGTCGATCTCCACCACTTTGCGGTTGAGCAGCAACTTGATGTTGTTGTCGAGGTACCAGTCCAGGTCGTTGAGCACGATCTCTTCGAAGGTTTGTTCGCCGGCCAGTACGGGCGACAGCATAATGCGGTTGTAGTTGGTATGCGGTTCGGCGCCGAAGACGGTGATGTCGTACAGCTCGTTGCTCAGCTTGAGCAACTCTTCCAGGGTCCGAACCCCGGCCATGCCATTGCCGATCATCACCAGTTTTAGTTTTTTCATCAGGTTCTCCGGGTGCTCGGAACACATTTCGCGCAAACAAAAAAAGGCGTCCCGCTAGTTGCCTAGCGAGGACGCCTTTGTCCTGGTCCCGTTACTTCGGGAAGCGCATCCTTCGTCGTTGAAGGCTGGGCTTTATGTAAGTTGAAAGAGGTAATGCAGTGGTTGTGCCAAGTTATTCAAGGAAAGGATTTACGGGGCTGCTGGAGGGCATTTGAGGAACCGATTCAAAATTTTTGCACTGATTAGAGGCGGCTTGCCCGGTACTGGAGCATGCGAACCTGTGGCGAGGGAGCTCGCTCCCGCTCCCTCGCCACATAGGATCTGTTCGAATCAGGATGAATGGAGAACCAGAAACAACAGCACCAGATTTACCAGCAACGACCCCAGCGCCAACGTCCGCCAGACTTTCACCGGCTCGCGTTCCAGCAAAGGCCTTGGCCGCACACTCAAACTGCGCCGCTCGCCCTGTTCCAGTACCAGCAACCATTCTTCCGCCGTTTCATATCGCTCATCCGGGTTCGCCGCCACCGCGCGCTCCAGACTTTGCGCGATCCACTCGGACAGGTCGGGCCGGTAGCGACTGGCACTGACCGGTGCACCGAACCGCGGCCGCTGGAACGCTTCGATTTCGCCGTAGGGATAATGCCCGGTGAGCAGGAAATACAAAGTCACGCCGACCGCATACAAATCCTGTTGCGCCGACGGCGGATCGCCGCGAAAGGCTTCCGGCGCGATATAACTGGGCGTTCCAGGCAGGGTCGAGGCCTGGTCTTCAGACAGACCGGGGCAGTAGGCGAGGCCGAAGTCCAGCAGGCGCAGCTCGCCGTCGTCCCCCAGCAGCAGGTTTTCCGGTTTGATGTCGCGATGGAGAATCTGCCGGCGATGCAGCATGCCGACTGCCCGCAGCAAACGTTCCGCCAGGTCCTGCCATTGAGCCATGGGCAACATTGCGTTTCGCGCGCTCAGTTGTGCCAGGGTAGACCCGGAATATTCACGCATCACGTAGTACAAATGCTGACGCTGATGGGCGGCATGGACTTCAGGAAAATGCCGGCCGGCCACACGCTTGAGAAACCACTCTTCCGACAGCAATGCCTGCCCGGCCAGGTGATCGTCGCGCAGTGCCGCGGGCAAGGTTTTCAGCAGCCAGGGTTGTTGCTGAGCGTCGCGCACCCGGTAAAGCAGGGACTGCTGGCTCTGCCCGAGTATCGTTTCTACCTGCCACCCCTCAAAGGACTGGCCCGGTTTCAGCGCCGGCGGCAGTGGCCATTGCTGCAGATGAATCAGCGCGTCGCCGATACTCGTTTCACCGAGTGCGTCGACCCGCACCAGCAAAGCGCTGGCATTGTCCTGACTGCCCGCAAGATGCGCGGCACTCACCAGGGTGTGTGCCGCGCTGCGCAGATCCGGTTGATCGCGCAGGATCGCCGCAATCGCGGTGTCACCCAGCACAGCCCAGATGCCATCGCTGAGCAGCACGAAACTTTCATCCTGGCGCAACTCGCCATCGAGAAAATCCAGCACCAGATGCTGATCGAGGCCCAGCGCCCGTTTGAGCACATGCTGCATGCCCGGTTGGTCCCAGACGTGGTCTTCGCTGATCCGTTGCAAGTGATCGGCGTGCCAGCGATAAACCCTGCAGTCACCGACGTGCGCCAGGGTAAATCGCCTGCCGCGCATGACCAGGGCACTGACGGTCGTGAGCAGCGGTTGCCCACCGCCATTGGCCTGCAGCCAGCGATTCTGTGCCAGTAGCAGGCGGTCCAGTGCCTGGGCGACGCCCCAGGTTTCCGGGGTGGCGTAATAGTCCAGCGCCAGCGCCTGCAAGGTCGAACGGGCGGCGAGCCCGCCATCGGCGCACTGGCTGACGCCGTCGGCGATGGCGAACAGGTAGCCCTTGCTCGCCGCCAGCGCCGGCGCGGGAGTGACCAGGCGCAGGGCGTCCTGATTCTCCTCGCGCGGCCCCATGGCGCTGGCTTCGGCGAAACTCAGTTGCAGGCTCATTCAGCCCTCACACCCGCGCGGCGGTGACGGCCGCGGAGCCCCAGGTGGTTCTCCAGCGACGTTTCACACCGTGCAGGCCGAACCAGGCGAGGACGCCAAGACTGGCGAACAACCACAGGGCCAGTTGATAGCTGCCGGTGCTTTGCTTGATCGCACCCATGCCCGCCGCGAGGGCGAAACCGCCGATGCCACCGGCCATACCGATCAAACCGGTCATCACGCCGATTTCACGACGAAAGCGTTGTGGGACCAATTGGAAAACAGCGCCGTTACCCGCACCCAGACCGAGCATGGTGCACACAAAAAGTGCCAGCGCCGCGTAGGAACTTGGCAAGTTGAAACCCACCGCCGCAATGCAGATCGCCGCCACCGTGTACATCGCCAGCAACGTGCGAATCCCGCCGAAACGGTCCGCCAGCGCACCACCCAAGGGACGCATCAGACTGCCGCCAAACACGCAGGCCGCCGTGTAGTAACCGGCGGTGACCGGGCTCAGGCCATATTGGTCGTTGAAGTAGCCGGGCAGGGCGCTGGCCAGGCCGATGAAGCCGCCGAAGGTCACGCTGTAGAAAAACATGAACCACCAGCTGTCACGGTCACCCAGGGCCTTGAAGTAGTCGGACATCGACTTGGCTTTCGGCCGTTCAGGGGCATTTTTGGCCAGCCAGGCGAAGACGATAATGGTCAGGATCAGCGGAATCAGGGCGAAGCCGAACACGTTGCTCCAGCCAAACGCTGCGGCCAGCACCGGAGCGATCAGCGCAGCGAGCACAGTGCCCGAGTTACCGGCCCCGGCGATGCCCATGGCCTTGCCTTGATGCTGCGGCGGATACCACTGCGACGCCAGCGGCAAGGCCACGGCGAAGGACGCACCGGCCATGCCGAGGAACAGGCCCAGCAACAGCGCTTGTTCATAACTGTGGATGCCCAGTTTCCAGGCGCCGAACAGGGCGCAGATGACGATCACCTGGCCGATCAGCCCGGCGGTTTTCGGCGACAGGCGATCGGCGAGCATGCCCATGATGAAGCGCAATACGGCGCCCGCCAGAATCGGCGTGGCAACCACCATGCCGCGTTGTTGGGTGGTCAGGTGCAGGTCGGCGGCAATTTGCACCGCCAATGGGCCGAGCAGGTACCAGACCATGAAACTCAGGTCGAAATAGAGGAAGGCCGCGAACAATGTCGGGGTATGGCCGGATTTCCAGAAGCTTGAATTCATCGCGCACCTCAGCTGTGAGTCGTCTCGAGAAGGAGTCATGAGCTTGCAGGTGGGGCGCCGCAACGGCCGCACCACCGGCCCCGGGCTGTGGGGCCAAAACAAAAAAACGCCGCCACCGGATTCGCCTTGGGCAAATGAGGTGAGCGACGTCTTTGTCGTAGGTGGGGCAACCGCCGTTGGTTACCTGTAGCGGTTACCTAGCGAGATCTGTGCCACATCATGAATTGTGGCGAGGCTGCGATCTTTGCTTTGTCAGCCCAGCAACTCACTCATGGCAATAATCTGCTCCGCCACCTGAATCAGCTTCTGCTGCCGGCTCATGGCCTGGCGGCGCATGAGGGTGTAGGCCTCTTCCTCGTTGCAGTCTTTCATCTTCATCAACAATCCCTTGGCCAGCTCGATGCGCTTGCGCTCGGCCAGTTGCAGGTCGCGGGCGTGCAGCTGGGCGCGCAGGGCCTGGTCGCTTTCGAAGCGCGCCATGGCCACGTCGAGAATCGGCTGCAAGCGTTGTGCGTGAATGCCTTCGACAATGTAGGCGCTGACCCCGGACTTGATCGCCTGGCGCATCACATCGGGGTCATGTTCGTCGGTAAACATCACGATCGGCCGCGGCTGGTCGCGGGATACCAGCACCACTTGCTCCATCACATCGCGGCCCGGTGACTCGGTATCGATCAGGATGACGTCCGGACGCACCGTTTCGACGCGCGCGGGCAGGTCGATGGTCAGGCCGGATTCGTCGATCACCTCGAACCCGGCTTCGGTCAGGGCCGCTTTCAGTCGGCCGACTTTCTTCGCGGTGTCGTTGATCAGCAGGATACGCAACATGTTCGCAGTCTCCTGTCAGCGGCTGGCGAGTAGGGGCGAGCTGTCGCTCATGGCGTGCAGCTTGAAGCTGCGGGCATAACCGGCAGGGTCGCAACCGTCCCAGCGTTTGCCGTCGATCAACTGGCTGCTGCGCATTTCCTCGCCCGACGAGGCAACACCGACGGCGGCCGCGGCCTCTCGATACAAGTCTAGTTGCTGGACCTGACGGGCCACCGCGAGGTAGTCCGGGTCGTCGCGCAACAAGCCCCAGCGGCGGAACTGGGTCATGAACCACATGCCATCGGACAGGTACGGCAGGTTGACCGCGCCACCGCCATGGAAGCGCAATGCGTGCGGATCTTGCCAGTGATTGCCGAGGCCGTCGTTGTATTCGCCGAGCAGGCGCGGTTCGATGCAATCGAGCGGTGCATCGAGGTAATCCGGAGCGCTTAACAGCTGCGCGGTGCTGCGGCGATTCTCGACGCTGTCTTCGATGAAACGGCTGGCTTCCAGAATGGCCATCACCAGTGCCCGGGCGGTATTGGGGTATTGCTCGACAAACGCACGGGTGCAACCGAGGACTTTTTCCGGATGGTCGGGCCAGATCGACTGGGTCGTCGCCATCGTGAAGCCGAGCTGCTGTTTCACCGCGCTGGCGGCCCAGGGCTCCCCGACGCAGAACCCGTCGATACGGCCCGCTTGCAGGTGCGCGACCATCTGCGGTGGCGGCACCACCACGTTGTCGACGTCGTGCAACGGATGAATGCCCTGGCTTGCCAGCCAGTAGTGCAGCCACATGGCGTGGGTGCCGGTCGGGAATGTCTGGGCGAAGGTGAGTTTTGGGCGAGTTTGGTGCACGTGGCGGTCCAGTGCTTCAGGACCGGTCACGCCGAGCGCCTGCAAGCCATGGGAAAGGTTGATGCTCTGGCCGTTCTGATTCAGGCCCATCAACACCGCCATGTCGGTGGCCGCGACGCCACCGATGCCCAGGTGCACGGCGTATATCAGGCCGTAAAGACTGTGGGCGGCGTCGAGTTCGCCGCTGACCAGTTTGTCTCGCAGGTTCGCCCAGGAGGACTGGCGCTTGAGGTTCAAGGTCAGTCCATAGGGCTGGGCAAAACCCTGGGTGGCGGCGACCACCACCGAGGCGCAGTCGCTCAGGGCCATGAAACCGAGGTTGATGTCGGTCTTTTCCGGGGCGTCGCTGCCGTTGACCCAGGCCAACGGGCCGGCTGATGGTTCGTTCATCGCGTCTTCACCTTGCAAAAAAAAGCGTCGTCCCGGGTCCTCGCATGAGCAAGGCCGGGTGACGACGCCATTGTCCTGGCACTCATCCCGCCGTTGGCATGAGTGCTGATACCTCAATGGGTGCAAGGCATATGCCAGCCCGGGGTTCATCAGTTTTCCATCAGGACTTGCCGCGCCATGTCTTTCATCCTGCCGACCCTTCATCGTCAGGCTGCAAAGGAGGTTGGCGTGCAAACCGAATCATTTCATGCCCCCACATTCCCAGAGGTTCGTTCCGGCGAGCGGGTGTTGCATCTGCGTGTCAGCGAGTCGACCGACCTGCTGGGTTCGGCGCAGTGCCACCGGTTGCCCGGTGGTTGGGAGGGGCTGATCGCGGTCAGCGAGGCGCTGCAAATGCGCGGTGGCTGTGTGCAGGTGCTGCCGCTGTCCGAAACACGGCTGGTGAAACTGCAGGTCTTTTTCGATCTCAGTGACACGTTGACGGAGCAACGGCCGGGCCATGCGCCGTGGGCGCTGTTGCCGGTCACGTACGAGACCGTTCGGTCGGAGCGCGCGCTGGAGCGCTGGTACATCGGGCAGGCCATGAGCGCAAGTCCGGCCTACCACGCTTTCGCCAGCGTGCTACGTCATACCGAGAGCTACGGGCTTGTGCGATTCCTGCTGGAGCAGGGCACCCGCAGTGAAAAACTGAGCGACCTGGCGCAACGCTATGGCGTTTCCGTATCGCACTTTCGTCGATTGTGCCGACAGGCGCTGGGCAGTGCGGCCAAGCCTGCATTGCGCGGCTGGCGCACGGCCCAGGCGCTGTTGAACATGAGTCTGCGGGACTGCTCGCTAACGGATGTCGCGCTGGAATTCGGCTTTGCCTCTTCTTCGCATTTCTCCAAGGAAATCCGCGAACTGGTGGGCTTCACGCCCAGCAGTCTTGCCGATATCACCTACCTTCCAGGCAAGTGAGCCGATGAACCGCCGATCGTTCTCCTTATCCCTTTTGCCCGTCTGCCTGGCCACGGTGTTGCTGCTCGCACCCTTTGCCGCACAGGCCTCTGTCTATAATTTCGAGGCCCGCGAACAAAGCGCGCGCACTTTTTTCAGCGAGCTGTCCGGCCCGCTGGGCAAGCCGGTCATCGTCAGCAAGGCCGCTGCGGCCAAGCGGATTTCCGGTACGTTCGACCTGCTCGCGCCGCAACGCACCTTTGAGCGAGTCAGCGCGCAAATGGGCCTGATCTGGTACAGCGATGGTCAGGCGATTTATCTGTATGACGCCCCGGAACTCAAAAGCGCGATGGTGTCGCTGCAAACCCTGACCGTGGCGAAGCTGCAGGCGTTCCTGGAACGCTCCGGGTTGCACGATCGCCGTTATCCGTTGCGCCACGATGGCCTGCGTACGTTCCATGTCTCCGGCCCGCCGATGTATGTCGATCTGGTCACGCAAGCGGCCGGCCTGATGGATAACCAGCGCTCGGAACTGTTGCTGGGCAAGCAGCAGATCGGCGTCATCCAGGTGCGAAACACCTTTGTGAGCGACCGCAAATACGAGTTGCGTGATGACAAGGTGACGATTCCCGGGCTGGCCACCGTGATTGAGGCCTTGCTGCGCGGCGAACGCAACGGCGTCGAGCCCGCGGTGGCGCACGTCCCGGCACAGCGACCGCAGGGCTTGATGCCGGCGTTTCCTTTGGAAGGCCTGGCGAGTTCCCCTTCGGATCAGGACCCGTCCGCGCCGCGAATCCTCGCGCGCGACACGGCTGCCGGGAACATTCGGGTCGTGGCCTATCCCGACACCAACAGCCTGTTGGTCAAGGGGTTGCCGGAGCAGGTGCGTTTTATCGAGAACCTGGTCAGTGCGCTGGACACGCCCAAACGCCACGTGGAGTTGTCGTTGTGGATCATTGATCTGCACAAGGATGAGCTCAATCAGTTGGGCGTCAATTGGCAAGGCGTCGTGAATTCGGGCGGAAAATTCAGCGCGTCGCTCAACGCCGGCTCGGCGACCACGCTCGATGGTGCGTCGTTCGTCACCCAGGTCATGGCGCTGGAGCGCACGAGCCGGGCGAATGTGGTGTCGCGACCGGTGATCCTGACCCAGGAAAATGTGCCGGCGATTTTCGACAATAACCGCACCTTTTATGCGCCGCTGGTGGGCGAGCGCAGTGTTGATCTGCAGCACGTGACCTACGGCACGCTGGTGAGCGTATTGCCGCGTTTCGCCCAGGCGGACGAGATTGAAATGTCGCTCAATATCGAAGACGGCAACGAAATCGAGAACCCGGGCCAGGGTGAGCGGCCCAGCGCTCTGCCGACAGTCGGCCGCACCCGCATCAGTACGGTGGCGAGGGTGCCGCCGGGCAAGAGCCTGCTGGTGGGCGGTTTCACCCGCGATGACCACGGCGAACAGATTGGCCGGATACCGGTGCTGGGGTCGATTCCGTGGATAGGCCGGCTGTTCAGTTATCGGCAGAGTCGCTCGGCGAATACCGTGCGGGTCTTCCTGATTCAACCCAAGGAAATTCGCGACACGCTGGAGCCGAACGCCGTTGAACCGGCTCCACAGTTGCTGACCCCGGAACAGCACGAACGTTTGCGCCGTTCCTATTTTCGGGCGGCAATAAAATGATCCTGCCAGCGATTTCCAGCGGTGGGCGCGCGGCCCAGGCGCGGCTGAATGCCGAGAAGGCCGCCGAGCATCCGCAGCCACAGGCGACGGCGGAGACTGATCTCGACGACAGCGGCACGGCTGCCGTCCTGCAGCGTTTCGTGCAGATCAGCGATGAAATGTCGGCGGCATTGGCGCAGTTTCGTGGCCGCCGGCAGTTCGAACTGAAGTCCGACACCTTGACCGACAACTTCGAAAGGGTCCTGGACGACGACACCGTGCCCAAGGTTCGGCAGATTCTCAGCCTGGCACGGCTCGGCGACAAACCCATCAGCTGGTTGCTGCAAATGGCGCGGAAGCTGTTTGCCGATGACAGCGATCTGGCGTTGGTGCTGCGAGAACTGTTGCGCCGTAAAAAACTCGAGAAAAGCACCCGTCAGCGGCTCGAAACCCTTTTGCAGACGGTGGTCGCCCAGGCGTCTCCCAAGCGCATGAACGCCGGCATCAACGCCGCGCTCAAGGCCAGGATGTTCGGCGCGAGCATGGCTGTGCGCGCCGCGCTGTTGCGCGAAACGTACCGGGATTTTCTCGAGTCCGATGAAGGGCCGGTCAGCTGTTATCAGGACTGGATTGCGCTGTACGGCCCACTGCAACGCACGAATGTACTGGCCTTCATCGAAGCGGCGCTGCTCACCGATATCAGCGCCCAGGACCCGAGTTGCTCGCGCGCAGAGTTTGGCCAACTGCTGGCCCGGCTGAATGACCTCAAGCGCCTGCGTTCAGCCGATGGTCTGTTCATCGGCGGCCTGCTGGGCGATGAACTGATCTGCCGGCACAACCCCGATGAATCCGACTGGCTGGTGTTCCTGTTCGGCCTGTTGACCTGGCCCGATGAGCTCGACCAGTTGTTGCTCGGCGTGCTCGGTGAGCGCGTGCTGCTGAGCCTGCACCGTGAGCGCTCGACGCTGCTGCAGACGGTGCGCCGGTTCAGCCTGCAGTTGCCGTTGCAACTGTTTGCCGATGAAGAGGCGCCGCTGCGCCTGGCGCGACAGTTTTCGCTGCTGGCCGACGTTGCCTACACCCACGAATGCATTGAACAGCGTCGTCTCGGCGGTTGCTCATGATTTTTTTCCGGAACTGACCTGCCATGTTCAATGTGTTTTTGCGCAACGTCAGCGCTCGCCCGGAGCTGCTGATCCTGACTCTCATGGTGATGATCATCGCCATGCTGATCATTCCGCTGCCGACGGTGCTGGTGGATTTTCTCATCGGCCTGAACATCGTCATTTCGCTGCTGGTGTTCATGGGCTCGTTCTACATCGAACGCATCCTCAGCTTCTCGACGTTCCCGGCGTTGCTGTTGCTGACCACCCTGTTTCGCCTGGCACTGTCGATCAGCACCAGCCGCTTGATCCTGAGCCAGGCCGATGCGGGCGAGATCATCGCGTCCTTCGGCGAGTTCGTGATCGGCGAAAGCCTTGTTGTGGGCTTCGTGATCTTTTCGATTGTCACCATTGTGCAGTTCATCGTGATCACCAAAGGCTCGGAGCGGGTCGCCGAAGTCGCGGCGCGCTTCTCGCTGGACGGCATGCCGGGCAAGCAAATGAGCATCGACGGCGACCTCAAGGCAGGCGCCATCACGGCCGAGGAAGCCAAGGAAAAACGCAGCGTGCTGGAGCGTGAAAGCCAGCTGTATGGCTCCTTCGACGGCGCGATGAAATTCATCAAGGGCGATGCGATCGCCGGCATCATCATTATTTTCGTCAACTTCATCGGCGGCATGGCCATCGGTGTCGGGCAAATGGGCATGGACATGTCCACGGCCCTGTCGACCTACACCTTGCTGACCATCGGCGATGGCCTGGTCGCACAGATTCCGGCGCTGCTGATCGCCATCGGCGCCGGCTTCATCGTGACCCGCGTCAACGGCGACGACAGCAACCTGGGGCGCAACATGCTGGCCCAGATGCTCGGCAATCCGTTCGTGATGGGCGTCACCGCGCTGCTGGCGGTGGGTGTCGGTCTGCTCCCCGGGTTCCCGCTGATGACGTTTCTGCCGATTGCCGCGGTGCTGGCGCTGGTGGTGTTTATCCGGCATCGAAAGGCTTCCAGGGGCACTGTTGACGGTGAGAGCCGTGTTGCAGCCACCGAGCAGGACGTGCTGCAAACCGGGTCGGGATTGCTCGATGACGTCGATAACATCGCCACAGAGACCATCGCCTTGATGTTGCTGGTGCCCACGTCGCAACTGGCTGCGCTGAACAAAGCCCGTTGGGCGGCGCGCTTTCGCAGTCAGTTTTTCGTCGACTACGGCTTGCGGATACCCGAACCGCAGTTCCGCGCGAGCGAGGCGTTGCCGGCTCATCAAGTGGCGGTGCTGATCAATGAAGTGCGTGCCGAGCAATTCGATATCCATTTCGATCACTGGCGTCTGCTCGACTATTCGCCGGACCTCGAGCCCCTGGGTTTTGCCCTGGTGCGCGGCAACGACAGCAATCGCCTGGGCGGTGTCTGGGTCAACGCCGTCGACAAGGAGCGAGTGCAACAGTTGGGCTATCAACTGCGCCCGGCAGACGAGGAATGCTACCGCTGCCTGGTCACGTTGCTGGCGCGCAATATCCAGGAGTTTTTCGGCGTGCAGGAAACCAAGCAACTGCTCGACGAAATGGAAGCGAAATATCCCGACCTGCTCAAGGAAGTCTATCGCCATGTCACGGTGCAGAAGATCGCCGAGGTCCTGCAACGCCTGATCGGTGAGCGCATTTCCGTGCGCAACATGAAGCTGATCCTGGAGTCGCTGGCCCACTGGGCGTCACGGGAAAAGGATGTGCTGGCGCTGGTCGAACACGTTCGCGGAGCGATGGCGCGCTACATCAGCAACAAATTCGCCCACGGCAATGACTTGCGCGTCCTGCTGCTATCGGCGGAATTCGAAGAGGTGGTACGCCGGGGCATCCGGCAAACCTCGGGCGGCAGCTTCATCAACCTGGAGCCGGCCGAGTCGGAAGAGCTGATGGACCGCCTGAGCGTCGGCCTGGACAGCCTGCACATCGCGCACAAGGACATGGTGCTGCTGTGTTCGGTCGATGTGCGGCGCTACATCAAGAAACTGATCGAGGGGCGTTTCCGGGAGCTGGACGTGATGTCGTTCGGCGAAATCTCCGAGACCATCTCGGTCAATGTCATCAAGACCCTCTGAGGAAACCCTGTAAATGAGACCGATCGATATTGCTGACCTGCTGCGTGAAGCACTGCGACACAGCGGCTGCTTGGACAGCCAGATAGGGCACTTCGACAGCCACAGCACCATTGAAATGCAGATGAAAAACCTGCCCGATATCAGCGTGGCCGTGGTGGAAGGCGATGTGTGGATCTGGGCCGCCGTCGCGCAGGCGACCCCCGGCGTCATGAACCATTGCGCCTTCGAATTGATGCAGTTCTTGCTGGAAGGCAATGCTTTTTCTCGCACCGGCCAACTGCACCTGTGCGAAGTCCAGGGGCAGCTCGAACTGCGCTTGATGGCCAATGACCACGCCCTGGGGGACGCCGAGCGTTTCGCGCAGGCCCTGGATGCTTTTGTGCAGTCGATTGAAACACTGTGCGAACTGTTGCGCCGATGAGCATCCGGCTGGAACGGCAGGCCGCCCATCCCTTGCGCTTGAGCGGTCCTTTGATCGAAGCGGCGCTGGACGACGTGGTGGTCGGCGAGGTCTGCGAAGTGCGTCGTCATTGGCGTTCGCCGCTCGTGGCGGCCCGGGCGCAAGTCATCGGATTCAAACCCGGCGCCGTACTGCTCAGTTTGCTCGGCGACGCCAAAGGATTGTCCAGGCAGTCGATGATTGTCCCGACGGGTTCGACATTGCGCCTGAGTTGCAGCGATGCCTTGCTGGGCAGCGTGGTCGATCCCCAGGGCAATATCGTCGAGCGACTGGCACCGTCGACAGCCTTCGAGCCGCAGGATTATCCGGTGGATGCCGACCCGCCGTCGTACCACCAGCGTCGGCCGGTAGCAGAACCGCTGAGCACCGGAGTCCGCGTTATCGATGGCTTGTTGACCTGCGGTGTCGGTCAGCGCATCGGTATTTTTGCCGCGGCCGGGTCCGGCAAAACAACCTTGATCAATATGCTGATCAGCCACACCGATGCGGACGTTTTCGTCATTGGCCTGATCGGCGAACGCGGGCGTGAAGTGACCGAGTTCATTGAACATCTGCGCCAATCCACGAAGCGATCACGTTGCGTGGTGGTGTTTGCCACATCGGATTTTTCCTCGGTGGACCGCTGCAATTCAGCGTTGCAGGCGACAGCCATCGCCGAATATTTCCGCGATCAGGGCCAGCGTGTGGTGCTGTTGCTGGACTCGTTGACCCGTTACGCCCGTGCTCGCCGCGACCTGGCCCTGGCCGCGGGTGAAGCACCGGCCCGGCGCGGCTATCCGGCGTCGGTGTTCGATGCGCTGCCACGTTTGCTGGAGCGGCCCGGCGTGACGGCTTCCGGGAGTATTACCGCCTGGTACACGGTCCTGCTCGAGAGTGACGATGAGCCGGACCCGATCGCCGAAGAGATTCGCTCCATTCTCGACGGCCACATTTACCTCAGTCGTGCCCTGGCGGCCAAAGGTCATTACCCGGCGATCGATGTCCTGCGCAGTGTCAGCCGCGTGGCGACGCAAGTCACCAGCGCGCAGGTGCAACAACTGGCGGCGTCGACCCGTGAAACCCTGACGCGCCTGGAGCAGTTGCAGATTTTCCTCGACATGGGCGAATACACCCAGGGCGCCGATGCCGCCAACGACCAGGCCTTGCAGCGTCGCGAAGCCTTGACTCACTGGCTGCGTCAGCCGACGGACGAATGTTGCGAGCCTGACGAAACCCTGCGGAGCCTCAATGAACTCATTGCCTGACCGGCGCCGCCTGTTGGTGTTCAGCCAGTTCCGTCAGCAACGCGGTGAACAGGCCGTGCTGCGCACCCAACAACAGTTGCAGCCGCTGCGGGGGGAACTCGCCGGTTTCGAGGGGCAAGAGGCCTCGCTGCAAAACCTGCTGGCCAGCCATCGCGCCACCGATTGCGTTCTGGATCATGGGCAGTTGCTGGCGTTGCTGCGAACCCAGGCGGTCATCCGGCGGCAGATTGATCTGGTACGCCTTGAGCGCGACCGCGTGGACGGGCAGTGCAGGCAGATCGAGCTGTCGTTGCAAGCGCAACGCGAGCAACTGCGTGGCCTGCAGCGTAAACACGACACATACCAACGGTCGGTGCAGCAACTGGTGCGCGCGCAACGGCTGGAGCAGGTGCGCCGGGAAGAAAGGGAGACAGAAGAGATGACTGGAGTAAAGCGATGAAGGGGGTTTCTACGGTTTCACCGGGACCGGCGCCAACGCTGGAACCTGCTACCGAGGGTTCTGCAGATGAACTGCGCGACACACTTGTACCGGCGCAAGAAGATGAGCTGCCGCAAGGTGTGCAGGATTTGCTTGCAACGCTGATTGTGCGTCATCGGCCTGTCATGGAGGCTGGCCGCAAAGGGGCCGGGCATTCGTTGATCTCCGCCCAGGGGGTCCCGGAGCTGATGTCTCATCCGCAACCGGTCCGGTTCTCCGGCCAGCCAGTCCAACCTTCGTTGAAACAACGAATGGAGGTTGTTGCCCCGGCCTTCGACAGGGTGGCCATGCCTGCGCAAGGGATTCCAGGGCGCATTGACGTGAACCCACATTCGTCGAGTACGGCTGAATCGCTGCCGGTCGAGCGGACAGCCACCGCCAGTACCCCGGCAACACTCGCCGCCGACGCGCCACCGCCCGAAGCACTGATGAACTTTCACACCGTGCGGCATGCACCTGCGGCCGCAGCGGTTTCCATCCCCTTGCCCCCGATGCCTATGCCCAAGCCAGCCCTCGACATAATGATCGAAACGCTGCCCGGTTCCAGCCGTGGCCTGCTGCAGGTGCCCTTCAACAAAGGCGCCGCCAGCGGGCAAGTGACGATTTCCCGATTGCCCGACGAGCCCACTCAGAACTTGCTGCTCAGCCCGAGCAACACCCTGGTCTTCGAACAACTCAAGGCACCTTTTGAACTGGCTCGGGATCCCGGCTGGCGGTTGACCGACGACGGTGGCGAGCAGCAGCACCAAGGCTCCCATCACTCGCCGGATGAAGAGCAGACGGAGCAGCAGGAATTTCCAGCATGAGAGCGCTGACGTTGCGCCGGGTCGACGCAACGGCGCACGCCCGTACGCAAGCAGTTCAACGCTGGTGCGATGCCGGTCATGGTGCCGGCGTCGGCAGACCGGACCGATTGCCCGGCTACTTGCGGTTTTGCGCTCGCAGCAAGGAAGGGGACTGGCATGGCCTGATCCTGGCCCGCGACTGGCTGGATCAAGCATTACCGCAGTTGCGCTCATTGCTGATCGTCGAGTGCCCGCCGGCGAGCATCGTCGAGTTGTTCCGGGCTGTGCCGCGACCGCTGCCCATGGTGGACGAGCTGTCTTATCAAGCGTTGGTCGATCTCGAACTGATCGACGCCCCGGCCGAACTGCCGGCGCACGATTTGCTTTGGCTCGACACGGCTCATGGGCGCGTGTGGTTGACGCAGTTGCCACCGACACAGGCGTCCCGTCGCTCGCCTGGACCGTGGTCATGGCTGGCTGATTTGCCGCTTCGCCTGCAACTGCTGCTGGGCTTCAGCCACCTGCGTCCAGTGCGGCTGGGGCAGGGCGACGTCCTGCGCATCACCCACCGGACAGACCAATGCCTGTTGGCCGATCAACGCATCGGTGTGTTCACGTTCACTGAAGAGGGATTACACATGCAATCGACGGTTGCCGATTCAAATCAACAGACGGATGGCCCAGCCGATGCGGACATCGAACTGGGTGCTTTGCCGGTGCGCCTGGAATTCCTGCTCGCCGCTCATGAGATCGACCTGGGGACGTTGTCACAGATCATCGATGGCCAGCTCATTCCGCTGGCGGCCGATGCCGCCCGGCACATCGAGGTTCGCGCCAATGGCAAGCGCGTGGCCCGTGGGGAACTGGTGCAGCTGGACGATCAGTTGGGTGTGGAGTTGCTCGAAGTCTATCGGAACGACTTATCGGAACAGCGGCGATGAATGATGTCTCGCTGATTGCGCTGCTGGCGTTCGCTTCACTGCTGCCGTTCCTGGTGGCCGCCGGTACCTGTTACATCAAGTTTTCCATCGTGTTTGTCATCGTGCGCAACGCGCTGGGATTGCAGCAGGTGCCGTCGAACATGGCCCTCAACGCGATCGCCTTGATGCTGGCGATTTTCGTGATGACGCCGGTCATGAAGCAGGGTTACGGCTACTACAAGGAAGAAGCGGTGGCCTTCACCGACATCGAGTCGGTGGTGAACTTTGCCGAGAACGGACTGGGTGGCTACAAGGATTACCTGCGCAAATACACTGACCCCGAACTGGCCCTGTTCTTCGAGCGTGCACAAGCGGTCCAGAGTAGTGATGCCGAGGTGGAGCTGCCCGCTGATGAACAACTCACACCTTCACTGTTTTCGCTGTTGCCGGCCTATGCGCTGAGTGAAATCAAAAGCGCATTCAAGATCGGTTTTTATCTCTATCTGCCGTTTGTGATCGTCGATCTGGTGATCTCCAGCATCCTCCTGGCGCTGGGCATGATGATGATGAGTCCGGTGATCATTTCGGTGCCGATCAAACTGGTGTTGTTTGTCGCGCTGGATGGCTGGGCGTTGCTGTCGACCGGTCTGGTCAAGCAATACCTGACGTTGCTGACATAGGGGAATAGACATGAACGATCTGGTCTATGCCGGCAATAAAACCCTGTACCTGATTCTGTTGATGGTGGCCTGGCCGATCATTGTCGCCACGGTGGTCGGCCTGGTGGTGGGGTTGATTCAGACCGTGACCCAGTTGCAGGAGCAGACACTGCCGTTCGGATTCAAGTTGATGGCGGTGGCGGCGTGCCTGTTTCTGCTCTCGGGTTGGTATGGCGAAACCCTGCTCGATTTCAGCCGTGAAGTCATCCGTCTGGCATTGGGTTAGACCGATGTCGGTGACGCTGTTTTTCGATCTGTACGCGCTGTTCGCGGCGGCGGTCCTGGGGGTTGCACGGCTGGCGCCGATTTTTTTCATGTTGCCGTTTCTCAACAGCGGCGTGCTGACCGGGGCTCCGCGCCAGGCTGTCATCGTGCTGGTGGCGTTGGGGTTCTGGACCTCTGTCGGCGAGCCGCTGCCGCGCCTCGACGGGTTGGCATTCTTAGGCTTGTTGCTGCGCGAGGCCGGCATTGGCGTACTGCTGGGCTGCCTGCTGTGCTGGCCGTTCTGGGTGTTGCACGCCATGGGTAACCTGATCGATAACCAGCGCGGGGCAATGCTCAGCAGTACGGTGGACCCGGCCAACGGCGTCGATACGTCGGAGCTGGCGAATTTTCTCCAGTTATTCGCCGCCGCGGTTTATCTCGAAGGTGGCGGCATGCTGTTGATGCTCGAAACCGTCGGCCACAGTTATCGCATTTGTACGCCGGCAAACGGCTGTGAGATGCACCTGCCAGCCGTGCTGAGTCTGCTGGATGCGCTGGTGAGCAAAACCCTGGTGATCAGCGCGCCGGTGGTGGCGACGCTGCTGGTCAGCGAAGCGCTCCTTGGATTGCTCTCGCGTTATGCACCGCAAATGAATGCATTCTCGGTGTCGCTGACGGTCAAGAGCCTGGTGGCGCTGGTGGTGCTGATGCTGTACTTCGGCGTGCACTTGCCGGACGAAGTCCTGCGCATGGGGAGCAAGTCCCAGGCACTGGAGCACTATCTGGCTGGCGACGGGGAGGGTGGCGATGTCGTCCAGCGCCTCGAAGACTGAGAAGCCCACCCCGAAGAAACTGCGGGATGCGTCGCGCAAGGGGCAGACGTTCAAGGCCAAGGATCTGGTCGTCACCTGCCTGACCCTGTGCGGCATCACCTACATGGTGTTCAACAGCTCGTTGCTTGAGGTCATGGAAGTCTACCGGCGCATCATCGCCAGCGACTTTGATGCCGACCTGCAAAAGTACTCGGCGATGTTGGTGGTGGTCGGGCTCAAGGCACTGCTGCCGCTGCTGCTGGTGTGTGTCTTGACCAGCGCGTTGCCGGCGTTGCTGCAAAGCGGTTTTGCCCTGGCCAGCGAAGCCTTGAAGCTGAATCTCGGGGCGCTGAACCCGATCAATGGCTTCAAAAAACTGTTCAGCCTGCGCACGGTCAAGGACACGGTCAAAGCGCTGTTGTACCTGGGCAGCTTTGCCCTGGCGCTGTGGATTGTCTGGGTCACCCAGCGGCAATTGCTGTTTGCCCAATTGTTTGCCCAGGCCCCGGAGCTGTTCGCGATCTGGGGGCACTTGCTGCTGGTGCTGGTGTTGGCGTTTCTGGGCTGCGTGCTGTTGATCGTGGTGCTCGATGCGCTCAGCGAGTACTGGCTGTTCATGAAAGACCAGATGATGGACAAGGACTCGGTCAAGCGCGAACACAAGGAGCAGGACGGCAATCCCGAAATCAAGGGTCGCCGGCGTGACCTGCACCGGGAGTTGCTGTCGGAGCAGGTCAAGTCCGATGTGCGCAGCTCGCGGATGATCATCGCCAACCCCACCCACATTGCCATCGGCGTGTATTTCCGTCCGGAAATTACCGTGCTGCCGTTCATCTCCCTGATGGAAACCAACCAGCGCGCCCTGGCCGTTCGAGCGTATGCCAAAGAGGTCGGGGTACCAGTGATCAACGACATCGCCCTGGCCCGACGGATCTTCAAGACCCACCAGCGCTACAGCTTCCTCCAGGTGCAGGAAGTCGAGGAAGTCCTGCGCCTGTTGATCTGGCTCGAGCAGGTGGAGCAGGCCTGATCCACCCTTTCTTTATCCATCCCATCGTTGGCATGAGCGCAATTTGGCAGCGGGTCTGCCAGCGCTTTGGCTCAATGCGTTCGTCAGCGGCGCTGACGTTTTTTCAGGAGTGTGGCCGATGAGTCGCAACAACCAACAAGACGAGCAAATCGCTCTGGAAATCGTGGATGCCGTGCTCGCGGGGGCGCCGTTAAAGGACGTGCAGGGTCTCAGCGACGAGCACATGGACGGTCTTTATGCCTTTGCTTACCAGTTTTATGAGCAAGGCCGGCTGGACGATGCCGAGAAGTTCTTTCACTTCCTGTGCATCTACGACTTTTACAACAGCCAGTACTGGATGGGATTGGCGGCGGTGTACCAGCTCAAGCAAAACCATCAGAAAGCAATCGACCTGTACGCCATCGCCTTCGCCCAGGGCAAGAACGATTACCGACCGATGTTCTACAGCGGTCAGTGCCAGCTTGCCCTGGGCAAGATCGGCAAGGCCAGGTTGTGTTTCGGGTACGTACTGGAGCAGGCCACGGAAGAGGACCTGCGCAAACAGGCACAGGTGTATCTCGACACCTTGGCTCACATTGAAATGGACTGTTCGGAGGACTGAACATGAGTGAAATCAGAAGTACATTCAACCCGGCTTATGCCGGAGGGCTCAGCCGTACCGAAGCCTTTGAGATCTACGGCAAAGCCGCCAGCCAGGCAGCCAGAACGGTGGATTTTCAGAAGGCTGGCCAGGACGCGCTGGCCGGTTTGATGTCGGTGAATTACGACGGCGAGCACGGTAAATCCACAGCCACCCCGGGACGTCCACAGTTGCATCTGCCACTGGCCCGCACGAGTGGCAAAGAGTCGGAAGGCGATTTGTTCACGCTGCTGATGGCGATGATCAGCGAGCTGATTGGCGAGGTCGACGTCAACAAGCTGAAAAACCGTTTGGCGATGTTGCAGAGCATGGCCGGTGCCAAGCAACAGGGTCATGAAAAACTGGCGTCTGATTATGCTGAGGCCGTCGCGGCTCTGGAAGCCGCCGAGGGCGCAGTTGGCGGCAGTCAGGAACAGCTCGAGAAATTGCGCGAGCGGGTTCAGCAACTCCAGGGCTTGCTGGACGAAAGCGAGGCGCGTCTGGCGAAGCTGGACCCCGAATCACCCGAGTATGCGAGTGAGTTGGCGCGTCGCGACCAGCTCAAAGGCGAGTTGGCGACTCATACCCAGACCTTTGAAAAAGCCACCGATGCCCATCTGAAATTGATCGAAACCGCCAACGCCGCCGCAAAAGTCCTCGCGATCGTGACCGCAAAAGTCCTCGAGGCAGGCGTCGGCGGACCTCAGGTTAAACAATCGGATGAAAAGGCGCTGAGCAGCAGCGCACTGGCCCTGCTGAACCGCTTGAAGATCATCGAGTTGCTCGGCGAGTCGGCGCAGAACAAGGAGGAGCTCAATCAGGAGCTGTTTCTGGAATTGCAGGCCAAGTTGCAGGAGAAAATGCAACTCGAGTCGGAAAAGTACCTGGAAGAAGTGCGTAAAGCCGAAGCGTTGCAGAGGACCATGGGCTGCATCGGCAAGATCGTTGGCGCCTTGGTGGCCTTCGCCACCATCGCCGCCGGCGTTCTGACCGTCAACCCTGTCCTTATCGCGGTAGGTGTGATCGGGGCCGCGGTCATGATTGCCGACGAGGTGGTCAAGGAACTCACGGGCGTGTCGTTCATGGCCGAGGCGATGAAGCCGCTGATGACGGTGATGCAGGAAGCCATCCAGTTCTTTACCGACCTCTACACCAAAGCGCTCGTGGCGTTTGGTGTCGATTCCGAAACGGCGAAGGAAATCGCGCAAATCGCCGGCATGATCGCTGGCATCGCCGCCACCATTGCTGCCATCGCATTGGCCGCCATCGTCGGGGTTCAGGTAGTCGGGCCGATGATCGGCGCAGTCGCTTCGAGACTGGCATCCGTGGTGGCGCAGGCCGCTCCCGCAGCAGTGCAGGCAATGAAACAGGTGGCTTCCTCGGTCGGCAACACGCTGACTCAGATGCTGACCCAATTACGCAGTTTAGTTACCAAAGGCGCAGATGCCGTATCCCTGGCCCGTTACACCTCCAATCTCGAAATCGCTCAAGCCCTCACCGAGTTTGGCGGCGTGGCAGCCCAGGGCGTGCTGGGAGTCCGAAGCGGCGTGCATCAGGCCCAGGCGGCCGAACACCTGGCGGACGTGAAGGTGCGCATGGCAATCAGCGAAGAAATTACCTCCTACCTCACTCGGCTGGTCGAAGACTACGGCAAGGCGATGCAAGACCGGACCCGGCATATCGAACATGTTTTTGCCGATATGCAACGCAGTCACTCCGTCAGCCTGCAAATGGTCAGACACGTCTGAACCCACTCATAAAAGGTATTTGTCATGACCACGATCAACAACACCGGGGTGGTGTTTTCACGCCCAATGATTAGCCAGCAAGATGCGCTTCTTACTCAGAAAAGACCCGACGCGCTCAAAGAGCTTTCCCTTAGTAATGCGCTCACTGACAAGCAGATTCTTAATGACTCTTTGACCCGGACTCCTTTAGCGGTGGAGCTCCAGAGCGCTATTGACGCCTACCAGATCGGGGAATCCGACTGGCAGGATTTTGCCGCAACCGCACTGATGCTCAACGATGAGGTCCGCGAAGATTTGGTGTTTGACCCAGGTGCCTGGGAGAAACACGCCAACGTGCTGGTCGCCGCGATCATCGCGTTGAACATCGCGCGGGTCGCCAATGCCCAACTGCGCGGGCATTTCAGTGTGATGGCCGCTGATGCCGCCAAGTCCCAGGGCGCCGCCATCATGGAATCCGGCAAGGCCGCCATGTACAGCGCCATTACGGCAGCAGTCGTCTCCGGTGCCATCGCCGGGTTTGCCATGGCCAAGACCTTTCAGGGGCAAGGGCTCAAGCATACGGATATCGACCTGCATAAGCGCAGTTCCCTGGACGCCGGCAACATCGAACGTGACCTTAAACATGATCGCAGTCGCGGTGACTGGAACCCGGAAACGACCTACAAGATCAAGGTGTTCGATGACTTCGGCCGGACGAAATCGGTGGATTTCAAACCTCAGGGTTCGACCCTGACACCCAAGGAGCAGGCATGGTTCGACGGTGAAATTCTCAAGGCGCAAAAGGTTGGCCAGACGTCGGACTGGCTCAGCCAGATGGGCAGCAAAGGCATTGAGAAGAAACTTGATATCGGCCGCGCGCTAAACGCCATTTCGATGGGCATGAGTCAGATGGTCTCCAGCATGGTTCGCATGGCCGAGCATGCGGCGCGGGAGAAAGAGGTATTGCAACAAAGTGCGCAAAACACGCAGAAGAGCTTGAGCGATGAAATTGGGCAGAAAGACTCGGCGGATGCGGCGCTGTTGCAAAAGCTCATGGATATCGTGATGCAGCTGTTTCAATCGCGGATTGAAGTCATTGGCAAAATGGCCTGAGTAGGGACGAAAATATGAGAATTTCCGATTTCACACCGCCATCGGCTAATCTGTCGGTCGATTTCAATGTTGTGACCAACGCACCTTTACCAACTGAAATGCCCCTCGAGGCTCAGGCCGCTTTTTCCCTCGCGCAATTGCTGGAGCGTTCGGCAAAGGTATTGAATCGCAATCTTGAAAATATGCTCAAGTGCCAACCGGCCGCCAAAAAAATGGTTGAGAACCTGTTGGCTGGCGGAGCGGCGCAAACCCTCATCGCGGAGTTTGGCGAGCGGGTTCAAACGAAAGACCTTCGCTGGCAAATGTGGGCACAGTATTTACCCCAATATGGTGCGGTGATGACGCATTGCCGGGAAACCCTGCCGATGGAACAGCGTCAGCGCCTTGATGCTGCGCAGGAAACTATCTTGCTCGGCCTGGGAGCAGGACAACCGCTGCCAACGCAAATCGACGAGAAGTTCAGTCAGAGTGTCAGTTCGTCTGATGATTTCTTCGACAAACTGCTCGAATTGATCGACCTGATCAAGAACGGCTACCTGGCCGGTTATGAACATATCATCAAGGCTTACTCGGACTTCTTTGCCGATTTCAACAAAGACATTACCGCAATGATGAAGGAGTGGATTGAAGGCGCGAATGACGGGAAGGAAGTCGAAATAAACGCGGGCGCGATCAGGATCGCTTTGCAGAAGCTGATTGAAAAGTACTCACCTCCGAATCCGACGGCAGTATTGTTCCCGGCCCCAGGCATGGGCGGTGCCACAAAGGAGGAAGCAGAAAAATGGCTTAAAGCGTTAGGCTTGCCGGCCTCCTGCCTCCACCAGAACAATGACGGTACGTACAGCGTGGTCATGGACCTTAGCCCGTTGATCACCATGAGGGACAGTCTGCCACCTGACGTTTACGAGATTATTTGGGACACCGCCAAATTCCAGGCCTGGCAAACCGGCTTCAATGCCCAGGAAGAACGCATGAAAAACATGCTGCAATCCTTCACCCAGAAGTACTCCAACGCCAACTCCTATCATGACAACTTCAACAAGACGTTGTCTGCTCATCTTAGTCAGTATGCGGACATGCTTAAGGCGATGTTGAATTTCTGATCTAAGAAGTTTTTACGAAATACGTGGTTTTAAATGTTTATAACAGACGCGGTTTCGAACCTGTCAGGTCGGAGCTGTGTCTGTTGTTCTGTGGTTTCGATTGATAGCGGTGATCAGGATGCGGAGTAGTGATCTTGAAATTGAATGTCAGGTAATAAAAACCTTGTCGGATTATCTTTCGGTGGGCCACGGGGCAATCAAAACCAGTTCGCGGTTGGTGGAGGATTTGTATTTCGATTCCATGAGTATTATCGAGGTTGTCATGATGCTTAATGAAACATTTGGCGTCGAATTACCTGCCGTCGCGGTGTCCGAATGGAACACGGTCGCGGATATTCGAAATTCGGTGATACGTGTAAGGGACGTATGATGCCGGGTGGTGCGGGCTTTTTATTTTTAAGTTTGACAGGCGTTTAAATGATTAATGGTGTTGGCGGAAGTTCTCAGGTTCTAGCGGTGTCTAATATGCATTTGGCTGGCGCTGTTTTGCATGAGGTATTGCCATCGTATGAAAGACTGGATGTTCGAAGTGAATATTTTCTGGGTGATTTTTTAAGTCTTCACGGTGCACAGATCGGTAGGGATAGCGATGTTAGAGAAATGATGACCTATCATTCAGATAATAGTGATTGGTCCATTACTCCAGCGTGTAAAGAACAGTTGATGAGTGCGCTGATGGACCTTGTGCCTGAAGGCGGCAGTCAGGTGCATAATCGTGTTTTTCTTGATGCGATACGCGATTGGTATCAGGGTTTGGATAGTGCAAGTAAAGTCGATAATTACACAGCGGCTAAAGATCACTTGAGCGATAAAGGAAAAAATATCGCCAGAATGATTTTGCAAGCTAATCACAATCTTGGCAGTGGTTCTAATGAAATTCGGTTGCTGGATGTTGGTGGTAATGACGGGAAGCTCACGTCTTATGTTGCATCGCATATTGGCGATTATTTGCATGTGCCCATCAGCCCCTATGTCCTTGAGATCGAAACAGGTATAGCTTGGGATCACAATAGCAAGGTCGTTTCACTTGTTCAAAGCGAAATGTCTCGCCCCGTTAAAACTATTTATTACAACGGTAGTGACATGGCTTCTGGCAGAGTATCTGGTCAGGATGAGGGTAATCCACTTTCAGATGGTAAGGGCTTCGATTGTGCAATGTACCAGCACTCGCTGCATCATTTTCCCAGTCCGGAAATTCAGCAGGAAAGTCTGGCACGAATTTCCGAACTTCTAAATGATGGAGGCGTACTGACAATAACAGAACATGACAGCGTTTTAGGCGGGCATGAGCTTGACTTGATGCATATGGTGCTGCAAGTGTATGTGGAACTTCATCAGAATCCGGATATTTCAAGCTCGGAGTTGGAGGCTGTATTCAATGAGTTTGTTGAAAAAGAAACGCCCGCTAATTTTTTCTCCCAAACAAGACTTGTCGATATGGCGCAAAAAGTCGGGCTGACGCCGAGCAGCGTAACTGCGGTGGGAGAAAAGGCTGACCGAACTTACTCGATGACTTTCGTTAAAGACGGAGGGCTGCGCCTGGATCGCGATCGTTCATTCGAAGCGCTTGTTGATCCGGATTCATTAAAGGCCGGTATGAAAAAGTTTGAGACATCTTCTATGTTTAGTGGGAGTCGATCTTTGGATGGGATGTTTTAACCTGTAGTCAGTGGCTGTGTGTAAAACCGTGCTGATTGAATGTGTTATGGCGAATGCCTGGTTTGGAGCCAAGGCTTTTCAATCTGCAGTGCTCACGGCACTGCAGATTTTTTGTGTGGCAAGGCTGTTTTGTGACTTTGAGTGGTGCGATTTTCCAAAGACTTTTATTGTAGAAATGGGCCTACATGCTTAGTCGTATATTCCTCTTTTGTCTGTGGCGTTTTCCTACGGAATTGTCTCTACCAACTTTCTATAGTCGCGCAGCTTTCATCTTCAAGCCGGTTCAATAACGGCTTGATCGCGCTTCAGTACCTTTCTATAGAGAAGTCTCCGAGTATGGACAGTGCCACTGATCAATCGCCATTCAGGTCGTTCGTTTTCGACCGTTGGCTACTGCAAAGCGATGGAACGCTGATGCGAGACGGACATGGAGTTCACGTCCCCCCCAAAGAGCTGAACGTACTGCGCCTGCTGCTCGGTTCGGCCGGCACAGTGATCAGCAAGGATTATTTGCTCGACATGGTATGGCCCGACGCCGATGCCGCCGAAGAATCGTTGACTCGCTGCATTTATGCCTTGCGCAAGCTGCTCAAGGAGAACAAGGATTTCATTGCGACGGTGTACGGCCAGGGTTACCGATTCACTTGTCCGGCTGTCGAACTCGACGGGCCGAGCCAGGCGAGAACGTCAGCACCCTCGCTGGCCGTTTTGCCTTTTCGCCATCTGCACGAGTCAGCCGCACTGGATTTGCAGGACGCAATGACCCGCCAGTTGTCCATGGCATTCGGCGATGCGCTGCACGTCATCCCCTCAGGTTTGATGGCTGCTTATGGCCAGTCGACCGACGCCCGTTATCTGGTCGAGCGTTTGAAGCCTGACTTTTACCTCAGCGGTCGTTGCACGCTCCGGGATGACCCGTCGCAATGGTCGATCGAGTTGATCCGTAGCAGCGATCATGTGCTGCTTCATGGACAGAGCGTGGGCGGAGGGGACCTGGGGGAGGGGCTCGGTGCATTGACCTGTCTTGTTGCCCAGCGCCTACCGGGACTGCGTCCTTCTGAAAGGGGCTGTGCTTCCTATCCGGCCCTGGTCGCCTATCTCAATGGTTTGTGCAATGTGGAGCGGCACACGCCACAAAGCCTGCGCGATGCGCTGGTGCAGTTTCGATACAGCCTGCAACTGGATGACCGTTATGCCCCTGTCTGGCGTGGCGTGGCCGATGTCTGGCTGGGCCAGGCGATGCTCGGGTTATGTGAGCAGGGGCATGCGCTGGATGAAGCTCATCTGGCAATTTCCAGGGCGTTGCCGCTGGACCCGGGGAGTACGCAAACCATCGCGCGGCTAGCCCTGCTGACCAGCCTTCGCGGATGCGAGGAGGCTGCGCAGGTGCTTTTTCAGCGCTGCCTGTCGAGCGCCGATCAGGCTGATGTTCATTACTTTCACGCCTGGCATCACTGGTATTGGCAGCGCCATGATCTGGCGATTCAAAGCATCGACAAGTGTCTGCGCCACGACGCGAACTGCATGCGGGCGCAGATTTTGCGGGTACGTATCGCCCTTGTCGGTGATCCCCAGGAAGCCGTGATGCTGCATCGCGCAATGCAAGGCAACCGGCAAGCCGCGTCGTTTGACAGCGGCAGGCGGTTGGCATGATCCGCTGGGGCACTGGCGGCCTTCTGATGCTGATGTCTCTGGGTGCGGTTCCGGCGCATGCCTATTGTTGGGTCTCGGCGGGGCAGCAACATGCCATCGAGCCCGAGCTGCTTCAGGCCATTGCCGACGTGGAGTCGGGACAAATGGCGGACGCGATGAATTACAACAAGAATGGCACCCGCGATATCGGGCTGATGCAAATCAACAGCAGTCATCTGCACCGACTGAGCGCACAGGGCATTACCGAGCAGCGTCTGTTGGATGAGCCTTGTCTGTCGGTCGAAGTCGGGGCGTCGGTGCTGGCCGGTTTTGTATCACTTTATGGCTACAACTGGACGGCCGTGGGGGCCTATAACGCCGGCAATGCTCCGGGTCGGCAGGCAGCCCGTTTGCGTTATGCGCGCAAGGTCTGGCAACGCTACCAGACCTTGATGCCAAACACGCTTGCGCAGCCGCAGGACCTACTGGAGAAAACCCCGCGGCATTAGCCCGGTCCATTCGGGTGGGATTCTGATCCCGCCCGGGGCCGTTCGGCAGAATTCGATCAGGAACTTCCCGGGCAGCGCTTCTAGGATGGGTTTTCATTCACTGCCTGGAACGTGATCGGTGACAGAACTGTCAGCCCCCCCTCTACAGCCCTGTGTTCTGCGGATCCTCAACGGCCCGCTTCAGGGGTGCGAATTCCCGCTTGGTGAGCCTCGAACGCTGTTCATTGTCGCACCGCTCGATTTGTTGGGCCGAGAAGCTCATTCAATCAGCGTTCCCGAGGATGCCATCTTCATTCCCTTGGACGCGGGCGGCTGCAATTTCGAGGTGCTGCTGGCAGACGGCGGGCAGGGCGGTGTGACCTTGCGACTGCTCAACGAGCACGGAGAAACCCGGCAGTGCGAATTCCAGCATCTGGAGCAGATCGGTGACTTGCAGGTGGCCTTGCGCGGTGAAGACCAAGGCTGGGCACCTGAACTCCTCGGCAAACAGCCCCCTTCTTTGACCGAAACGACTGCCCGCCACTGGCCGCAGCCAACCCTCGTCAAATGGGGCGGCGCAGGGTTGGCCCTCGTGCTGCTGATCACTTCGTTAGGCTTTTGGTCAGTGCCCGAGCCGGCGCCCGAAACCGATGTTCGCAGCCTGATCGGCGGCGCCAGTGCCGAGGTCGACGTGGTGCAGGGGCGGGACAAAACGGTTTACGTGTTTGTCGCTTCCGAGCGGGACGCCGGTTGGAGCCGGCAGGTGTTGATGCGCAACAACGGGGTGTCCGGCAAGGTGTTGGTGATCGATCAGGAGCGCCGTCGGCTGGAGAAACTGCTGGTCGACCACGACCCGCAACTGGCCTGGCATTCCCTCGACCTCAAGGACCCCGCGGTGCCGCGGCTGCTGCTCAGTGCCCAGCGCAATCTGCTCACGCCGCAAATGCAGGCGCAACTGCTCGACGTCTTGCTCAAGGCCGCGCCCTACGCTCGGGAAGTGACGGTTCAGGTCCAGGACGACAACCTGCTGGCAGACCTGGCCGAACAGGGGTTGCGTCGCCTTTCTCTGGCGTTCGACCGCGTCGGGCACGACGACAGTGTCACGTTCGCCATCGAAGGCGATTTGCAGGATTCCGAGTTGGCTGCGGCTCGCCAATACGTCGACGGCTTTTATCGGCAGTGGGGTGATCGCTACGTGAACTTCGCTGTCGCGCTCAAGGATGACTCGCTCAAGGGCAAGTCGTTTCAAACCGGCCCTCAGGGCTACATCAAGATGACGTCGTCGTCTTGGCATTTTCCCAAGCAAATCTAGAAGGTGACACATGTCTGGTATCGATTTCCCAATCGACTTTCACGATGATTTTCTCGGACGTCAGGCCGAAGCGTTCGAAAACGGTGCAGCAGGGCTCAAGACTGCTTTGGACAAGGCACTGGAGGATCTCAAGCTGGATGCGTCAGATCCCGGGAAGCTGGCGGCTTACCAGACCGCATTCTCCTCCTACACCGTATTCCGAAACGCCCAGACCAACACGATCAAGGGCTTCAAGGACATCGACATGGCGATCATCCAGGCCGCTCGCTGATTCCATTCCTTTTGACTGGCCATCGTTGTTCGGTGGCCATTTTCATGAGTGCACTGCATGTCTATTCAAAGCATTTCCCGTTCGTTCATTGAGCCCACGGCCGTTACTGAACTGCGCAGCCTGCAGGAAGGCCCGATCGTTTCCCTTGAAAATCGACTGATCGACGCGTTCGCCGGTGCAGCGGTCAACAGCGGCCAGGACGTGTCGTCGATCAATCAACTGATGCAGCGCCCTGATATCACCAGCCCCGAAGTATTGGCGCAGCTGCAGGAGCAAATGGGGCAATACAACGTCGACATCAATTTGCTCAACGTGTTGGTCCGTAAGGCCGTGAGCACCGCCGAAACGTTGTTGCGCGCGTCATGAGGGCGGGTGCGTTGCTGATGTTCCTGTGTCTGGCGTTGGTCGGCTGCCGGCAGCCGAGTCTGCTGGAAGGGCTCGATCAACAGCAGGCCAACGAAGTGCTTTCAGTCCTGCAACGCAACAACATCGCGGCGACGAAAGTCGACGCCGGCAAAACCGGGTACGCGGTGAAAATCAACCCGGTCGATTTCTCCGCCGCTGTCGATTTGCTCAACCTCTATTCGCTGCCGTCCAGGCCACGACTGCAAGTGGCGGAGATGTTTCCCAGCGATTCGCTGGTCGCTTCCCCCAGGGCTGAAAAGGCACGGCTTTACTCGGCGCTGGAACAGCGAATCGAACAGTCCCTGGGTCTGCTCGAAGGTGTGGTGTCGGCGCGGGTCCATGTCAGTTATGACCTGGATGCCGGTGAAGGCGGACGCAAGGCCGGGCCCATTCACCTGGCGGCCGTGGCCATTCATGAGCGAGACATCGAGCCACAGTTGCTGATTACCGACATCAAGCGCTTTCTCAAAAACAGTTTTGCCGCCGTCGAGTACGCAAACATCTCGGTGGTGTTGTCACAGCGCTCGCCCACGCAGCACGTCGCGCCGTCGATGTCAGCAACGCAAAGTGATTCGCGCCCGGTCTGGCTGCTGGCGTCGTTGGCGGCGGTGCTGTTGGCAGGTTGCGCAGGGTTAGGTTATCGACTGTTGAAAGGGGCGCCGCGTGACATCGTGCGCTGAACGCCTGCGGCGGATTCTTGCGGAGCCGCTGGATTATGTGCACCCGCAGCGGTTGAACATACCGATGGGGTTTGACAGCCCCGATGCTCGGCGCGTGCTCAACCGGATGCTTCTGGAAGGGCTTGGCGAGCAAGGACCATGGCCCCCGATGCCGCTGACGGCCGTCGCACAGCAGTGGATCCGGCAGTGGCGACAATTGCCTTACATCGCGTGCCTGATGGGTGCCTGGCGACTGTGTCCACAGCTCGCGCGAGGCGGTGCATTGCAGCAGTTGCCGATGCCGTTACGTCAATTCGCCAATTGCAGACCGGGGCCTCGCGCCAGCGTGCCGCTTGAGTCGTCATCGGAACCGTTGAAGCAAGTTGAAGCGGCGGGCTTCAACGCGCTGTCGGGTTTGTCCGGGTTCCTGCCGCCGCTGCTGCTCGAGCGGCTGGCGTTGCAATTCTCTCCACACGTGGTCGGCCTGCACACCCAGTGGCCGGCGACAGAAGCCGATCCGGCTCTTTTCTTTCTGGCGGTGCAGCATGCTCGACTCCATCCGAATCCTGACTGATGTGCCGGCATCGAGTGATGCCCTCGTGGCTCGCGCAGACCTCGACGCGGCGCGCCAGCGGCGCTCATTACAGCAACAGGCGCAACGCCGGGCCCGTGAATGCGTCGAGCAGGCTCAATCTGAAGCCCAGGCCATTCGTGCCCAGGCGTTTCAGGAGGGTTATGCAAATGGCATTCTGCGCGCCGCCGAAAACCTGGCGAACGGTTTGCTCGAGTCGCAGACGCTCGGGCTGCAGTTGCGCAAGGATCTGGCTCAGGCCGCGCGTCAGTTACTGCAAGAATTGCTGACGCGCGTTGAATGGCTGGATGAAATGCTCGAGCGCTGGCTGACGGAGCGGTCCGACACCGGGGCGCCGCTGCAGGTGGTGCTGCCTGCGCGCTGCAAACCTCAAGGTCAGGCGCTGCGGCTGCGCTTGCAAGGACTTTGGCCTGGCGCACTGGTGCTCGACTATCAACCCGAGGAGCGTTACGTGTTCCGTCTGTCCGATCAATTGCTTGAGTTTGATATCGAATCGGTCTGCCAACGACTGGAGCCACAGTTGTTGGCCCGACTGGGAAATCTGCCCGAGTCGGTGCGATGTCTCGATCAGGCCTCGATGACGCGATTGGGTGAGCTGTGTTCAGGTTTCGGTACGAATCCTGTCGGAGGTGTGGAATGAAGATTGAAACGGTGATGAACACTCATCGGCTTGAGCAGATGTCTGCGGTCGTGCCGCTTGACTCACGCCTGTTGCAGGCGTCCGGCATAGCGCCCGATGTCAACGGCAGCAAGCGACCCGGCCCGGACCCCGAATTCGATGAGTTGTATCAGCGGCTATTGGCAATGGAGGGGCAGGGGGAAAAGGCCATCTACGAGTTCCTGCGTTCGCTGCGTGGCACGGACGGAGTCACACCGGCGTATCCAAGTGCGAAGGCGTTGATGGCTGTGACGCTGCAATTATTGGTTCGCTTGAAAGACGACGGGTTGGAAAAAACACAGCTCTATAAGGAGATCAAAGGCGCCAACGGTATGGCCTTAAGCATGAATGTGTTTGTCATGAGTTACACACGCGATGTGTTCCAGCCGATCGGCGACGATGCATGGGAAAAGAGCGAGTGGTGAGGCAGGGAAAACAACCCGCATAACAATAAAAGAGAGGATACAAGGATGACATTGATTGCTGGCTCGGCAGTAAGGGGTACTGCATTACCAGGCTTAACTCTCACATCGGCAGGTAATCCGACGCCGCGTAACGAGTCGGTGGCGCTTGATCCATCAGCACTCGTTGCATCGTCGCGTTTTTCAGCACTCGCATTGGGGACGCCCAGGCAAGTGGCTGCTGGCATGCAACGGGTGAATCGTGAAGTGACCCTTCAGATGGAGGAATGCTACAGGCCATTGGGTGAGACAGAGCGGATTGTGGTTGGGCGGGTCAACGCATTCATTGAGCGTGGGCATCTGCCTGAGGAACTTGTCGATGAGTCACTGTTTGCACGGGTAATTGAGTTGAATGCTGCAGATACCGGGCAAACCCATGAAAGTCGAATGCAAACCGTGCTTCAGGCGGGCATGGAGTGGCTGGACGCGGTCAAGGGGCCCGGACTCAATCTACTCAATGTCGCTGGTCGTACAGGATTGATCGTTGCGTTGACGGTGGTGCTGCGCCAGGTCGTTGCCTACCACGTCGAACAATCTCTGCGCGCAGGCGATTCACCTGAGGCCGGCCGAGCGTGGGCAATGGTTGCAATGACAATGATCGGCCCGGCGCTGACCTTGATCGGAGCGATTCGAAATGAGTGTGACGGTACGGCGAATCTATCGTCGCGCCTGGGGCGTGTGTGCATGGCCAGCATCACGATGGGTGCCCTGATTGCGGCGCACCTCACAGGCGCGTCTGACAAGTTGCTTCCGGTGGTCGTCGGCGGGTCGATTTATACAGTGGCCAGAGGCTTGGCCAATGTTTTCATTCCATTACAGGACAATGCCGGCTCCGCCAACGCGGCAACCACCGGCGTAGCGACCGCAGCTTATGGCGCGGCGCAGTTTTTTCTGGCAGAACTGGGGCAGCTGGCACCGCTGAGTGGTGCGGCCCGAGCCACGGCAGAGCTTGGTTACAGTCTGGGCGCGGATGCTATCCAGGGCGTGCTCAATGGCTTCGGCATTGTTGTGGACGACGTCATTTCCATTCTTTGCAAAAGTTCGCACGTGTTATCTCCAGACCCTGGGTGGGACTCGGTGTTTTCCGATCCGGAAGCTTTGCGGCAAATGGTCCTGGAGGTCCGAGCGGAGGTCCGGCGACCGACGCGGACGCAGTTGGCGGATGCGCTGCTTGATATCGGGGCGTTACGTCTTTCGGCGGGGCACGCCATCGCTTTGGTCATGGGCGCGGTAGCGTCGTTGCTGAGCAGTTCCAGGGTCGATGACGGTGACCAGGGCCATATCATGAGCGGCTGTCTCGCTCTGATGGCGATGATTATTTACTTTCCGCTGGTCTTTGGCAGTGCCAAACGCACCGATAACACCTACACACTGCAGGAGACGGTGGTTCCTTGAGCCCGGGCAAAGAGATCGCCTGTGCCGGTCAACCCCGGCTATAATCGCCGCCACTTTTCATTGCCCAGAGTCAAACCCGCCCATGTACACCCTGGCCCGTCAGCTGTTGTTCAAACTTTCCCCGGAAACCTCCCACGATCTGTCCCTGGACCTGATCGGCGCGGGCGGGCGTTTGGGCCTCAACGGCTTGCTGTGCAAGGCTCCGGCGAAGATGCCGGTGACGGTCATGGGGCTGGACTTCCCGAACCCGGTAGGCCTGGCGGCGGGCCTGGACAAGAACGGCGCGGCCATTGATGGTTTTGCGCAACTGGGTTTCGGTTTTGTCGAAATCGGCACCATCACCCCGCGTCCGCAGCCGGGCAACCCGAAACCACGGATTTTCCGCCTGCCGGAAGCCGAGGCGATCATCAACCGCATGGGCTTCAATAACCTCGGCGTCGATCACCTGCTGGCCCGCGTGGCAGCGGCCAAGTACAAGGGTGTGCTGGGCATCAACATCGGCAAGAATTTCGATACGCCGGTCGAACGCGCGGTTGACGATTACCTGATCTGCCTGGACAAGGTCTACGCCCACGCCAGCTACGTGACGGTCAACGTCAGCTCGCCGAACACGCCAGGCCTGCGCAGCCTGCAATTCGGAGACTCGCTCAAGCAGTTGCTGGCTGACCTGGCGACCCGTCGTGCGGAGCTGGCTTTGCGCCACGGCAAGCACGTACCGCTGGCCATCAAGATCGCACCGGACATGACCGACGAAGAAACCGCTCAAGTCGCGCAAGCGCTGATCGAAACCGGGATGGATGCGGTGATTGCCACCAACACCACCTTGAGCCGCGTCGGTGTTGAAGGCATGGAGCACGGTGACGAGGCGGGCGGCTTGTCCGGCGCACCGGTTCGCGACAAGAGCACCCACACCGTAAAAGTGCTGGCCGCAGAATTGGCCGGTCGCTTGCCGATCATCGCTGTGGGTGGCATCACCGAAGGCAAGCATGCAGCCGAGAAAATCGCGGCGGGTGCGAGCCTTGTTCAGATCTACTCTGGATTCATCTACAAAGGCCCGGCGCTGATTCGTGAATCCGTCGACGCCATCGCGGCGCTGCGCTGAAGGGCTCTTGTGGCGAGGGGATTTATCTGTGGCGAGGGAGCTTGCTCCCGCTCGGCTGCGAAGCAGTCGTAAACCCTGCAACCGCATTTTACCTGACATTCCGGATTGACCCGTTCCGGGGCCGCTTCGCAGCCCAGCGGGAGCAAGCTCCTCGCCACAAAAGCAGATTTCGGATTCCAGGTAATTTGCAGGCATAAAAAAGGGCTCCTCGAAGGAGCCCCTGGGCCGGAGCCCGCCGCCCGGATGGGGCGTGCGTGGTAAGTCGTTCAGTAATCAGGTTGTCGTGTCGGAGTGTGTGCCCTGTGTTAGCCGACGGCGTGAAGTTCGTTGAGTCTGTGGATTCCCGCAGTGCCGGTCATACCGTCCCAGTTGTCGCCGCGTCCTTCTCGCCAGCCGTTAATCCAGGCTTGGCGTACCGACGGTAGAGTAAATGGGCAAAGCTCACGGGATTTGCCACCAACGCCATATTGATATCCGCGCAAAAATGCTCTTTCCAACGGATCACGCTTAAGTCTTCTCATAGGGTGTTGCCCTCACTTGTTGACTGTATTTATCGCGTTGACCTCAATCGAGGTCTGGCAGAAATGTCTGCCGTTGGGGGGCTCGCTGCCGGCGTGGCGAGCCAGGGTGTTGACGTCCGTTGTGGCGCCAACCTGTGTTGAGTTCTAACCAATGCGTCACATCGAGGGAATGATCATTTTGTCATAAGGACGTAACCATAAAGATGCTATGGCCATAAGTAACACGATGTTTGCCCCGTATTTATTGGTCAAAGCCCTGTATGATCGGCCCTCCGCAAGATGATGGGGTTAATCCTTTAGTGAGAATGGCTCGTGTTGCGTCGAGGCATTATTCGACGAAGGGTCAAGTTATGACATTTTGTTGCTTCAACTTTTTTATCTGCCCGTGCATCTAAGCTCTTCTAACCCGAGCAGCACGGGTGGGACGGCACACCTTCGTGCCACGCGGGCGCTCTTTTAGAAAAGCGCCTGATTGAAAACCGGGCCGGCAATGCGTTGCCGGTCCACTTCGCCAAAGGCTCTGGAATTACCATGTCCGATCGTTTCGAACTCTTCCTCACTTGCCCCAAAGGCCTTGAAGGCCTGCTGATCGAGGAAGCCGTCGGGCTTGGCCTTGAAGAAGCGCGTGAGCACACCTCTGCCGTGCGCGGCATGGCGACCATGGAAACCGCTTATCGCCTGTGCCTGTGGTCGCGTCTGGCGAACCGGGTACTGCTGGTGCTCAAGCGTTTCCCGATGAAAGATGCCGAGGACCTGTACCACGGCGTGCTCGATATCGAGTGGCAAGACCACATGCTCAACGACGGCACCCTGGCCGTCGAGTTCAGCGGCCATGGCTCGGGTATCGACAACACCCACTTCGGCGCCTTGAAAGTCAAAGACGCCATCGTCGACAAACTGCGCACCCCGCAGGGCGACCGCCCGTCCATCGACAAACTCAACCCGGACCTGCGCATTCACCTGCGTCTGGACCGTGGCGAAGCCATCCTCTCCCTCGACCTCTCCGGCCACAGCCTGCACCAGCGCGGCTATCGCTTGCAGCAGGGCGCGGCGCCGCTGAAGGAAAACCTCGCGGCGGCCATCCTGATCCGTTCCGGCTGGCCACGTATTGCGGCCGAGGGCGGCGCACTGGCTGACCCGATGTGCGGTGTTGGTACGTTCCTCGTCGAAGCGGCGATGATCGCTGCCGACATGGCGCCGAACCTGCGTCGTGAGCAGTGGGGTTTTACTGCCTGGCTCGGTCACGTACCGGCGCTGTGGAAAAAGCTGCACGAAGAAGCCACCGAGCGCGCCGCGGCCGGCCTGGCCAGGCCACCGCTGTGGATTCGCGGTTACGAAGCCGATCCCCGCCTGATTCAGCCGGGCCGCAACAACGTCGAACGCGCCGGCCTGAGTGAGTGGATCAAGATCTACCAGGGCGAAGTCGGCACCTTCGAACCACGTCCGGACCAGAACCAGAAAGGCCTGGTGATCTGCAACCCGCCGTATGGCGAGCGTCTGGGCGACGAGGCGAGCTTGCTCTACCTCTACCAGAACCTTGGCGAGCGCCTGCGCCAGGCCTGCCTGAACTGGGAAGCGGCGGTGTTCACCGGCGCCCCGGATCTCGGCAAGCGCATGGGCATCCGCAGCCACAAACAGTATTCGTTCTGGAACGGCGCGTTGCCGTGCAAGCTGCTGCTGATCAAGGTCACCCCGGACCAGTTCGTCACCGGTGAACGTCGCACCCCGGAACAGCGTCAAGTCGAGCGCGAACAAGCTGAAGTCGAAGTCGCCGACAACGATGTGGCGCCGGGCAAGTACGAGAAGTACAACAAGAACGGCAACCCGATCAAACCGGCCCCGGTAGTCGTCGAGCAGCCGCGCTTGAGCGAAGGCGGGCAGATGTTTGCCAATCGCCTGCAAAAAAATCTCAAGGCGCTGGGCAAGTGGGTCAAGCGTGAAGGCATCGACTGCTACCGCGTCTACGATGCCGACATGCCGGAATATTCGATGGCCATCGATCTGTACCAGGATTGGGTCCACGTCCAGGAATACGCCGCGCCGAAATCCATCGACCCGGAAAAAGCCTCGGCCCGCATGTTCGACGCCCTGGCAGCCATTCCGCAGGCGTTGAACATCGACAAGAGCCGCGTGGTGGTCAAGCGTCGCGAACGTCAGAGCGGCACCAAGCAATACGAGCGTCAGGCCGCGCAGGGCAAGTTCGTCGAGGTCAACGAAGGTGGCGTGAAGCTGCTGGTCAACCTCACCGACTACCTCGACACCGGGCTGTTCCTCGACCACCGGCCAATGCGCATGCGCATTCAGAAAGAGGCAGCCGGCAAGCGCTTCCTCAACCTGTATTGCTACACAGCGACCGCCAGCGTCCACGCGGCCAAAGGCGGCGCGCGCAGCACCACCAGCGTCGACTTGTCGAAAACCTACCTCGACTGGGCGCGCCGCAACCTGTCGCTGAACGGTTTCTCCGACAAGAACCGTCTGGAGCAGAGCGACGTGATGGTCTGGCTCGACGCCTGCCGTGACGAGTTCGACCTGATCTTCATCGACCCGCCAACCTTCTCCAACTCCAAGCGCATGGAAGGGATTTTCGACGTGCAGCGTGACCAGGTGCAACTGATCGACCTGGCGATGGCACGACTGGCGCCGGGGGGCGTGTTGTACTTCTCCAACAACTTCCGCAAGTTCGCCCTTGAGGAAAATCTCACCGAGCGTTACGCGGTCGAGGAAATCACGGCGCAGACCATTGATCCGGATTTTGCCCGCAATGGGAAGATCCACCGGGCCTGGAAAATCATGGCACGTTGACGCTTTCCGGCATTGGATCCACAGAGCCTTGATTTTTAAAGGCTCTTGGCTTCTTTCAGTGCTGGTCAAATTGATGGCTAATAGCTATAACTCAAGGCATGGCCAATGGGCTTTTCCGGCACCTGGCGTTTTGAGTTGCCTCTATGTCGCTGCACGCCGTGCGCCCCAAGATCCTGGGTTTTATCAGTGAAGATGTTTCGGCCTGGCTGGTCGCGCTGCTGGTATTGATCATCGGCGGAGTGCTTACGGGGCTGTTGGCCTGGTCGACCCTGAACCTGTTTCACCAGCAATTGCGGCAACGTTTCCAACTGATGGCCAGTGAACGTTACAGCCGTATCGAAGAGCGTTTTGAAGATCAGGAGCAGCGCCTCGACGGCCTGCGCCGGTTCTTCGCCAATTCCGATGACGTCGACCGCGAGGAATTCAACGGTTACACCCAACCTCTGCTGCACCGAACCCAGGCGTATTCGTTTGCGCGGCGGGTCAGCGGTGCCGAGCGCGCGGAATTCGAGCGCCAGGTGCGCGAGGAAGGTTTATCCGATTTCAGCATTCGTGAGCTCAACGCCGAAGGCCAGCTGCAACTGGCGGCCGAACGGGATGAATACGTGGTGGTGGTATATAGCCAGACGCAAAGCCGGCTCGGCTCGCCGTTGGGTTACGACTTGCTCGCGCAACCCCTGCGCCGCTCCACCCTGGAACGGGCCGACCAGAATACCCGGATGGCGGTGTCGCAGCCGCTGCACCTGGTCAGTATCGAGCCGGCGTATGCCCGGGGCGTGCTGCTGGTCGCGCCGGTCATCTCCCGCGACAGTCCGGGGTCCAAACCCTACGGTTACGTGATGGCGGTGATCAGCATGCGTCAGTTGCTGGCCGACGGGCTGCCGGAGGCGGGACACGATTACCTGTCGGTGCGCATCCTCGACCTGTCCACCGAGGATCAACACGAAGTGCTCTATGAATCCCCCAACGGACCTGCCGTCAGTGAGTTGGCTGCGACCCGATTGCTGGGGCTTGCCGATCACGATTATCAAGTCGATATCCAGCCAAGCGAAGCGTTCCTGCAAGCCAACCATTCTTCGGTCACCAGCGTGGTGGTGTTGGGAGGTTTGCTCAGCCTGATGCTCAGCGCGCTGCTTTATGTGCTGGTCAGCCAGCGCCAGCGGGCGTTGAGCATGGTGGAACAGCGGACCGAGGAGCTGCGCGCTCGTGAGCAGGAACTGCGCGGCACCCATGGTCAGCTGCGCGGCGTGCTGAATGCCGCGACTCAGGTGGCGATCATCGCCACCGACCTGCGCGGCGTCATCAGCACGTTCAACGCCGGAGCGGAGCAGATGCTCGGCTACTCCAGCATGGACGTGGTGGGCCACATGACCCTGGAAAACCTGCACCTGCCCCGGGAATTGGCGGCGCGCTCGGCGGAATTGAGCGCGCGCTACGGCAAGCCGATTCCGACCTGCCAGGCCATGTTGGTCGAGGGCGGCGAGGAGGGCGGTCACGAAGCGCGGGAGTGGACCCTGGTTCGCGGCGACGGCAGCCATTTGACGGTGAACATGCTGGCGACCCCGGTGCTCGACGAGCAAGGGCTGTGGGTCGGGCACCTGGCAATCTGCATCGACGTCACCGAGCGCAAGCGGGTGCATGAGGCGCTCGCCGCACGGGATCTGCTATTGAAGAAACTCAGCGCCCATGTGCCCGGCGGGATCTACCAGTTCAAGATGGAATTCGACGGACGCTTCAGTGTGATCTACGCCAGTGATGGCATTCGCGAGATTTACGAACTCGAACCGGACGTGTTGCTGCTCAACGCTGAAGCTATTTTCACCCGGATCCATCCCCAGGACACCACCCGGGTTCGCGCCTCCATCCGGGCCTCGGCAGACACGCTCAGCCCGTGGCGCGAAGAATACCGTGTGCTGCTGCCGGTGCGTGGCCTGCGCTGGGTCCGGGGTGAAGCGACTCCGGAAGAGCTGCCCGGCGGTGGCGTGCTCTGGCATGGCTACATTTCGGACATCTCCGACCTGAAACGGGTGGAAGAAGAGCTGCGGGCGCTGTCGATTACCGACTCGCTGACCGGGATCCACAACCGCCGCTACTTCCAGGAGCGCCTGACCTCCGAAATGGCCCGAGTCGAGCGCGGTGGCGGCGAATTGTCGGTGATCATGCTCGACATCGACCACTTCAAACGCATCAATGACCAGCACGGACATGCGGTGGGCGATCGGGTGTTGCAGGCCGTTTGCGAGCGTATCGGCCATCGGCTGCGTCGCACCGACGTGTTCTGTCGCCTGGGCGGCGAGGAGTTCATGGTGCTCTGCCCGGATATCGACGGCGAGCAGGCGTATGGGTTGGCGCTGGAGCTGTGGCAAGGATTGCGCAGCTCGCCGATCGAGGACGTCGGAATCGTTACCGCGAGTTTCGGGATCGCCAGCTGGCGCGTCGACGAGGGCGCGGATGCGTTGCTGCTGCGGGCAGACTCGGGGGTGTATGCGGCGAAGCAGGCGGGACGGGATCGGGTTCAGGGCGAGATGAATTAACCCCGACGGTACACAACCCCCCCCTGTGGGA
>NZ_CATKQN010000008.1:0-157660 GCF_949767765.1 Pseudomonas sp. IT-P171
CTGCTAGCTCCCACAAGGGTTTGTGTTGACCGCATTTTTCGTGAGCAAAAAAAACCGGCCAAAGCCGGTTTTTTTTCATTTCAACGCTCTCAGAACTTGGCGTTCTGCAGGTCATCCAGATAACGCTCGGCATCCAGTGCCGCCATGCAGCCAGCACCCGCCGAGGTGATCGCCTGACGGTAAACGTGGTCAGCCACGTCACCGGCCGCGAAGATCCCTTCGACGTTGGTCGCCGTCGCATTGCCTTCACGACCGCCGTGCACCACCAGGTAGCCATCTTTCAACGTCAGCTGACCTTCGAACAGCGAGGTGTTCGGGGTGTGGCCGATGGCGATGAACACGCCGTCGACTTTCAGCTCGTCGAAGCTGCCGTCGTTGTTTTTCAGGCGAGCACCGGTCACGCCCATGTTGTCGCCCAGGACTTCGTCCAGGTTCGAGTTCAGCTTCAGGATGATCTTGCCTTCGGCAACGCGGGCATTGAGCTTGTCGATCAGGATCTTCTCGGCGCGGAAGGTTTCGCGACGGTGGATCAGGGTCACGGTGCTGGCGATGTTGGCCAGGTACAGCGCCTCTTCGACAGCGGTGTTACCGCCACCGACCACAGCCACTGGCTTGTTGCGATAGAAGAAACCGTCGCAGGTCGCGCAGGCCGAAACGCCTTTGCCCATGAACGCTTCTTCCGATGGCAGGCCCAGGTAGCGAGCGCTGGCGCCGGTGGCGATGATCAGGGCATCGCAGGTGTACGTCGCGCTGTCGCCGGTCAGGGTGTAAGGCTTGGCAGCGAAGTCCACGGCATTGATGTGATCGAAAACGATCTCGGTTTCAAAGCGCTCGGCGTGCTCTTTCATGCGTTCCATCAGCGCCGGGCCGGTCAGGCCGTGGACGTCGCCCGGCCAGTTGTCGACTTCGGTGGTGGTGGTCAGTTGACCGCCGGCTTGCATGCCGGTAATCAGCAGAGGCTTGAGGTTGGCACGGGCGGCATAGACCGCGGCGCTGTAACCGGCAGGGCCGGAACCGAGAATAATCACTCGCGAATGACGGACTTCAGACATGACCTGCTCCTGTTGACCGGCCCGGAACACCTGGCGCGGAACGCCGGGTTGCCGGCGGGAATAAAAAAGGACTGTTGAAAGCACTTGGGGAAGGCTTGAACTCGACAGTCCTGTAAAAAGATTGGGTGCAGCGTATCGAGGGGGCGAAGATTAAGGAAATACGGTTTAACAATCCAGCTCATAGGCGGTCTCTATCCGGTTGCCGTCTATATATAGGCGCCTTTGTTACAGTTGATGTCGATGCTGCGACCGCGCTTTCGCCCGTCAGGCAAAGCCGGTAAGGTCGGCGCGTTTCCCCTCTGCTCGGAGCACGATATGCCCGCCCCTGTTCTGTCCGGCCCGCAATACCTGCGCGAAGGCCTCAAGCTGGTCCTGAGTCCCAGCCTGCGTTTATTCGTGTTGTTGCCGCTGGCAATCAATCTGGTGCTGTTCGTCGGATTGATCTATCTGGCCGGCCATCAATTCAGCCTGTGGGTCGATACGCTGATGCCGTCCCTGCCCGACTGGCTGAGTTTTCTCAGTTACGTGCTCTGGCCGATCTTTGTCGTGCTGGTGGTGTTGATGGTGTTCTTCACCTTCACCATGCTGGCCAACGTTATCGCCGCGCCGTTCAATGGTTTCCTGGCGGAAAAAGTCGAAGTGGTGGTACGCGGCACCGACGACTTCCCCTCTTTCAGCTGGGGCGAACTGATCGCCATGATCCCACGCACCCTGGCTCGGGAAATGCGCAAACTCGGCTACTTCCTGCCGCGGGCGCTCGGGCTGTTCATCCTCTCGTTCATCCCCGTGGTGAACATCATCGCCGCGCCGTTGTGGCTGCTGTTCGGGGTGTGGATGATGGCGATCCAGTACATCGACTACCCGGCGGACAACCACAAGCTGGGCTGGAACGAGATGCTCGCCTGGCTGCGCGAGAAGCGCTGGCAGAGCATGAGTTTTGGCGGCAGTGTTTACCTGGTGCTGCTGATTCCGGTGGTCAACATTCTGATGATGCCGGCGGCGGTGGCGGGGGCGACGTTGTTCTGGGTGCGTGAACGCGGCGCGGAGAATCTGGTGACGCAACGCTGAGCCTGTCACAAATCCATCATCAAAACGCCACAACGACGACATGGCCTCAGCCGACACTGAGGTCATGACGACAGCTCTGCATATCACTCTGATCACCGAAACCTTCCCTCCCGAAATCAATGGCGTGGCCAATACCCTTGGCCGCTTGTGCGACGGTTTGCGCGCGCGCGGGCATCAGGTTGAACTGGTGCGGCCACGGCAGGGTTGCGATCAGCAGTTGGGCAGCGACGATGGGTTGCTGCTGTGCCGGGGCTGGCCGCTGCCGGGGTATCCGGGTTTGCAATGGGGTCAGTCATCGATGCACAAGCTGCTGCGACGCTGGAAGCGTCAGCGCCCGGACGTGCTGTACATCGCCACGGAAGGACCGCTGGGCCTGTCGGCGCTGCGCGCGGCACGGCGCCTGGGGATTTCGGTAGTCAGCGGCTTCCACACTAATTTCCAGCAATACTCCAACCAGTACGGGCTCGGCTTGCTCACCCGCCTGCTGACCCACTACCTGCGCTGGTTTCACAATCGTTCGACGCTGACCCTGGTGCCAAGTATCAGCCAGCGGATGGAACTGGAGCGCCGGCATTTCGAGCGCCTGGCGTTGCTGTCTCGCGGAGTCGACAGCCAGTTGTTTCACCCGACCAAACGCCTGCCATCGCTGCGCGAACAGTGGGGTCTGGGCGAGAAGGATATTGCGCTGATTCACGTAGGGCGTCTGGCGCCGGAAAAAAACCTTGGCTTGCTTAAACGCTGCTTCGACACGCTGGCAGCGACTTATCCACAGCGAAACATGAAACTGATCATCGTCGGCGACGGCCCGCAACGAGCGTCGCTGGAGCAGGAACTGCCCGAAGCGATTTTCTGCGGCTCACAACGCGGCGAAGCCCTGGCCAGCCACTATGCGTCCGGGGATGTTTTTCTGTTTCCGAGCATGACCGAAACCTTCGGCAATGTGGTGCTTGAGGCGTTGGCCTCGGGGCTGGGCGTGGTGGCTTACGATCAAGCGGCGGCGGCGCAGCATATCCGCCACGGCTACAACGGCGTGCTGGCGATGCCGGGGGATGAAGAGGCGTTCAGCGATGCGGCGGCGTGGTTGCTGGAGGAACGCGAAACCTTGCGTTGCATAAGGCTCAATGCGCGCCAGCATGCGAGTCGCCAGGGTTGGGCGGCGATTATCGAGCAGTTTGAAGGGCAGTTGCGGGGGGCTTGTGGGGGGGAGCACGTGGTGCCGAATGCACCGACCTTGCCCTGAGCCTAGGGAGTCATCGCCAGCAGGCTGGCTCCCACAGGGGGTCTGCGGTGTACACAGAACATGTGGGAGCCAGCCTGCTGGCGATGGGGCCTTGCCAGTCGCCGCTTAAACCAAGGTCATCAACGCCTCACGGCTGAACGGCAGGATGTCTTCCTCACGCCCGTCACGCACTTTCTGCGCCCAGTCCGGGTCCACCAGCAGCGCACGCCCTACCGCCACCAGATCAAACTCATCGTTGTTCAAACGCTCCAGCAGTTTCTCCAGGCTGGCCGGCTGCGCGATCTTGTCGGTGTTGACCATGAACTGCAGGAACTCGCCATCCAGGCCGACGCTGCCCACGGTGATGGTCGGCTTGCCGGTCAGTTTGCGCGTCCAGCCCGCCAGGTTCAGTTCAGAACCGTCGAACTCCGGCTCCCAGAAACGGCGCGTCGAGCAGTGGAAAATGTCCACACCCGCGTCGGACAACGGCTTGAGAAATTCACCCAACGCTTCCGGGGTTTGCACCAGACGCGCGGTGTAATCCTGCTGCTTCCACTGGGAGAAACGGAAAATGATCGGGAAACCTTCGCCGACCGCAGCACGCACGGCTTGAATCAGCTCGATGGCGAAGCGCGAACGGTTGGCCAGGCTGCCGCCGTATTCGTCAGTACGCTGGTTGCTGCCTTCCCAGAAGAACTGGTCCACCAGGTAGCCGTGTGCACCGTGGATTTCCACACCGTCCATGCCGATGCTTTGCGCGTCTTTGGCGGCTTGGGCGAACGCGGCGATCACGTCCTGGATGTCCTGTCTGGTCATGCCGTGAACCACAACCTGGCCGTCCTTCAGTTTTTCCGACGGACCGTAACCCGGCACACTCGCGTCCGGCTCGGTGCCGATGCGACGCACGCTACCGACATGCCACAGCTGCGGAACGATCTTGCCGCCTTCGGCGTGCACCGCGTCGACGACTTTCTTCCAGCCGGCCAGCGCGGCCTCACCGTAGAAGTGCGGCACGTTCGGGTAGCCATTGGAGGCCTTGTGGCCGACCGTGGTGCCTTCGGTGATGATCAAGCCAACGCCGGCAGCGGCGCGGCGACGGTAGTACTCGATCACTTTGGAATTGGGCACGCCGCCCGGCGAGAACGAGCGGGTCATCGGGGCCATGACAACGCGGGTCGGCAGTTCAAGGGTGCCGAGGTGGAACGGTTTGAACAGGGCTTTGACGGGCATGGGGCGCTCCACAAAAACGATATCGACGGGATGGAATTTTATGACGGCGATAATATGTGCAGTGGCGAGCGATGCACAGCACTATTGATCTGGGTGATTAAGGGTCAAAAGGCAGAAGCAAAAAGATCGCAGCCTACGGCAGTTCCTACAGAGGAATGCGAACACCTGTAGGAGCTGCCAAAGGTTGCGATCTTTTGATCTTGATTCGCGAAAATCAGCTCAGGGCTTTTTCGATGGCCTGGATGACAGAAGGATCATCCGGCGCCGTACGTGGCGAGAACCGCGCCAGGACACGACCATCCTTGCCCAGCAGGAATTTTTCGAAGTTCCAGGTAATGTCGCCTGGAAACTCGGCGCCTTCACCCGCCAGCAGGCGGTACAGCTGATGACGATCATGGCCGTTGACTTCCAGCTTGCTGGACAACGGAAAGGTCACGCCATAGTTGAGGCTGCAGAATTCCTGGATTTCTTGCTCAGTGCCCGGTTCCTGCCCGGCAAACTGGTTGCACGGCAGGCCCAGCACGCTGAAGCCTTTACCTTTGTATTGCTGGTAAAGGTTTTCCAGTGCCGCGTACTGTGGTGTCAAGCCACATTTGGAGGCGACGTTGACTACCAGCACGACGTTCCCCTTGAAGGGCGCCAGCGGTAGCTCCTGTCCATCCAGGGCTGTCAATTTAAGGTCGTGAAAAGCACTCATGACGAACTCCAGATTCCCGTGTTCTACTCGAAACAGCCACTTGGCGATATCACCAGGGACAGCCGCGGACTAAAAAGGCGCCCTCGGGCGCCTCTCCAGTTCTCTGAGCTTAGCGCAGAAAATCAGTGGTGATGGCCACCTTCGCCATGGACGTGACCATGAGCGATTTCTTCCTGGCTGGCGTCACGGATGTCGATGATCTTGACCTGGAAATTCAGGCGCTGACCGGCCAACGGGTGGTTGCCGTCGACGGTGACATCGTCGCCGTCCAGATCACGAATGGTGACGATCTGCATCTGGCCGTCCGGAGCGGAAGCATGGAACTGCATGCCCACTTCCAGTTCGTCGACGCCTTCGAACATGCTGCGGCTCAGGGTGCTGACCAGTTCGGCAGCGTATTCGCCGTAAGCGTCTTCAGGCTCAACGGCTACGGTCAGCTCGTCGCCGACTGCTTTGCCTTCCAGAGCCTTTTCCAGGCCCGGGATGATGTTGCCTGCACCTTGCAGGTAGACCAGCGGCGCGCCGCCGGCGGAGCTGTCGATGACCTCACCAGCGTCGTTGGTCAGGGTATAGTCGATGGAGACAGCCTTATTGGCGGCGATCAGCATGGGGCGAGACCTTTTGCATAAGAATTTAGAAAGGCCAAGTTTAGCGAAGCAATCGTCCGAAAGCGAACACAACCCGGACAGACGGATCGCAGCGAAAGGCTCGACGGTCACCGGTTTTCATCAGGACGAGGACGGGCATTGGGTGGTCGAACTGTCTTGTGGCCATACCCAGCACCTGCGCCACCAGCCACCCTGGCAATCGCGCGCATGGGTCCTGGACCCTGCGCAACGTATTGAAAAAATAGGCCAGCCCTTTGAATGTGGTTGGTGCGCACAGGGCTCGGTTAGCGATAACCTTGGCGACTGAAATTCGGTAGATCGTCAGCTATAGATGATCACCTTTGTCATGCTCCTCCAGAGAATCCGCATGCAAACTTTTTTTATCGCGCCCACCGATTTTGGTGTGGGTCTGACCTCCATCAGCCTCGGGCTGGTACGTACGCTTGAGCGCGCCGGCCTCAAAGTCGGCTTTTTCAAACCGATCGCCCAGCCCCATCCGGGCGACACCGGGCCTGAACGCTCCACCGAACTGGTGGCGCGCACCCACGGTTTGAAACCGCCTCAGCCATTGGGCCTGGCCCACGTCGAGCGCATGCTCGGCGACGGTCAGCTCGATGAACTGCTCGAAGAAATCATCACGCTCTATCAGCAAGCCGCCATCGGCAAAGACGTGTTGATCGTCGAAGGCATGGTCCCGACCCGCAGCGCCAGTTACGCCGCGCGGGTCAATCTGCATTTGGCCAAGAGCCTGGATGCCGACGTGATCCTGGTCTCGGCGCCGGAAAACGAAGTGCTGACCGAACTCTCCGGCCGCGTGGAATTGCAGGCGCAATTGTTCGGCGGTCCGAAAGACCCGAAAGTCCTCGGCGTGATCCTCAACAAGGTCAAGACCGACGAAAGCATGGACGCCTTCGCCTCGCGCCTGAAGGAGCATTCGCCCTTGCTGCGCAGCGGTGATTTCCGTCTGCTTGGCTGCATCCCGTTCCAGCCGGAACTGAACGCCCCGCGTACCCGCGACGTCGCCGACCTGATGGGCGCGCAAATTCTCAATGCCGGCGATTATGAAACCCGGCGCATGACCAAGATCATCATCTGCGCCCGCACCATGCGCAACACCGTGGAGCTGCTCAAGCCCGGCGTACTCGTGGTAACGCCAGGCGATCGCGACGACATCATCCTCGCCGTCAGCCTCGCGGCCATGAACGGCGTGCCGCTGGCCGGCCTGCTGCTGACCAGCGACACCCTGCCCGACCCGCGCATCATGGACCTGTGCCGTGGCGCGTTGCAGGCCGGTTTGCCGGTGTTGTCGGTGAGCACCGGTTCCTACGAGACCGCCAACCTGTTGAACGGTCTGAACAAGGAAATCCCGATCGACGACCGCGAGCGTGCGGAGATCATCACCGACTTCGTCGCCAGCCACCTGGATGCCAACTGGCTGCACCAGCGTTGCGGCACGCCAAGGGAGATGCGCCTGTCGCCTGCAGTGTTCCGCTACCAGTTGATCCAGCGCGCCCAGGCCGCCAACAAACGCATCGTGTTGCCCGAAGGCAGCGAACCGCTGACCGTGCAAGCGGCCGCGATCTGTCAGGCGCGCGGCATTGCCCGTTGCGTGCTGCTGGCGAAACCGGAAGATGTCGAAGCCGTCGCTCGAGCGCACGATATCGAGCTGCCGCCAGGGCTGGAAATTCTCGACCCGGACCTGATTCGCGAACGCTATGTCGAACCAATGGTTGCCCTGCGCAAAAGCAAAAGCCTCAATGCGCCGATGGCCGAGCAACAACTGGAAGACACCGTGGTGATCGGCACGATGATGCTCGCGCTGGATGAAGTCGACGGCCTCGTGTCCGGCGTCATCCACTCCACCGCCAACACCATTCGCCCTGCCCTGCAGCTGATCAAGACCGCGCCGGGCTGCACCCTGGTGTCGTCGGTGTTCTTCATGCTGTTTCCCGAAGAGGTGCTGGTCTATGGCGACTGCGTGATGAACCCGCATCCGAGCGCCAGCGAGCTGGCCGAGATTGCCCTGCAAAGCGCCGACTCGGCTGCCGCGTTTGGCATCACCCCGCGCGTGGCAATGATCAGTTACTCCAGCGGTGAATCCGCCAGCGGTGAGGAAGTCGAGAAAGTGCGTGAAGCGACATTGCTCGCCCATGAACAACAGCACTCGCTGCTGATCGACGGCCCGTTGCAATACGACGCCGCGGCCAACGAAACCGTCGCCCGGCAACTGGCGCCGAACAGTCAGGTGGCCGGGCGTGCCACGGTGTTCGTGTTCCCCGATCTGAACACCGGCAACACAACGCACAAAGCCGTGCAGCGCAGCGCCGATTGCGTCAGCCTCGGGCCGATGCTGCAAGGCCTGCGCAAACCGGTGAACGACCTGCCGCGCGGCGCGCAAGTCGATGACATCGTGTACACCATCGCGTTGACCGCGATTCAAGCTGCCAACCGACCTCTGGATCTTTAAATGCTGGATTTCCTGCCTGCCGCCGTGCGCGGCGTGATTGCATCGTTGTTGCTGGCGTTGAATACGATTTTGCTCTGCTCGTTTCTGTTCTGCGTGGCGATCTTCAAAATCTTGCCCTTTGCCCTCACCCAGCGTTTCACGCTCTGGTTGATGAGCCATACCCATGAAGCCTGGATCAGTAACAACAAAGCCTGGATGAACCTGGTCTGCCGTACGCGCTGGCACCTTAGTGGCCTTGAAGGTCTGGACTATCAGCACTCGTACCTGATCACCAGCAACCATCAGAGCTGGGTCGACATCATGGTGCTGCAGTACGTGCTCAACCGTCGCATCCAGCCGCTGAAGTTTTTTCTCAAGCAAGAGCTGATCTGGGTGCCGGTGATTGGTCTGGCGTGGTGGACGCTGGGCTTTCCGTTCATGAAACGCTACTCCAAGGCTTACCTGGAAAAGCACCCTGAAAAGAAAGGCAAAGACCTGGAAACCACCCGCAAGACCTGCGCGAAGTTTCGCAACAACCCGGTGGGGATTTTCAATTTCGTTGAAGGCACGCGCTTCACCGAAGGCAAGCATGCCCAGCAGAAATCACCGTTCAAGTATCTGCTCAAGCCCAAGGCCGGTGGCATTGCGTTTGTGCTGGATGCGATGGGTGAGCAGCTGGAGTCGATCGTCAACGTGACCATTCACTATCCGGGCGGGCGGCCTGGGTATTGGGATTTGCTCTGTGGCAACGTGAAAGATGTGGTGGTGCATTTTCAGGAGCTGAAGATTCCGCCGCAGTTTATCGGCAAGAACTATGACCAGGATGGGGAGTATCGCTTGCAGTTTCAGGGGTGGATCAATCAGCTTTGGTTAGACAAGGATGCGTTGCTGGAGCAGATGCATCGCAAATACCCCGATAAACACTGACCTACTGTGGGAGCCAGCCTGCTGGCGATAGCGGGTTCACATTCAGCAGATTTATTGCCTGAATCACCGCAATCGCTAGCAGCTCCCACAGTTGACCGAGTTGAGCCGAATAAAAAAACCCGCCGATGATCACTCATCGGCGGGTTTTTTATTGCGCGGCTGACGCTTAGATCGCGCCACGCTGACGCAGCAGATCCAGCACTTGCTTGACGCTTTCTTCCAGCGACAACGACTGGGTGTCGACCACGAGGTCGGCGTCCAGCGGCACGTCGTACGGGAAGGAATCGCCCGGGATGTTATCCCCGGCCGCCGCGTACAGGCCCTGTGGATCACGCTCGGCACAGACTGTCGGCGAGGCCTGGACGTAGACCGTCAGCAGACGCTCCTTGCCGATCAGGTCCTTGGCCTGCTCGCGACCTTCGGCGCTCGGTGCAACGAAAGCGGCCAGCGTCAGCAAACCGGCTTCGTTGAACTGACGCGCAACGTGCGCGGCACGGCGCCAGTTCTCGGTACGCCCGGCGCGATCCTGTGGCAGACCTTTGTTCAGGTCATGACGCAGGTTCTGGCCATCGAGCACGAATACCGCACGGCCCATGTCGAACAGTTTGCGTTCAACCGCGTAGGCCAAGGTGCTTTTGCCTGCGCCCGACAAACCGCTGAACAACACGGTGGCCGGCTGCTGCCCGAAACGCTGAGCGCGCTCTTCGGTGGCGACGTGTGCCAGTTTGCCGTGGTGCGTGCTGCTGCCATGCGCCAACGGCTGAGCGATGATCATGCCGGCCGCGACGGTGCCGTTGGTCAGACGATCGATGACGATGAATGAACCGGTGGTGCGATTGCTCGCATAACCGTCCAGCGCGATGGCTGCGTCGAGGCTGATCTTGACCCGACCGATCTCGTTCAGTTGCAGCGCACTGGCCGGACCTTCTTCCAGGGTGTTCACGTCCACACGGTTGACGATGCTGGTGATCGAACCCGGCACGTAACTCGTGGCGCGCTTGATGTCGTATTTCTTGCCCGGCAGCATCGGCTCTTCGGCCATCCACACCAGCATGGCGTCGAAGGCGTCGGTCACTTGCGGCAGGTTGTCGGCGTGCACCAGCAAGTCGCCGCGGGAGATGTCGATCTCGTCTTCCATGGTCAGCGTGACAGCCTGGCCTGGACCGGCGTGTTCCAGCTCACCTTCGAAGGTGACGATGGATTTCACGCGGCTGCTCTTGCCCGACGGCAGCACAACGACTTCGTCGCCCTTGTGCACGATGCCGCTGGCCAGGGTGCCGGCGAACCCACGGAAGTTCAGGTTCGGACGGTTGACGTACTGCACCGGGAAACGCAGGTCGGTGTAGTTGCGGTCACTGGCGATCTCGACGGTTTCCAGAATTTCCATCAGCGACTGGCCGGTGTACCACGGCGAGCGCTCGGACTTGTTCACCACGTTGTCGCCCTTCAGCGCCGACATCGGCACGAAGGCCATGGTGGTCGGCTTGAACGCGATGCCTTCGGCGAACTTCAGGTAATCGGCCTTGATCGACTCGAACACGGTTTCGTCGAAGCCGTTGAGGTCCATCTTGTTGATGGCGACCACGATGTGTTTGATGCCGAGCAACGAGGCTATGAAGCTGTGGCGACGGGTCTGGGTCTGCACGCCGTAGCGGGCGTCGACCAGGATGATCGCCAGGTCACAGGTGGACGCACCGGTGGCCATGTTGCGGGTGTACTGCTCATGGCCAGGGGTATCGGCGATGATGAATTTGCGCTTGGCGGTGGAGAAGTAGCGGTAGGCGACATCGATGGTGATGCCCTGCTCACGCTCGGCCTGCAGGCCGTCGACCAGCAACGCCAGGTCGATGTCTTCGCCGGTGGTGCCGACTTTTTTCGAGTCGCGGGTAATGGCTTCCAGGTGATCTTCGTAGATCATCTTGGAGTCGTGCAGCAGGCGCCCGATCAGGGTGCTCTTGCCGTCGTCGACGTTGCCACAAGTCAGAAAGCGCAGCATTTCCTTGCGTTCGTGCTGGCCCAGGTAGGCGAGGATGTCCTCGCTGATCAAATCAGATACGTGCGACATGACAACCCCTTAGAAATAACCCTGACGTTTCTTTTCTTCCATCGAGCCTGCGCCATCGTGGTCGATGACCCGGCCCTGGCGTTCGGAAGTTCGCGTCAGGAGCATTTCCTGAATGATGTCGGTCAGGCTGGTGGCCTCGGACTCGACCGCACCGGTCAACGGGTAGTCACCCAGTGTGCGGAAACGGACTTTCTTCTTGACGATGCGCGCCTTGTCTTCGTCGCTCAGGTGATTGAGCAGGCGTTCGTCGTCGATCATGATCCAGGTGCCATTCATCTCGATGACGTCGCGCTCGGCGGCGAAATACAGTGGCACGATCGGGATGCCTTCGAGGTAGATGTACTGCCAGATGTCCAGTTCGGTCCAGTTCGACAATGGGAAAACGCGGATCGATTCACCCTTGTTGACGTTGCCGTTGTAGACGTTCCACAGCTCTGGACGCTGGTTTTTCGGGTCCCAGCGATGCTTGGTGTCGCGGAAGGAATACACGCGCTCTTTGGCACGGGATTTCTCTTCGTCGCGGCGAGCGCCACCGAACGCGGCGTCGAAGCCGTACTTGTCGAGAGCCTGTTTCAGGCCTTCGGTTTTCATGATGTCGGTGTGCTTGGCACTGCCGTGGGTCAGCGGGTTGATGCCCTGCGCGACGCCATCGGGGTTCACGTGCACCAGCAGGTCAAGGCCGAGCTCTTCGACCATGCGGTCGCGGAACGCGTACATTTCCTTGAACTTCCACCGGGTGTCGACATGCATCACCGGGAACGGCAGCTTGCCCGGGAAGAATGCCTTGCGCGCAAGGTGCAGCATCACGGCGGAGTCTTTACCGACGGAGTACAGCATCACCGGGTTATCGAACTCGGCGGCGACCTCGCGGATGATGTGGATGCTTTCGGCCTCCAGCTGTTTCAGATGCGTCAGTTTGTCGACCATGGCTACTCACGAAAACGATCTTATGGACGGCCAGCGGGCCGTGTTCGAGCGAGGAATCCTAGCACAGCGTCCTCTTCTAATCAGGACGCGAACTAGATCGAAAGGGTATATGAATATACCCCCTCGTTTGGGCGGTCAGGCCCCTGTGGGAGCGAGCCTGCTCGCGATTGCGGTGTTGTATCTGTCACATCAATGTCGCTTGTCATGCAGTCATCGCGAACAGGCTCGCCCCCACATTTGATTTGTGGTGTTAATCAAATCGGATTCGGGCAATCGATGAAAATGTGCTCCAGCGCAAAACGTCGCGCCAGGTAATCGCCCAGCGCCTGCACACCGTAGCGCTCAGTGGCATGGTGCCCGGCAGCGATGAAGCTGATGTCGTTTTCCCGGGCGCTGTGGAAGGTTTGCTCGGACGCTTCACCGCTGAGGTACAGATCGACGCCGGCCAAAACGGCCTGATCGATGTAACCCTGACCACCACCGGTGCACCAGCCAACCCGGCGAATCATCTCGCTGCCTTCGATCAGCAGCGGCTCGCGGCCCATGACTTCCTGCACGCGGCGGGCAAAATCACGCGGTGTCACCGGCTCGTTCAGAGAGCCCACCAGCCCGACAATTTTAAGGTTGTCCGGATCGAGCGGACCTTCGACGGTGATGTCCAGCTGACGCGCGAGCTGCACGTTGTTGCCGACGTCCGGATGCAGGTCCAGTGGCAGATGGTAGGACAACAGGCTGATATCGTGCTTGAGCAGGGTTTTCAACCTACGCTGCTTCATGCCGGTGATGCACGGATTCTCGCCCTTCCAGAAATAACCGTGGTGCACCAGCACCAGATCGGCCTGGGCTTCGACCGCCGCGTCCAGCAACGCCTGACTGGCGGTGACGCCACTGACGATGCGCATCACCTGCGGCCGCCCCTCAACCTGTAACCCGTTGGGGCAATAATCGGCAATCCTTGCACTGTTCAGATAACGGTCGGCTTCTTCGACCAGGGTGCTCAGGGCGACGGCCATAAAAGACTCCTAAATATCCCGTTCAGAGGCGCGCGCGGCCTCGTATAATGCGCGACATTATGGGCGGTCTCATACCACCTGCAACCTTCCAGGACGTGCTTAATGCTCAAAGCGCTGCGTTTTTCCGGCTGGCCGCTGTTGGCCGGCGTGCTTATCGCTCTGTTGATCATCCAGCGTTACCCGCAGTGGGTCGGGCTTCCGAGCCTCGACGTCAACCTGCAGCAAGCCCCGCAAACCACCACGATGCAGCAAGGTCCGGTGTCGTATGCCGATGCGGTCACCATCGCCGCGCCGTCGGTGGTGAACCTGTACACCACCAAGGTCATCAACAAGCCGAACCATCCGCTGTTCGAAGACCCGCAGTTCCGCCGCTTCTTCGGCGACAATGCGCCCAAGCAGAAGCGCATGGAATCGAGCCTCGGCTCCGGCGTGATCATGAGCCCGGAAGGTTATCTGCTGACCAACAACCATGTGACCAGCGGTGCTGACCAGATCGTGGTCGCATTGAAGGACGGCCGTGAAACCCTGGCCCGCGTCATCGGCAGCGACCCGGAAACCGACCTCGCGGTCCTGAAGATCGATCTGAAAAACCTGCCGTCGATCACCGTCGGTCGCTCCGACAACATCCGCATCGGCGACGTGGCCCTGGCCATCGGCAACCCGTTCGGCGTCGGCCAGACCGTAACCATGGGCATCATCAGCGCCACCGGCCGTAACCAGCTGGGCCTGAACAACTACGAAGACTTCATCCAGACCGACGCCGCGATCAACCCCGGCAACTCCGGCGGCGCACTGGTGGACGCCAACGGCAACCTGACCGGCATCAATACCGCGATCTTCTCCAAGTCCGGCGGCTCCCAAGGTATCGGTTTCGCGATCCCGGTGAAGCTGGCGATGGAAGTGATGAAGTCGATCATCGAACACGGCCAGGTGATTCGCGGCTGGCTGGGTATTGAAGTGCAGCCGTTGTCGCAGGAACTGGCGGAGTCGTTTGGTCTGTCGGGGCGTCCGGGCATTGTGGTCGCGGGTATTTTCCGTGACGGTCCGGCGCAGAAGGCCGGTTTGCAATTGGGTGACGTGATTCTGGCCATCGATGGCGAACCGGCGGGCGATGGTCGTCGCTCGATGAATCAGGTCGCACGCATCAAGCCGACCGACAAAGTCACGATTCAGGTGATGCGCAACGGCAAAGAGCTGAAGCTGACGGCGGAAATCGGCTTGCGTCCGCCACCCGCACCCGCGAAGGAAAAAGAAGAGGAATAAGCGCTAGCCCGAGTGATTCGGGCTAACAGCATACATTCTCATTAGACATGTTATATTGTTTCAATATCACTATTGGAACAACATAACATGTCGTCTCGAACAATGGTTTCTGTGGCAGGTCTTGCCTTTGGCCTGCTCGCAGATCCGGTCTTCGCCGAAGACTCCAGCCCGCTCGAACTGGACGCCATCAGCGTCACCTCCGACTATGAATCCCCCACAGGCCCGGTCAAAGGCTACCGCGCCACCCGTTCATCCAGCGCGACTAAAACCGACACGGCCCTTCGCGACATCCCGCAATCCATCAGCGTGATACCCGCCAGCGTGCTCAAGGACCTCGGCAGCAGCAGCGTCGAGCGCGCACTGGACTTTGCCGGCGGCGTGTCGAAGCAGAACAATTTCGGCGGCCTGACGCTTTACGAATACAGCGTGCGAGGCTTCACCACCTCCGAGTTCTACAAGGACGGCTTCAGTGCCAACCGTGGTTACCCGAGCACACCGGACGTGGCCAACATCGAGCGCATCGAAGTGCTCAAAGGTCCGGCCGCCAGCCTTTATGGCCGTGGTGATCCGGGTGGTACGGTCAACATCGTCACCAAGAAACCCCAACCCGAAGCATTCACCACCCTGCAAACCAGCGCTGGCAGTTGGGATCGCTATCGCACCGCCCTCGACGTCAACACGCCGCTGGATGACGACGCCAACGTGCTGTCGCGAATCAACCTGGCCGTTGAGGACAACCACAGCTTCCGCGATCACGTCGACAGCCAGCGAGTGTTTGTCGCGCCCTCCTTCAGTTGGCAACTGAACCCGGACACCAGCCTCTTGGTGGAAAGCGAATTCGTCCGTCACAGCTCCACGTTCGATCGCGGCATCGTCGCGCCGAATAACAAATGGAGTGGCGTGTCCCGTTCGACGTTCCTTGGCGAACCCAATGACGGCAACATCGACAACCACAACAATCTGCTGCAAGCAGCCCTCGAACACCACCTCAATGACAACTGGAAGCTGCGTCTGGCCAGCCATTACAAGGAAGGCAAACTCTGGGGCTACGCTTCCGAAAGTCGCCCGCTGAATGCCGACGGCCACACTGTGAATCGGCGTTATCGCGAGCGCGACACAAACTGGCACGACAGCATCACCCAACTCGAATTGCGCGGTCTGTTCGACCTCGGCAGTTGGCAGCACGAACTGCTGATTGGCAGCGAGTATGAAAACTTCCGCAAGAACGAACGGGTCACGACCATTGCCGGCGGCCCCTACGCTATCGACATTTATCAGCCCGTCTACGGTCAGCCGAAACCTAACGGCAAGCGCTCCGGCACCGACCTCTTTGAACACGTCGAAAGCCGGGCGCTGAACCTGCAGGACCAGATTGTCTTTACCGACAAACTGCGCGGCATGCTCGGTGCACGCTTCGAACATTTCGAGCAAAGCATCGACGATCACAGCCGCGGTGCCACCAGCCGCCAGAGCCACGACGCACTGACCCAACGGGCCGGCCTGCTTTATCAGCTGACACCCGAAGTCGGGCTGTTCGCCAACGCCTCCACCTCGTTCAAGCCGAACAACGGCCTGGACGCTGGCGGCCAATCCTTCGACCCGGAAGAAGGCGTCGGTTACGAAGTCGGGATCAAGAGCGAGCTGTTCGACGACCGCTTGAGCACCACCCTCGCCGCCTTCCATATTGAAAAGAAAAACGTCCTTGCACTTGACCCGGGCACGGACACCAGCCGCGCCATGGGCAAGGCCCGTAGCCAGGGATTCGACCTGCAAGTCACCGGGCAAGTGACCGACGCCGTGCGGGTGATCGGTGCCTTCGCCTACATCGACGCCGAGGTCACCGAGGGCGACAAGGTAATTCCCACCGGCAGCCGAATCCTTGGCGTCGCCAAGCGCAGCGGCAGCCTGCTGGGCGTTTATGAATTTCAGGATGGCCGTTTGCGCGGTTCAGACCTCGGCGCGGCATTCACTTATGTCGGCGATCGCTCGGGTGAAGCCGGCACTGATTTTGAACTGCCGGCTTACCACACCGTTGACCTGCTGGCCCATTACAAGGCCACCGAAACCGTCACCGTGGGCCTGAACCTGAACAACCTTTTCGACGAGAAATACTTCGAGCGCTCTTACAGCAACTACTGGGTCAATCCCGGCGAACCCCGCAACTTCACCGTCAGCCTGACACTCGAACTTTAAAAGGACGTCACCATGCACCCTATCAAACCCATGGCACTGCTCGGCTTGCTCTTCGCCACCGAGGTCTCGGCCCATGGCCTGTGGACCGAAGAACGCCGCGGCAACATCGAAGTGGTTTACGGCCACGGCGCCGAGGACAACGCCTTCAAACCGCAAAAAATCAGCGGCGCCTGGGCGTATGACGCCAGCGGCAAAATGATCCCGGTGACCGTGCAACGACTCGCTGACCACGCACGCCTGCAACCGCTGAAGCCGCCTGCCGTGATGGCGGTGGCGCTGGACAACGGCATGTGGTCGCAAACGGCGGATAAAAAATGGATCAACGAAGGACGCAGCAAAGTACCGGGCGCAATCGAGTCGACCCAGACGTTCAAATACAGTCTGGCTATCTACCAACCGGGGGCGAAATTGCCGTCACTTGATCAGATGAAGCTGCTGATTTTGCCGGAGGTTGATCCGCTGACGGTCGGCCCGGGCAAATCGTTGCCGGTCCGCGTGCTACTGGATGGCAAACCTGTGGCGGGGGTGAAGTTGACGGGCGATTACCGCAGCGCGCCGAATACGTTGAGCACGGAAACCGACGCCCAGGGGCGGGCGCAAGTGTTGGTGCGTAATGAAGGGTTGAATGTGATTGCCGCGCAAGTGGAAGTCCCGGTGAAGGACAGCCCTGACGTGAATAGTCGGGGATTGTTCAGTTCGCTGACGTTCCTGGGCGAGCCACATCACGAGTAAGGCGCCGACTCTGCGGTGAATCTTTCGCTGACAAGCCAGCTCCAGCAGGATTTGTATCGATCACGGGCGTTGTAGTCGATACGATTCTCTGTAGGAGCCAGCTTGCCAGCGAAAGCTAATTACAGGTCGCCGAGCCCATCAATCAGTGCCTGATTCTGTTCCGGCGTGCCGATGGAAATCCGCAGGAACTGGGCAATCCGCTCCTGCTTGAAGTGCCGAACGATAACGCCCTGCTCGCGCAGCTTCGCCGCCAGCCCCGCCGCATCGTGTTGCGGATGACGGGCGAAAATGAAGTTCGCCGCCGACGGCAGCACCTCAAAGCCTTTCCCCTGCAACTGCGAGATCACCCATTCACGGTGTTCGATCACCAGGCGACACGTCTTGTCGAAGTACTCACGATCATCGAACGCTGCCGCAGCACCGACATTCGCCATGCGATCCAGCGGGTATGAGTTGAAGCTGTTCTTGATTCGCTCCAGCGCCTCGATCAAATCCGGATGTCCGACCGCCAGACCTACCCGAAGACCGGCCAGTGAACGGGACTTGGACAAGGTCTGAGTCACCAGCAGATTCGGATAGCGGTCGACCAGACTGATCGCCGTTTCGCCTCCGAAGTCGATGTAAGCCTCGTCCACCACGACCACCGAATCCGGGCTCGCCTTGAGGATCTGCTCAACCGCGTCCAGCGCCAGCAGGCAACCGGTCGGCGCGTTCGGGTTGGGGAAAATGATCCCGCCGTTTGGCTTGGCATAGTCCGCCGGGTTGATCCGGAACTGCGCGTCCAGCGGCACCGCGTCGAACGTGATGCCATACAACCCGCAGTAAACCGGGTAGAAGCTGTAGCTGATGTCCGGGAACAGCAACGGTTTATCGTGTTGCAGCAAACCGTGAAAGATGTGCGCCAGGACTTCATCGGAACCGTTGCCGAGGAACACCTGATTGCCCTGCACGCCGTAATACCGGGCGACTGCTTGCTTGAGCACATCACTATTCGGGTCCGGGTACAGACGCAGGTTGTCATTCAGTTCGGCCTGCATCGCCGCCAAGGCTTTGGGCGACGGGCCGTACGGGTTTTCGTTGGTGTTGAGCTTCACCAGTTTCGTCAGCTTCGGCTGCTCGCCCGGCACGTAAGGCACCAGATTCTTGACGAACGGGCTCCAGAATTTACTCATGCTCAGTTCCCCTGCCCTTGTGGAACGTCTTCGTCAACGATGCGGTATTCGGCGCTGCGGGCGTGGGCGGTCAGCGACTCGCCACGGGCCAGCACGGAAGCAGTCTTGCCCAGTTCGGACGCACCCTGCTCGGAGCAGAAGATGATCGACGAGCGTTTCTGGAAGTCGTACACGCCCAGCGGCGACGAGAAGCGTGCGGTGCCAGAGGTCGGCAGCACGTGGTTCGGGCCGGCGCAGTAGTCGCCCAGGGCCTCGGAGGTGTGACGGCCCATGAAGATCGCGCCCGCGTGACGGATCTGCGGCAACCAGGCTTGCGGGTCTGCCACCGACAACTCCAGGTGCTCCGGTGCAATGCGGTTGGCCACTTCGATCGCCTGGTCCATGTCGCGCACCTTGATCAGTGCACCACGGCCATTAATCGAAGTTTCGATGATCTCGGCACGCTCCATGGTCGGCAGCAGTTTGGCGATGCTGGCAGCGACCTGGTCGAGGAACTCGGCGTCCGGGCTGACCAGAATCGCCTGGGCGTCTTCGTCGTGTTCGGCCTGGGAAAACAGGTCCATGGCGATCCAGTCCGGATCCGTCTTGCCGTCACACACCACAAGGATTTCCGATGGCCCGGCGATCATGTCGATGCCGACCTGGCCAAATACATGGCGCTTGGCGGTGGCGACATAGATGTTGCCCGGGCCGACCACCTTGTCGACCTTCGGCACGCTTTCAGTGCCGTAAGCCAGAGCGGCAACGGCTTGTGCGCCACCGATAGTGAAGACGCGGTCAACGCCGGCGATGCAGGCGGCGGCCAGCACCAGCTCATTGATTTCACCGCGCGGGGTCGGTACGACCATGACCACTTCGGTCACACCGGCAACCTTGGCCGGAATCGCGTTCATCAGCACGGACGACGGGTAAGACGCCTTGCCGCCCGGCACGTACAGACCGGCGCGATCCAGCGGCGTGACCTTTTGGCCGAGCACGGTGCCGTCGGCTTCGGTGTAGCTCCAGGAGTCCTGTTTTTGCTTCTCGTGGTAGCTGCGCACGCGGGTCGCGGCTTTTTCCAGGGCTTCGCGCTGAGGTACGGTGATTCGGGTCAGGGCCAGTTCCAGGCGTTCGCGCGGCAGGATCAGGTCGGCCATCGAGGCGACGTCCAGACCGTCGAACTGCCGGGTGAACTCCACCAGCGCCGCATCGCCACGCTCACGCACGGCTTTGATGATGTCCAGCACCCGCTGATTGACCGAGTCGTCAGACACACTTTCCCAGCTCAGCAGATGATCCAGATGATGCGCGAAATCCGGATCAGCAGCGTTGAGTCGGCGAATTGCAGTCAGTGCGGTCATAGCGAGAGCCTCATAGGAATGGCAAAAACTCAGGCGCCCTAACTTAGCAGTCGTTTCCGCTTGGGCACCTGAGATTCTGGCTATGAGGCGGATAGACGGGCGCGACTCAAAGTCGCGCAGGTGAATCAGCCGCGGTGTCGAGACTCCACTGCCTTGCGCAGGGTGTCGATCAACGCCTGGATACGGGCGTGCTGCATTTTCATCGAAGCTTTGTTGACGATCAGCCGGGAGCTGATGTCGGCAATGAAGTCCTGAGGTTCCAGGCCATTGGCGCGCAGCGTATTGCCAGTGTCGACCACGTCGATGATCTTGTCCGCCAGACCGATCAGCGGCGCCAGTTCCATCGAGCCGTAAAGCTTGATGATGTCGACCTGACGACCCTGTTCGGCGTAATAGCGCTTGGCAACGTTGACGAATTTGGTTGCCACGCGCAGACGGCCCTTGGGCTCGACATCGCCGACACGGCCAGCGGTCATCAGCTTGCAAAGGGCAATGCGCAGGTCCAAAGGCTCGTACAGGCCCTGGCCACCGTATTCCATCAGCACATCTTTACCGGCGACGCCCAGGTCGGCAGCACCATGCTCGACGTAAGTCGGCACGTCGGTGGCGCGCACGATCAGCAGGCGCACATCAGCCTGGGTCGTGGGGATGATCAGCTTGCGGCTCTTGTCCGGATTCTCGGTCGGCACGATGCCCGCTTCAGCCAGAAGCGGCAGGGTGTCGTCAAGGATGCGGCCCTTGGACAGTGCGATGGTCAACATGGGAAACGTCAGTCCTTATCAAGGTACGTGCCCGGTCACAAATGGCGCCGGACACACATCGAGGGCGGAGACCCCCGACTTGAAACGAATTCATCCATGTGGCGCAACAGCTACTGCGCTCTGCTGTAACACCACATGTGGGCACATCCTTATGCCCATGCAGCAAAAAACTAGCCCGGTACGCGACGGATCTTGGCGCCGAGCATCTGCAGTTTCTCTTCGATGCACTCATAACCACGGTCGATGTGGTAGATGCGGTCGATCAGGGTGTCGCCTTCAGCGATCAGCGCCGAGATCACCAGGCTGGCCGATGCACGCAGGTCGGTGGCCATGACTGGCGCGCCTTTCAGCTTCTCGGTGCCGGTGACGATGGCGGTGTTGCCTTCGACCTGGATCTTGGCGCCCATGCGGTGCAGTTCGTACACGTGCATGAAACGGTTTTCGAAGATCGTCTCGATCACGGCACCAGTGCCTTCGGCAATGGCGTTGAGCGAGATGAACTGCGCTTGCATGTCAGTCGGGAACGCCGGGTACGGAGCGGTACGCACGTTGACGGCTTTTGGCCGCTTGCCGTGCATGTTCAGCTCGATCCAGTCTTCGCCGCAGGTGATTTCGGCACCCGACTCGCGGAGTTTTTCCAGGACGGCTTCGAGGATGGTCGGATCCGTGTCCTTGACCTTCACGCGACCGCCGGTCACGGCGGCAGCCACCAGATAGGTGCCGGTTTCGATACGGTCGGGCATCACTTTGTAAGTGGTGGTGTGCAGACGCTCGACGCCATCGATGGTGATGGTGTCGGTGCCGGCGCCAGTGATCTTGGCACCCATGGCGATCAGGAAGTTCGCCAGGTCGACGACTTCAGGCTCGCGTGCGGCGTTGGCCAGAACGCTGCGGCCCTTGGCCAGAGCAGCGGCCATCATGATGTTTTCGGTACCGGTCACGCTGACGGTGTCGAAGAAGAAGTGCGCACCGCGCAGGCCGCCTTCAGGGGCCTTGGCCTTGATGTAGCCGCCTTCGACGTCGATGACCGCGCCCATGGCTTCAAGACCCCGGATGTGCAGGTCCACCGGACGCGAACCGATGGCGCAACCGCCAGGCAGCGCGACTTCGGCTTCACCGAAACGGGCAACCATCGGGCCCAGTACCAGGATCGACGCACGCATGGTTTTCACCAGTTCGTACGGGGCGATCAGGGTCTTGATGGTGCGCGGGTCGATTTCGACGCTGAGTTTCTCGTCGATCACCGGCTCGATGCCCATGCGACCGAACAGTTCGATCATGGTGGTGATGTCATGCAGGTGCGGCAGGTTGGCAACGGTAACCGGGCCATCGCACAGCAAGGTGGCAGCCAGGATCGGCAGGGCAGAGTTCTTCGCCCCGGAAATGCGGATCTCGCCATCAAGACGAGCGCCACCGGTAATAATCAATTTATCCATAAGAATCTCGACGCCCTTGGGCTCAGGTGCGCTCGGCCCAGGCCGCGCTGCTGAAAAATTTCATAGTGACCGCATGGATGCTGCCATCGGTGATCCATGGGTTCAAATGGGCATAGACCTGCTGCTGACGCTTCACCGGGCTCAACGCCGCCAGTTCATCGCTAATCACGTTCAGCTGGAAATTGCAGCCTTCGCCTTCAACTTCCACCTTGGTGTTTGGCAGCTTTCCTTCAAGGAAGCTCTTCACTTCTACGGCCTGCATGCTCAACCTCAATCGGCGCCCTGTGCGCGCGGGTCGGACATCATACAAAAAAGCCCCGCGCCTGCGAACCCCGCGAAGCAGGACTCTGACGGGGGGCTTTCTTATCGATGCGGTTAGGGATGCGCCAACAGCTCGGTCAATTCACTGACCTGAGCAATTTCGCGCATGTCTTCGGGCATTGCACGGATGCTCAGCGGCTTGCCGGCCTCCTGCGCATCACGCATGAAACACAGCAGCAGCGACAAGCCGACACTGCTGGACTTCAACACCGCCGAACAATCCACCACCAAGGCGGCGGCCTTGCTGGCCTTGATCAGCGCCTGGCCCTGCTTGCGCAGGCCCGGGCCGGTGCGGTAGTCGAGCATGCCGCTGAGCATCAGCTCGCCGGATTCGCTCATGCGAATGGCCGATACACTCATTGGGCTTGCTTCTCAGGCGTTTGCTTCTCGCTGGCTTCCTTGGCTTTGGCGACTTCACCGGCCCAACCATTGATGGTCTTGTCCAGGTCGTTGCCATTGCGCTGCATCGCATCGGCGAACTGATCGCGGAACAGCTTGCCGATGTTGATGCCATTGATGATCACGTTGCGCAACTTCCACTCGCCACTGATCTTTTCGAGCGTGTAGGACACAGGATAGATCGCGCCGTTGCTGCCCTTGACCGTCATGCCAACGCTGGTGCGGTCTCCCGACTCATCCTTGGCAGGGTCGACGACGATGCCCTGATTGTTGTACTCGAGCAAGGCGTTGCCATAGAACTGGAACAGGCCCTTCTTGAAGTTTTCTTCAAAGGCCTTCATCTGCGCAGGCGTGGCCTTGCGCGAATACTTGACCGTCATGATGCTCTTGGAAATGCCCTCGGCATCTACCACAGGGCCGACGATGGTATTCAGCGCCGTGTAAAAGTCCTGCGGATCCTGCTTGTACTTCTCTTTGTTGGCTGAAAGATCCGCCAACAACCGGGTCGTGGTGTCCTGTACCAGATCGTGCGCGGAAGGCGCCGCCACGGCGTTAGCCATCAACGGCAGGGCCGCGAGTAATACCAACAGGCCACGTCGCAAGGTAGAGATCATTCAAAAGCTCCTCATTTGGCGTCTTTGCTAACGGTATTGAGCAGGAATTTACCGATCAGGTCCTCGAGCACCAGCGACGACTGGGTGTCATGGATGGTTCCACCATCCTTGAGCAGGCCTTCTTCGCCGCCCACGCTGATACCGATGTATTTCTCGCCCAACAGGCCAGCAGTCAGAATAGATGCAGTGGAGTCAGTCGGCAGGTTATCCACGCGCTTTTCCAATTGCATCGTCACCCGACCGGTGAAACTGTCGCGGTCCAGATCGATCGCCGTGACCTTGCCGATGGTCACACCGGCCATGGTCACTTTAGCTCTGACCGTCAAACCGGCGATATTGTCGAAATAGGCATAAAGTTTATACGTATCGGTGGTTGAGCTCGGGGACAGGCCACTCACCCGCAACGCCAGCAACAGCAAAGCCAGGATGCCAGCCAGCAAGAAAAGGCCGACACCGATTTCCAGGGTGCGGTTTTGCATCAGAAATCTCCAAACATCAAGGCGGTCAGAATAAAGTCCAGGCCGAGTACAGCCAACGAGGCATACACAACGGTCTTGGTAGTGGCACGACTGATCCCCTCGGAGGTGGGCTCGCAGTCATAGCCTTGGAATACGGCGATCCAGGTCACGACAAAGGCGAAGACGATACTTTTGATGATGCCGTTGAGCACATCGTCAGTGAACGTCACGCTGTTCTGCATGTTGGACCAGTAGGAACCTTCATAGACACCCAGCCAGTCGACGGCCACCCAAGAACCGCCCCAGATACCCACCACGCTGAAAATCATCGCCAGCACCGGCAGGGAAATGAAGCCGGCCCACAGGCGCGGGGCAATGATGTACTTGAGCGGGTCGACACCAATCATTTCCAGACTGGACAGCTGCTCGGTGGATTTCATGTTGCCGATTTCAGCCGTCAGGGCCGAACCGGCGCGTCCGGCGAACAGCAATGCGGTGACCACAGGGCCCAGTTCGCGCAGCAAGGTCAGGGCAACCATCTGCCCGACCGCCTGCTCCGAACCGTAGCTGGACAGAATATTGAACCCTTGCAGCGCCAGCACCATGCCGATGAACACCCCGGAGACCACAATGATCACCAGGGACATCACGCCCACCGAATGCAGCTGCTTGATCAGCAGGCCGAAACCGCCGCCGATGCCGCCACGGCCGAGCAAGGCATGGAACAGAAAGATCGCCGAACGGCCGAACACCGCCATCACATCGATGCCGCCGTGACCGAAACGACGTACGCGTTCTAATAGTGAAATCTTGCGCATCAACGCTTCCCCAGAAGATCTGCGCGGTAATCCGTCGCTGGAAAGTGGTATGCGACCGGACCGTCGGGATCGCCGGTCATGAATTGACGAATACGCGGCTCCTGCGAATTCATCAGCTCCTCGGGAGTGCCCTGCCCCAACACTTGCCCATCGCCCACCACATAAATGTAATCGGCAATGCTGGCCGTCTCGGCCAGATCGTGGGAAACCACGATACTGGTGATACCCAGCGCATCGTTGAGCAAACGGATCAGGCGCACCAACACGCCCATCGCGATAGGGTCCTGGCCGACGAAGGGTTCGTCATACATGAGAATCTGCGGATCAAGGGCAATCGCCCGCGCCAGCGCGACACGGCGCTTCATGCCGCCGGACAGCTCGTCAGGCATCAGGTCGATGGCGCCACGCAGGCCCACGGCCTGTAATTTGAGCAGGACGATGTCCCGGATCATTTCTTCCGGAAGCTCGGTATGAACGCGCAGGGGAAAGGCAACGTTCTCGAACACGTCGAGATCGGTAAACAGTGCGCCACTCTGAAACAGCACGCCCATGTGTTTACGCGCATCGAACAAATCACTGCGCGACAGTTTCGGCAGGTTCTGACCGTTGACCCAGACTTCGCCCTTGGTCGGACGCAATTGGGCGCCCATCAAACGCAACAGTGTGGTCTTGCCACACCCGGAAGGCCCCATGATGCCGGTGACCTTGCCGCGCGGAATACGGATATCGACGTTATTGAAAATGCTGCGCGCACCGCGCTTGAAGGTCAGTCCCTTCAGCTCGACCGCGTAGGCGTTATCGGCACTCATCTAAACTCCTTGCGATGCAGCCTCTCACTCGGACGCCTGACTTCCTTGCGAAAGCACATACCTCCCGGGCAGGCCGAACTGGCGGCGAACTATATCACTGCAAAGGCCAAGCGCCCAAGGGCCAAGCCTGGCCTTGTTCAGCAACCTGAGCGGTAAAAAGCTTTATTTAGAGGGATTCGGTAACAGGGAATGTCAAAGCGCGACGAACTTGCGTGAGGGTTTCGATCATTACCGCTATAATCGCCGCCTTTTCATCAGGCTATACGATTTCTGACATGAGCCAATCCAGCGACCTGATTCAATCAGCACAACGCACCATCCGCCTCGAACTGGAAGCCGTACAAGGCTTGCTGCCCCATATCGACGCAGATTTCGTACGCGCTTGCGAGATGATTCTGGCCAGCAAAGGCCGCGTAGTCGTGGTCGGCATGGGCAAATCCGGACATATCGGCAACAAGATTGCCGCTACCCTGGCCAGCACCGGCACCACGGCTTTCTTCGTGCACCCGGCCGAAGCCAGCCACGGCGACATGGGCATGATCACCCGTGACGACATCATCCTGGCCCTGTCGAACTCCGGTTCCACCAATGAAATCGTCACCCTGCTGCCGTTGATCAAACGCCTGGGCATCAAGTTGATCAGCGTGACCGGCAACCCCGACTCTCCGCTGGCCAAGGCCGCCGAAGTCAATCTCAACGTGCATGTCGAACACGAAGCCTGCCCGCTGAACCTGGCGCCGACATCGTCGACCACTGCCGCCCTGGTCATGGGCGACGCCCTGGCCGTTGCGCTGCTCGAAGCCCGCGGCTTTACCGCTGAAGACTTTGCCTTTTCCCACCCTGGTGGCGCGCTGGGCCGACGCCTGCTGTTGAAAGTGGAAAACGTCATGCATGCGGGGCAGGAACTGCCGCAAGTCCAGCGCGGCACACTGCTCAAGGACGCGCTGATGGAAATGACCCGCAAGGGCCTGGGCATGACCGTCATCCTGGAAGCCGACGGCACACTCGCCGGGATCTTCACCGACGGCGATTTGCGTCGCACCCTGGATCGCAGCATCGATATTCACAGCGCGACGATCGACCAGGTCATGACCGCCCACGGCAAGACTGCCCGCGCCGAGATGCTCGCCGCCGAGGCCCTGAAAATCATGGAAGACCATAAAATCAACGCACTGGTCGTGGTCGACAGCGAAGACCGTCCGGTCGGCGCCTTGAACATGCACGACTTGCTGCGTGCGGGAGTAATGTAATGAGCACGGACCTGCTGCAACGCGGCAAACAGATCAAACTGGCCGTCTTCGACGTCGATGGCGTCCTGACCGACGGGCGTTTGTACTTCCTTGAAGACGGCAGCGAATTCAAGACCTTCAACACGCTCGACGGCCAGGGTATCAAGATGTTGATGGCAGCCGGCGTACAGACCGCTATCATCAGCGGCCGCAAGACACCGGTGGTCGAGCGACGGGCAAAGAACCTCGGCATTCCCCACCTGTATCAGGGGCGCGAAGATAAACTGGTGGTGCTGGACGAACTTCTCGCCCAACTCAACCTAAGCTATGAGCAAGTCGCCTACCTCGGTGACGACCTGCCAGACCTGCCGGTGATTCGCCGCGTAGGCCTGGGCATGGCGGTGGCCAATGCCGCCGGCTTCGTGCGTGAACACGCCCATGGCATCACCCAGGCCCGTGGTGGCGAGGGTGCCGCCCGCGAATTCTGCGAATTGATCCTGCGCGCCCAAGGCCGCCTCGATGCGGCCAACGCCGCGTACCTGTGAGCCAACTATGCTGAGCAAGAAATTTCGCAACATCCTGGTGTTCGGTTGCATCGCAGCAATTTTTGCGGCGGTCGGCTACTGGAACATCAGCCCGGAACGCTTCCTCGACCAGCCGGTGGCAAAGGTCGATGAAAGCGCGATCGACTATTACGCACTCAACGCCCACAGCGTGCAGTACCTGCCGGACGGCAAACTGCAGTACGAAATGACGTCGGACAAGGTTGAACACCTGAAGGCGACCGAAGTGACGCTGTTGACCAATCCGGACCTGAACCTGTTCCGCGGCACCCAATTCCCCTGGCACGTCCAGAGCGAACACGGTGAAGTCAATCCGGATGGCACCCAGGTCGAGCTGATCGACTCGGTGCGCATCACCCGTTTCGACGAGAAAAACCGCAAGACCCTGATTACCACCACCCGCATGACAGTGTTCCCGCAGCAGCAATATGCGCAGACCGATCAACCCGTTAGAATCGACGGCGCTGGTGGTGTCTCGACTGGCAAGGGAATGAAAGCGTATTTGAAAGAAAGCAGGATACACCTGCTATCGAACGTAAGAGGACAGTATGAGGCTCGTTAAAACTCTCCCTATTTTGCTCGGTCTGGGCGCAGCACTGGGAAGCGTGAGCGCCTGGGCTCTGCCGAACGATCAACAGCAGCCTATCCGCATTCAGGCCGACGACGCCCAACTGGACGACAAGAATGGCGTTGCCACCTACACCGGCGATGTGATCATTACCCAGGGCTCGATGAAGGTTACCGGCAACAAGGTCACCATCACCCGCACCGCAGCCGGCGACATTGACGTCGTGACTTCGGTGGGCAACCTGGCCTACTTCGAGCAGTTGCAGACCGCTGGCGACACCAAACCAGTTCAGGGCTACGGCGTGACTATCCAGTACCACGCCTCCCAAGACCGCGTCGTGCTGATCGATAAGGCGAAAGTCATCGACAAGGACGGCAACGTTACCCAAGGCGAGAAAATCGTCTACGACACCAATAAAAAGCTCGCCAGCGCCGGCCGTGCCACAGGCACCAACGTGACCGAATCGCGCCCGCGGATCGACATGGTGATCCAGCCGAAAAAGAAAACCGAAGAGCAAAAGGCCCCGTAATGGCAACTCTGAAAGCTCAGCATCTGGCCAAGAGCTACAAGAGCCGCCAGGTCGTGCGCGACGTCAGCCTGTCCATCGACAGCGGTCAGATCGTCGGCCTGCTTGGTCCTAACGGCGCCGGCAAGACCACCTGCTTCTACATGATCGTCGGCCTGGTCCAGGCCGATCAGGGCCGCGTGCTGATCGACGATCTGGACGTCAGCCACCAGCCGATGCACGGTCGTGCGAAGGCCGGTATCGGCTATCTTCCACAAGAAGCGTCGATCTTCCGCAAACTCTCGGTTGCCGACAACATCATGGCAATCCTCGAGACCCGCAAGGAACTCGACAAGGCCGATCGCCGCAAAGAGCTGGAAAGCCTGCTGCAGGAATTCCACATCAGCCACATCCGGGACAACCTCGGCATGAGCCTGTCCGGTGGTGAACGCCGCCGCGTGGAAATCGCCCGTGCACTGGCAACCAACCCGAAATTCATCCTCCTCGACGAACCCTTCGCCGGTGTGGACCCGATTTCGGTGGGCGACATCAAGCAGATCATCTACCACCTCAAGGCCAAGGGCATTGGCGTGCTGATCACCGACCACAACGTCCGTGAGACCCTGGATATCTGCGAAACCGCCTACATCGTCAACGATGGCCAGCTGATCGCCGAAGGTGATTCTGCCACCATCCTGGCCAACGACCTCGTGAAAGAAGTCTATCTGGGCCATGAGTTCCGCCTGTAAGCACCAAGGCGTCTCTGGCTAGTCGCCGAGCGCTTGTCTCGATAAAAAATCAACAATTTTTTATTGTTACAGCGCTCTAGGCAAACGTTGCAGTTTCAGGCATATAATTTGCTTATGTTTGGCGCTCCGGCGCCCTGTAGTGGATGGCGCATGTGCGCCGGCGAATAAGGTGTTAAGCCCCTGCCATGAAACCATCGCTAGTCTTGAGAATGGGCCAGCAGCTGACGATGACACCGCAGCTGCAACAGGCCATCCGCCTGCTCCAATTGTCGACCCTGGACCTGCAACAGGAAATCCAGGAAGCCCTGGAGTCCAATCCGATGCTCGAACGCCAGGAAGAAGGCGACGACTTCGATAACGCCGACCCCTTGGCCGACAAAGCCGAACAGCAACCCAACGCCGATGTTTCAGAGCCCTCCTACCAGGAAACCGCCCCGACGGTGGACAACCTCGATGAGGGCGACTGGAACGAGCGCATTCCCAACGAACTGCCCGTCGACACCGCATGGGAAGACGTCTACCAGACCAGCGCCAGCAGCCTGCCGAGCAACGATGACGACGAGTGGGATTTCACCACCCGCACATCGGCCGGTGAAAGCCTGCAAAGCCATCTCTTGTGGCAATTGAACCTGGCGCCGATGTCCGACACCGATCGTCTGATCGCCGTGACCCTGATCGATTGCATCAACAACCAGGGCTACCTGGACGAAACCCTCGAGGAAATCCTCGAAGCTTTCGATCCGGAACTCGACATCGAACTGGACGAAATCGAAGCCGTCCTGCATCGCATCCAGCAATTCGAGCCGGCCGGCATCGGCGCCCGCAACCTTGGTGAATGCCTGCTGCTGCAATTGCGCCAGCTGCCCGCCAAGACGCCTTGGCTGGCCGAGGCCAAGCGCCTGGTCACCGACTATATCGACTTGCTCGGCAGCCGCGACTACAGCCAGCTGATGCGCCGCATGAAGCTGAAGGAAGACGAACTGCGCCAGGTCATCGAACTGGTACAGAGCCTCAACCCACGCCCTGGCTCGCAGATCGAGTCCAGTGAAGCCGAATACGTGGTCCCCGACGTGATCGTGCGCAAGGACAACGAGCGCTGGCTGGTAGAACTGAATCAGGAATCGGTACCGCGACTGCGGGTCAACGCTCAATACGCCGGTTTCGTGCGTCGCGCCGACACCAGCGCCGACAACACCTTCATGCGCAATCAGTTGCAAGAGGCCCGCTGGTTCATCAAGAGCCTGCAAAGCCGTAACGAAACCCTGATGAAAGTTGCCACCCAGATCGTCGAGCATCAACGCGGCTTTCTGGAATACGGCGACGAAGCGATGAAACCGCTGGTCCTGCATGACATCGCCGAAGCGGTGGGCATGCACGAATCGACGATTTCCCGGGTGACCACGCAAAAATTCATGCATACCCCTCGGGGCATATATGAGCTGAAATACTTTTTCTCCAGCCACGTCAGCACCTCCGAAGGCGGCGAATGCTCGTCCACGGCGATCCGCGCGATCATCAAAAAACTGGTTGCTGCGGAAAATCAGAAAAAGCCGTTGAGTGACAGCAAGATCGCTGGTTTACTGGAGGCACAAGGCATTCAGGTGGCTCGCCGCACCGTCGCCAAGTACCGCGAATCCCTCGGGATCGCGCCTTCGAGCGAACGCAAGCGGTTGATGTAGAGCCACGCCACAGCGTTCCAGTGGTAGATCATCTGATCTACCGCTTTATGCACTGGCAACGAAGGAGAAGCTGTATGCAAGTCAACATCAGTGGACACCAACTGGAAGTGACCGAACCTCTTCGCACCTACATCGGCGAAAAACTCGAACGATTAGAGCGGCATTTCGACAAGATCACCAACGTGCAAGTCACGATGACGGTCGAGAAGCTGAAGCAGAAAATCGAAGCCACGCTGCATATTCCCGGCAATGAAGTGGTCGCAAACGCGGAACATACCGACATGTACGCGGCGATCGACGCGCTGACCGACAAGCTGGATAAACAACTCAAAAAGCATAAGGAAAAGACCCAAAGCCTCCTCCAGGGCGCGACCGGTCGTTAACACTCCCAACCCATGATCCTACTTGAAAGCATCCTGACCCCCGGCCGTTCCCTCGTGAACGTGCCGGGCGGCAGCAAAAAGAAAGCCCTCGAGCAAATTGCCAACCTTATCCATAAAGAAGTGCTGGATCTGGAGATGCAAGATGTCTTCGAGGCTTTGATTGCCCGTGAAAAACTTGGCTCGACCGGTTTTGGTAACGGCATCGCTATCCCCCACTGCCGCCTGAAAGGCTGCACCTCGCCCATCAGTGCCTTGATGCACCTGGATGCCCCCATCGATTTCGACGCCATCGACGGCGCCCCGGTTGACCTGCTGTTCGTTCTGCTGGTCCCGGAAGCGGCTACCGATGCGCACCTTGAATTGCTCCGGCAGATCGCCAGCATGCTTGATCGCAAGGAAGTCCGTGATCGCCTGCGCAGCGCACCGAGCAATGAAGCCTTGTATCAGGTTGTCCTGGACGAGCAAAACAGGCACTAATCATGCGCTTGATCATCGTCAGTGGCCGTTCCGGCTCAGGTAAAAGCACCGCGCTCGATGTTCTCGAGGACAACGGCTATTACTGCATCGACAACCTGCCCGCCGGGTTGCTGCCGGAACTGGCCGAGCGTGCGTTGATTCACACAGAGCTGGCGCAGCCGCTGGTTGCCGTCTCCATCGATGCGCGCAACTTGCCGAGCCACCTGACCCGTTTTCCGGAACTGCTCGCAGAAGTTCGCAGCCGGCATATCCAGTGCGACGTCCTGTACCTGGATGCCGACGAAGAAACCTTGCTCAAGCGTTTTTCGGAAACCCGCCGCCGTCACCCGCTGAGCAGCGCCAATCGCTCGCTGGCCGAGGCGATCAACGATGAAACCAACCTGCTCGGGCCGATTGCCGACCTCGCCGATCTCAAGGTCAATACCACCAACCTGAACCTTTATCAGCTGCGCGATACCATCAAATTGCGCCTGCTGAACCAACCGGAACCCGGCACTGCGTTCCTGGTGGAATCGTTCGGATTCAAGCGCGGCATGCCGGTGGACGCCGATCTGGTGTTCGACGTGCGCTGCCTGCCGAACCCTTATTGGAAGCCGGAGCTACGCGATCAGTCCGGGCTTGACCAGCCGGTTGCCGAGTACCTGGCGGCCCAGCCGGACGTCGAGGAGATGTTCCAGGACATTTCCACTTACCTGCTCAAATGGCTGCCCCGCTTTGCCGCCAGCAACCGTGCTTATGTCACCATTGCCATTGGCTGTACCGGCGGGCATCACCGCTCCGTGTACCTGACCGAACGTCTGGGCCAGGTCCTGCAAAAATCCCTGAAGAACGTCCAGGTCCGCCACCGCGACCTCAGCTAAAGGATTCACATCGCGATGCCTGCTCTGGAAATCGAAATCATCAACAAGCTGGGCCTGCATGCCCGTGCTTCTGCCAAATTCGTCGGCGTGGCCGGTCAGTTCAAGGATTGCACGATCCGGGTCGGACGCACGCCGGAATCCACGGTCGATGGCAAAAGCATCATGGCCATGATGATGCTCGCCGCTGGCAAGGGCACCAAGATCCATCTGAGCACGGAAGGCGAGCAAGAACAGGAAGCACTGGATGCACTGGTCGCGTTGATCAACAACTTCTTCGACGAAGGCGAATAAAAAGATCGCAGCCTTCGGCAGCTCCTACATGTGAATGCAATCTCATGCAGGAGCTGCCGAAGGCTGCGATCTTTTTTCAGGCGAGCGCGGTATCCATCACCATCATCAAACAAAACCCGATCAGCAACCCAAGGCTGGCCAGCTTGTCATGACCATGGCGGCGCGACTCGGGAATGACTTCATGCGTCACCACCAACAACATCGCCCCGGCCGCCAGTGCCAGGCCCAACGGCAAGAGCAACTCGGCCAGGGTCACCAGCCAGGCGCACAACAGCGCAAAGACCGGTTCGACCAATCCTGACGCCGCACCGATCAGGAACGCTTTGACCCGCGACATCCCTGCCCCGGCCAACACCAACGCAATCACCAACCCCTCCGGTACATCCTGCAACGCGATGCCCATGGCCAGGCTGTCGGCGTCGGGCATGCCGCCACCCGCCGAGACACCGACCGCCATGCCTTCAGGAATGTTGTGGGCAATGATGGCAAACACGAACAACCAGATCCGTGGCGGAATGACCGGTCGCTCCAGCGTGCCAACGAGCATTTCCGGCGATGCGCCAGACACCTTTCGATCCACCAGAAACAACCCGAACGCACCCAGCATGATGCCGAAGCTGATCAGGCCGCTCGCCGCCCAAGGCGTCAGCCCCAGGCTTTCAGCCGCAGCAATGCCCGGAACGATCAGCGAAAAAGCTGTCGCCGCGAGCATCACCCCGGCACCGAAGCCGAGCAGTGTATCGCTGACCGCCTGGGGCATGCGCCGAATCACCAGCACCGGTACCGCGCCCAGGGCCGTACCCAATGCGCAGATCGCACCGCCCTGTAAGGCCCGTAGCAGTTTCGGTTCAAGATCCAGCCACGCCAGGCCCTGGGCGACCAACAAGCTCATACCCGCCAGCAGTAACAGCGACCCCAATGCGTAACGAAACATCCGCCCACTTCCGATCGCCAGTGTTTCAGTGCCCATAGTCAGCCCAGGATTGTTTTTATAGAAGACTTAAACCAGTGCAGCCTGATAGCGCGCAGCGACTTCAGGCCAATTGATCACGTTATAAAACGCGTTGATGTATTCCGGGCGACGGTTTTGATATTGCAGGTAATAGGCGTGCTCCCAGACATCCAGGCCGAGGATGGGTGTATTGCCGTTCATCAACGGACTGTCCTGGTTACCGCTGCTTTCCACGACCAGGGTCTTTTGCGGGGTCACACTCAGCCAGGCCCAGCCGCTGCCGAAACGGGTCAGCGCGGCTTTGGTGAACGCTTCCTTGAAACGGTCGAGGCCGCCCAGTTGGTCGTCGATCGCCTTGGCCAGCTCGCCGTCCGGCTGACCGCCGCCGTTGGGCACCATGACTTCCCAGAACAGCGAATGGTTGGCGTGACCACCGCCCTGATTGATCACCGCTGCGCGGAGTTTTTCCGGCAGCTGTTGAACGGCAGCCACCAGTTTTTCCACCGGCCACTCGACAAACTCGGTGCCTTCTAAGGCGGCGTTCAGGTTGTTGATGTAGGTCTGGTGATGCTTGGTGTAGTGGATTTCCATGGTTTGCGCATCGATGTGCGGTTCCAGGGCATCGTAGGCGTACGGCAAGGCAGGCAAGCTAAAAGCCATTTCAATGGACTCCATGAGGTAGAGGCGCAGCGGGCGACGCAGCATCGGTGTGCAGCAAACGATGAGTACGCGGGTATTCGCCGTGCTCGCTGATGAAATTCAGCAGTTCGACGTAGGTTTTACTGCTCTGACGCAGCGCTGCTTCGCGCAATGCGGGCGCCAGCCGCGGGTCCTGCATGGTCTTCAATAGCCGCTGGTGGATGGCGCACAGGTATTCGGCGCTCTCCTCCGGCTGGTTCAGACGCAAATGCAGGTCCGCCAGGTTGTGGTGGGAAATCACGCAGGCCGCCACCGCTTCGTCGGCGTCCGCCCAGCGCTCGAACAACACCTGAGCCAGGGCCAATGCCTGCAGGTAAGCTTCGCGGGCATCCACCAGTTCGCCCAGCATGAAACAGCGGTTTGCCCTTTCGATCGTGCGTTTCCAGTGCTCCATGGTGAGCCTCCAAAGCGGTTGCGGTGATTACACGCCGCCTGCGGTGAGCTTTTCCGGATTGAGCAACTCTTCCAGTTGGCTACGTGTCAGGTCGGTGTGTTCCAGGGCGACATCGATCACCGGCCGGCCTTGCTGATAAGCCTTCTTGGCAATTTCAGCGGCGTTCTGGTAACCAATGATCGGGTTCAGTGCAGTGACCAGAATGGGGTTGCGCGACAGCGCTTCCTTGAGCCGGGCTTCGTTGACCTTGAAGCTGGCGATAGCCTTCTCACCCAGCAGGTGGCTGGCGTTGGCCAGCAACTCGATGCTGCTCAGCAGGTTCTGGGCAATGATCGGCAGCATCACGTTCAGCTCGAAGTTGCCCGACTGGCCAGCGATGGTGATGACCGTGTCATTGCCGATCACTTGGGCAGCGACCATGGCGGTGGCTTCCGGGATCACCGGATTGACCTTGCCGGGCATGATCGACGAGCCCGGCTGCAAGGCTTCGAGCTCGATTTCACCAAGACCGGCCAGCGGGCCGGAGTTCATCCAGCGCAGGTCGTTGGCGATTTTCATCAGCGAAACAGCGGTGGTTTTCAGTTGCCCGGAGAGCGCAACGGCAGTGTCCTGGGAGCCGATCAGTGCGAACAAATCGGGGCCCGGCGTGAATCGCACCTGAGTCAGTTGGGTCAACTGCTGGCTGAAAAGACCGGCGAACTCGGGATGCGCATTAATGCCGGTGCCCACCGCCGTGCCGCCCTGAGCCAGGGATTGCAGACTCGGCAGCAGATCCTGCAGATGACCGATGTTGGCCTTCAGCTGTTGCGCCCAACCGTTGAGCACCTGACTCATGCGCACCGGCATTGCATCCATCAAGTGAGTGCGACCGGTTTTGACGTGGTGGTGAACCTCTTCAGCCTTGTGCTCGATGACCTGCACCAGGCGCACCAGCGCTGGCAGCAGTTGTTCATGCAACGCCAGCGTAGCGCTGACGTGGATGGTGGTCGGGATGATGTCGTTGCTGCTCTGGCCGCAATTGACGTGATCGTTGGGGTTCACCGGCTCGCCGAGCAGACGGCTGGCCAAGGTCGCGATCACTTCGTTGGCGTTCATGTTGGAACTGGTGCCGGAACCGGTCTGGAAAATATCCACCGGGAAGTGCTGCATGAAGTCGCCCTGCAACAAACCCAGTGCCGCGTCGACGATGGCTTTGCCCTGGGATTCGCTGATCTGCTTGAGTTCGACGTTGGCTTGGGCAGCGGCGGCCTTGGCCAGGATCAGTGCGCGGATGAACTGCACCGGCATCGGTTTACCGCTGATCGGGAAGTTCTCCACCGCACGCTGGGTCTGTGCGCCGTAAAGCGCATCCACCGGGACCTGAAGCTCACCCATGCTGTCGCGCTCAATACGAGTCTTGTTCATCAGAAAATCCTTGTACCAGTTCTATGAGAGGAATCGAGGGCTGCAACTCGCAGGTCGCCAGTTGCCAGGTGTAGCTTTGCCAGCGCTTGAGGCGGCACTTGCAGAGGGAGAGGCGTTCGAGTTCGCGCAGCGGGCGCCATGCCTGATCCAGGCAATAGGTCCGCCAGTGCCAGGGCAGCGCAACATCGGCGGCGGTATCGAGCAGCACACGGAAAGACGTTTCGGCGATGGTCCAGGGAGAGGTCGCCGTGCAGCACGCCAGATACCGGCCTTCGGCCAGGTAATGTTCGATCAGGCGAGGCTCGTCGGGATCCATCGCGCAACGGATCTGGCGACTCATCCAGCGCCAGTTTTCGAGGTAGGGCTGTTCGTGCAAGGCAGAACTCATGATCCGGGCTCATTCGGTAATGAGATTTATTATTAGATGATAATGAGAACCAAAACAAGGTCGACCGCACACCGAGTTCATGGTGGGCTTGCCCGCGATGTGACCGTCTGCGTGAACCCAATAAAAAAAGGCGCGCCGCCCAATGGGTGGCGCGCCTTTTTGCCTGGCGGTAAGCGTTAGCTACCGGCGACGGTCATCCGCTCGATCAATACCGACCCCGTGCGAATGTTGCTGCGCAATTCCAGGTCATTACCGACGGCGACGATTTGCTTGAACATGTCGCGCATGTTGCCGGCGATGGTGACTTCCTGGACCGCAAACTGGATTTCGCCGTTTTCGACCCAGTAACCCGCCGCGCCACGGGAATAATCGCCCGTGACCATGTTCAGGCCCTGGCCCATGAGCTCGGTGACCAGCAAGCCACGGCCCATGCGGCGCAGCAAGGCCGCTTGATCTTCATCACCGTGAGTGACGAACAGGTTGTGTACGCCGCCGGCGTTGGCGGTGCTCGGCATGCCGAGTTTGCGACCGGAATAGGTGCCGAGAATGTAGGACACCAACTCGCCTTTTTCGACGAACGGTTTGGCGTAGGTTGCCAAGCCATCGCCGTCAAACGCCGAACTGCCCATGGCGCGCATCAAATGTGGACGTTCATCGATGGTCAGCCATTCCGGGAACAGCTTCTGACCCAGCGTCCCTTCAAGGAACGACGATTTACGATACAGGCTGCCGCCGGAAATCGCCGAGAGGAAACTGCCGAACAAACCACCCGCCAGCTCAGCGGAGAACAGCACCGGCACTTCACAGGTAGGCACCGGACGCGCGCCCAGACGGCTCGCTGCACGTTGCGCGGCACGCTGGCCGATGCTCGCAGGATCCATCAGCAAGTTGCCCTGGCGGTTCACGTCATACCAGTAATCGCGCTGCATCTGGCCATCGGCCTCGGCGATCATCACGCAGCTCAAGCTATGGCGAGTCGAGGCGTAACCACCAATAAAACCGTGGCTGTTGCCGTAAACGCGGCAGCCCTGGTGAGTGCTGAGGGTGGTGCCGTCGGCGTTCTTGATCCGGCTGTCGGTGGCGAATGCCGCCGCCTCACAGCTCAAGGCCATCTCGATGGCTTGCTCCGGTGTGATGTCCCATTGGTGGAACAGATCGAAATCCTGCAGATCCTTGGCCATCAGTGCAGCGTCCGCCAGGCCGGCGGCTTCGTCTTCGGAGGTGTGTTTGGCGATGGCCAGCGCCGCAGCGACGGTTTCGCGAATCGCGTCCGGGCCACTGGCCGAGGTGCTGGCCGAGCCCTTGCGCTGGCCAACATACAAGGTGATGCCAAAGCCCTGATCCCGGTTGAATTCGACGGTTTCGACTTCGCGCTGGCGTACAGAGGTCGACAGGCCCTGCTCCAGGGACACCGCCACTTCACAGGCACTGGCGCCCTGGCGCTTGGCTTCAGCAATGATCTGCTCGACTTGTTCCTGCAGTGCCGGCAACGCTTGTGGGCCGACGCTTTCAACTGCACTCATGCTGTTCTCCACTCAAATTCTGCTTTCGGTAAAGGCCTTCGAGCGACCGGGCCGGACAAGCGGCCCCCGACTGGTTATCATGGCGGCGTTTCTTTGCGGACGGCCACCATGGTTGATTCTTACGACGACTCCCTCGATACGGGAGAAAAAAGCAAATCCCAGGTTAAACGCGAGCTGCATGCTCTGGTTGACCTCGGCGAGCGCCTTACAACGCTCAAGCCTGACTTGCTGGCAAAACTGCCCTTGACCGACGCTATGCGCCGGGCCCTGGCCGATGCGCCCAAGCACACCGCGAATATCGCGCGTAAACGGCACCTTATGTTCATCGGCAAACTGATGCGCGATCAGGACACTGACGCCATTCTGACTTTGCTCGATCAACTCGATGCCTCCACCCGGCAGTACAACGAACGTTTCCACGGGCTGGAGCGCTGGCGCGATCGCTTGATCGCGGGCGACGATGCAGTCCTGGAGAAGTTCGTGCTCGACTACCCTGAGGCTGATCGTCAGCAGTTGCGCTCCCTGATCCGTCAGGCCCAGCACGAACTGGCGACCAACAAGCCACCAGCGTCAAGCCGTAAAATCTTCAAGTACATCCGTGAGCTCGACGAGACTCAACGCGGCCTGCGTTAAGTCCCGTCTCGGGTGAGTCGTTACGCGACTCACCCGACGCTCCATCCCTTACGATCCTGTGCCACCCACAGTGATCGCATCGATTTTCAGCGTTGGCTGGCCGACACCCACCGGCACCGACTGCCCGTCCTTGCCGCACGTGCCCACACCGCTGTCCAGCGACAGATCATTACCGACCATCGACACCTTGCTCATCGCCTCCGGGCCGTTGCCGATCAACGTCGCGCCTTTGACCGGGGCGGTAATCTTGCCGTCTTCGATCAGGTAGGCCTCGCTGGTGGAGAACACGAATTTGCCGCTGGTGATGTCCACCTGACCGCCGCCGAGGTTGGCGCAGTAGATGCCGCGTTTCACCGAGGCAATGATTTCCGCCGGATCGCTTTCGCCCGCCAGCATGTAAGTGTTGGTCATGCGCGGCATCGGCAGGTGCGCGTAGGATTCGCGACGGCCGTTGCCTGTGCGGGCCACGCCCATCAGGCGCGCATTGAGCTTGTCCTGCATGTAGCCTTTGAGCACGCCGTTTTCGATCAGCGTGGTGCACTCGGTCGGCGTGCCTTCGTCGTCGACACTCAGCGAGCCACGGCGACCGGCCAGCGTGCCGTCATCGACGATGGTGCAGAGTTTGGACGCAACCATCTCACCCATACGCCCGCTGTAGGCGGAACTGCCCTTGCGGTTGAAATCACCTTCCAGACCGTGGCCGACCGCTTCGTGCAGCAGCACCCCGGACCAGCCCGATCCCAACACCACCGGCAACGTACCGGCGGGCGCCGGAATGGCCTCAAGGTTGACCAGCGCCTGACGCAGCGCCTCACGGGCGTAGCTCATGGCACGGTCTTCGGCGAGGAAATACCGGTAATCGGTACGACCGCCGCCACCATGACCGCCACGCTCGCGGCGACCGTTCTGCTCAACGATCACGCTGACGTTGAAACGCACCAACGGCCGCACATCCGCCGCCAGGCTGCCGTCGGTCGAAGCGACAAGAATGCGCTCCCAGACACCGGCCATGCTCACGGTCACTTGCTGGATACGCGGATCGAGGGCGCGCGTGGCAACGTCGATACGCTTGAGCAGCTCGACTTTCTCGGCGCGGGTCAGTACTTCCAACGGGTTATCCGGTCCGTACAGCTGGGCGACATCCTGAGTGGTGAACGCCTGCACCGTGCCATTCTGCCCGGCGCGGGAGATCGAACGAGCAGCACGCGCCGCCGCGCCCAGGGCTTCGAGGGTGATCGCATTGCTGTAGGCAAAACCGGTTTTCTCACCCGATTGCGCGCGCACGCCAACACCTTGATCAAGGTTGAAGCTGCCTTCCTTGACGATCCCGTCTTCCAGCGCCCACGACTCGGAAATCTGCCCCTGGAAATACAGGTCGGCGGCATCGATACCTGGGCCGGCCAGATCGCCGAGCACACCTTGCAGGCTCTCGATCGTTACGCCGCCGGGCGCCAGGAGGTGTTCACTGACTGAGGACAACAACTCGCTCATATGCTTTACGCCTTAAATTCATCGTTCTGAGGCAGGTCGCTGCGCGCCCTGCGAGAAAAAGCGCCGGTGACTGGACACCGGCATCCGCGCCTGGATGGACGCCTGTTCGCTGCTATCGCGTTCGGCCAGCAGCACGGCCTCGCCTTGGTCCTGTTGCGCGAGCACTCGCCCCCACGGGTCGATGATCGCGGCATGGCCGAAGGTCTCTCGCGGTCCCGGATGCGTTCCACCCTGGGCCGCCGCGAGCACATAACACTGGGTCTCGATGGCCCGCGCTCGAATCAGCACATCCCAATGCGCCGCGCCGGTCACGGCGGTAAAGGCTGACGGTGCGGTAATCAATTCCGCCCCGGCAGCGCGCAATTCGCTGTACAGCTCCGGGAAGCGCAGGTCGTAACACACCGTCAGGCCGACCCGACCGACGGGCGTGTCGGCGACCACCACGCCACTGCCATAAGCATAGTCATCGGATTCCCGATAACGCCCGCGGTTGTCCGCCACGTCCACGTCAAACAGGTGCAATTTGTCGTAGCGCGCCACCGTCTCGCCCTGATCATTGACCAGTAGCGAGCAGGCATGCACTTTCGCCGTCGGTTGATCCACCGGCGGCAACGGCAAGGTGCCGGCCACTATCCATAACTTGAGGTCGCGAGCGGTCTGTTTCAACCAGGGCAGGATCGGACCTTCGCCCGACGCCTCGGCGCGACCGATGTCAGCGATGTCACGGCGGCCCATGGCGGCGAAATTTTCCGGCAGCACAGCCAGCTTCGCGCCACCGGCTGCCGCTTGTTCGAGCAGCCGACGAGCCTGGGCCAGATTGGCCAGCACATCGCTCTGGCTGACCATTTGAATCACCGCTAACGACATGGCCTTACCCTTATCCGGAATCAACACATACCCGCAGGCGCTGCCGAAGGCTGCGCCTACAGGGGGCTAACGGCCATGCTACTCCATCGGTCCGAAGGATGGCTTTTCAAAAAGGTTTGTCGAAGGTGATTTTCGGCTCTTTCCACGGGCCTTTGACGGTGTATTTCACGCTGGCGAAGCGCGCCACGCGGTCACCGATCAGCTTGTCGATCAGGAACAACGCGCCGCCGATGGCCGGTGCGCCGACGATCAGCGCGGCAATCGGCAGGTTGTTGGTCACCGGCAAGGTCACCAGCAGTTTCGCATCGACCTGATCACCCACCAGATCCAGCGTGCCATTGAGCTCGATATTGCTCGACGGGCCGGTCAACAGAATCGGCTCACGCGTCACGTAAACACCGTTAGTCCCGACCAGCAGGCCTTTGACCCGGTCGTAACTCAAGCCTTTGCCAAACAGATCGGAGAAGTCCAGCCGCAAGCGCCGGCCGATGGAGTTGAAGTTGAGCAGGCCAAACACCCGCAACGCCTGAGCGCCGCCCTCGACTTCAACGAACTGGCCTTTGTTCAGCGACGCATCAAGCGTCCCGGAAAAACGCTTGGTAGCCAGCCAGGCCGGCGAACCGGGCCAGCGACCGTCGACATCCATATGAAATTCTTCACTTGTGACACTGGGCGCAAAGCCCCAGCCTTTCAGCACATCCGCAAGGTTCTTGCCACTGACCCGGCCCTTGTACCAGCTGCTGGATGCACCGGGCGCACCTTCCCAGCCACCGCTGCCCTGCAACAGAATGCCCTTGAGGCCCAGGTCCAGCGCATTGAGCGCGATGCCCTTGGCGGTCGGACGCACTTTCAGCGACCAGCCCCCCACCAGATCCTGCCCCTGGAACAGCTGATTGATGGTGATATCCAGCGCCGGGATTTTTGTCGGATCAACGCTGGCCAGTGGATCCGGCGAGTTTTCATCGGCCAGGACCGTCGGGTCCGGTGCCGGCAAACGCACGTATTGCAGATTGATTGCAATCGGCGCGCCTTTCGCGTCAGGGATAGCAGCGGTGCCCTTGACCTGTTTACTGTCGAGCTGCAAGGCCCACGCCGCCGGTTTACGGTTCAACTGCACCGAAGCCTGGTCGAGGGTGGTACCGATACCGCTGAGTTTGCCGACCTTGAAGTCCGCGCTGCTGAGCAGTTGTTTGGCGCTGCCGCCCGGGTCCTGACCGGCATACTTGTCCACCAGGTCTTTCCAAGGGCCGACATCCAGTTCCGACAACACGCCGCGCACCCGCAGGCCTTTGGCTCCGGGCAACACGGCTTCGCCGCCACCGAGGAACAATTCGCCGCGACCGTCGGCAAAGTTGCCGGGGGGGGCCGCGAATGTGAAACTCGCCAGCTCGCCGTACTTGACCCAGTAACGTCGCTCCTGGCCTTGCAGGGTCATGCGGAACATCGTGTCGCGTCCGACGTCGGCCGCCATGCCGAACGGCGCCGGCAAATCCACCGCCACGCCTTTGAGGTTCGAATTGACCAGCAACTGGCTGTCGGGGCCATCCAGGTTCAGTTGCAACTGATAAGGGATCAGGCCGGACACCGGCAACGGCTGGGTAACGCTCAACCAATCGGTGAGCTTCTTCACCTCGACCTGGCCCGAGGCGTTGACACGGGTCTTGATGTTGCCCGGGCTGCCGTCGGCGAAAATCTGCGCAGTGACCGGTTTGTCAAAGGCGCGAGCGGTGATGTTCTGCCCGCTCAACCCCTTGGTGCTGTCGAAGCGGAAATCGCCCTTCAATTGAGTCAGCTCAAGGGCCGGTTCGGCGAGTTTCAAGCGCGCCTTGGCGGTCTTGAAGTCGACGAGGATAGTGGGCTGCTCGCCTTTGGCCAGCGGAATATCCAGCTTCACCTTACCCTTCAGATCGCCCTCGCCTTCCCATCCGGCGAAGGTGGCAGCGGTGCCGATCGGCGCTTCCTGGAGAATTTTCAGGCCATCGCCCAACCCGCCGGCGAAAGCGCCATCAAGCAGCAGGTGTGGGTTTTGCCCGGCGGATGCGTGGGGAATATTGACGTAGATGTCACTGACTTGTGTGTCCAGCAACTGGCCCTGGCTGGCCAGAATGCGTACGCCGCTGTCTTCGATGAACACATCGCCACTGACCTTGCTGACATGCGGCCAACCCGGCTGGAACGCCAGCTCGGCATCGTGAACCTTGAAGAACAGGCTGATGCTGCGAGCCGTGTCGGCGGCGCCATGATTCAGCGAGCCCTGATACTGGAAGAAGCCCTGGTCGACCGCGCCCTTGAGAATCGCCGTGCGCAGCCATTCGTCCAGTGCCGGACTGAGCACTTCCGGCAGGTACTTGGCGGTGTACTTGCCGTCGCCGTCCACCAGGCCGACCCGCAGGTCCATGTAGTCTTCCTGGGTATGGTCGAAATGCAGGCGGATCAGGAAGTCGCCGGCAATCTTGCCCTCCTCGCCCAGCACTTTCAGGTACGGCGCGATGAGGGTGAAGCCTTCTTTGTCGAGCTTCCAGGTCAGCCGGGCGTTGGCCTGAATGTATTGCCATGGCTTGGCGAAAATCGGGTCCAGGTGCAGGACAAAATCCTTGCTGTCCATGCGCAGTTCGCCGTGACCGAGGTCACCACTGATGCTGCCGCTGACATTTCGCGCCGCTGGCGCGCCGTGATAGGCGTCAAACCCCACCCGATCGAGGTTGGCGGCGAAACTGACCTTGCTGTCGTCGGTGGCGTTGGGCCGGAAGTCGACCAACACGTTGCGCAAACCACCGGTCACCTTGAGCCGCTCCACGGCGGTGGCGACGCCTTCAGGCAATGGCCCCAAGGCATTCAGCAGCGGTGTGAGTGGCGTGAGGTCGAGGCGGTCGGCTTGCAGATGCCAGAGTTCTTCGGTCTTGTCGGTGGCTTGGCTTTGTTTGAGTTGCAGGCGCGATTCCCAGCGGGTCTCGCCGATGTTCATGGACAGCGAGTCCACCGTCACCAGAATGCCTTCGGCACTGCGCTGGAAATAGCTGTTGAGCGCCAGGTTGTTGATCTGGACCGGCTTGCGCTCGGCGTAGGCACCCTTGATCTGCGGCGCGTTCAAGCGGATCGCAGCGCTTTGCAGCGCGCCTTTGCTCCAGTTGACCCAAAGCTCGCCACCGGCCTTGATCTCGGAAAAATTCCATTGCCGGGTCAGGCGCTCGGGTAGCCATTTCGACCAGTCACTTTGCGGCAGGCTTACGTAAGCATCCGCTTCGCCGTCCTGCCACTGGCTGGCGCGAATGCGAGTACGCAGGCTCATGGCCACTGGCTGACCGTCGGGCAGGGTCAGCCGCGCGTCGAGTCGCTGACGGTAGACGCCGGTTTTCAGGTTCAGTCCAACGTAGGTCAAGGTCAGCGGCGGGTGATCCAGCGGCTGCAAGGTGACCTGACTGTCGAGCACCGACAACTGCTGGACCATCTGCATGCGATTGAGCAACTGTTCCGGGTCCAGCGGCTGATCCTGTTGCACCGGCAGGCCTTCCAGCGCCCAATGACCGTCCTCGCCTTCCTTGAAGCTGATCTTCAAACCGTTGAGTTCAAGGTGGGCGATGCGCACTTCACGAGCCAGCAGGCTGGCCCAAAGATCCGGCACCGCACGTACCTGATCCAGGCGCAGGGTGTTGGCGCCCTCGCCGACCATCACGTCGTGGGCCAGCAGAATCGGCGCGAAGCCGTGCCAGTTGCCTTCCAGTTCACCGATGTGCAGCGGCATGCCCAGGGCAGCGCCGGCTTTGGCTTCGACTTCGGCCCGATACTCGGCCACCAGCGGCGTCAGTTCGCGGCCGAGACTGACGTAAAGCGCCATCAGCACCAAAGCCAACGCGCACAGGCCCAGACCCCAGCGGGTCAGTGCGGCCAAAATGCGTGTCAGACGCTCCATGTCAGTTGGCTCCCATGGCAAAAACAGTGCAAAAAGCTGAGGCCAGCCGTTCTAGTGGGGGTGAAACACAGCGATTCAGAGCAGCACCACGTCGTATTGTTCCTGGGAATACATGGTTTCCACCTGGAACCGAATGGTGCGCCCGATAAAACCTTCGAGCTCGGCGACGTTGCCCGACTCTTCATCCAGCAGGCGATCGACGACTTTCTGGTTCGCCAATACACGATAGCCCTCCGCCTGATAGGCGCGCGCCTCGCGGAGAATTTCGCGGAAGATTTCGTAGCAAACGGTTTCCGGCGTCTTGAGCTTGCCGCGCCCCTGGCAGCTGCTGCAGGGTTCGCACAACACCTGCTCGAGACTTTCGCGGGTGCGCTTGCGGGTCATCTGCACCAGGCCCAGCTCGGTGATGCCGATGATGTTGGTCTTGGCGTGATCGCGTTCCAATTGTTTCTCAAGCGTGCGCAGCACCTGACGCTGGTGCTCTTCGTCTTCCATGTCGATGAAGTCGATGATGATGATCCCGCCCAGGTTGCGCAGGCGCAGCTGGCGAGCGATGGCGGTCGCGGCTTCGAGGTTGGTCTTGAAGATGGTTTCTTCGAGATTGCGATGACCGACGAACGCCCCGGTATTGACGTCGATGGTGCTCATGGCTTCCGCCGGGTCCACCACCAGGTAACCGCCAGACTTCAGCGGGACTTTGCGTTCGAGGGCTTTCTGGATTTCGTCTTCGACGCCGTACAGGTCGAAAATCGGCCGTTCACCCGGGTAATGCTCCAGACGATCAGCAATTTCCGGCATCAGTTCGGCGACAAACTGCGTGGTTTTCTGGAACGTTTCCCGGGAGTCGATGCGGATCTTCTCGATCTTCGGGCTCACCAGATCGCGCAAGGTCCGCAGCGCCAGGCCGAGGTCTTCGTAGATCACACTCGGCGCGCTGATGGTTTTGATCTGCTCGTTGATCTGATCCCAGAGCCTGCGCAGGTAGCGGATGTCCATGAGAATTTCATCGGCGCCCGCGCCTTCGGCGGCAGTCCGCAGGATGAAGCCGCCGGCCTCCTTGATGCCTTCTTTGGCCACGCAATCGGTGACCACTTGCTTGAGGCGTTCGCGCTCGGCCTCGTCTTCGATCTTCAGGGAAATACCGACATGCGCGGTGCGCGGCATGTACACCAGATAACGCGAAGGAATCGACAGTTGCGTGGTCAGGCGTGCGCCTTTGGAACCGATCGGGTCCTTGGTGACTTGCACCACCAGGCTCTGGCCTTCGTGAACCAGCGCGCTGATGCTCTCGACCGCAGGGCCTTCGCGCAGGGAAATTTCCGAAGCATGAATGAACGCGGCGCGATCCAGGCCGATGTCGACGAAAGCCGCCTGCATCCCCGGCAATACCCGCACGACTTTGCCTTTATAAATGTTGCCGACGATCCCGCGTTTTTGCGTGCGCTCGACGTGGACCTCTTGCAGGACACCGTTTTCAACCACCGCCACGCGCGATTCCATCGGCGTGATGTTGATCAGGATCTCTTCACTCATGGCAGGGTCTCGTTCAGGCATGTTCACGATAATGGCCGCATCTTGTCAGTACGACGCTCAGCGCGCGTTAAGGGTTTGCCAACAGGGTATGCCGAAATGGCCGAGCAGCTCAGCGGTTTCGCACAGCGGCAGTCCGACCACCGCCGAGTAGCTGCCATTGAGCCCGGCGACAAACACCGCGCCCAGTCCTTGAATGCCATAGCCACCGGCCTTGTCCCGAGGTTCGCCGCTGGCCCAGTAGGCCGCCGCTTCATCGCGGCCGATGGGGCGAAAACATACCAGACTGCGCACAACCCGCGACTCGCAACGCTCACCGTCAAGCACGGCAATGGCGGTCAGCACTTCGTGCTCTTGCCCTGCCAACATCATAAGCATGGCGCACGCATCGGCTTCGTCCACCGGTTTGCCGAGAATTTTCCCGTTCAGCACCACGGCGGTGTCGGCGCCCAGTACGCAGAATGCGGCGTCGGACACGATTGCGCCGCGCCCGGCTTCAGCCTTGCCGCGCGCGAGGCGCTCGACATAGGCCGACGGCGATTCATGATTCAAAGGGGTTTCGTCGATGTCCGCGCTGATGGCGGAGAACGGCACGCCGATCTGCGTGAGCAGTTCACGCCGACGCGGCGAGCCTGAGGCGAGGTACAACCGTTTCATCAAGACATCTCCCTTGTCGAGGTGTGGGCAAATGCCTGAACCGAATTAGTTGATTTTGTAACGTCGACGCAGACCGCGCAAACCGAAGCTGATCCACGGCCAGAGCAATGCGCTGACCAATGCCGGCAAGACCAGCGCCAGCGTTGGCTGACGGTTGCCGGTCAGGGCGCTGAGCCATAGCTGAACGAGCTGCGCGAGCCCGAAGATCACCAGGATCACCAGGCTCTGTTGCCACATCGGAAACATCCGCAGCCGCTGTTGCAGCGACAGCACCAGGAAAGTGATAAGGGTCAGGATCAACGCGTTCTGGCCCAGCAACGTGCCGTAGAGCACATCTTCGGCCAGGCCCAGGCACCATGCGGTGACCATGCCGACTTTCTGCGGCAGGGCCAACGCCCAGAACGCCAGCAGCAAGGCGAGCCAGAGCGGACGGAGGATTTCCATGAATTGCGGCAGCGGCGAAACGCTGAGCAGCATGCCAATGGCGAATGTCAGCCAGACCATCCAGCCGTTTCGGGAGGCGGTAGCACCGACCATTATTCTCTTCCCCCAGGGGTGGCCGGCGCGGAGACAGGCGGTTTGGCAGCAGGCTTCACGACAGCGGGTTGCGTCGCCGGTGGCTTGGCAGCCGGCGTCGTCACGGGCGGCTTGGCGGCGGCGGGATGTGCGGCGGCGGGTTTGGCCGGGGTAGCGGCAGCAGGTTTGGCCGGGGTCGCCGTCGCAGGTGCTGCGGCGGGAACGGCCGGGACTGCAGTGGCAGCCGGGGCAATCACGCCGACAGGCTTGGGCACGGTCGCGGGAATGATTGGCCCGCCGCCCTGCGCATCCAGGCTTTCCTGGGCCTGAGCAGCATCGTTTGCGCGCTCTTCCGGCGTCCGGGTGTCGCTGAACACCAGCAGCAAGTAACGGCTGCGGTTCAGCGCAGCCGTCGGCACGGCGCGGACAATGGCGAACGGCTGGCCGGAATCGTGAATCACTTCCCTGACCGTCGCCACCGGGTAACCCGCCGGGAACCGCTGGCCAAGGCCGGAGCTGACCAGCAGATCGCCTTCCTTGATATCCGCCGTGTCGGCAACGTGACGCAACTCCAGGCGCTCAGGGTTGCCGGTGCCGCTGGCAATCGCCCGCAGACCGTTCCGGTTCACCTGCACCGGAATGCTGTGGGTGGTGTCGGTCAGCAGCAGCACACGGGAGGTGTATGGCATCAACTCGACCACCTGGCCCATCAGGCCGCGGGCATCGAGCACCGGCTGACCGAGGACCACACCGTCGCGCTCACCTTTATTGATGATGATGCGATGGGTGAACGGATTGGGGTCCATGCCGATCAACTCGGCCACTTCGACTTTCTCGTTGACCAGCGCGGAGGAATTGAGCAGCTCGCGCAGCCGAACGTTCTGCTCGGTGAGGGCGGCAAGCTTTTGCATGCGACCCTGCAGCAGCAGGTTTTCGGTTTTGAGTTTTTCGTTTTCGGCGACCAGTTCGGTACGGCTGCCAAACTGGCTGGCCACACCTTGCCATAGCCGCTGCGGCAGGTCGGTGATCCAGTAAGACTGCATCAGCACCAGCGACATCTGGCTACGCACTGGCTTGAGCAGTGTGAAGCGGGCATCGACCACCATCAGCGCGACCGATAGCACGACCAGCACCAACAAGCGCACGCCCAGTGAAGGCCCTTTGGTGAAAAGCGGTTTAATAAGCCGCTCCTCCCAGGCAAATGTTTTGTTTATTCATACGGCAGACCGGCCTGGATACAGACTGACAGAAGGTAAACGCAAACAGGCAGCACTGCAAAGTGCCGCCTGCGCGCTCAACAGCATAGATGCATCGGGCGAGATCACTCGCTCGACAGCAGGTCCATGGTGTGTTTATCCATCATTTCCAATGCACGGCCACCGCCGCGAGCAACGCAGGTCAGCGGGTCTTCGGCAACGATCACCGGCAGACCGGTTTCCTGGGCCAGCAACTTGTCGAGGTCGCGCAGCAAGGCGCCACCACCGGTCAGTACCAGGCCACGCTCGGCGATGTCGGAAGCCAGCTCCGGAGGCGATTGCTCCAGCGCACTTTTCACGGCCTGAACGATGGTGGCCAGCGACTCTTGCAGAGCTTCCAGCACTTCATTGGAGTTCAGGGTGAATGCACGTGGAACGCCTTCGGCCAGGTTACGGCCACGAACGTCGACTTCACGAACTTCGCCGCCCGGGTAGGCCGTACCGATTTCCTGCTTGATGCGCTCGGCGGTGGATTCGCCGATCAGGCTGCCGTAGTTGCGACGCACGTAGGTGATGATCGCTTCGTCGAAGCGGTCGCCGCCAACCCGTACGGATTCGGCATAAACCACACCGTTCAGGGAGATCAGTGCGATTTCAGTGGTACCACCACCGATATCGACGACCATCGAGCCGCGGGCTTCTTCAACCGGCAGGCCGGCACCGATCGCAGCCGCCATCGGCTCTTCGATCAGGAACACTTCACGCGCGCCGGCACCAAGGGCCGATTCACGGATGGCTCGACGCTCAACCTGAGTGGATTTGCATGGAACGCAGATCAGCACACGAGGGCTAGGCTGCAGGAAGCTGTTTTCGTGAACCTTGTTGATAAAGTACTGCAGCATCTTTTCGCAGACGCTGAAATCGGCAATGACGCCGTCCTTCATCGGACGAATGGCCGCGATGTTGCCCGGCGTACGGCCGAGCATGCGCTTGGCCTCGGTGCCGACAGCAACGACACTTTTCTGGTTACCGTGTGTCCGAATAGCCACAACCGATGGCTCATTCAGGACGATGCCGCGCTCGCGCACGTAAATAAGGGTGTTGGCAGTGCCCAGGTCAATGGAAAGATCGCTGGAAAACATGCCACGCAGTTTCTTGAACATGGGAAAGGGACCCTAGGCAACGCGTGGGTAAAAAAAGTGCGGCAAACTCTAACAACGACAGGGATTTTGGGCAAGGCGCCAATATGTTAAATTGGCCGCTTTTCTGTGCACCAACCCCCACAATCGCGGCCTTATGACCGTAGAAATGCGGTAGTGTTCCGACAATCTAACACACGGACGCCGTCCGTTCTGTTTTCCACTGGAGAATCGCAATGGCGCTTGAACGCTCCGACGTGGAAAAAATCGCTCATCTGGCCTGCCTTGGCCTCGATGATGCCGATCTTCCACATATTACTTCGGCCCTGAACAGCATTCTTGGGCTGGTCGACGAAATGCAGGCGGTCAATACCGACGGTATCGAGCCACTGGCCCACCCACTGGAAGCCAGCCAGCGCCTGCGTGCAGACGTCGTGACCGAGACCAATCATCGCGAGGCCTATCAGTCCATCGCACCAGCGGTCGAAAACGGCCTGTACCTGGTTCCGAAAGTCATCGACTAAAGGGAAAGAGCCTGCAATGCATCAATTGACTCTGGCCGAGATCGCCCGCGGACTCGCCGATAAAAAGTTTTCTTCCGAAGAGCTGACCAAAACCCTGCTGGCGCGTATCGCCCAGCTCGACCCTCAGCTCAACAGTTTCATCAGCCTCACCGAAGACCTGGCGCTCCAGCAGGCGAAAGCCGCTGACGCACGCCGGGCCAATGGTGAGAGCGGCGCCCTGCTCGGCGCGCCGATTGCCCATAAAGACCTGTTCTGCACCCAGGGCATCCGCACCAGCTGCGGTTCGAAGATGCTCGACAATTTCAAGGCCCCGTACGACGCCACGGTCGTTGCCAAGCTGGCCGCTGCCGGCGCAGTGACCCTGGGCAAGACCAACATGGACGAATTCGCCATGGGGTCGGCCAACGAGTCGAGCTACTACGGCCCGGTGAAAAACCCGTGGAACCTGGAATACGTTCCGGGCGGTTCGTCCGGCGGTTCCGCTGCGGCGGTCGCGGCGCGCCTGTTGCCGGCGGCTACCGGCACCGATACCGGCGGCTCGATCCGTCAGCCTGCTGCACTGACCAACCTCACCGGCCTGAAACCGACGTACGGTCGCGTTTCGCGCTGGGGCATGATCGCCTACGCCTCCAGCCTCGATCAGGGCGGCCCGCTGGCCCGCACGGCCGAAGACTGCGCAATCCTGCTGCAAGGCATGGCCGGTTTCGATCCGCAGGATTCCACCAGCATCGACGAACCCGTGCCTGACTACAGCGCCAGCCTCAACGGTTCGCTGCAAGGCCTGCGCATCGGCGTGCCGAAGGAATACTTCAGCGCCGGCCTGGACCCGCGTATTGCCGACCTGGTCATGGCCAGTGTCGAAGAGCTGAAGAAGCTCGGCGCCGTGATCAAGGAAATCAGCCTGCCGAACATGCAGCACGCGATTCCTGCGTACTACGTGATCGCCCCGGCTGAAGCGTCTTCCAACCTGTCGCGTTTCGACGGCGTGCGTTTCGGCCATCGCTGCGAAGACCCGAAAAACCTGGAAGACCTGTACAAGCGTTCCCGTGGCGAAGGTTTCGGCGCGGAAGTACAGCGCCGGATCATGGTCGGTGCCTACGCGCTGTCCGCCGGTTACTACGACGCCTACTACCTGAAGGCACAGAAGATTCGTCGCTTGATCAAGAACGACTTCATGGCCGCCTTCAATGAGGTCGACATCATCCTCGGCCCGACCACGCCGAACCCGGCCTGGAAGCTCGGCGCCAAGAACAGCGACCCGGTCGCTGCGTACCTGGAAGACGTCTACACCATCACCGCCAACCTCGCCGGTCTGCCGGGCCTGTCCATGCCTGCAGGTTTTGTCGACGGTCTGCCGGTCGGCGTGCAACTGCTCGCCCCGTATTTCCAGGAAGGCCGCCTGTTGAACGTTGCCCACCAGTATCAGTTGAACACTGACTGGCACACCCGCACCCCAACCGGCTTCTGAGGAGAAACACATGCAATGGGAAGTCGTGATCGGGCTGGAGATTCATACCCAGCTCACCACCCGGTCGAAAATCTTTTCCGGTAGTTCCACCACCTTCGGTTCCGAGCCGAACACCCAGGCCAGCCTGGTTGACCTCGGCATGCCCGGCGTACTGCCGGTGCTGAACCAGGAAGCGGTGCGCATGGCGGTGATGTTCGGTCTGGCGATCGATGCCGAGATCGGCCAGCACAACGTGTTCGCCCGTAAAAACTATTTCTACCCGGACCTGCCGAAGGGCTACCAGATCAGCCAGATGGAATTGCCGATTGTCGGCAAGGGCCACCTGGACATCGCCCTGGAAGACGGCACCGTCAAACGCGTCGGCATCACCCGCGCGCACCTGGAAGAAGACGCCGGTAAAAGCCTGCACGAAGAATTCAGCGGCGCCACCGGCATCGACCTGAACCGCGCCGGCACGCCGCTGCTGGAGATCGTCTCCGAACCCGACATGCGCAGCGCCAAGGAAGCCGTGGCCTACGTCAAGGCGATCCACGCGCTGGTGCGTTACCTGGGCATCTGCGACGGCAACATGGCCGAAGGCTCGCTGCGTTGCGACTGCAACGTGTCGATCCGTCCGAAAGGCCAGGTTGAGTTCGGCACCCGCTGCGAGATCAAGAACGTCAACTCGTTCCGCTTCATCGAGAAGGCGATCAACACCGAAGTACAGCGTCAGATCGAGCTGATCGAAGACGGCGGCAAGGTGATCCAGCAGACTCGCCTGTACGATCCGAACAAGGACGAAACCCGTCCGATGCGCAGCAAAGAGGAAGCCAACGACTACCGTTACTTCCCCGATCCGGACCTGTTGCCGGTGGTCATCGAGGACTCGTTCCTCAATGAAGTGCGTGCGACATTGCCGGAACTGCCACCGCAGAAACGCGAGCGCTTCCAGGAGCAGTTCGGTCTGTCGGTCTACGACGCCAGCGTCCTGGCCACCAGCCGCGAGCAAGCCGACTACTTCGAGAAAGTCGCGAGCATCGGCGGCGACGCCAAACTGGCGGCCAACTGGGTCATGGTTGAACTGGGCAGCCTGTTGAACAAACAGGGCCTGGACATCGATCAGTCGCCGGTTTCGGCCGAGCAACTGGGCGGCATGCTGCTGCGCATCAAGGACAACACCATCTCCGGCAAGATCGCCAAAGTGGTGTTTGAAGCGATGGCCAACGGCGAAGGCAGCGCCGACGAGATCATCGACAAGCGCGGCCTCAAGCAGGTGACCGACACTGGCGCGATCTCGGCGGTGCTGGACGAAATGCTCGCGGCCAACGCCGAGCAGGTCGAGCAATACCGCGCGGCAGACGAAGCCAAACGCGGCAAGATGTTCGGCTTCTTCGTCGGCCAGGCCATGAAAGCCTCCAAAGGCAAGGCCAACCCGCAACAGGTCAACGAACTGCTGAAAAGCAAGCTCGAAGGCTGATGAGAATGGAGCCAGCCGTCAAATCTGGCTCCCCACCTTGTGGGAGCCAGCCTGCTGGCGATAGCGGTCTGACATTGAACATACCCGTGTCTGATACTCCGCGATCGCCAGCAGGCTGGCTCCCACATTTGTTTTCGGGAAACCTTGAATGAAGCGTCTGTTCAGCCTTTGCGCCCTGCTCTCTCTGCTCGCCGGTTGCGCCAGCACCGACGTCGTCGACCCACACGGTTACGACCAGACAGGCGTGGCGTCCTACTACGGCGCCAGACACCAGGGCAAACGCACCGCCAGTGGTGAACGTTTCGACAAGAATTCCCTGACCGCCGCCCATCGCCAACTACCCTTTGGTACGCGGGTGAAGGTCACCAATCTGAAAAACGACAAGTCCTGCGTGGTGCGTATCAATGACCGCGGGCCACACACTCGCGGGCGCCTGATCGACTTGTCTCATGAAGCCGCCGAGCAACTGGGCATGCTCAAAAGCGGCACCGCGCGGGTTCGCGTGCAAGCCCTCGACTGACTGACGGAGCCCCGACCATTTTCGGACTTGCCGACATCCCCCTGCTCAGCATGATTGAACTGCTCAGCGGCCTGATTCTGCTGATCGTCGGCGCCGAGCTGATGGTGCGCGCCGCGGTGCGCCTGGCCGCGCGACTGCATGTGCGACCGCTGATCATTGGCCTGACCATCGTCGCCCTGGGCAGCAGCGCGCCGCAGATGGCGGTCAGCCTGCAAGCCACCCTCGCGCAGAACGCCGACATTGCCGTCGGCAGTGTTATCGGCAGCGGTATCTTCAACATACTCGTCACCCTCGGGCTCTCGGCGCTGATCATCCCGCTGCGGGTCTCGCGGCAACTGGTGCGCCTGGATATTCCGTTGATGATCGGGGCCAGCCTGCTGGTGTTCGTTCTGGCGTGGAATAAAGAACTGACCCGCGTCGATGGCGTGCTGCTGCTGACGGCGCTGGCACTGTATCTGGGCTTGTTGCTGCGACAGTCGCGGCACTCGGTCCGTCCGCAATCGACAACGCATGAAGCCCCGCAGGTGCCTTGGTTGAGCAGCCTGCTGATGATCGTCGCCGGTCTTGCGATGCTGGTGTACGCCGGGCACTTGCTGTTGGGCGCCGCGGTGTCGGTCGCTACGGATCTGGGGCTGTCGGAAAGGATCATCGGCCTGACCATCGTCGCCGTCAGCACTTCGTTGCCGGAACTGGCGACCTCATTGATCGCGGCGTTGCGTGGTCAGCGCGACATCGCCGTCGGCAACGTGGTCGGCAGCAACCTGTTCAACCTGTTGGGCGTACTCGGCGTTACCGCACTGATTGCGCCGTCGCCGCTGTCGGTCTCGCCCAACGCGCTGGATTTCGACTTGCCGGTGATGCTCGGCGTCGCGGTGCTGTGCTTGCCGGTGTTCTATTCCGGCTACCGGGTAACCCGCGCCGAAGGTCTGCTGTTTCTGGGCTTGTACCTGGCGTACGGTCTGCACGTGGTGTCGTTCACCACCGGCATGCCGCTGGCCGGCAGGCTTGAACACCTGATGCTGTTTTTCGTCCTGCCGGCGCTGGTGGCGTTCTTGCTGTTCACGTCGCTGCGCGCCTGGCGTCGCCAACACCACAAGAGAGAATTGCCATGACCGACCATAAAAAGCCCGGCGTTGAAGTCCGCCGCCAAGTGATGGGCGACGCTTTCGTCGACCGCGCGCTGGGCAATGCCACCGAGTTCACCCAGCCGTTGCAGGATTTCGTCAATGAACACGCCTGGGGCAGTGTGTGGAATCGCGAAGGCCTGCCGCTGAAAACCCGCAGCCTGATCACTCTTGCCGCGTTGACCGCGCTGAAATGCCCGCAAGAGTTGAAAGGTCACGTGCGTGGCGCGCTGAACAACGGCTGCACGGTGGAAGAGATTCGCGAGGCACTGCTGCATTGCGCGGTGTATGCGGGCGTGCCGGCGGCGATCGATGCGTTTCGGGCGGCGCAGGAAGTGATTGATAGCTACCAGAAGCCGGAATGAATATTCGAAGGTTGCGGTGAAAGATCTACCGTCATCGCGAGCAGGCTCACTCCCACAGGGGATCTCCTTTGTTGCACAAATTGTGTGAACACCCAAGATCACTGTGGGAGCGAGACCGGCTTGCCGGCGATGAGGCCCGAAAGAACAACCCAAAATCTCAGGGCTAAATCCACCCGCCCCACTGCAGCAGGAAGATCCCGACGTTGGTGGTCACCGCCGCCATCAGCGTGGTGATCACAATGATCGCTGCCGCGAGTTCATGATTACCGTTGGCCTGACGGGCCATGACAAAACTGGCCGCAGCGGTCGGGCTACCGAAGTACAGAAACAGAATCCCCAACTCCGCCCCGCGAAAGCCCCACAACCACGCCCCCAGCGTCGCCAGCACCGGCAGGCCGATCATCTTCACCAGGCTTGAACTCAGCGCCATGCTGCCGCTCTTGCGCATGGCCGCCAGCGACAGCGTGCCGCCGATGCAGATCAACGCCAATGGCAACGTGGTTTGCGCCAGGTACTGGCCGGACGTCTCCAGCCAACCCGGCAAACCGATCTTGAAATACGCAAACGGCGCTGCCGCAAACACGCTGATGATCAAGGGGTTGATCATCACGCTTTTGCAGATGCTCCACGGATCGGACTTGATCACCGGGCTGTAGACCGCCAGCACAATGGTCGAGAGCGTGTTGTAAAACAGGATCACCAGCGCCGCGAGAATCGCCCCGAGGGAAATCCCGTAATCGCCGTACATGCTCGCCGCCAGCGCGAGGCCAATGACGCCGTTGTTGCCGCGAAACGCACCCTGGGTGTAAATCCCCCGGTCCTCACGCGGACACTTCCAGATCGCCCAGCCCCAGGCGATGGCGAAACACACCAGCGTCGCAATCGAGAAATAGATCAGCAGCGCCGGTTGCAGGGCGGCGTGCAGGTCGGCATGCAGGATGCCCAGGAACAGCAACGCCGGCATGGTGACGTTGAACACCAGAGCCGATGCGGTGTGGATGAAATTGTCGTTGATCCAGTCGATGCGCTTGAGCAGCACCCCCAGAAACAGCATGGCAAACACCGGCGCGGTGATGTTCAGGGTTTCGAGGAAAATTGCCAGCATGCCGGGGAGAACCTTGAGGGTGTCGTTAGTTGGCTAATGATAAGCCACCGAGGACGTTGGCGTCTGGTAGATCGCCATCGCCGGCAAGCCGGTCTCGCTCCCACAGGAGATCTTCTTTGTTGCACAAACTGTGTGAACACCGAAGATCACTGTGGGAGCCAGCCTGCTGGCGATGAACGATAACGCGGTATCAGGTGATCGGCGCCGGGTTGAACAGGGTGATGTCGTTATGCAGTTTGTGCTGCTCGGCCCACGTCTGCTTCTTCCCGCTGGCCACGTCCAGGTAGTAGTGAAACAACTCCCACCCGAGGTCCTCGATCGATGCCCGCCCGGTCGCAATCCGCCCAGCATCGATGTCGATCAGGTCAGGCCAGCGCTGCGCCAGTTCAGTCCGGGTCGACACCTTCACCACCGGCGCCATCGCCAGACCATACGGCGTACCGCGCCCGGTGGTGAACACGTGCAGGTTCATTCCTGCCGCCAGTTGCAACGTCCCGCAGACAAAATCACTGGCCGGGGTCGCGCAGAAAATCAGGCCTTTGCGCTTGAAGCGTTCGCCAGGGCCCAGCACCCCGTTGATCGCGCTGCTGCCGGATTTGACGATCGACCCGAGGGACTTCTCGACAATGTTCGACAACCCGCCCTTCTTGTTACCCGGCGTGGTATTGGCGCTGCGGTCCGCTTCGCCCTTGGCCAGGTATCGGTCGTACCAGTCCATTTCCCGTACCAGCTCCTGAGCGACCTCCTCGGTTTCGGCGCGGGAAGTCAGCAGGTAAATCGCATCGCGCACTTCGGTGACTTCGGAAAACATCACCGTCGCGCCCGCACGCAGCAACAGGTCCGAGGCAAACCCCAGCGCCGGGTTCGCGGTAATCCCGGAGAACGCATCGCTACCGCCGCACTGCATGCCGAGGATCAGCTCGGACGCCGGCACGGTTTCCCGGCGACGCTGATCGAGCTTCTTCAGACGGGTCTCGGCCAGCGCCATGATCTGCTCGATCATCTCGGTGAAACCGTGACTCGAATCCTGCAAGCGGTACAACCACGGCTCGCTGAGATCGACCGAACTGTCGTTCTCGTGCATCACCTGCCCGGCCTGCAATTTCTCACAGCCCAGGCTGATGACCAAGGCTTCGCCGCCCAGGTTCGGGTTGCGCGCCAGATTGCGCACGGTGCGAATCGGGATGTACGCGTCGGTGGCGGTGATCGCCACGCCACAGCCGTAGCTGTGGGTCAGCGCCACCACGTCATCGACGTTCGGGTACTTGGGCAGCAATTCATCCTTGATGCGCTTGACCGCGTGATCGAGCACGCCGGTGACGCACTGAACCGTGGTGGTAATCCCCAGAATGTTGCGCGTGCCGACGGTGCCGTCGGCATTGCGATAACCCTCGAACGTAAAACCTTCCAGCGGTGCCTGCGCGGCCGGCACTTCGGTGGACAGCGGCAAACTGTCCAGCGGCGGCGCGGTGGGCATGCGCAGTTGATCTTCCTTGACCCAACTGCCACGAGGAATCGGCTGCAACGCGTAGCCAATGGTCTGGCCGTAGCGAATCACCTGACCGCCCTCGGGAATATCCTCGAGGGTGACTTTATGACTCTGCGGCACGAAGTCCACCGTCACCAGGCCATCGGGAAATTCGGTGCCGGCGGGCACGCCCTGGTCATTGACCACAATCACTACGTTGTCCCGCTCGTGCAGGCGGATGTAGCGCGGCGAGTCGGAGTGTTCAATCAACTGCATGACGCCGCTCCTCAGGAATGCGCTTGAGACAATTTGTTGTTGGTTTCAGGACCGCTGACCGGTGGCTCTTTGAGCACCACACGCTTGATCGGACCAACAATCACCAGGTAGCTGAACACTGCAACCAGTGCGTTGCAACCGACAAACACCAGCGCCCATTTGAACGAACCGGTGGAGCTGATGATGTAGCCAATCACGATGGGAGTGGTGATCGAAGCGATGTTACCGAAGGTGTTGAACAAACCACCGCTGAGACCGGCGATTTGTTTCGGCGAAGTATCGGACACCACCGCCCAGCCCAGCGCCCCCACGCCTTTGCCGAAGAATGCCAGAGCCATGAAGCCGACGACCATCCATTCAACATCGACATAGTTGCAGGCCACGATGCTGCTGGAAACCAGCAAACCGGCAATGATCGGCGCCTTGCGGGCGAAGGTCAGGGAATGGCCCTTGCGCAGCAGGTAATCGGAAATCACCCCGCCGAGCACACCACCGATGAAGCCACAGATCGCCGGCAACGAGGCAATGAAACCGGCCTTGAGGATGGTCATGCCGCGTTCTTGCACCAGGTATACCGGGAACCAGGTCAGGAAGAAGTAGGTGATGCCGTTGATGCAGTATTGGCCGAGGTACACGCCAAGCATCATGCGGTTGGTCAGCAACTGGCGGATGTAGTCCCACTTCGGGCCGTCGCCTTTTTTGCCTTTGCCTTTGTCCTGGTCCATATCGACCATGCCGCCGTTATCGGCGATGTGCTGGAACTCCGCGTCGTTGATCATCGGGTGCTGGCGTGGGCTGTGGATAACCTTGAGCCAGATGCCCGAGAAGATGATGCCAATCACGCCCATGACGATGAACACGTGCTGCCAGCCGAAGCTGTAGACGATCCAGCCCATCAGCGGCGCAAACAACACGGTGGCGAAGTATTGCGCCGAGTTGAAGATCGCCGAAGCGGTGCCGCGTTCAGCCGTCGGAAACCAGGCCGCGACGATGCGGGCGTTGCCGGGGAAGGATGGCGCTTCGGCCAGGCCCACCAGGAAGCGCAGCATGAACAGCGCAACCACCGCCGTGGACATGCCGAACTCGCCGACATAGCCCTGCAGCACGGTGAACAGCGACCAGGTGAAGATGCTCAGCGCATAGATTTTTTTCGAACCAAAACGGTCCAGCAGCCAGCCACCGGGAATTTGCCCGGCCACGTAGGCCCAACCGAATGCAGAGAAGATATAACCGAGAGTGACCGCGTCGATGCCGAGGTCTTTTTGCAGGCTGGAGCCGGCGATAGCGATGGTCGCCCGGTCGGCGTAGTTGATCGTGGTCACCAGAAACAGCATGAGCAGGATCAAATAGCGGACGTGAGTCGGCTTCTGAGTCGATTGCATGTAGATGTACTCCCACTGATTATTTTTATGCGGGTCATAACGATTGTTTTTTGTGGGAGCTGGCCTGCCAGCGATGCGGGCACCTTGGTATGTCCTTCACACCGAGGTGCTGCCATCGCTGGCAGGCCAGCTCCCACAGGTATTGCGTGAATCAGGAACCGATGTAGGAGGTTTTCACGACGGTGTAGAACTCTTGCGCATAGCGACCCTGCTCGCGGGAGCCATAGGATGAACCTTTACGCCCACCGAACGGAACGTGGTAATCCACACCGGCAGTCGGCAGGTTGACCATCACCATCCCGGCCTGGGAGTGGCGCTTGAAGTGGTTGGCGTACTTCAGCGACGTGGTGGCGATGCCCGCCGACAGACCGAATTCGGTGTCGTTGGCCATGGCCAGTGCCGCTTCGTAATCCGCAACGCGAACCACGTTGGCCACCGGGCCAAAGATCTCTTCACGGCTGATGCGCATCGCCGCTTCGCTGTCGGCAAACAGGGTTGGCGCGAGGTAGTAGCCTTCTGTATCGCAAGTCACCAGACCACCGCCACTGACCAGACGCGCACCTTCGGACTGGCCGATGTCGATGTACTTCATGTCCTGTTCAAGCTGAGCCTGGGAAACCACCGGACCGATGTCGGTGCCGGTTTTCAGCGCGTGACCGACCTTGATCGACTTCATGCGCTCGGCCATGGCTTCGACGAATTTGTCGTGGATGCCGGCGGTAACGATGAAGCGGCTGGAAGCGGTGCAACGCTGGCCGGTGGAGTAGAACGCGCTCTGAACCGACAGCTCGACCGCTTGCTTGAGGTCGGCGTCATCGAGAATGATCTGCGGGTTCTTGCCGCCCATTTCCAGCTGAACCTTGGCCTGGCGCGACACGCAGCTGACGGCGATCTGACGACCGACACCGACAGAGCCGGTGAAACTGATGCCGTCGACTTTCGGGCTCTGCACCAACGCATCGCCCACCACACGACCGCTGCCCATCACCAGGTTGAACACGCCGGCCGGGAAGCCTGCGCGAGAGATGATTTCAGCCAGGGCCCAGGCGCAACCCGGGACCAGGTCGGCGGGTTTCAGTACCACGCAGTTGCCGTAGGCCAGGGCCGGGGCGATTTTCCACGCCGGGATGGCGATCGGGAAGTTCCACGGGGTAATCAGGCCAACTACGCCCAATGCTTCACGAGTGACTTCGACGTTGACGCCCGGACGTACCGACGGCAAGTAGTCGCCGGACAGTCGCAGGGTTTCCCCGGCGAAAAACTTGAAGATGTTACCGGCGCGGGTCACTTCGCCGATGGCTTCAGGCAGGGTTTTACCTTCTTCACGGGCGAGCAAAGTGCCGAGCTCTTCGCGGCGAGCGAGGATTTCAGTACCGACCTTGTCCAGTGAATCGTGGCGAGCCTGAATGCCCGACGTCGACCAGGCCGGAAACGCAGCGCGGGCGGCGTCGATGGCGGCGTGGACCTGGGCCAGATCGGCCTTGGCGTAGTTGCCGATGGTATCGGTCAGTTCGGACGGGTTGATGTTGGCGCAGTAATCACTGCCGGCAACCCATTCACCGTTGATGTAGTTATCGAAACGCTTTGCATCTGCCACTGGGGAATCTCCTCACGCAAAAGGCCGCTGATCACTCAGCGGCCTTGTTTAATCGGGTGTGTTACTGCGCACCTTGCTTGTCGATCAACGCGGCGAGCATTTCGTACTCTTCGCCGGTCAGGTCGGTCAGCGGCGCACGCACAGGACCTGCGTCATAGCCGGCAATTTTTGCCCCGGCCTTGACGATACTCACCGCGTAACCGGCTTTGCGGTTACGGATGTCCAGGTACGGCAGGAAGAAGTCGTCGATGATCTTGCCGACGGTGGCGTGATCTTCGCGAGCGATAGCGTGGTAGAAATCCATCGCGGTTTTCGGGATGAAGTTGAACACCGCCGAGGAGTAAACCGGCACGCCCAGTGCCTTATAGGCCGCTGCGTAGACTTCGGCGGTCGGCAAACCACCCAGGTAGCTGAAGCGATCGCCGAGGCGACGACGGATCGACACCATCAACTCGATATCGCCCAGGCCATCTTTGTAGCCGATCAGGTTCGGGCAACGCTCGGCCAGACGTTCCAGCAACGGCGCGGTCAGGCGGCAGACGTTGCGGTTGTAAACCACTACGCCGATCTTCACCGATTTGCACACGGCTTCAACGTGAGCGGCAACGCCGTCCTGGCTGGCTTCGGTCAGGTAGTGCGGCAGCAGCAACAGGCCTTTGGCGCCCAGACGCTCGGCTTCCTGTGCGTACTCGATCGCCTGGCGGGTCGAACCACCCACACCGGCCAGAATCGGCACGCTGGTTTCGCAGGTGTCGACGGCGGTCTTGATGATTTCCGAATATTCGCTGGCCGCCAGAGAGAAGAACTCACCGGTGCCGCCTGCGGCGAACAGAGCCGAAGCGCCGTATGGGGCCAGCCATTCGAGACGCTTGATGTAGCCAGCGCGATGGAAATCGCCCTGAGCATTGAAATCGGTAACCGGGAAAGACAGCAGACCGGAAGAGAGGATGGACTTCAGTTCTTGTGGATTCATTATTCGAACACCCTGGGTAGCACGTTTGTGTGTGAGGAAATCGTTCAGCCTGCGCCGAAGTTGTAGGTCATCGTACAACTTAAAAAACAACCGTCAACTGCATTTCATCGCCGCATCCAAAATTTATGCGTCGGAAAAGTATTTTCTTGACGTAGGAAAGTTCTCCTCTATGCTCTGAATAACTGTATATACATACAGTTAACTTCAAGCATACCGACGACATATCAAGGAGATAGAAATGTCAGGTCTACACACACAAACCCAGGAAAAACCGAAGCCGGTCATCGCAAGTCTGGATGATCTGTTCAACGAGAACGGCATCGCCATTACGGGTAATGACCACCTGCTCCTGCACCTCGACGCCCCTGGCTCCGACACCCATCAACCGTCCACCTCTGCATCCGTCAACGCCTTGAAAGGCAAGCCACAGCTGAGGTTCGAGGGGGGTGAACACACGGCCATCGGTGATAACACGCTGCTACGTTTCGTCAAGGATGCCCCTGCTGTAGTGGCGTCGCAGGTCGAGTTGCACTTGCCGAACGGCTTGGCACTGACCTATGGGCAGATCGTTGCCCTGGGGGGTGATTTCTATGGAATTGCGGATAAACCGGTCAGCGAAGGCGCAACCGCTGCCGACCGGGTCCAGCGTTTTACCGAGGCTTTCAATTCCCTGGCGGTCCTGCCCGCGTCCAACGCCGAGGCGAAGCTGATTCTCGGCGTCATGCAGAAGGAAATCGCCGCAGTCAAACAGGCGATCAAGGATGGCAAGCAGCCCCACGAGGCGTATGACGCCTTGGGTGATACGTTGTCGGAAGAGTGGAACAAAATCACCGGCGGCGGCAGCTTCGTTTCCGCCCTGTACCCACTGGGGCGCTACCTGAAACTGGCCGCCAACAATGCCGATCACTTCGCCGAATGGGCACTGCTGGCCTACATCGCCGGGCACACGGCCGCGTTGCAACAAGCGGTGATCGCCCACAACACAGCTGACGACCAGTCGCTGGAACTGGCCTATGCGCTGAACGCTTTCGCCGATCACTACCTGACCGACCTGTTTTCCGCCGGCCATCTGCGCGTGCCACGCAAACAGTTGGCGGCAGTGGTCACGCCGAGTGATCTGGGCTCGTTGATCACCCGCTTCATGCACGACGAAGACAGCAAGTTCGGCCTCAACGTGCGTAATGGCGATGGCGCTCAATGGCATGCGTATGGCGACAAACGCTACTTCGATGCCATCGACAGCGCCAACCGCCTCCAGGTCAATCAAGCGGTTCAAGTGTCTGCGGATGAGATATTCGCGGCGTACCTCAGCGGCATCGCCCCTTCGCCAGGCAGCTTCGCAGCGTTGAAAAAACTGCCTGATCTGCAAGCGGTGTTGAGCCCGACGGGCAATTTCTCGCCGTTGTTCAAGGTCGAGGGCACCAAGGTGCTGCGGCGCAAGGACGTCAACAACCTGAACGATACCGCCACGGTGGATGACTGGTGGGGCTGGAGCACTTACCTGCTGCTCAAGGACTACAACCCGACTGGCAACGTGGCCTGATAAGGAGATCGATGATGAGCATCAAATTGAAACTGGAACTGGCCTCGGGCCAATCGCTGAAGGGTGCGCCGCTGGAGTTGTTGGCGGATGGCAAGCCGATTGCCAAAGCGGTGGTGGGTGAGTCTGGGGTCGTGGCGTTCGATGCCAGGCCCAAGGCAGCCAAACTGACGGTGCGAGTAGACCGGGGGATTTTGAAAACCGTCTGAAAGATGGTTTGAAGGCTTCTGGCCCCATCGCGGGTTCGCCCGCGATGGCCTTATCTGTGACGCAGCGGCGAAGGCGGATTGACACTGACCATTCATCGAAACTGTTATTTCTTACAGTTTCGAGTCCCCTACCTCCGAGGCTTAATCGGGCAGTCAATCACTGCACAGGCGAAGGCCCCATGAGCACAATCCATCGGTTTAACTTTCCTGCCAAAACCAGACATGCAGCTCAGGAGTTGCCATCAGATTTTGACCTGAATGTGAGTGTGGGCGATATCGTCGCGTTTGAAACACTGCCCGGCCAGTACTGGGAAATCACCCTGAAAATATTCAAGGTTTTGCTGAACGACACAATTGAGTACGTGGATTACAAAACGATCGAGGTGAAAGATCCTTACCTCTAGCCCCGCTGCGCCTCAGCCTCTTCATGGGCATGACGCAACCGCTCGCGGCTGTTGGTCAAATGCAAGCGCATCGCCGCCCGCGCGGCATCGGAATCCTGGCGGGCAATCGCATCGTAGATCTCTTCGTGCTCACGGCTCAGACGGCTCATGTAGTGCTGCTGATCATCATGGGCCAGGCGCGCCGAGTTGAGTCGGGTGCGCGGAATGATGCTGGTGCCGAGGTGGGTCATGATGTCGGTGAAATAGCGGTTGCCGGTCGACAGCGCGATTTGCAGGTGAAACTGAAAGTCCGAGGCCACGGCATCACTGGCGTGGGCCGCGCTTTCGTTCAAGGCGTCCAGCGCGGCGCGCATCAGCGCCAACTGTTCAGGGCTGCGGCGTTGTGCGGCGAGGCCGGCGGATTCCACTTCGAGGCTGATGCGCAATTCCAGAATCGCCAGCACATCACGCAGCGTCACCACGGTGGCCGGGTCGATACGAAAACCGCTCGGGCTCGGCGTATCGAGCACGAAGGTGCCGATGCCGTGGCGGGTTTCCACCTGCCCGGCCGCCTGCAAACGGGAAATCGCTTCGCGCACCACGGTGCGACTGACGCCATGGGCATCCATGATCGCCGACTCGGTGGGCAACTTGTCGCCGCGCTTGAGTTGACCGTCGCGAATCTGCTCGGACAGCACCGTCACCAGTTCCTGTGCGAGGCTGCGGCGCTTGCGTGGAAGGCGTGGTGCATCGATCGGGTTTTCCATGGTGAACGTCTGTCTCGAAAAATTCGGCTGAAACCGCATCATAGCTCAAGGTGGTTGTACGATCACCACCACTCCCTGTGGACGCGAATTGTGGCGAGGGGATTCATCCCCTCACCACAAAAGCCCACACAGAGTCTTGTGGTGTTCATGCGGTCACGGTCTGGTCCACCAGATGGCCATTTTCAATGCGCACATGCCGCGGATGGAAGCGCTTCAGGCTGCTGCGATGCCCGACGCTGACAATGCTCAGCCCCGGAATCTCATCGATCAGTGCCTGATACAGCGACGCCTCATCCTCTTCGTCCATCGCCGAGGTCGCTTCGTCCATGTACAGCCATTGCGGTGCATAAAGCAGCGCGCGGGCAAAGGCCAGGCGTTGCTGTTCACCCGGGGAAAGCATGCGTTGCCAGTGATTCGCTTCATCCAGGCGCGAAACCAGGTGTGGTAAACGGCAGGTTTCCAACACATGAACGTAACGCTCGTGCGGATAGGTCTCGCCAGGCTGTGGATAACTCAACGCCTCGCGCAGCGTGCCAATCGGCAGGTAAGGCTTTTGCGGCAGGAACAGATAGCGCGCCGCCGGCAGACGAATGCTGCCATGGCCCGCAGGCCACAGATGACCCATCGCCCGCAACAGTGTGGACTTGCCACTGCCAGAGCGGCCGCTGAGCATCACGCGCTCGCCCTCCTCCACGGTCATGTCGGCGTTGGTCAGCAGATGACGACCATCAGCAAGGTCGAGGCCCAGGTCATGCACCTTCAATGCATCACCCTGATTCTGCACGTCGATGGCTGGCGCACGCTCTTCATTGTCGGTCATGGCCTGGCGGAAACTCAGCAAACGATCGCAGGTGGCGCGCCACGACGCGAGGTTCTGGTACGCACTGATAAACCAGCTGAAACTCTCCTGCACATTGCCGAACGCCGAACTGATCTGCATCAGCTCTCCGAGCTCGATCTTGCCGGCGAAGTAACGTGGCGCGGCGACCATGAACGGAAAGATGATGGCGGCCTGCTGGTAACCTGCGGTGAAGAACGTCAGACGCTTGGACACCTTCATGATGTCCCAGAAGTTGTGCCAGACCAGCCCGAAGCGGTTGCTCAGGCGACGGTTTTCATTGGGCTCGCCGTTGTACAAGGCGATGCTTTCGGCATTTTCACGGACGCGGACCATGGAGAAACGCAGGTCGGCTTCGAAGCGTTGTTGTCGGTTGTTGAGGCCGATCAAGCGACGGCCGATCAAATGGGTCAGCCAGCTGCCGATCACGGCATACACCAGCACGCACCAGAACATATAGCCGGGAATGGTGAAACCGAACACCTCAATGCTGCCCGAAACGCCCCAAAGGATGATCGAGAACGACACCAGGCTCACAATGTTGCGCAGCAAACCGATGCCCAGTTCCAGGGTGTTCGAGGTGAAGTTGTTGAGGTCTTCGGAAATCCGCTGGTCCGGGTTATCGGTGTAACCGCCCTGCTCCAGCTGGTAGTAGTTCTTGTTGCCGAGCCAGCGGGCAAAATGCTTTTCAGTGAGCCAGGCACGCCAGCGAATGGTCAGCATCTGGGTCAGGTAGAGCCGGTACACAGCGCCGATAATCGCCACCGCGGCAATCCCGCAGAAATATAGAATCAGCCGCCAGAACGCGGCCTCGTCCTTTTGCTGCAGCGCGTTGTAAAAATCCTTGTACCAGGTGTTGAACCACACCGAGATGCCCACGCTGACCAGAGATAACGCAATCACCGCGATCAGCAGCGTCCAGGCCTTGCCCTTCTCTTCACTGCGCCAGTAAGGCGTGATCATCGCCCAGACTTTGCGAAAAAACTGCCCGCGCACAGCATCGTTGACCGCGGAATATTCAGCGTTCTGATTCATGGAAAAGGCTCGATAAAGAAAAGAACACGCACGAACCGATCATAGAGGATCGGTTCGGTCTGTCGCGAGGCGTGGCCGGCATTCGTTCAGCGCAGGTTCAGCGACGAACGGGACGTTTCTGCAGTTTGCGCTGCAGCGTGCGGCGGTGCATGCCCAGGGCGCGGGCAGTGGCGGAGATATTGCCTTCGTGTTCGGTCAACACACGCTGGATGTGTTCCCACTGCAGGCGATCCACCGACATCGGGTTTTCCGGTACCAGGGTGTCGAGGTCGGCGTGCTCGGAGAGCAACGCGGCGAGGACGTCATCGGCATCTGCCGGTTTGCACAGGTAGTTGCATGCACCGCGCTTGATCGCCTCGACGGCGGTGGCAATGCTCGAGTAACCGGTGAGGATCACCACGCGCATGTCCGGGTCGAGTTCGAGCAGTTTGGGCAACAACACCAGGCCCGAATCGCCGTCCATTTTCAGGTCCAGCGCGGCGTAGTCCGGGATGTCGGCCTGGGCGATGGTCAGGCCTTCTTCGGCGGAACCGGCAGTGCTGACGCGAAAACCGCGGCGGGCCATGGCTCGCGCCATCACGCGGGTGAACGTGGCGTCGTCATCTACCAGCAGCAAATGCGGCAGCTCTTCGCCTTCGACTTGGATCTCGTCACTCATGTTCGTCTCCTCGGGCGACACGGGGCAGGCGCAGCTCGGTGAGCGTGCCGCCTTCCTCATGACTGTAGAGTTTCACTGAGCCGCCGGCGCGTGTCACGCTGGCCTTGCTCAAAAACAGGCCCAGGCCGAAACCTTTGCCCTTGGTGGTAAAAAACGGTTTGCCGATCTGTTCGGCAATGGCCAGCGGCACACCGGCGCCGTGGTCGCGAATGCTGATGGTCAAATCCTCGGCATTCCAGTCCAGCGTCACTTGCAGCCCTTCGGGGCAAGCGTCGGCGGCGTTGTTGAGCAGATTCAGCAGCGCCTGGGTCAGGTCAGGCGGCGGCGCCATGCGCGGCACGGTGCCCTGGCCCAGACGCTGGAAGCGGTAGCTGGCTTCCGGGCGCATCAGGTGCCAGCGGTTCAGCGCTTCGTCGAGCCAGTCGGTGACGTCCTGCATTTCCACCGCCAAACGGCGATTGGCCTCCGCCGCCCGAACAAGCTGTTGCAAGGTTTCCTTGCAGAGCTTGACCTGATCCTGCAGTACGCTCAGGTCGTCCTGCAACATCGGGTCATGATGGTCCTGGCGCATTTCCTTGAGCAGCACGCTCATGGTCGCCAGCGGCGTGCCCAGTTCATGGGCGGCACCGGCGGCCTCGGTCGCGACGGCCAGCAATTGCTGATCACGCAGGCCTTCTTCGCGACGGATGGCGCGCAGTTCTTCCTGGCGGCGCAGCTCTTCGGCCATGCGCGCGGCAAAGAACGTGATCACCGCGGCGGCCAGGGCGAAACTCAGCCACATCCCGTAGACCTGCAGGTTTTCCCGGGCAATCGGGAAGGTTTGCAACGGATAGAAACCCGCCAGCAGCAAGGTGTACATCGTCAGCGCAATGCCCGACAGGATCACCGAATAACGCCATGGCAGCGTCACGGCGGCGATCGTCAGCGGCACCAGGTAATAAGAGACGAAAGGGTTGGTCGAGCCCCCGGAGAAATACAGCAAGGCACTGTGGATAAACAGGTCGCAGGCCAGTTGCACGGCGTATTCGAGTTCGGTGACGGGCCATGAGGTGCGCAAGCGGATCGCCGTGAACGCGCACAGCAACATCGAACAACCGAGGGTCGCGGCCAGTTGAAACCAGGGCAGCGGCAGCAAGTCGAGCCAGTAGGCCAGGCCCACGGAACCGGCCTGGGCGGCCAGCACCAAGGTGCGGATGAACGTCAGCCGCCAGAGATTCTGACGAGTCGCGGAAGTGATTTGAACGGGGGCGAGCATGAGCTCTCCTGATGAGCGCTCCAGGCGGATCGCACGGAGTATAACCAAGCACGGGGGCTGACAGGCAAAAGTGCGGCAAACGGCCACAGGCGCCAACGAGTTTCCCATGTGGCGAGGGAGCCTGCTCCCGCTGGACTGCGCAGCAGTTCCAAAACCTGCCACCGCGATTCAACAGTCAAACCGCGTCAGCCGATTTGCGACTGCTGCGCAGCCGAGCGGGAGCAAGCTCCCTCGCCACAAAAGTCCTTCAGTGGATCACCGGTCCATCTGTATAGAAGTTGTAACTGTGCGAACCGGATCATTAAAGCTAGAGTCTGATGGTTTCACGCAGGCTCGGACCCAACCCCTGCGCATCGCCCAAGGAGTTTTCATGCACACTTTCCGCCGCAGCGCCGCCCTCCTCGCCCTCAGCGTTGGCACCATCGCCAGCCTCCCGGCCCTGGCTGCCGACGAGCTGCATTACAACCAGATATCCCTGCGCGCCGAAGTCAGTCAGGAAGTCGCCCGCGACCTGATGATCGTGACCCTCTACACCGAAGAACAAAACACCGACCCGGCCAAACTCGCCGCGGACGTCAGCACCACCATGAACAAGGCGCTGGCCCAGGCCAAGCAAGTCAAGGACATCACCCTGCGCCAGGGCAGCCGCAACAGCTACCCGATCTACGACACCAAGGGCCAGAAAATCACCGGCTGGCGTGAGCGTGCGGAACTGCGCCTGGAAAGCTCCGACTTCGCTGCGCTGTCGAAGCTGACCGGCGAACTGCTGACCGACCTGAAAATGGGCGGCATGGACTTCGCCATCGCCACGCCAACCCGCAAGGCCAGCGAAGATGCACTGCTGAAAGATGCTGTAACAGCCTTCAAAGCCCGCGCGCAACTGGCCACCGATGCACTGGGCGGCAAGGGTTACAAAATCGTCAACCTGAACCTCAACAGCAACGGTTACCCACAACCGTACATGCGCGGCCCGATGATGATGAAAGCCGCCAGCATGGACGCCGCACCGGTGACCCCGGAAGTCGAGGCCGGCACCAGCCAGGTCAGCATGACGGCGGACGGGGTGGTTGAAGTGTTGCTGCCTTGATTCGATAACCCGTACAAAAAAAACGGCGATCACCGAAGTGATCGCCGTTTTTTATTGCCTGACAAAAGGCAGCGGTGGAACTGCCTGATATGTGGCGATCGCACCGCCGCCATCGCTGGCAGGCCAGCTCCCACAGGATTCCGGTACATCCACAAGAACAGGCCGGCTGGCAGGCCGCCATCGCTGGCAAAACAGCTCCCACAGGATCCCGGTACATCCACAAGAACATGCCGGCTGGCAGGCCGCCATCGCTGGCAAAACAGCTCCCACAAGATTCCGGTACATCCGCAAGAACAGGCCGGCTATCAGGCCGCCATCGCGGGCAAAACAGCTCCCACAGGATTCCGGTACATCCACAAGAACAGGCCGGCTGGCAGCCCGCCATCGCTGGCAGGCCAGCTCCCACAGGATTCCGGTACATCCACAAGAACAGGCCGGCTGGCAGGCCGCCATCGCTGGCAGGCCAGCTCCCACAGGATTCCGGTACATCCGCAAGAACAGGCCGGCTGGCAGGCCGCCATCGCTGGCAGGCCAGCTCCCACAGGATCCCGGTACATCCGCAAGAACAGGCCGGCTGGCAGGCCGCCATCGCTGGCAGGCCAGCTCCCACAGGATCCCGGTACATCCGCAAGAACAGGCCGGCTGGCAGGCCGCCATCGCTGGCAGGCCAGCTCCCACAGGATCCCGGTACATCCGCAAGAACAGGTCGGCTGTCAGGCCGCCATCCCACGCAATGAATCAGCGCCCCCCACCCACCAAACCACGAGGCCGAGCGTTAGCTCGCCTTGCGCTCTTGATCTTGATCCACCCGCCCCTTCGGGAGGCTGAGTGGAGGTGTTCATCCGGGGAGTGGCGCGCAGCGCCGTTCGACGCAGTCGAACACGCTGCATGTAGGTCGTCGCGAAGCAGACCGGAGGGCCGTGTCCCCGGATGAATACCGGAGCGAAGGAACGCCGAGCCTCAGCGAGGGGCCGGACGCTCGGGGCGAGCCTTTTTTTGCTTACTTTTTTTTGGCGTTTGAAAAAAAAGTGAGTCGCCGTAAGGGCGAAACCGCCAGCCGCCGTTACCGCAGAAATGGATATGTACTCAATCAGCCAGAACCTGGTCGGCTACCAGGCCGCCAAGATAAAGATCACTGCAAACCACCAAGGTGTCCACTGACAAACAGCAACGAGCCAAACTGGGGGTATAAATAAGTAACACCGCGCTCCAACCGGGTGCGCCAGACACCACGATCGCCCCCTGCCAGTGCATGGTTTGCACCGAAAAAACCCTGCGCAAACGGTCAAATGCGCACGAATTTACACATATGCGACATTAAGGTACGTTCGTGCCACTGTTTAACGCCTGTGGTCGCTCAGGATCTTGCATTGGGTATGGCCCCTGCATAAGTATCCGCAGGCACGGCTCACGAGGTCGTCCTCTAATTCCAAAAATGACAACAAATCATGAGGCCAACATGCTTAAACACGCGGTCATTCCGTTTTTAGTCGGCGCCAGCTTGTTAGCTGCCGCACCTTTCGCCCAAGCGGCGACTAACCTGGTGTTTTGCTCCGAAGGGAGCCCGGCCGGTTTTGATCCTGGTCAGTACACCACCGGAACCGACTTCGACGCCTCTGCAGAAACCATGTTCAACCGCCTGACTCAGTTCGAGCGCGGCGGCACCGCCGTTATTCCTGGTCTGGCGACCAAATGGGACATCTCCGATGACGGCCTGACGTACACCTTCCACCTGCGTGAAGGCGTCAAGTTCCACACCACCCCGTACTTCAAGCCGACTCGCGAGTTCAACGCCGACGACGTGCTGTTCACCTTTAATCGCATGATTAACAAGGATGACCCGTTCCGTAAGGCGTACCCGACCGAATTCCCGTACTTCACCGACATGGGGATGGACACCAACATCACCAAGATCGATAAAGTCGACGACCACACCGTCAAGTTCACCCTCAAAGAAGTGGACGCTGCGTTCATCCAGAACATGGCCATGAGTTTCGCTTCGGTACAGTCCGCCGAGTACGCCGCTCAACTGTTGAAAGAAGGCAAAGCCGCCGACATCAACCAGAAGCCAGTCGGCACTGGCCCGTTCGTGTTCAAGAGCTACCAGAAAGACTCCAACATCCGCTACACCGGGAACAAGGACTACTGGAAGCCTGACGACGTCAAGATCGACAACCTGATCTTCGCCATCACCACCGACCCGTCGGTGCGTATCCAGAAGCTGAAGAAGGGCGAGTGCCAGATCACTCTGTTCCCGCGTCCGGCTGACCTGAAGGCGCTGAAAGAAGACAAGAGCCTGAAGGTGCCTGACCAGGCTGGTTTCAACCTGGGTTACATCGCCTACAACGTGATGGACAAGATCAAGGGCAGCGATCAGCCGAACCCGATGGCCCAACTGAAAGTGCGTCAAGCGCTGGACATGGCCGTCAACAAGCAGCAGATCATTGATTCCGTTTACCAGGGTGCAGGTCAACTGGCCGTCAACGCCATGCCGCCGACCCAGTGGTCTTACGACACCACCATCAAGGATGCGCCGTACAACCCTGAGAAAGCCAAGGAGCTGCTCAAGGAAGCCGGCGTCAAGGAAGGCACCGAGATCAACCTGTGGGCGATGCCGGTGCAGCGTCCTTACAACCCGAACGCCAAGCTGATGGCAGAAATGCTGCAGTCCGACTGGGCCAAGATCGGCATCAAAGCCAAGATCGTGACCTACGAGTGGGGCGAGTACATCAAGCGCTCCAAAGGCGGTGAAAACGGCGCGATGCTGATTGGCTGGAGCGGCGACAACGGTGACCCGGACAACTGGCTGAACGTGCTGTTCGGCTGCGATTCGCTGCAGGGCAACAACTTCTCCAAGTGGTGCGACAAGAAGTTCGACGGCATCGTCAAGGAAGCCAAGCGCACGACCGACCAGGCCAAGCGCACCGAACTGTACAAGCAGGCGCAACACGTCCTCAAAGACGCTGTTCCGATGACACCTATCGCTCACTCGACGGTGTTCCAACCCATGCGCAACGAAGTGCGGGATTTCAAGATCAGCCCATTCGGCTTGAACTCCTTCTACGGCGTTAGCGTCAGCAAATAAGATCTGGCAACGGCGACGTTTTTGACGTCGCCGTTGCTTTATCTACCGAGAAAGCAGGAAAACACCTACATCCAATTCTGCCGAGTACTACAGCGGCGGGGTCGGACGCGTTGCCCTTTCCTACGAGTCTTTAGGACTCTTCGCATTTACTGCCAGACCCACGGTTCATACCGTCGGGATCTGACCAGCTTATGCGTGGGCTTTCGGTTTTTGCTGCACGTCATGGCTTGAGATCAATGATGCCTCCACGTCCCGGATGGGACCGCGGTGCATTGAAAACACTTAGAGAAAGAGAAAAGGGAGCGTCATGCGCCATACCTTGGTTTTATCCGCATTGCTGGGCACCGGCCTGCTGGCCGCCACTCCCATCAGCCAGGCCGCCAACAACAGCCTGGTGTTCTGCTCCGAAGGCAGCCCGGCTGGCTTCGACACCGCGCAGTACACGACCGCGACCGATAACGATGCCGCCGAGCCGTTGTACAACCGACTGGCAGAATTCGAAAAAGGCGCCACCAACGTCGTACCAGGCCTGGCAACAAGCTGGGATATTTCCGAGGACGGCCTCAAGTACACTTTCCACCTGCGCGAAGGGGTGAAATTTCACACGACCAAGTACTTCACGCCGACCCGTGACTTCAACGCCGACGACGTGCTGTTCACCTTCAATCGCATGCTCGATCCGCAGCAACCTTTCCGTAAGGCTTATCCAACCGAATTCCCGTACTTCAACGGGATGAGCCTGAACAAGAACATCGCCAAGGTCGAGAAGACCGGGCCGCTGACCGTGGTCATGACGCTCAACAGCGTGGACGCCGCGTTCATCCAGAACATCGCCATGAGCTTCGCCGCCATCCTGTCCGCCGAGTACGCCGACAAGCTGCTCGCCGAAGGCAAGCCGAGCGACATCAACCAGAAGCCGATCGGCACCGGGCCGTTCGTGTTCAAGAGCTACCAGAAAGATTCCAATATCCGTTACAGCGGCAACAAGCAGTACTGGGACCCGAGCCGGGTCAAGCTCGACAACCTGATTTTCGCCATCAACACCGACGCCTCGGTGCGCGTGCAGAAGCTCAAGGCCAACGAGTGCCAGATCACCTTGCACCCGCGCCCTGCCGACGTTGAAGCGTTGAAGAACGACGCCAAGCTCAAACTCATCGAGAAGCCCGGTTTCAACCTCGGCTACATCGCCTACAACGTGCGCCACAAGCCGTTCGACCAGCTCGAAGTGCGTCAGGCCCTGGACATGGCGGTGAACAAACAAGGCATTCTCAACGCGGTGTACCAAGGCGCCGGGCAACTTGCGCAAAACGCCATGCCGCCGACCCAATGGTCCTACGACGAGACCATCAAGGACGCCGCCTACAACCCGGAAAAAGCCAAGGAACTGCTCAAGGCTGCCGGCGTGAAAGAAGGCACCGAAATCACTTTATGGGCGATGCCGGTTCAGCGCCCGTACAACCCGAACGCCAAGTTGATGGCCGAGATGCTCCAGGCTGACTGGGGGAAAATCGGTCTCAAAGTGAAGATCGTCAGCTACGAATGGGGCGAGTACATCAAGCGCACCAAGAATGGCGAGCACGACGTCAGCCTGATTGGCTGGACCGGTGACAACGGGGACCCGGACAACTGGCTCGGCACGCTTTACAGCTGCGACGCCATTGGCGGCAACAACTACTCCCAATGGTGTGATCCGGCTTACGACAAGCTGATCAAGCAGGCCAAGGTCGTCACCGATCGTGACCAGCGCACCGTGCTCTACAAACAGGCCCAGCAGTTGCTCAAGCAGCAAGTGCCGATCACGCCTGTCGCCCACTCGACGGTCAACCAGCCGTTAAGCGCCAAAGTCGAAGGATTCAAGGTGAGTCCATTCGGCCGCAACGTGTTCTCGGGCGTCAGTATCGACCAATAACCGATTAGCCAAAACGCTGGGGGCGGATTCCGCCCTCGCGCAAGCGTATTGCCGCAATTTGCCTTTAAGGCCTGAAGCAAACGTTTGCGATGCCCTGCATGAGTTCCAAAACCAATAGTCGGATCACCCAAAAAGACCGACATTAAAAAAAGAAAGTAAGGAGCTTCACCCATGAAACTGAGCAGCACCGCGTTATTAGCCCTGGCCATCAGCAGCGTCACCGCCACGGCGTACGCAGAATCCCAGAGCCAGGACTTCGTTCCAACCCAACTGGCAAGCACCAACGCACAGTCGGAAGCCAAGGGCTTCATTGATGGTCAAAGCCTGTCGGGCAGCACCCGTAACTGGTACGCCAACGAAGATAAACAGCGAGGCGCTACCTACAAGTACGAGCGCCACGGCGAAACCCTGAACGGCACGCGCCGTATCAACTGGGTTCAGGGCACCATCCTGAATTACACCTCGGGTTTCACCCAAGGCACCGTGGGTTTCAGCACCGAAGTCGCTGCTTACAATGCCATTGCACTGGATCGTAGCCGCGAAGACATCAAGGGCGGTTCCAACCGTACCCTGGCTCACACCAACGGCGACGCGGTGGATCAGTGGAGCAAACTGGGCCTGGCCAACGTCAAGGCGCGTATCTCCAACACCACCCTGACCGCTGGTCGCCAGAACTTCAGCAGCCCGATCGTCGACGTCATCGGCAACCGTCCGCTGCCTTCGAGCTTTGAAGGTGTGGCCATTCACAGCGAAGAGTTCGACAACCTGTCGTTCGACCTCGGCACCTTCGACCGCGTATCGCCTCGTACCGAACAGAGCCTGACCAAATTCACGTCCGAGTACTCGGCAAATGGCGCTGAAACCGACCACGTAAACACCGCAGGTCTGAACTATCAGCCGCTGAAAAGCCTGAAAACCAGCCTGTACGCGAGCAACGTAGAAGATTTCTGGAACCAGTACTACTTTGGCGCCACTCACGAACTGGGGGACAGCTCGATCCTGAGCCTGACCACCGGCCTGAACTATTACAAAACCGTCGACGAAGGCAAAAAGTTGATGGGTGAGATCGACAACGACACTTACTCGCTGTCGTTGGGACTGACTCACCTCGCCCACAGCCTGACGTTCTCTTATCAGGAAGTGAACGGTAACGAGTACTTCGACTACCTGCATGAAACCAACGGCATTTACCTGGCCAACTCCCTGCTGTCCGACTTCAACGGCCCGAACGAGAAGTCCTTCCAGATCGCCTACGGCCTGAACATGGCCGAATACGGCGTGCCGGGGCTGAAGTTCAACATCTACCAGGCTCGCGGCTGGGGCATCGACGGTACGCACTACACCGGTACCGCCTACGACGTACGTAAAATGGACGGTGAGAACCACTATGAATACGGCATCGGTACGTCGTACGCCGTACAAAGCGGTCCGCTCAAGGCCACCACAGTCCGCGCTACCTACACCACCCACCGCGCCAGCGATAACCAGGCTGACGGTAGCATCAACGAGTTCCGTCTCGTGACCACCATCCCGTTCAAAATTTTGTAAAAAGCGCCAGCCGACGGCTGACTCATGATGAGTCGGCCGTTCGGTTTCTTCCTGTTCAACCGATTGCAGAGGGTTCTTGATGAAAATGCTTCCCCTACGTGCGGCCATCGCTGCCGCGTTGCTGAGTGTTGCCGTTGGCGTCTCGGCCAAACCCCTGGTGGTTTGCACCGAAGCCAGTCCGGAAGGCTTCGACATGGTCCAGTACACGACTGCAGTCACAGCCGATGCGGTGGCCGAAACCATCTTCAACCGCCTGGCGGACTTCAAGCCCGGCACCACGGAAGTGATTCCGGCGCTGGCCGAGTCCTGGGATATCAGCGAGGACGGCCTGACCTACACCTTCCACCTGCGCAAAGGCGTCAAGTTTCACACCACCGACTACTTCAAGCCGACCCGCGACATGAACGCCGACGACGTGGTCTGGAGCTTCCAGCGTCAGCTGGACCCGAATCACCCGTGGCACAAGCTGTCGAGCGTGGGCTTCCCGTACTTTGAAAGCATGGGCTTCAAGGAACTGCTCAAAAGCGTCGAGAAGATCGACGACAACACCGTCACCTTCACCTTGACCCGCCGCGAAGCGCCATTCCTGGCCGACATCGCCATGGCCTTCTCCTCTATCTATTCCGCCGAGTACGCCGACCAGCTGCTCAAGGCGAACAAGACCGGCGACCTGAACAACAAACCGGTCGGCACCGGCCCGTTCATTTTCCAGCGTTACGCGAAGGACGCGCAGGTTCGCTTCAAGGCCAACCCGGACTACTTCCGTGGCAAGCCGCCGGCGGATTCGTTGATCCTGGCCATCGCCACCGACAACAACGTGCGCCTGCAAAAACTCAAGGCCAACGAGTGCCAGGTGGCGCTGTATCCGAAGCCGGATGACATCCCGAGCATCAAGAAAGACGCCAAACTGAAGGTTGACGAGCTGAACGCGATGACCGTTTCGTACATCGCCATGAACACCACGCACAAATACATGAGTGATGTGCGCGTGCGTAAAGCCATCGACATTGCCTTCGACAAAGAGGCTTATGTCAACGCGCTGTTTGGCAAAGGCAATGCGACCGTGGCGGTCAACCCGTTCCCGGATACGCTGCTGGGCTACAACCACAGCCTGAAAAATCCGGCCCGTGACCTGGACAAGGCCCGCGCCCTGCTCAAGGAAGCCGGCGTACCGGAAGGCACCACCTTCACCCTGTTCACCCGCAACGGCGGCGGTCCAACCAACCCGAACCCGATGCTCGGCGCGCAGATGATGCAGGCCGACCTGGCCAAGGTCGGTATCAAGATCGACATCCGCGTGATGGAATGGGGCGAAATGCTCAAGCGCGCGAAAAACGGCGAGCACGATATGGTTTCCGCCGGATGGGCGGGCGACAACGGCGACCCGGATAACTTCCTGACGCCTATGCTCAGTTGCGAAGCCGCGAAGAACGGCGAAAACTATGCGCGCTGGTGCAATGACAAGTTCCAGGCACTGATCGACCAGGCCCGGGAAAAAACCGATCCGGCCGAGCGGGCAGCGCTGTACGAACAGGCTCAGGTTATTTTTAACCAGGACCAGCCATGGATCAGCATGGCGCACACTAGAATGTTCACCGCAATGCGCAACAACGTAGAGGGCTATCACATTAGCCCCCTCACCACTAATAACTTCGCCACCACCCAGGTGAAGTAGATAAGAAAACTCCCGGTGTCCCTGACTCCAGGGACACCAGGCACGCCTAACCGGCTGATGAGGTACACCACAAGATGTTTAGTTTTATTGCCCGCCGATTGGGGTTATTGATCCCCACGTTCTTCGGCATCACCTTGCTGACTTTCGCGTTGATTCGCATGATTCCAGGCGACCCCGTGGAAGTAATGATGGGCGAACGTCGAGTCGACCCCGAAATGCATGCTCAGGCAATGGAACGCCTAGGTCTGAACAAACCGCTGTATGCCCAATACCTGGATTACATTGGCAAACTGGCCCACGGCGATCTCGGCGAATCCCTGCGTACCCGGGAAAGCGTCTGGAGCGAATTCACTTCCCTATTCCCCGCGACCCTGGAACTGTCCATGGCCGCCCTGTTGTTCGCCGGCATCCTGGGCCTGTTGGCCGGGGTGATCGCGGCACTCAAGCGAGGATCCCTGTTCGACCATGGGGTGATGGGCATCTCCCTGGCGGGATATTCGATGCCGATCTTCTGGTGGGGCCTGATCCTGATCATGTTCTTCTCGGTGTCCCTGGGCTGGACCCCGGTGTCCGGGCGGATCGACCTGCTCTATGACATCGAGCCGCGCACCGGTTTCATGCTCATCGACACGCTGCTGGCCGATGACGTCGGTGCGTTCTTCGATGCCTTGCATCACCTGATCCTGCCGGCCATCGTGCTCGGCACCATTCCGCTGGCGGTTATTGCGCGGATGACCCGTTCGTCGATGCTCGAAGTGCTGCGTGAGGACTACATCCGTACCGCCCGCGCCAAAGGCCTGTCGCCGTCGCGCGTGGTGTTCGTGCACGGCCTGCGCAACGCGCTGATTCCGGTGCTGACCGTGGTCGGCCTGCAAGTCGGCACATTGCTGGCCGGTGCGGTCCTGACCGAAACCATCTTCTCGTGGCCCGGCATCGGAAAATGGCTGATCGAAGCCATTGGCGCACGGGACTATCCCGTGGTGCAGAACGGCATCCTGTTAATCGCCTGCCTGGTGATTCTGGTCAACTTCGTGGTGGACATCCTCTACGGCTTTGCCAACCCACGCATCCGTCATCAGCGCTGAGATCATCATGACCATGACCACTCCAATTCCAGCGGTAGCAGTCGATCAAAGCCTGCTGTATCCGTCCCCGTACAAAGAATTCTGGCAGGCGTTTTCCAAGAACAAAGGCGCCGTTGCCGGCCTGATGTTCATGCTGCTGGTGATTTTCTGCGCAATCTTCGCGCCGTGGGTTGCCCCGCATAACCCGAGCGAGCAATACCGCGACTTCCTGCTGACCCCGCCGTCCTGGCTGGAAGGCGGGCAGATCCAGTTCCTGCTCGGCACCGATGAACTGGGTCGCGATCTGCTGTCGCGACTGATCAACGGTTCGCGCCTGTCCCTGCTCATCGGCTTGTCGTCGGTGGTGATGTCGCTGATTCCGGGCATCCTCCTGGGTCTGTTCGCCGGGTTCTTCCCGCGCGTGCTCGGCCCGACCATCATGCGTCTGATGGACATCATGCTGGCCCTGCCGTCCCTGCTGCTGGCCGTGGCGATTGTCGCCATCCTCGGCCCTGGCCTGATCAACACCATTATTGCCATCGCCGTGGTTTCGTTGCCGTCCTATGTTCGTCTGACCCGCGCCGCGGTGATGGGCGAATTGAACCGCGACTACGTGACCGCCGCGCGCCTGGCGGGTGCCGGTCTGCCACGCCTGATGTTCGTCACCGTGTTGCCTAACTGCATGGCACCACTGATTGTTCAGGCGACCCTGAGCTTCTCCTCGGCGATTCTCGATGCCGCGGCACTGGGCTTCCTCGGCCTTGGCGTACAACCGCCAACCCCTGAGTGGGGCACCATGCTGGCTTCGGCTCGCGACTACATCGAACGCGCCTGGTGGGTCGTCAGTCTGCCTGGTTTGACCATTTTGCTCAGCGTGCTGGCAATCAACTTGATGGGCGACGGCCTGCGCGATGCGCTGGACCCGAAACTCAAGAACGCCGCCTGAGGAGATTCAAATGTCACTGTTAGAAATCAAGAATCTCAACGTTCGCTTCGGCGACAAGAACGCCGTTCCGGTGGTCGACGGGCTCGACATTTCCGTGGACAAGGGTGAAGTGCTGGCCATCGTTGGCGAGTCGGGCTCCGGTAAATCCGTGACCATGATGGCGCTGATGGGCCTGATCGAGCACCCGGGGATCGTCACCGCCGACGCCCTGAATTTCGACGGCAAGAACATGCTCAAGCTCAGCAACCGTCAGCGTCGGCAAATTGTCGGCAAAGACCTGGCCATGGTCTTCCAGGACCCGATGACCGCGCTGAACCCGAGCTACACCGTCGGCTTCCAGATCGAAGAAGTGCTGCGCCTGCATCTGAAGATGTCCGGCAAGCAAGCCCGCGCCCGCGCCATCGAACTGCTGGAAAAAGTTGAAATCCCGGGCGCCGCCAGCCGTATGGATGCTTACCCGCATCAATTGTCCGGCGGTATGAGCCAGCGTGTGGCGATCGCCATGGCAATTGCCGGCGAACCGAAACTGCTGATCGCCGACGAACCGACCACCGCCCTCGACGTAACGATTCAGGCGCAGATCATGGACCTGCTGCTGGCGTTGCAGAAAGAGCAGAACATGGGCCTGGTGCTGATCACTCACGACCTCGCGGTCGTGGCCGAAACCGCTCAGCGCGTGTGCGTGATGTACGCCGGCCAGGCGGTTGAAGTCGGTCAGGTGCCGCAGCTGTTCGACATTCCGGCGCACCCGTACAGCGAAGCGCTGCTCAAGGCGATTCCGGAACACAGCCTCGGCGCCACGCGCCTGGCCACGCTGCCAGGCATCGTCCCCGGTCGTTATGACCGTCCGCAAGGTTGCCTGCTGTCGCCGCGCTGCCCGTATGTGCAGGACAACTGCCGTGCGCAACGTCCGACCCTTGACCCGAAAAGCAACAGCCTTGCCCGCTGCTTCTACCCGCTGAACCAGGAGGTGGCGTAATGGCCGTCGTACTTACCGCTCGCGACCTCACCCGTCACTACGAAGTGTCCCGTGGCCTGTTCAAGGGTCATGCGACCGTACGCGCCCTGAACGGTGTGTCGTTCGAACTGGAAGCCGGCAAGACACTGGCCGTCGTAGGCGAATCGGGTTGCGGCAAATCCACCCTGGCCCGGGCCCTGACGCTGATCGAAGAGCCCTCTTCCGGCTCGTTGAAAATCGCCGGGCAGGAAGTCGCCGGTGCTGACAAGGCTCAACGCAAGCAACTGCGCAAAGACGTGCAGATGGTGTTCCAAAGCCCATACGCCTCGTTGAACCCTCGGCAGAAAGTCGGCGATCAACTGGCTGAACCGCTGTTGATCAACACCAGCCTGAGCGCAACCGAACGTCGCGAGAAAGTGCAGGCGATGATGAAGCAGGTGGGTTTGCGCCCTGAGCATTATCAGCGTTATCCACACATGTTCTCCGGTGGTCAGCGCCAGCGGATCGCCCTCGCTCGCGCGATGATGCTGCAGCCAAAAGTGCTGGTGGCGGACGAACCAACCTCGGCGCTGGACGTGTCGATCCAGGCGCAGGTGCTGAACCTGTTCATGGATCTGCAGCAGGAGTTCAACACGGCGTACGTGTTCATCTCCCACAACCTCGCGGTGGTGCAACACGTTGCCGATGACGTGATGGTGATGTACCTCGGCCGCCCGGTGGAAATGGGCCCGAAGAACGACATCTACGAACGCCCGTTGCACCCGTACACCCAGGCGCTGCTGTCGGCCACCCCGACCATTCACCCGGACCCCAACAAGCCGAAAATCAAGATCGTCGGCGAGTTGCCCAACCCGTTGAACCCGCCGTCGGGTTGCGCTTTCCACAAGCGCTGCCCGTACGCAACCGACCGCTGCAAAACCGAAGAGCCAGCCTTGCGCCCTCTCGATAACCGCCAGGTGGCGTGCCACTACGCCGAGCAGTTCCTCGACGGCGCGGCATAACGGGCGAAGAAAAACCTGTGGGAGCGGGCTTGCTCGCTGCCACAGGGGACACCCGGCCTGTTCAAAAACCCCTTCTGCCCTGGCTGCGCATCAGGCAGGGCAGAAGGGGTTTTCTTTTGCCTGCTACTTAAGCCCCTTCATCTTCATCGGTATCGGCATCCGGATCCTCGGTGGTCGAATCGTCATCATCCGCACTGCCGCCCTGGCCTTGATCGCCGGGCTCCGACTCGGACGCGGCGATCATCAGCCCGGAGTGCGCCACCTGCCCGCTCGACGCTTGCTCATCATGAGACGAACATTCCGCCCACGCCGCTGACATGCCAACCGACAGCAGGACCAAAACCTTCAGCAACAACACAATGCGTTGAAAAATGCTCATGACCGATTCCATCCTTTACAGGTGAAACGTTGAAGCCCGACGGCACTGAGAGACATTCGGTTCCGATGGGGCGGGTTCTCCAGATAGGACTCTGACGATGCGCGGGAAATGCCATGAATGGGGAGACTGGTTTGGAATAATGTTTATACCCAAACCCACCAACAACGCTGATCCCTGTGGGAGCCAGCCTGCTGGCGATAGCGGAGTGACATTCAACACATTGATTGAATGAAAAAATGCCATCGCCAGCAGGCTGGCTCCCACCGTTGACCGCGTCAGGTATGAAAAAGCCCCGGTGCTTTCGCGACCGGGGCTTTTTATTGTTTCAACTCAGCGCTTAGTGATGCTCACGCGTCGCACGGAATTTCACATCCGGCCAGCGCTCTTCCATCAACGCCAAATTGACCCGGGTCGGGGCCAGGTAAGTCAGGTGACCACCGCCGTCAACCGCGAGGTTTTCCACGGCCTTGACCTGGAACTCCTCGAACTTCTTCTTATCGTCGCAATCGATCCAGCGTGCGGAATACACGGTGATCGGCTCGTAGGAGCACTCGACCTTGTATTCCTCTTTCAAGCGACTGGCGACCACATCGAACTGCAGCACACCGACGGCGCCGAGGATGATGTCGTTGCTGCGCTCGGGGAAGAACACCTGGGTGGCGCCTTCTTCGGCCAATTGCTGCAAGCCTTGACGCAGTTGCTTGGATTTCAGCGGGTCACGCAGGCGCACGCGACGGAACAGTTCCGGAGCGAAGTGCGGGATACCGGTGAAGCCCAGGACTTCGCCTTCGGTGAAGGTGTCGCCAATCTGGATGGTGCCGTGGTTGTGCAGGCCGATGATGTCGCCGGCAAACGCCTCTTCCAGTTGCTCACGCTCGGAAGAGAAGAACGTCAGGGCATCGCCGATGCGCACATCCTTGCCGGTGCGCACGTGGCGCATCTTCATGCCCTTCTCGTATTTGCCGGAGCAGATACGCATGAAGGCGATACGGTCGCGGTGTTTCGGGTCCATGTTCGCCTGGATCTTGAACACGAAGCCGGTGAATTTCTCTTCGACCGGTTCCACGGTGCGCTCGTTGGCGACACGGGCCAGCGGTTTCGGCGCCCAGTCGACCACGGCGTCGAGCACATGATCGACACCGAAGTTGCCCAGCGCAGTACCGAAGAACACCGGTGTCAGTTGGCCGTCGAGGAATTCCTGCTGATTGAATTCGTGGCAGGCGCCCTGCACCAGCTCCAGCTGATCGACGAAGCGATCGTATTCATCACCCAGATGCGCGCGGGCTTCGTCGGAGTCGAGCTTCTCGATGATTTTCACATCGGTACGCTCGTGACCGTGACCGGCGGTGTACACGATGATGTAGTCATCGGCGAGGTGATAAACGCCCTTGAAGTCGCGGTAGCAACCGATCGGCCAGGTGATCGGCGCCGCCTTGATCTTCAGGACCGCTTCGATTTCGTCGAGCAGTTCGATCGGGTCGCGGATGTCACGGTCGAGTTTGTTGATGAAGCTGACAATCGGCGTATCACGCAGACGGCAGACGTCCATCAGCGCGATGGTCCGTGGCTCTACACCCTTACCACCGTCGAGAACCATCAACGCCGAGTCGACCGCCGTCAGGGTGCGGTAGGTGTCTTCGGAGAAGTCTTCGTGGCCCGGGGTGTCGAGCAGGTTGATCATGTGATCGCGATACGGGAACTGCATGACCGACGTGGTAATCGAGATACCACGCTGCTTTTCCATTTCCATCCAGTCTGAGGTGGCATGGCGGTCGGACTTGCGAGACTTCACCGTGCCGGCAACCGCAATCGCCTTGCCCATCAGCAAGAGCTTCTCGGTGATGGTGGTCTTACCGGCATCGGGGTGGGAAATAATGGCGAAAGTGCGGCGTTTCGCGACTTCGGCGGCCTGTTTGGTCATGGGAAATCGCCTGGCGGTGATTCAAAAAAGGGCGGCGAGTATAGCGCAAACAGACCTTGGCAGACCACCGCTCGGCCCGCCACACGGATCTTTGTAGGAGCGTGTTGTGGCATCGCGCGAGGACGTGCCAGGGCATTAAGGGTGGCAATCTGCTGTTAAATATGGAACCTTTTAAAAGGTAGAGACGTCCACTCCCCTGTTACAGCTCTCGTAGCAGGGTTTGAAGAACCTGCAAGTTAGCCTGACGAGGCTGCGCTTATGGCTCGATCTCATGCGGTTGCATCAGCATGAAGAGCTGCTTCTCGCGAACGTTGATAATCCCGGCAGCCAGGAATGGCATTGCCACTCGGGACTGCGTTCGCCGACAAAGAAAAAAAGGAGTCCGCCTGTGGCTATTCGCTATGGCAAGGGGCTGACAGGAGGTGCGGTTGTCGTCGCCCTTCTGGCCCTGCTGGTCCACTGGATTGGCATCAACACGATCGAACATTACCGCGACGATTTGTTGTTTTACCTGCAAGCTCACCTGATTCTCGTCCTCGTTTCCATGCTGGCCGCCCTCGTTGTGGGCATCCCCGCCGGTATCTTCCTCAGCCGCCCGACCATGGTGGGCCGCGCTGAACGCTTCATGCAGATCTTCAACATCGGCAACACCGTGCCGCCTCTCGCCGTACTCGCCATCGCCCTGGGTATCCTCGGCATCGGCAGCGGCCCCGCGATCTTCGCCCTGTTCCTCGCCTCGTTGTTGCCGATCGTGCGCAACACCTATGAAGGCCTGAAAAACGTCCAGGGTTCACTCAAGGAAGCGGCCGTCGGCATCGGCATGACGCCGACTCAAGTGCTGTGGCGGGTCGAACTGCCGAACGCCGTGCCGATCATCATCGGCGGTGTGCGTGTGGCGCTGGCAATTAACGTCGGTACCGCGCCACTGGCGTTCCTGATCGGTGCCAACAGCCTGGGCAGCCTGATTTTCCCCGGCATTGCCCTGAACAATCAGCCGCAACTGCTGCTCGGCGCGGCCTGCACCGCCCTGCTGGCCTTGCTGCTCGACGGTCTGGTGACACTCGCCAGCCGCCTCTGGCTCGAACGCGGCTTGCGCCCGTCTTAAGCCTCGGCAAAGGAACTGACATGAAAAAAATATGCTTATTTATAGGCTGCGCCCTGCTGTTCGCAGGATTTGCCCAAGCCGCTGAAAAACCCGTGATCCGCATCGGCGCCCGGGTGTTCACCGAGCAAACCCTGCTCGCGGAAATCACCGCCCAATACCTGCGCACCAAGGGTTATGACACCCAGGTGACCGGTGGATTGGGCAGCAATCTGGCCCGCAGCGCCCACGAAAGTGGTCAGCTGGATTTGATGTGGGAATACACCGGTGTGTCGTTGGTGGCTTACAACCATGTCACCGAAAAACTCGACAGCGCTCAGTCCTACGCCAAGGTGAAAGAACTCGACGCGAAAAAAGGCCTGATCTGGCTCACTCCGTCGAAATTCAGCAACACCTACGCCCTGGCCCTGCCGGAAAAAACCGCGAAGGCCTACCCGCAGATCAACACCATCAGCGAGCTGAACACGGTGCTGCAGGCTGAGGCGAAGACTAATCACCTGGTCGCGCTGGACACCGAGTTCGCCAACCGCTCCGACGGCCTGGACGGCATGGTCGACCTTTACGGCATGAACCTGACCCGCAAAAACATCCGGCAGATGGATGCCGGGCTGGTCTACACCGCCCTGCGCAATGGCCAGGTATTTGCCGGCCTGGTCTACACCACCGACGGTCGCCTGAACGCCTTCAAGCTCAAGCTGCTCGAAGACGACAAGCACTACTTCCCGGACTACACCGCCGCGCCGGTGGTGCGTCAGGCTTACCTCGATGCCCACCCGAAACTCGCGGAGGAGATCAAGCCACTGGCCGAGCTGTTCGATGACGACACCATGCGTGCGTTGAACGCACGGGTCGATGTCGATCACGAAAGCCCTTCATCCGTTGCCGCCGATTTCCTGCGCCAGCATCCACTCAACTAAGGAGGAAAAGCCATGGAATTTCTCAACGCCTTTTCCCATCTCGACTGGCCGCTGGTACTGCACCTGACCTGGCAGCACATCACCCTGGTCGGCATCGCCGTAACATTGGCGATTCTGGTCGGCGTGCCGCTGGGCATTCTGATGACGCGCTTCCCGACGCTCGCCGGCCCCTTGCAAGCCAGCGCCACGGTGCTGCTGACCGTGCCGTCGATTGCACTGTTCGGTCTGCTGCTGCCGTTTTACTCGAAATTCGGCCAGGGCCTGGGTCCGATGCCGGCGATCACCGCGGTGTTTCTGTACTCGCTGCTGCCGATCATGCGTAACACCTACCTCGCCCTGACCGGCGTTGAACCGGGTATTCGCGAAGCCGCGCGCGGCATCGGCATGACTTTCGGCCAGCGCCTGCGCATGGTCGAACTGCCGATTGCCGTGCCGGTGATCCTAGCCGGTGTACGCACCGCCGTGGTCATGAACATCGGTGTCATGACCATCGCCGCGACCATCGGCGCCGGTGGCCTCGGTGTACTCATTCTCGCTTCCATCAGCCGCAGCGACATGTCGATGCTGATCGTCGGCGCCGTGCTGGTCAGTCTCCTGGCCATCTTCGCCGACCTGCTTCTGCAATGGCTGCAACGCACGCTGACTCCAAAAGGACTCCTGAAATGATCGAACTTCAAAACCTCAGCAAGACCTTCCAAAGCAACGGCAAAGATGTGAAAGCCGTGGACTCGGTGAGCCTGACCGTCAATGAAGGCGAGATCTGTGTGTTCCTCGGGCCATCGGGCTGCGGCAAAAGCACCACGTTGAAGATGATCAACCGCCTGATCAAACCGACCTCGGGCAAGATCCTGATCAACGGCGAAGACACCACCGACCTCGACGAAGTGACCCTGCGTCGCAACATCGGTTATGTGATCCAGCAGATCGGCCTGTTCCCGAACATGACCATCGAGGAAAACATCACCATCGTTCCGCGCCTGCTGGGCTGGGACAAACAGAAATGCCACGACCGCGCCCGCGAGTTGATGAGCATGATCAAGCTGGAGCCCAAGCAATATCTGACGCGCTACCCGCGGGAACTGTCCGGCGGCCAACAGCAGCGGATCGGGGTGATTCGCGCACTGGCGGCGGATGCACCGCTGTTGCTGATGGACGAACCGTTCGGCGCGGTCGACCCGATCAACCGCGAGATGATCCAGAACGAATTCTTCGAAATGCAGCGCGCGCTGAACAAGACCGTGATCATGGTCAGCCACGACATCGACGAGGCGATCAAACTGGGCGACAAGATTGCAATCTTCCGCGCCGGCAAACTGCTGCAGATCGACCACCCCGACACTTTGCTTGCGCACCCGGCAGACGACTTTGTCAGCAACTTCGTCGGCCAGGACAGCACGCTCAAGCGTCTGTTGCTGGTGAAGGCTGAAGACGCGGCGGACAACGCGCCGTCGGTCAGTCCGGAAACCTCGGTGACCGAAGCACTGGAATTGATGGACGAACTGGACCGTCGTTACGTGGTGGTCACCGATGGTGAGAACAAGGCGCTCGGTTATGTACGACGTCGCGACCTGCACCGTCAGACCGGCACTTGCGCGCAATACCTGCGTGAGTTCAATGCCACCGCGGCGTACGACGAGCATTTGCGCATCCTGCTGTCGCGGATGTACGAGTTCAATCGCTCGTGGTTGCCGGTGATGGATGCCGAGCGGGTGTTCCTCGGGGAAGTGACTCAGGAATCGATTGCCGAGTATTTGAGCTCGGGCAAATCCCGTGGGGGCAAGACCAGCATTGTTTCGCCAGCCGAGACTGCTGTCGCCTGACCGACCCTGTGGCGAGGGAGCTTGCTCCCGTTCGGCTGCGAAGCAGCCGTAAATCAGGCAATGCGGTCCTTCTGAAGAACTGCATTGCCTGAATCCGGGACCGCTTCGCGGCCCAGCGGGAGCAAGCTCCCTCGCCACAAAGGCGATGTAAATCCCTCCAGAATTCCTCATTCGGGGAACATCACACTGTCATGCAGGTCGGTTACATCAGTAACTGTCCGGGACCGCACGACGGAAGTGTGCAAAAACGCGACATTTTTTGTTGATCTCAAGCCCCTCACGCCCTAAAGTTCGCGCCGAACGTCCATGCTGGAAACGATCCATCCGGCTCAAGTACTGACGACGAGACAGCAAGGCCAAGGGCAGCACCGCCTCCCGTGGCCTTTTTGCTTTCGGCGACATGCCTTGGGAAGTAGGCGAACCAAAGTGGGGATACGGAGGACGTTCATTTGCGCCCATTGATAATTTCAGTTTGCCAGTAGGAGTTCCCAGCATGTCGATCAACGTCGAAGACTATTTCGCGCGCGATACCTTCCAGAAAATGAAGGCCTTCGCCGACAAACAAGAAACCCCGTTCGTGGTGATCGACACCGCGATGATCAGCCAGGCCTATGACGACCTGCGCGCCGGTTTCGAATTCGCCAAGGTCTACTACGCGGTCAAGGCCAACCCGGCCGTCGAAATCATCGACCTGCTCAAAGAGAAAGGCTCGAACTTCGACATCGCTTCGATCTACGAGCTCGACAAAGTGATGAACCAGGGCGTCGGCCCGGATCGCATCAGCTATGGCAACACCATCAAGAAATCCAAGGACATTCGCTACTTCTACGAGAAGGGCGTGCGTCTGTATGCCACCGACTCCGAAGCCGACCTGCGCAACATCGCCAAGGCGGCACCGGGTTCGAAAGTCTACGTGCGCATCCTCACCGAAGGCTCGACCACCGCTGACTGGCCGTTGTCGCGCAAATTCGGCTGCCAGACCGACATGGCCATGGACCTGCTGATCCTCGCTCGCGACCTGGGCCTGGTGCCTTACGGCATCTCGTTCCACGTCGGTTCGCAACAGCGCGACATCAGCGTCTGGGACGCTGCGATCGCCAAGGTCAAAGTGATCTTCGAGCGTCTGAAAGAAGAAGACGGCATCCACCTCAAACTGATCAACATGGGCGGCGGCTTCCCGGCCAACTACATCACCCGCACCAACAGCCTGGAAACCTACGCCGAAGAAATCATCCGTTTCCTCAAGGAAGACTTCGGTGATGACCTGCCGGAAATCATCCTGGAGCCGGGCCGTTCGCTGATCGCCAACGCCGGCATCCTGGTCAGCGAAGTGGTACTGGTGGCGCGTAAATCCCGTACCGCCGTCGAGCGCTGGGTGTACACGGACGTGGGCAAGTTCTCCGGCCTGATCGAAACCATGGACGAAGCCATCAAGTTCCCGATCTGGACCGAGAAGAAAGGCGAAGTGGAAGAAGTGGTCATCGCCGGCCCGACCTGCGACAGCGCCGACATCATGTACGAGAACTACAAATACGGCCTGCCGCTGAACCTGGCGATCGGTGATCGTTTGTACTGGCTGTCGACCGGTGCGTACACCACCAGTTACAGCGCGGTTGAATTCAACGGCTTTCCGCCGCTGAAGTCGTTCTACGTGTAAAACGCTGCACGCAGAAATCAAAAAGCCCATGACGAGTCATGGGCTTTTTTGTAACAGACACTCCGGGCGGTCGGAGCGACTGTTATCGGTCTTATCTCACATGCCAAAGACGAAGGATGTAGAGCGTTGAGCCTTGAATCTCATACCGCATTTCGTAATGGCCGACCAAAAGTCGTCGCACATCTCGCGGTACAAACTCGTCAACCCGTTCTCCGATCCGCGGATTGCTGAGTAAAGCTGTAGGAGCCTGAGTGAGAGATTGCACGGTGCGGGCTGCAGCAGGACGATTGACCACTGCAAGAAAATCAAAAAGTCGGGCGAGGTCCGATAACGCCTTGCTCGTCCACTTCAACTCCATCAGTACGGGACCGGCAGCGGCTTATCAGTATCCAAACTTTCTGCCCAGGCCTGGACAGACTGATGATCAATCACTCGTCCGGCGTCAACATCTGCCATTGCCTCTCGAGTAAGCCGGCTGCGCGCCTCTTCATGATCAACCCAGTCGGCAAGCGCTTGCTTCACGATCCAGCCCCGTGAACGCTCCATCTTCGCAGCCATCTGATCGACTTTATCAGCCAGTTCCAAGGGGACATGGGCCGTCAGCACTTTGGTAGCAGCCATGATTTCGTCTCCAGGAAGCCATTGATGAGATTTGATTAGTTTCCAATCATAGTGATTTAAACCAGCTCAACACCCCCTGGCACGGACCGCCCATCGCTCATCTGAACGACGCGCTGAAGATAGAGAGCCGCCATTTCACGAATGTGCGGATTCACAGCGCTCAACAACGTCTGACTCGCCACCCGCAGGAAATTCAAATTCCCCCCGGCCAATGCCTTGCGCAACCAGACCAGCGCCTCTTCGACGTTGCCCTCATCCGCCAGCACCGCGGCATAACTGAACTGCCCACGAAAATCCCCACCCGTCGCCGAACGCCGATACCAATCGACAGCGCCGACCGGATCCGCTGGGCAAACCCGCCCTTCTTCAAGATAACGTCCCAGCAGGTTCATCGACTTCGCATGGCCAAGTTCTGCCGCGCGACGGTAGAGTGCCAGCGCTTGCAGCTGATCCTCGATCACCCCTCGCCCTGTCGCCAGCAGATTGGCGTAGTTGTACATCGCCCAATCCAGTCCGGCTTCGGCGCCGACGCGATAATGCTGGGCGGCGACCGAGGCATCCGCCACGCAACCCCAGCCGTGTTCGTGGCAGCGACCGAGCATGTTGCGCGCCATCAGATGCCCGCGCTGCGCGGCGATCCCGAACCAGCGCACGGCCAAAGGCTGGTCCTGTTCGATCCCCTGCCCGTCCAGCAGAATCTGGCCGAGCAAAGCCTGGGCATCGAGAACCCCTTCGCGGGCAGCGATCAGGATCGCCTGAGCAGCACGCGCCGGACTTTCATTGAGCATGGCTTTGAGTTGATCGCCGTCGAGCACTTCTTCGCGGCGCAATTGATAACTCATACATCGACCCAGCGACGCAACAGGTTGTGGTACGTGCCCGTGAGTCGGATCAGCGATGGGTGATCCGGCATGTCCTGCGTCAGCTGCTGGATCGCCCCGTCCATTTCGAACAGCAGCGCGCGCTGGCTGTCTTCGCGGACCAGGCTTTGGGTCCAGAAGAATGAGGCATAGCGAGTGCCACGGGTGACGGCATTGACCTTGTGCAGGCTGGTGCCGGGATACAGGACCATGTCACCGGCAGGCAGCTTCACGCGCTGGGTGCCAAAGGTGTCCTGGATGTCCAGTTCACCGCCGTCGTAATCCTCCGGCTCGCTGAAGAACAGCGTGGCCGACAGGTCGGTGCGCACACGCTCGATGCTGCCTTTGGGCTGACGCACGGCGTTGTCGATATGAAAATCGAAACTGCCCCCGGCCGTGTAACAGTTCAGCAACGGAGGAAAAACCTTGTGCGGCAGTGCCGCGGACATGAACAGTGGATTCTTCCACAACCGCTCCAGCATCGCCGCGCCGACTTCCTTGGCCAGCGGATGACCTTCCGGCAGTTGCAGATTGTGTTTCGCCTTGGCCGACTGGTAGCCGGCAGTGATTTTGCCGTCGGCCCAATCCGCCTGTTCCAGAGCCTCGCGGATGCGCTGCACCTCTTCTTTAGCGAACACGCCGGGGATGTGCAGCAGCATGGGAATACACCTGATGACAAAGAGGCGCCAATGGTATTGATTCTTATTGGCGCTGTAAAACCCCCGAGACGAATGAAACAGAAAAAACCGTAAAGGAAAATTGTAAAGAATGTAAATTCAGTGCGAATAGTAACGTTTCGCAATTGATACATAGACGCGTCTACCCTATATTCCGCGGCCTCAAATCCTTGGGGAGGGGAATTCACATGTCACGCCAACAACCACAATCACCGGTCAGTTCACCGCGTTTACTCGCTTCTGCAATTGGCGTGGCGATCACCGCCGGCTCCGCGGGCCACATGGTTTTCGCGGCTGAAAAAACCGACGAAAAAGCACCGGGCAATGTGATTTCCCTGGGCGCTACCGACATCACCGGCGAAGCTCAGGACGACACCTCCTACAAGACCGATACGTCGGCCAACAAGAAATACACCGCACCGCTGCGCGAGACGCCGAAAAGCGTCACCGTGATTCCGCAGCAAGTGATCCGCGACACGGGCGCCACCAGCCTGGTCGACGCTTTGCGCACCACACCGGGCATCACCTTCGGTGCTGGCGAAGGCGGCAACCCGGCGGGCGACCGTCCGATCATTCGTGGCTTCAACGCTGAAAGCGACACCTTCGTGGACGGCATGCGCGACCCGGCGTCCCAGAGCCGCGAAATCTTCAACGTTGAGTCGATCGAAGTCAGCAAAGGCCCGGGGTCGGCCTTCACCGGCGCCGGCTCCACCGGTGGCAGCCTGAACCTGGTGAGCAAGACCGCCAAACTGGGCAGCTTCTACAACGGCGGCTTCACCTGGGGCTCGGATCAGACCAAGCGCACCACACTCGACCTGAACCAGCAGATGACCGATACCTCGGCCTTGCGCCTGAACCTGATGAAACACGAAGCCAATGTCGCGGGCCGTGACACCGTCGACGTCAGCCGCTGGGGTGTGGCACCGACGTTCGCTTTCGGCCTGGGCACCGATACCCGCGTGACCCTCGGTTACTACCACGTCGAAACCGATGACATGCCGGACTACGGTATTCCGCTGACCCTGAACCCGGCCCGCAGCAAGTACAACGTCGACAAGCCGGTGCATGTCGATCGCGACAATTTCTACGGCATCACCAATCGCGACTATCGCGAAACCACCAATGACAGCGGCACCTTCAAGATCGAGCACGATCTGAATGAAGACCTGACCGTGTCCAACAGCTTCCGCATGTCCCGCTCGACGCTGGACTACATCGTCACCAACCCGGACGACAGCAAGGGCAACGTCGCCAGGGGCAGCGTGTACCGTGGCACCAAGAACCGTAACTCGACGTCCAGCGGCTGGATCAACCAGACCGACCTGAGCGCCAGGTTCGACACCGGCGCCATCGAACACAGCCTGGTCACCGGTGTCGAGTTTTCTTATCAGGACACCCACAACCGCCCGTATATCCTGACGTCGGCCGCCAGCGGCACGACGTGCAACCCAGCACTCTTGCGCTCCGGCGACTGCACCAGCCTGCAAAATCCGACGCCTGGGGATAACTGGAACGGACGGATCACCGACAGCACGGCGTTCACCGATACCGACACCAAGACTGCCGCCGCCTATGTGTTCGACACGCTGAAGTTCAACGAGCAGTGGTCCCTGAACCTGGGCCTGCGTTATGACAACTACAAGACCGAATCCAGCGGTTACAGCACCGGTGGTCGTGGATCGGTAGCGGGCAATTTCTCCCGGGAGAACACCAGCGACCTGGTGAACTACCAGATTGGTGTGGTCTATAACCCATTGCCGAACGGCAGCATTTACGCGGCCTACTCGACCTCCAGCAACCCGGCCGGCGAAACCAGCGGCAACGGCAGCCTGGAACTGGCCGCCAACAACAGCGACCTCGACCCGGAAAAGAACCGCAACTACGAGATCGGCACCAAGTGGGACTTCTTCGGTGATGACCTGTCGTTGACCGCAGCGCTGTTCCGCACCGAGAAAACCAACGCCCGCATCGACGATCCGGATGGCGCCACCACGCAAGTGCTGGACGGCGAACAGCAGGTCAACGGCCTGGAACTGACCTACACCGGCAAGCTGACCCGTCACTGGAAGGTCTACGGCGGCTACACCTACATGGAAAGCGAAGTGGTCAAAACCACCCTCGCCGCCGATGAAGGCAACCATATGCCGAGCACCCCGCGGAACAACTTCACCCTGTGGTCGACCTATGACGTGATACCGGAAAAGTTGACCATCGGTGCAGGTGCCACATTCGTTGATTCGCAATTCGGCAACATCGCCAACTCGGTGGAGATTCCTTCCTACTGGCGCTACGACGCGATGGCCAGCTACCGCCTGACCAAAAACGTCGACCTGCAACTCAACGTACAGAACCTGACCGACAAGCGTTACTTCGACCAGGTATTCCAGACGCACTACGCCCACGTGGCGGCGGGTCGTACCGCCCTGCTGAGCGCCAACTTCCACTTCTGATGGAAGCGTGAGGTCAAAGCCCCGTTCATCCACATGAACGGGGCTTTTGTGCGTAAAAAAGAATGCTTCTCGACAGCCCACGGCATAATGCGCGCCGTGATGACAATTTTCGAACGGACAAGGCGAGCAACGTGTTGAAGAAAACCCTGTTCCAGTTGCACTGGTTTTTCGGTATCAGTGCCGGGCTGGTCCTGGCCCTCATGGGCATCACCGGGGCGACAGTGTCGTTTGAGGATGAAATCCTGCGCGCACTGAACCCGTCGGTGTTGCAGGTCGAGAAACAGGTCGCCGGCGTGCTGCCGCCCGCTGAGCTGGTGGAAAAAATCGAAGGCGCCTCAGGCAAGAAAGTCGCGATGATCTGGGTCGACACCGACAGCGGCAACGCCGCACGGGTGTCCTTTACCCCGCCACCGGGCGAGCGTCGCGGCGAGATGCGCTACTTCGATCCCTATACCGCCGAGTTCATGGGCAACGCCATCGGCCAGGATTTCTTCGGCCTGATGCTGCAACTGCACCGCTTCCTCGCCATGGGCGATACCGGTCGACAAATCACCGGCGCCTGCACGCTGATCCTGGTGTTTTTCTGCCTGTCCGGCCTTTACCTGCGCTGGCCGCGCCAGTGGAAAAGCTGGCGCGGCTGGCTGACCCTCGACTGGAAGAAAAAGGGCCGCAGCTTCAACTGGGATTTGCACTCGGTGGCCGGCACCTGGTGCCTGGTGTTTTACCTCCTGGCGGCACTGACCGGGTTGTCCTGGTCCTACGAGTGGTACAACAAAGGCCTGACCCGATTGCTGTCCGACTCACCGCAGAACGAGCGGGTTCGCAATCGTGGTCCTGCGCCTGATGGCCCGGCACCGACCGCCGATTACGCCGCGATGTGGAGCAGCATCTACAGCGCTGCCGGTCCGACACTGAGCGCCTACAACATCCGCATGCCGCCCGTGGCCGGACAACCGGCGACCGTGTTTTACCTGTTGGACTCCTCGCCGCACGACCGCGCGCTGAACCAGATCACCCTCGATCCGGCCACCGGCCTCGTCAAACGCCACGACCGCTACAGCGACAAAAGCTTCAAGGCGCAGCTACTGACCAGCCTCTACGCGCTGCACGTCGGCAGTTACTTCGGGATTGTCGGCCGGATCGTCCTGACACTCAGCGCGCTGACCATGCCGCTGTTTTTCATCACCGGCTGGTTGCTGTACCTCGATCGTCGACGCAAGAAAAAGCAGATCAAGGACGCCCGCAAGGGCCTTGAACAACCGGACAGCGATGCCCCGGCGTGGCTGATCGGTTTCGCCAGCCAGAGCGGGTTTGCCGAGCAACTGGCGTGGCAGACCGCCGGGCAACTGCAAGCGGCAGGCTTGCCGGTGAAGGTTCAGCCGCTGGCCACTGTCAGCGAGCAGGATCTGCGTGATTCCAGTAACGCGCTGTTCGTAGTCAGTACCTTCGGTGACGGCGAAGCGCCGGACAGCGCTCGCGGTTTCGAACGCAAGGTACTGGGCCGCGCGTTGAGCCTGGAGAGCCTGAATTACGCGGTGCTCGGACTCGGTGATCGCCAGTACCAACACTTCTGCGGTTTCGCTCGCCGCTTGCACACCTGGCTCGGCGAGCACGGCGGCAAGCACCTGTTCGCGCCCGTGGAAGTCGATTGCGGCGACCCTTACGCCTTGCGTCACTGGCAGCAACAACTCGGCCTGCTGACCGGACAGGCGCCCGTGGACACCTGGCAAGCACCGAGCTACGACAACTGGACGCTCACCCGCCGCGAATTGATGAACCCGGACAGCAACGGTTCGCCGGTGTACTTGCTGGGCCTCACCGCCCCGACCACCAGCAGCTGGCTGGCCGGTGACCTGGTGGAAGTGTTGCCCCGCAACTGCCCGTGGGCGATCGAGCATTTCCTCGATGGTCTTGGGATCGATGGGCGGGCGGCGGTGGTGTTTGATGGCTTGTCGCAATCGCTGGAACAAGCACTCGCCACTCGCCAATTACCTTCGAACCGCACCCACCTAGTCGGCCTGCACGCGCAAGCACTGGTGGACGCGCTGGTGCCGTTGGCCATGCGCGAATACTCCATCGCCTCGATTGCCGCCGACGGCGTGCTGGAACTGATCGTGCGCCAGGAGGTGCATTCCGACGGCAGCCTGGGCGTCGGTTCCGGATGGCTGACCGAACACGCGCCGGTGGGCAGCACCCTCAGTCTGCGGGTACGGCGCAACAGCGGTTTCCATCTGCCGGTCGAACCGGTGCCGATGATACTGCTGGGCAACGGCACCGGCCTGGCCGGGCTGCGCAGTTTGCTCAAGGCGCGGATTGCCGATGGGCAGACTCGCCATTGGCTGCTGTTTGGCGAGCGCAATCGCGAGCATGACTACCTGTGCCGTGCCGAGCTGGAAGAGTGGTTGATTTCCGGGGACATCGAGCGTCTGGACCTGGCGTTTTCGCGGGATCAGGCTGAAAAGATCTACGTGCAGGATCGCTTGCGTGAATCGGCCAATCTGCTCAAGCAATGGCTGGCCGACGGCGCCGTGATTTACATCTGCGGCAGCTTGCAGGGCATGGCTTCAGGGGTGGATCACGTGCTCAACGAAGTGCTGGGGATTGAAGAGGTCGACCGCCTGATCGAGCAAGGTCGCTATCGCCGAGACGTTTACTGACCTACCACAATTAAATGTGGGAGCGGGCTTGCTCGCGAAGGCTGACTAACATTCAACATCTGTGTTGCCTGCTAAACCGCTTTCGCGAGCAAGCCCGCTCCCACATCGATCGATGCCAGTCGGATAATTCTCACACCGGCTGCAATTTCTGCTCAAACACCGCCACCCCATCCAGATCCCGCAACACCACACTCATCGCCCCCGTCGCGCCCTCGATATTCACCTCGCCAAAAAACTGAAACCCGGCAAACGGCGAGGTGTTCTGTGCCGGCGGTGCCTTCTCGAACACCACTTCAGGACCGAAGGTTTTATCCAGCGGGTTAGGCCCGAAACTCCCCGCATTCAAAGGCCCGGCGACAAACTCCCAGAACGGTTCGAAATCCTGAAACGCCGCCCGATCCGGGTGGTAATGATGTGCCGCGCAGTAATGCACATCCGCCGTGAGGAACACGAAATTGCGCACCTGTTGCGCCCGCAGAAAACCTAGCAATTCAGCGATTTCCAACTCTCGCCCCTGGGCCGGTCCCGGATCGCCATTGGCCACCGCTTCCCAGCGCGCCACGCCGGGGCTGATTTCGCCATCGGGCACGCCGAGACCGATCGGCATGTCGGCGGCGATGACTTTCCACTGGGCGCTGGAGGCCTTCAATTCACGCTTGAGCCAGTCCAGTTGCTCACGTCCGAGAAAGGGTTTGGCGGCCCCCAGATTGTTGTCATTGGCTTCGCGATAGCTGCGCATATCGAGCACAAACACATCGAGCATCGGCCCATAACTGATTTGGCGATAGATCCGCCCGCCACCGTCGGCGCTCTGCAACCGCATCGGTGCATATTCCAGCCAGGCCTGGCGCGCGCGCCCCACCAGGCTGTGGATATCCTTGCTCTTGTAGCGCTCGTCCAGTTGCTTGCCCGGCGACCAGTTGTTCACCACTTCGTGGTCGTCCCACTGCCAGATCTGCGGCACTTCGGCGTTGAAGCGACGGACGTTTTCGTCCATCAGGTTGTAACGGTAATTGCCGCGATACTCATCGAGGGTTTCGGCGACTTTGCTCTTGGCCTCGCTGGTGATGTTGCGCCACACGCGACCGCTTTCCGTGGTCAGCTGCGCGGGCACCGGACCGTCGGCGTAGATGGTGTCGCCGCTGTGGATAAAGAAGTCCGGCAGGCGCAGGCGCATGGCTTCGTAGATGCGCATGCCGCCGATCTCCGGGTTGATGCCGAACCCCTGGCCGACGGTGTCGCCGCTCCAGACGAAACGGATGTCGCGCCGGGTCTGCGGCACGCTGCGCAGGTGACCGAACCAGGGTTCGCTGGTGACACCGCTCTGGGCGTCTTCGAAGTGCACGCGATAGAAAATCGCCTGATCGGCAGGCAGACCGGTGAGCTCCACACGCGCGGTGAAATCGCTGCGGGCATCAGCCAGTGGCGAGACAAAACGCCGAGGGTTGGTGAACAGACTCCGCGTGTCCCATTCCACCACCATCCGCGCCGCACGATCGCTGCGGCTCCAGACCATCGCCCGGTCACCCAGCACGTCGCCGGACTGCACGCCATCGGTGAGTTGCGGCCGGTCCTTGACCGACGCAATCACCGCCGGTGCAAGGCTGGGCATCAACAGCCCGGCGCCGACCGCTTGCATGACACGACGGCGACCGAGGTTGAATTCGCTCATGGTGTTCTCCCTGAAAAAGGAAAACTAAAACACGCCTGCATGACCCACGGATGACACGGCTCCTACAAGGCCTGCATCGTTCTCCCACACGGGCGGAAATGATCATCGCGAGGCACACAACTTTTCAAGACGTTTCCTACAACGTATCTTGTTGCCGCGTTTCGGGATCGACTCCATAGTTCGGGCTCGCGGAAAACACCGCGAACGACCTTGGCCGGTCGGTGCAGGAACGCTACAGCGTAACAACACCTCCTCAGGTACTTCGTGCCTGAGGCGTTGTTTTATGGCGGCTGTGCGTGGGACACCTTCGGGTGTGCCGGTTCCTGTACCCGGTCGGCCAACCCGCGTATGGCTGCCACCCTCGTTTGGCCGCGAGTGGTGGTAGCTCCAATTACAGGAGTTACATCATGTTCCAAGTCATGCCGCGTTACCTCCCGATCGACACCTACGACGCCGAAACACCGGTGCTCTTCGTCAACACCCACAAAGAACTCAGCGAACTCACCGCCTGCGCCATGCATCGTTTCACCGTGGTTCGCGATCTGGCAGACACGTTCACCAGCCTGAATCTGAAAAACATTTCCGATTGTGATCTGACGCGGATCACCCGCGCCGTGCATCTGCTGATGCGAGAGGGCTGTGCGGTGCTGGATGTGGTTCAGGCGCGGGCGTTGCAGCGGGAGAATGAGTACAAAACCCCGGCTTGATGGTGTTGCCACTGACGCCATCGCGGGCAAGCCCGCAGGTTAAGGCGTTTGCCACAAATCTTGTGTACGAAAGAGATCACTGTGGGAGCGGGTTTGCCCGCGATGACGGACTCGCATTCAACATTTATGTTGGCTGAAAGACCGCTTTCGCGAGCAAGCCTGGCTCCTGCAGGTTTGCGTCAGGCGCTGACGGGTTCTACCGCCAGCTCAGCAACTTCCGGCCGCTTGACCACCGCATACACCACCGCCGTCAGCAAACTCCCGGCGACAATTGCCAGCAAATACAGCAACGCATGGTTGATCGCATTCGGAATCGCCAACACAAACAATCCCCCGTGCGGCGCCATCAGTTTGCAGCCGAAATACATCGACAGTGCGCCCGTCAGCGCACCACCGGCAATGCTCGCCGGAATCACCCGCAGCGGGTCCTTGGCGGCAAACGGAATCGCCCCTTCGGAGATAAAGCACAGCCCCAGCACCAGTGCCGCTTTCCCGGCCTCGCGCTCAGTCTGGGCGAACTTGCGTCGGGCAATGAACGTGGCGATGCCCAGGCCAATCGGCGGCACCATCCCGGCGGCCATCGTCGCCGCCATCGGTGCATAACTTTGCGACGCCAGCAGCCCCACCGAAAACGCATAGGCCGCCTTGTTGATCGGCCCACCGAGGTCGACGCACATCATGCTGCCCAGCAATACGCCGAGCAGAATAGCGTTGGTGGTGCCCATGCTGTCGAGGAAATGCGTGAGCCCCGCGAGCATCCCGGCCACCGGTTTGCCGACCACGTAGATCATCACCAACCCGGTGAACAGACTCGCCAGCAACGGGATGATCAGGATCGGTTTCAGCGCCTCAAGGCTTTGTGGCAAACGCGCATACCGATTGATCGCCTGCGCCGCGTAACCGGCGATGAAACCGGCAATGATCCCGCCGATGAAACCGGCGCCCAACGTGCTCGCCAGCAGACCACCGATCATCCCCGGCGCAAGCCCCGGGCGGTCGGCAATCGAGTAGGCGATGTAACCCGCCAGCAATGGCACCATCAGTTTGAACGCGGTCTCGCCGCCAATCTGCATCAGGGCGGCGGCGAGTGTGCCTTCCTCCTTGAAGGCGGTAATGCCGAAGACGAACGACAACGCGATCATCAGACCGCCCGCCACCACCATCGGCAGCATGAACGACACGCCGGTCAGCAGGTGTTTGTAGACGCCGGTCTTCTCCTTTTTGACCGGGCCGTTGGCGCCGGTCGCGGCGCTTTCCTGTTTGCCTTCGGCCAGCGCTTTGTTCAGCGTCGCTTCGGCCTGCTTCAAGGCGATGCCCGTGCCGCAACGGTAGATTTTCTTGCCGGCAAAACGCTCGGTCGCGACTTCGATATCGCAGGCCAGCAGCACCACGTCGGCGTCGGCAATTGCCGTCGCGCTCAACGGATTGCGTGCACCGACCGAGCCTTGTGTTTCGATCTGCAGGTCGTAGCCCAAACGTTTCGCCGCTTGCTGCAAGGCTTCAGCGGCCATGAAGGTATGAGCAACGCCGGTCGGGCACGCGGTGATCGCGACCAGCCGGGGGGCGTTTTTCGTGACAGCTACAGGTTCGGCGACCGCTGCAGGTGCGACGTAAACCTCAGCTTCTTCGGCACCACGACGCAGCACGGCTTCGACATCTTGCAGGGCGTGCGCCGGGGTACTCTGGAACACGCGTTTGCCGACGAATCGCGACATGTCCACCGGCGTGCTGGTCACCAGCAATACCCACTCGGCTGCCTCGATCGTTGCCGCCGACAATTGGCGTTCAGGGTGCGCGACATCGTTGACTTCGACACTGGTGCTCCAGCCCTGACGCTGGGATGCCGCATCGAGCAAACGGGCGCACAGCACGCTGGTGACCATGCCGTTGGGGCAAGCCGTAACAATGGCTAACTTCATGACAAACCCTCTTATTGTTCTGTCAGGGGACGCACGCGCACACCCTGTTCAAGCCGCGCCAATTGCGCCGCATCACCGATGCCGAAACCGATCTGGGTCACCGCCATCGCGGCAATCGCCGTGGCGGTGCGCAGGGTCTGTTCCGGTGTGTCGGCGCTGAGCAGACCGTGGAGCATGCCGGCCAACAGCGAATCACCCGCCCCGACCGTGCTGGCGACGCTAACCTTGGGTGGCGTGGCATGCATCGCCGAACCGACACTGAACCAGTTCACGCCATCGGCGCCGTGGGAAATCACCACGTGCTCGATGCCTTGCGCATGCAAGCGGCTCGCTGCCTCGGCTTGAGCCGCGACCGACACCACTTCGCAGCCGAGCACTTCGGCCAGTTCTTCGGTGTTGGGTTTGATCAGCCACGGGCCGGCCTTGAGCGCCGCGCGCAACGCTTCGCCACTGGTGTCCAGGGCGACGTTCAAACCAAGATTCTTCAAGCGCACAATCAGCGCCTGCAACCACTCGGGACTGATGCCCTGAGGCAGGCTGCCGGCAACGACGACGGCATCATGACCCGGCGCAATCTGATCGAGGCGATCCAGCAACGCCTGCTGCGCCGCTGCACTCACCAAGGGGCCGGGGCCGTTGATGTCGGTGATGCGCCCGTCGTGTTCCGCCAGTTTGATATTGCTGCGGGTTTCGCCGGGGACGCGGATAAACGCGTCGACAAAACCGCGTTTGGCAAACAGGGTTTCGAACGCCTGAAGATTGTCTTCGCCGAGAAAACCGCAGACGGTGAGCGAATGCCCAAGGTCCGCCAGCACCTGCGCCACGTTCACGCCTTTACCGGCGGCGTGGGTGTGCATCTCGTCGCTGCGATTGACCTGGCCGGGTTCAAGGCACGGCAACTGCACCGTCAGGTCCAGCGCCGGGTTGAGGGTCAGGGTCAGGATTTTGGCCATTACAGGGCCTCCACTAATGCGCGCACTTCATTGGCGCTGCCCACGGCCAGGGCCTGTCGGGCAAGGGTTTGAGTCTGGGTCAGACTGAGTTCGCGAATGCGCGCCTTGACCTCGGCAATGCTGCGGCCCGACACGCTCAACTCGTCCACGCCGAGACCGACCAGCACCGGCACCGCCAGCGGATCGGCCGCCAGCTCGCCGCACACGCCGACCCATTTGCCATGGGCATGGGCCGCGCGCACGGTGATGTCGATCAGTTGCAACACCGCCGGGTGCAAGCCGTCAGCCTGGGCCGACAAGGTCGGATGACCACGGTCGATGGCCAGGGTGTATTGCGTGAGGTCGTTGGTGCCGACGCTGAAGAAGTCGACTTCCTTGGCCAGCACCGGCGCCAGCAGTGCAGCCGATGGCACCTCGATCATGATCCCCAGTTGCAGGTCCGCCACCGGGATTTCCAGACGTAGCCGTTCGGTCATGTCCCGCGCCTGCCGCCACTCGTCAACGCTGCCGACCATCGGGAACATGATGCGCAGCGGGCGGTTGTCAGCAGCCCGCAGCAGGGCGCGCAATTGCGCTTCCATGATGTGCGGACGCTGCAAGGTCAGGCGAATGCCGCGCACGCCGAGGAAGGGGTTCTCTTCCTTGGCGATCGGCCAATACGGCAGCGGTTTGTCGCCGCCGACGTCGAGGGTGCGCACCACCAGGGGTCGACCGGCGAGGCCATCGAGCACGCGACGGTATTCGACTTCCTGGGTCGCTTCGTCCGGCGCTTGCGAGTGGGCCATGAAAATCAGTTCGGTACGCAGCAGGCCAATGCCTTCAGCACCCTGCTCCACTGCGCTGGTGACGCCGGCGCTTTCACCGATGTTGGCGAACACTTCCACCGCGTGACCATCGGTAGTCAGTGCCGGTTGATGACGCTGTTCGGCCGCCGCTTTCAAGCGTTGCTCGCGGGTGTCACGCTCTTCGGTGGCGCGCTGCAAGGTCGCCGCATCGGCATCGACATGCAAACGACCGCGCTGGCCGTCGAGCAGCAACGGCGTGCCCGGTGCCAGCAGCAACACCGCCGCCCCTGCGCCGACCAACGCCGGAATACCGAGCGCACGGGCGACGATGGCGCTGTGCGCAGTGGCGCCGCCCCGGGCGGTGAGAATGCCGGCGACGCGGGTAGGATCGAGACGCGCCACGTCGGAAGGACCGACTTCATCCATCACCAGAATGTACGGCTGATCAGGTTCACTCGGGGTTTCGACGCCGCTCAGTTGCGCCAGCACGCGTCGGCCGATATCGCGCAAATCTGCCGCGCGCTCGGCGAGCAACGCATCCTGCAGCGCTTCCTGTTGTGTCGCCGCCGCTTCGATCACGGCCATCCACGCCGCTTCAGCGCTTTCGCCCTGCTTGAGACGAGTCTCGACTTCATCGGTCAATTCCGGGTCGTCGAGCATTTCCTGGTGGGTGATGAAGATTTCGCGAATGGCTTTGGATTTGCTGCGCTCGATCAACCCTTCGATGTCGCGACGCACATCTGCCAGCGCTTGCTTGAGGCGCTCGCGCTCAAGGGCGGCAGACTCACCGCGCAACGGGTATTCGATGGTTTGCAGCACTTGAATGTGTGCCGGGCCAATGGCAATGCCCGGTGCTGCCGGTATGGCTTGAACCACGCTGCCGGACGCCGGGGCGAGCAACACTTCGGCCACATCCGCGACGACTTCGCGCTGTTGGCTCACCACCGGCAATGGCTCGACTTCTTCACCGAGGCCTTCTTCGATCGCGGCCAGCAAGGCTGGCAAGGCGTCGGCGGCAATGCTTGGCTCGGCGACAAATTCGAGTACCTGGCCGCGACGGGCGCCGAGGCTGAGCAACTTGCTCAAGCTCTTCACCGACACGGCGCTGTCCTGTCCCTCGACGAGCCGGACGCGAATCTCGCCTTCAAAACTCTTCGCCAGTTGCGCAAGGATTTTCGCCGGGCGCGCGTGCAAGCCGTGGGCGTTGGCCAGTGCAATGCGCGCGCTCGGCCAGTCCGCCGGCAACTCGCCGCCGAGCACTTCGAGGACTTTACGACTACTGGTGGCGCGGCCCAGTTCATGGCCACGGCCTTCGATCAGCAGCGCGCAAAGGCGTTCGAGCAAGGCCTGATGCGCCTCGCCGAGGCTGGCCAGGCAGAACAGACCACTCAGTGGCTGACCGAGATAACGCATCGGTTTGTCCGGGGTGACGAAGGCCAGGCCCGGACGCTTGACCGTCTGTTCGCTGTGCAACCACCACAGGCCATCGCCGAGTGGCAGCGCTTCGACCTGTTGCAACACGGCGGAGAAACCATTGCTCACACAATCTGCCTGACGCAGCAAACGGGCACCGCGCCAGACCAGTTCTTCGAAGTCATCGGCCGACACACCCAGGCCGATCATCTGTGCATCCAGCGCCAGCTCCTGCGGCGCGCCTTGCAGCAGTTTCAGCAAGGCTTCGGCAGAGCTGGCGCGACGCAGGGCCTGGCCCAGATCGGTCTCGCCAAGGGCGCGGGTCAGCAGTTGCAGGAGCCGCAAGTGTTCATCGGATTTGGCGGCGATGCCGATCGCCAGGTAAACGATCTGGCCGTCGCCCCAATCCACGCCGTCGGGAAACTGCATCAGCCGCACACCGGTGGAAAACACCTGGTCGCGGGTTTCCGGCGTACCGTGGGGGATGGCAATACCTTGGCCGAGAAAGGTCGAGCCCTGGGCTTCGCGTGCTTGCAAACCGGCGAGATAACCTTCGGCCACAAGACCATCGGTGACCAGATGCCGAGCCAGTAACTGCAACGCTGCGGACTTGTCCACGGCCGACTGGCCCATGGAAATCTGCTCTATGGTGAGCTCGAGCATGCTTTCTCCTTTTTGGCACCTTGAGGTGCCAGGTATTGTTTTGAATGAGTCAGCTTAGGCGCTTAATCATCACTTTTGGCGGTTTCACGGCAGAACCGGCCAAATGCACCTGAAACGTAGAAAATACGCTTGCTGAAACGTTTAATCTAGAATGATTGGCACGTTACTCGATTATGTCCCATCCTTGAAGCCCAACTTGTCGGATTGGCTGCGACAATAGTTGCCTGCCCGAATCGGGTAGGATTGGCGAAAATGTCGGCCGACAAACAAGGAAAACCCGAGTTGAAACTCAGTGATATCGCCCAGCTGGCTGGTGTGTCCGTGACCACCGCCAGTTATGTCATCAATGGCAAGGCCGAACAGCAACGCATCAGCAGCGCCACCGTCGAGCGCGTGCGCGCGGTCGTCGAGCAACATGGCTTCACGCCCAACCCCCAGGCGGCCGGGCTGCGCAGTCGGCACACCCGCACGTTGGGCTTCATTTTGCCGGACCTGGAAAACCCCAGCTACGCACGCATCGCCAAACTGTTGGAACAAGGTGCCCGGGCCCGCGGTTATCAGTTGCTGATCGCCAGCTCCGACGACGCGCCGGACAGCGAACGGCAATTGCTGCAACTGTTCCGCGCCCGTCGTTGCGACGCGTTGATCGTCGCCAGCTGCCTGCCGACCGGTGACGACAGTTACCGTCAGTTGCAGGCCAAGGGTGTCCCGATCATCGCCATTGACCGGGTCATGGAGCCTGAGCATTTCTGCTCGGTGATCAGCGATGATCGCGAAGCCAGCCTGCAACTGACACGCAGCCTGCTCGACCCGTTGCCCAAGCAGATCGCCCTGATCGGCGCACGCCCCGAACTGAGCATCAGCCAGGAGCGGGCGGCCGGGTTCAAGGAAGCGCTGGCCGGGTTCAAAGGCGAGATCCTGATCGAACACGGCGAATCCTTCAGCCGCGAGTGCGGCAAACAGTTGATGGAAGACATGATCCAGCGCCTGGGCCATCTGCCGGACGCGTTGGTGACCACGTCCTACGTGTTGCTTCAGGGCGTGTTCGACGCACTGCACGACTTCCCGTTGAAAACCCGTCCGCTGCGCCTCGGCACGTTCGGTGACACGCAGTTGCTGGACTTCCTGCCGCTGCCGGTCAACGCCATGGCCCAGCAGCACCAGTTGATCGCCGACAAAGCGCTGCAACTGGCCCTCGCCGCCATCGAGCAATCCGATTACCAGCCCGGCGTGCAAGCCATCGCGCGGACCTTCAAGCAGCGTATTCGCCAGGACTGAACCGTGGAGCTGATCGACACCCACACGCATCTGGATTTTCCGGATTTCGACGAGGATCGTCAGGCGCTGCTCGCCGAGAGCCGCGCCCTCGGTGTGCGACGGATCGTGGTGCTGGGGGTTTATCAGGCCAATTGGCAGCGCGTCTGGGATTTGGTGCTGAGCGATCCCGATCTGCATGCGGCGTTCGGTTTGCACCCCGTGTATCTGGAGGATCATCGCCCCGACGATTTGCACGAGCTGGGCGACTGGCTGACGCGTTTAGCCGGTCACCGCCAATTGTGTGCGGTGGGCGAAATCGGCCTGGATTACTTCATCGAAACCCTCGATCGCCAGCGCCAGCAGGCGCTGTTCGACGCGCAATTGCAACTGGCGGCGGACTTCAATCTGCCGGCGCTGATTCATGTGCGACGCAGCCATGCGGCGGTGATTGCCACGCTCAAACGCTTCAAGTTGAAACGCGCGGGCATCATTCACGCCTTCGCCGGCAGCAAGGAAGAGGCCCGCGAGTACATCAAGCTCGGTTTCAAACTGGGTCTTGGCGGCGCGGCGACCTGGCCGCAGGCCTTGCGCATGCACCGCGTCCTCGCCGAGTTGCCGCTGGAGTCAGTGGTGCTGGAAACCGACTCACCGGACATGGCGCCCGCCATGTTTCCCGGTCAACGCAACAGCCCGGCGCATTTGCCGGCGATCTGTGCGGCGCTGGCTGAAATCATGGCGATCAGTCCGGAACAACTGGCCACCGCGAGCACGAACAATGCCTGTGAGTTGTTTAACTTTCTCTAGACCCGGAACGCGCTGATCAGCTGTTTAAGCTCCACCACCTGAGCCGACAACGCCCGACTGGCGTTCTCGGTCTGGTGCGCGCCTTCGGCGGTGCGCTCGCCGGCTCGGTTGATCTCGACGATGTTCTGGTCGATGTCGTGCGCCACGGCGGTCTGTTGTTCCACGGCAGCGGCGATCTGCTGGTTCTGATCGACGATCATTCCCACCGCCCCAAGGATATTTTCCAGCGCCTGCTGGACCTTTTCCGACTGCCCCACCGTGCCATTGGCCATTTGATGGCTGGTGCCCATGGCTTTCACCGCCGCGCCGACACCGCTGTGCAGCTTGGCAATCATTTGCTCGATTTCTTCAGTGGATTGTTGGGTGCGTTTGGCCAGGGTCCGGACCTCGTCCGCCACCACCGCGAAGCCACGCCCCTGCTCGCCCGCCCTCGCCGCCTCGATGGCAGCGTTGAGCGCCAGCAGGTTGGTCTGCTCGGCGATGCTCTTGATCACCTCCAGCACCCGACTGATGGACTGGCTGTCGCTGGCCAGTTGATTGATCACCAGCACCGATTGATCGATCTCGCTGGCCAGTGCGGCAATGCTGCCCTGTTGCGATTCCACCAGACCGCGACCGCTGACCGTCTCGTCGTTGACACTGTGCGCACTGCTGACCGCCGCCGCCGCACTACGAGCCACCTCCAGTGACGTGGCCGACATCTGATTCATGGCCGTGGCGACCTGTTCGATCTGTGTGCGCTGCCCCGCAACGGCCTGGTTACTCTGGGCCGACACATTCTCGACCTGACCGGCCTGACGCTCGACTTCACCGACGGTGTGGCCCACACGCTCGATCAGGTCATGGATTTTCTTCACGGTGCCGTTGAACACCTCGCCCAACTCGCCCAGCTCGTCACGGCTGTTGGCGTTGAAGGTCACGGTCATGTCACCGGCTGCCACCTTGTCCATCATCGCCCCAAGACGCTTGAGGGTGGTGCGGGTCGAGGCGTAGAAACCGCCATAGAGGTAGAAGATCAACACAAACACCACCGACAACGCGACGGCCTGCAAGACCATGTGCGTGCGGTTCTGAGTCAGCCGCTGCTGCAACTGGGTGTCGAGGAATTTCAGAGTGGCTTCGTTGAGTTGATAAGTCTGGTCCATCAGGCCGGTGACCTGATCATAAAAGGCCTGCCAAGGCGCATCGAGGGTGTCGGCCATTACCACTTGTTCTTCGAACAGTTCACTGGCTTTTTTCAGCGTTGCCTTACTGCTCTCGGCCTGGGCGGCCAGGGTTTCACTCGCCGCTTTGCTTGAGCCCAGCGCGTCGTGCAATTTCAGGCCGTATTCGGCCTGGAGTTTTTCGATCTGCGCCAGCAACTCATCGAAACGGGTGCTCGAAGACGAGTTGAGGAACCCTTGCCCCAGCGAGTAGGAGCCCATCGCACGGCCATCGCCCAAGGTCTGGGTCACGGGCGGCGTGACGTTGGTAATGAGCTCGGTAAGCTGACGCATGTCGCTCTGGCTGTCGCGGCTCAACCCTGCCTGGCTGGCAATGATCTGGCTGAAAATCTGCGCATTGCCAAGCAATTTGCCGATCAACGCACTTTTGCTTTGCAGGGAGTTTTCTGCTTGCTGGGCCTTGAACGCGGCGAGCATTTCATCGCGTTTGCTATCGAAAACCGTGATTTGTTCCGGATCGGTGGTCATCGCCGCAAGTCCTTCCAGGCGGGCCAGAACGCTTTGCTCCAACGCACTGATCTTGGGTTCGACACCCGCTGCCTTGCCGGACTGGCCCAGGATGACGTTGATCTGCACCAGGTTGTTCAGGGTTTCCAGATCCCGTCGCAAGGTCAGGCTGCTGCCCAGCAGGTCGAGGCTCTGCAGTTCGACCCGGGTGCCCTGGAATTCACGATAGGAATCGCGCACCAGGTAAAAGTTGGTCACCAGCATCGGCACCAGGAACAGCACGCTGATCAGGCTGAACTTCATGCCGAAGCTCAGGCGATTCATTAGCGCGACGGCGGGATAGAGCAAGCTCTTCACTGGAAGTCTCCCTTTGCATTCTTATTTTTATTGGCAGGCACAGACAGGCAGCAGATAGCCACTATTCAGTGCTATCTCTGTATAGCTTAAATCGGCTGGGGGGTTTGTAACTTAAGGTTAACGGGAGGGAACCAGGTCTGTCTGAAGGAATGCCGGGGGGCGCTTCGCACCCCAGCGGGAGCAAGCGCCCTCGCCACAGAGGAATGGATGTCGGAATTACGGAAGGACCGTCCACAGGGCAAAACCGGCGTACCAGAGCACCGCCGCTCGCAGCAGCAACTCCCAGATCCGGTCGAGACTGTTGATGCCGTCCGGGCCGACCACCGGCGCGGGAATTTCACCGGCCACCAGCCCGACCTTCTCGATCAACCGGGCGGCGCTGATGTTCCAGTTCAGCAGTTCGTGCAGCATCACCCGGCTGACCGCGACAAAGTTACCGACCAACGCGAAGCTGGCCGCCAGCAGACGCACCGGCACCCAATCGAACGCGTGGCGCAATTGTGCGGCGCGCTCGACGACTGCGAGGTTCTGCCCGTGTTCTTCGGCAAGTGCCAGCAGTCGGTAGCTCAACGCCGCCACCGGGCCCAACAGGAAATACCAGAAAATCACCGCAAAAAAGCTCTGGTAGGCCTCCCAGAGCAAATGACCTTCCACCCGTTCCAGCAGTTGCTCGCCGCTGTCGGCGCAGATATCCAGGTCGCGCTTTGCCACGTGAGCGGCGGCCTGCAGGTCTTCCCGGCGCCAGGCATCGCGAAACGGCCCGAGACCGGCCAGCAGATCGCCCCGACCCAGGCTGTAAATGACCACCAGCAAATGCACCGGCAACGCCAACAGACCGTAAGCCACCGGCTCCAGAACCACCAGTAACAGGCCCAGCAACGCCACTGGCAGCAACACCAGAATCACCAATATCAACCATGGACGGTTGGCCAGACGCGGGCTGGCTTCAAGCTTGTGCAGCTCGCGTACCCAGCCGCCGTCACGTTGAATCCGATGGCGCAGGGCCGAGAATTTTTCGATCCATACCGCCAACAGCAACACCAGAAAACTCATTCTTGTTCCTCTTTAGCCAGGGCCGCGCGGTAACGCGCCCAATCGAACGCCGGCCCCGGATCGGTCTTGCGCCCCGGCGCGATGTCGCTATGTCCGCAGATGCGCTGCGTGGTGATGGCCGTGAAAGTGCTTTGCAGCTGCAAGGTCAGGGCCGTCAACGACGCATATTGAGCGTCGGTGAACGGCAGATCATCCGTGCCTTCGAGCTCGATGCCCACGGAAAAATCGTTACAGGTGTCCCGGCCATCGAAACATGACACGCCGGCATGCCAGGCGCGCTCGAGACACGAGACAAACTGAGTGACAGTACCGTTACGCTCAATCAGAAAGTGCGCGGACACCCGCAGGTCAGCGATCCCTTCAAAATAGGGATGCTCTGTGACATCCAGCCGGTTCTGGAAAAACTCCTGCACCTTGCCGGTGGCGAACTGCGCCGGCGGCAGACTGATGTTGTGGATCACCAGCAGGGAAATTTCGCCCGTGGGGCGCGCATTGAAGTTGGGTGAAGGGCAGACATTCACGCCCTGACACCAACCGCTCGCGGGGTCCAACTGCATACAGGTTCCTTCAACGTCGACTGTGTTGGCGCCCAGTATGCCGCGATAGCCCCCTGGCGCGCGATCACTTGCCGCGATTGAGACGCCGCAGGTTGCCGATGACCGACTCCAGCGCCCGGTCGAAGAGCAAGGTGTCGTCCAGGATTCGCACCGCACCCCGGCGAAAATCCAGGGCCAGGCCGGTACGGCTGCGTTCCAGTACTTTCATCCCGGTGCGGTCGACGAAAATGTAGTTGCCCGTGGCCTCGATGATCGCAGCCAGCTTGCAGCGCAGGTTGTGATCTTCCTCCTCCTGAAACTCGACCCAGCAGCCCACGCGCAGTTGATCGACCTGAATCAGCCCCGCATCATCCGTCGACAAACGTGCGGAGGTCGACGCCACCGCCCCTTCGTCAGCGGTGCGCAGTACGATTTCTTCCTGCACTTGCACCATCACCGGCGCATCGGCTTCCCGGGTGGATGCCGGAGTCTGATCCGGGCGCTCGAACAGCTGAACGTGCAGGCTTTCCAGCTCACTGAAAAACTCGCCGGTGGCGAACGGATCGAACGCCGAACTGTTCAACCCGTCACGCAGGGACTTGAGCAACCCCGGCACCAGCGCCAACAGGCGCAGGCTGGCGTCAGGTTCGTCATGCCGCTGCACGCTCCAGACCAGCTGTTCCATGGTTTGCACATCGGCTTGCCATTCGGCCGACTGATCGCCGTGCTTGAGGCAGGTCAGCAACAGCACCTGGCTCCAGGCCTCCTGGACAAACGCCACCACCCGCTGCGGCAGAACCTTGCCCATCAGCACCTGGTTCAGCGCCCGTTCGACACGCTGACGGGCCATTTCGGTTTTGGCGCGACCTTCTTCAGCGTCGCGGGTGCGTTGTTCCAGCAGCTCGCTGCGACGACGTTCATCGCTGGTGAACGCGAGAAAATCCGCCAACAGTTCGGAAAAAATAGCTGGATCGTCGACAAAATCGTTCAACAAGCGCTGAACCACTTGCTCGATACGCAAGTACAGACTGTCGCGCTGATAGTCATCGCATTCCCCCCACCCCATGGCGGCAGCGGCGATTTCGTTGAGCAGACGGCGTGCCGGATGACTACTGCGACTGAAGAAACTCTTGTCGAGCACCGCCACTTTGAGCATCGGGATCTGCAAGCGGCTGATCAGCGCCTTGAGAGAATCCGGCAGGTTGCGATCATCGAGGATGCATTCGAACAGCATGGCGATCAGGTTGATCACGTCTTCATCAGCCACACCAACAACGCGCGACTTGCCGCTTTTGACGCTGACCCGGGTCAGCAGCTGTTCAAGCTGGTTGCGCAGGTCGAAATCGTCCTGGGCAGCAGGCGCCGGCACGTATTGCTGCAAATGCGAGAGCAGGCGCAGCAGGTCGCGGGTAGAAATCGGCTGCGCCGTGGCGCTGACTTCCAGTGTCGGCGCGACACTGCCGCGCACGTGAAACAGCAGTTCCTGCAGTGCCGCGAAAACCTCCTGCACGCCATCGTCGATCTGCATGCTACCGGCGTGGATACCGGCTTCAGCGGGCTCGGAGTGGACACTGGCCTCCGCCCGATCGGTCGCACGCCGCGCCGGCGCGGGCTTGAGGTCGGGCAATATGCCGGTGGCGATCAGCAGTTGATTGGCTTCGGTGTAGAGCTGGTCGGTGTCGCTGAGCACATAGCGCTCGAAGAGTTTCAGGATGATCAGCTTGACCTTGATCTCCACCCCCAGATTACGCCCGGCCTCCATGAAATATTCACACAGCATCGCCGGGCCCAACGGGTTGTGCTGAGCCACCAGCTTCTTGCCCAGCAACATGCTGAGCCGAGCGGTCAGTTGATCGAGACCGAAACCGTCACGGCTCAGCACCTTGTTGACCATGGCCTCCACCGCCACGCTGCGTTCCAAGTCATCGCCGGACTGCGCAGCCAGCGTGTCGAAGACCAGTGCCCTGGGCAAGGCTGGCTTGGTAGTGTCGTTCCGGGTGAGCCCGACAAAGGCCTCAAGGAATTGCTCCAGAAAAACCCGCTCGATACTTTTGCGCTTGAGGCGCAAGTCGCGCATGGCTTCGAAATAGAGGTTCTGCTCGACGTCGTCGCGGGCGCGGTCAGCCATTTCGAACAGCGTGTCGTCGGCGTTATCGAACAGTTCCTGCAAACCATGCCTGAGCTGTAGCGCGGCCTTGTCGCGAACCTGAAGCAGAATCACAGGCACACGGGCGAGCGGCGAAGGTGTCGCCTGATCGGTAGCCGCCTTGTGCAAAGGCACTACATTCCCGTCGTTGTGCATCCTGGCCTCCTGAAACGGTGATGCGTCGGTAGATCGGTGCGCCGGACTCACACCCGCGCTCAACGGTGGACACTGCCCATCCGCTGTCATTCAATAATTCGGGACACAAAGTACGTCAAAGCTATGACGTCAAAGGAAAGGCGCATTATCTTGCAAAAGATGTCCCGTGTGCCAGCGGACTCTGGGCCTCTTATTGAAATAGACGTTCCGGATAGACCGCCGCTTAGCGCCAATGGCTCGGGTAAATCGACCAAATACAGGTTTCAGAGCGACCGGAAGGTCTCTCACGCCTTGGGTTGCTCTGCGCCATGGCCCTATAATCGGGCCACTTTGTTTGTGGAGTCCGTTATGCCGAATCTACGTCTCGCCGATCTGACCGCCGAAATCGAAGCCAACGTGCGCCGTGCGTTGCGTGAAGACATCGGCAGCGGCGACATCACCGCGCAGCTGATCCCGGCCGAACGCCTGGCCAAAGCCACCATCATCACCCGTGACGCCGCGGTCATCGCCGGCACCGCCTGGGTCGATGCCGTGTTCCGGCAACTGGACCCGCGAGTGGCCGTGCACTGGCAGGTGCGCGATGGCGAACGGGTGAAACCCAATCAGGCGCTGTTCCACCTCGAAGGCCCCGCGCGCTCGCTGCTCACAGGCGAACGCTGCGCACTGAATTTCCTGCAATTGCTGTCCGGCGTGGCCACACGCGCGCAATACCTGGCGGATTTCGTTGGCCAGACGCAGGTGAAGCTGCTCGATACCCGTAAAACCCTGCCGGGGCTGCGTCTGGCACAGAAGTATGCCGTGACCTGCGGCGGCTGCCACAACCACCGCATCGGCTTGTACGACGCGTTCCTGATCAAGGAAAACCACATCGCCGCCTGCGGGGGCATCCCTGAAGCGATCAACGCCGCGCACAAGATTGCCCCGGGCAAACCGGTGGAGATCGAAGTGGAAAGCCTGGCAGAGCTGAAGGAGGCCTTGGCCGCCGGTGCCGATATCATCATGCTCGACGAGTTGAGCCTGGATGACATGCGCGAAGCCGTGCGCCTGAATGGCGGCAAGGCAAAACTGGAGGCCAGCGGCGGTATCAACGAAAGCACGTTGCTGCCGATCGCCGAAACAGGGGTGGATTACATTTCGATTGGTGCGATGACCAAGGACGTGAAGGCTGTCGATCTGTCGATGCGTTTGAGCCTCTGATCACGCCTGGTTGAATGAAAAACGCCAGCCTCATTGAGGCTGGCGTTTTTGTCAGACCACCAGATTGTTCATCTCGCAGTACTCTTCCCACTCGACGCCCAATACCTCGGCCGCCTCTTTGTGCAGCGCCAGGCGCGACGCCTCGAACTCTTCCGGGCTCGAGGTGTACTTGAGCGTCAGTTCCCACGGCTGCAAGCCCTGGGCTTCCGCCTCATCCTCGAACGCCCACTGGATCTGGTCTTTCTGATCGTCGGCGGGCAGGTCCTTGATCTCATCGGAGAGCTGGGGCGAATCAAGCAAGTACTTCTTCAGTGCTTCTTCGTGCCTGGCTTCCTGGGTCAATTCTTTAACGGTCATGTCGTTCTCGCTGATCGGGGGAATGGAAGATGGATCTGGATCATCAAGGATCTCTCTGACGCAAAAAACCGTGTGAAGCCCGGCTTGTCTGGCCTTCAGAACCATTCGTGGATCATTTGAAAACAAAGTGTCGCTGGTGCCCGAGACAGGAATTGAACCTGCGACCTTCGCGTTACGAGTGCGCTGCTCTACCAACTGAGCTACACGGGCGGTGGGCTAAACCTAGCACTGACTTTAGGGTCAGGCAACTTCCCAAATTGCCTCAATTTCATGCGGACAAAAAAATGCCCCGCCGTTTTCACGGCGGGGCATTTTTTATAACGTTGAAGCGGTCAGGCGTGGGGAGTGATTAAACGCCCGAAGCCTTGGCTGCTGCGACGTCTTTGATGGACAGCTTGATACGGCCGCGGTTGTCCACGTCCAGTACCAGTACTTCCACTTCCTGGCCTTCTTTCAGGATGTCAGTCACTTTCTCGACGCGAGCATCGCTCAGCATCGAGATGTGAACCAGACCGTCCTTGCCTGGCAGGATGTTGACGAATGCGCCGAAGTCGACGATACGCTCAACCTTACCGACGTAGATCTTGCCGATTTCAGCTTCTGCGGTGATGCCCAGAACGCGCTGACGTGCTGCTTCAGCCGCTTCCTTGGTTTCGCCGAAGATCTTGATCGAGCCGTCGTCTTCGATGTCGATCGAAGCCTTGGTCTCTTCACAGATCGCACGAATGGTCGCGCCGCCTTTACCGATGACATCACGGATTTTGTCGGTGTCGATTTTCATCGCGATCATGGTCGGAGCGTTTTCCGACAGCTCGTTACGCGACTGGCCAATGATCTGGTTCATCTGACCGAGGATGTTCAGGCGCGCTTCCAGGGCTTGGCCCAGAGCGATTTCCATGATTTCTTCGGTGATGCCTTTGATCTTGATGTCCATCTGCAGCGCGGTCACACCTTTGGCGGTACCGGCTACTTTGAAGTCCATGTCGCCCAGGTGGTCTTCGTCACCCAGGATGTCGGTCAGGACGGCGAACTTCTCGCCTTCTTTAACCAGACCCATGGCGATACCCGCAACCGGTGCCTTCATCGGAACACCGGCGTCCATCAGGGCCAGGGAAGCGCCGCAGACCGAAGCCATGGAGCTCGAACCGTTGGACTCGGTGATTTCCGACACCACACGGATGGTGTACGGGAACACGTCGGCAGCAGGCAGCATGGCCTGAACCGAACGGCGGGCCAGACGGCCGTGGCCGATTTCGCGACGACCGGCGCCACCCATGCGACCACACTCGCCTACCGAGAACGGAGGGAAGTTGTAGTGCAGCATGAAAGGGTCTTTTTTCTCGCCTTCCAGGGTGTCCAGCAGCTGTGCGTCACGGGCGGTGCCCAGTGTTGCAACAACCAGAGCCTGGGTTTCGCCACGGGTGAACAGTGCCGAACCGTGGGTCTTTGGCAGAACACCGACTTCAATGTTCAAAGGACGTACGGTCTTGGTGTCGCGGCCGTCGATACGTGGCTTGCCGTTAACGATGTTTTCGCGAACGGTGCGGTATTCGATTTCACCGAAAGCAGCTTTGACTTCAGCGGAAGTCGGCTGACCTTCTTCACCGGACAGCTTGGCAACCACCTGGTCTTTCAGCTCGCCCAGACGTGCATAACGGTCGGCTTTGACAGTGATGGTGTAAGCCTGGGAGATCGCTTCGCCGAACTCGGCACGGATCGCGCCCAGCAGCGCAGTGGCTTCTGGCTGTGGAGCCCAGGTCCAGGTCGGCTTCGCAGCTTCGGCAGCCAGTTCCTTGACAGCGTTGATCACAACCTGGAACTCGTCGTGAGCAAACAGTACCGCGCCCAGCATCTGGTCTTCGGTCAGCTCTTTGGCTTCCGATTCAACCATCAGAACGGCTTCCGAAGTACCGGCAACGACCATGTCCAGGCTCGATGCTTTCAGTTGTTCGTAAGTCGGGTTCAGCAGGTAGCCGGTGCTTTCGTGGAACGCAACGCGGGCAGCGCCGATCGGGCCATCGAAAGGAATGCCGGAGATAGCCAGCGCAGCCGAGGTACCGATCATCGCAGCGATGTCCGGATCGGTCTTCTTGCTGGTGGAAACGACGGTGCAGACAACCTGCACTTCGTTCATGAAGCCTTCCGGGAACAGCGGACGGATCGGACGGTCGATCAGTCGGGAAGTCAGGGTTTCTTTCTCGGAAGGACGGCCTTCGCGCTTGAAGAAACCGCCAGGGATCTTACCGGCAGCGTAAGTCTTTTCCTGGTAGTGAACGGACAGAGGGAAGAAGCCCTTGCCTGGATCGGCTTGCTTGGCACCGACTACAGTCACCAACACGCTGACGTCGTCGTCAACGGTGACCAATACTGCGCCGGAGGCCTGACGGGCGATACGGCCAGTCTCGAGGGTAACGGTCGACTGACCGAACTGGAATTTTTTGATTACCGGGTTCACGGTGTCCTACCTTCTTTTGTGGCTCTTGGGGAACTTGTCTTCTTGCGAAATTCTTGGGCAATGTCGGGAATCGGCCCAACGCCTGTCCAGGGTAAAACGTGTATCCAGATAAAACTTGAGGCTGGGAGCCTGCCCTACGCCAGCGGGAAACCCACTGACGTACGACAGACAACCAACCTCTAGCGCAATCGCTTATTAGCGACGCAGACCCAGGCGACCGATCAGAGCCTGGTAACGGCCCAGATCCTTGCCTTTCAGGTAGTCCAGCAGCTTACGGCGCTGGTTTACCATGCGGATCAGACCACGACGGGAGTGGTGATCTTTACCGTTGGCCTTGAAGTGACCTTGCAGTTTGTTGATGTTGTGGGTCAGCAGTGCAACTTGCACTTCTGGCGAACCAGTGTCACCAACAGCTTGCTGGTAGTCAGCTACGATTTGAGCTTTTTCTTGAACGTCGAGAGCCATGTGGCAATCCTTTTATCAGGAAACTGTTTCAGAAAAACAGCTTCAACAGGCCAGGGACAAATCCCTGTATCTAAAAATGAGGAAGTGACCGTGCCTGTTAACAGCCACCCTCGTCCGGTCATTCTGACCGAATCAGTCGACGCGGCGCGATGCGCCCGTCTTCGCTCACTTCACCGATACCGATGAAGCGACCGTTGTGATCCTGTACCCGTACCATGCCGAACTTCGGTGCATCCGGGGCTCGTACCGGTTGGCCGTTGAGCCAGTAGAACGAGCTATGCTCCGAGAATTGCAACAGAGGCCAATCCAGCAGGCCACTGTCCGATGGCATCAGGAAGCGGTCGACCGCTTCGTTGCCGCCTTCGGCATGTACCGCTTCCAGCTCTTCAAGCGTGACTGTCTGCGCCAGTGTGAAAGGCCCGGCCTGGGTACGTCGCAGTTCTGCAACGTAAGCGCCACAACCGAGTTGCTCACCAATATCCTCCACCAGGGTGCGGATATAGGTGCCTTTGCTGCAATCCACCGCAAGCCGCGCAGTATCACCTTCAAAGGCCAGCAATTCCAAGCGCGCAATAGTAACAGAACGCGGTTCGCGCTCCACTACTTCGCCTGCACGTGCCAGCTTGTACAGCGGCTGGCCATCACGCTTGAGCGCCGAGTACATCGGCGGTATCTGACTGATTTGACCACGAAATTTCGGCAGTACCGCTTCGACATCGGATCGACCAACGGTCACCGGACGCTCCTGCAAAACTTCACCTTCGGCATCTGCCGTGGTGGTGGTCTTGCCCAGTTGCGCCAGGGTTTCGTAACCCTTGTCGGAATCGAGCAGGTACTGCGAGAACTTGGTGGCCTCACCGAAGCACAACGGCAACACGCCGGTGGCCAGCGGATCGAGACTGCCGGTGTGCCCGGCCTTCTCGGCGTTCAGCAACCAGCGGACCTTCTGCAACGCCGCGTTGGAGGTGAACCCCAGCGGTTTGTCGAGCAGGATGATGCCGCTGACGTTACGACGGATACGTTTGACCTGAGCCACCGATTACTCCTTGGTGTCTTCGGCGTCTGCCGCAACCGGGTGCTGATTGTCTTCAGCCACCGCACGCTCGATCAGGGCCGACAGGTGCGCGCCACGCACGACGCTTTCGTCGTAGTGGAAGTGCAGCTGCGGAACGCTGCGCAACTTCATTTCGCGGGCCAGCTGCATGCGCAGGAAACCGGCGGCGGAGTTGAGCACCTTGATGCTTTGCGCGATGTCTTCGGCGTTGTCCTGGCCCATCACGGTGATGAAAATCTTGGCGTGACCGACGTCACGGCTGACTTCAACAGCGGTAATGGTGACCAGGCCGACGCGCGGGTCTTTGACTTCACGACGGATCAGCTGTGCCAGCTCACGCTGCATCTGATCGCCGATACGTTGGGTACGGCTGTATTCTTTTGCCATGTCTTGTTACCTGTTACTGCCCCACGGTGAAACCCGAAGGGTCTGAAAGCGGCAAACGCCCGGCCTGACAAAAGCCAGACCGGGCGTTGCGTTTAGAGTCCTGACGCTATGTCGCGCATTTGCATGCGGCGGCTTGGCGTGGCCCTTGAAGTGCGCGAGTTAGAGGCTGCGAGCAACCTGAACCTTCTCGAAGACTTCGATCTTGTCACCGACTTTGACGTCGTTGTAGCTCTTCACGCCGATACCGCATTCCATGCCGGCACGTACTTCGGAAGCGTCATCCTTGAAGCGGCGCAGGGATTCCAGCTCGCCTTCGAAGATAACGATGTCTTCACGCAGTACACGGATTGGACGGTTACGGTGAACAACACCTTCGATAACCATGCAACCAGCGATCGCGCCAAACTTCGGCGAACGGAACACGTCACGGACTTCAGCGGTACCCAGGATGTTCTCGCGAACATCGCTGCCCAGCATACCGGTGAGGGCTTTCTTGACGTCTTCGATGATGTCGTAGATCACGTTGTAGTAACGCATATCCAGACCTTCCTGCTCGACGATCTTGCGAGCACCGGCATCGGCACGCACGTTGAAGCCGAACAGTACAGCGTTGGAGGCCAGTGCCAGGTTGGCGTCGGACTCGGTGATACCACCGACACCGCCACCGACAACACGCACTTGCACTTCGTCGTTACCCAGGCCGTTCAAGGCACCGTTCAACGCTTCCAGCGAACCACGGACGTCGGATTTGAGGACGATGTTGAGCGTCTTCTTCTCTTCCTGACCCATGTTCTCGAAGATGTTTTCAAGCTTGCCGGCGTGAGCACGGGCCAGTTTGACTTCGCGGAACTTGCCTTGACGGAACAAAGCCACTTCACGGGCTTTCTTCTCGTCGGCAACCACGCTCATCTCGTCGCCAGCGTCCGGGGTACCGTCCAGGCCGAGAATCTCGACAGGGATGGAAGGACCGGCTTCCTTGATTGGCTTGCCGTTCTCGTCGAGCATGGCACGTACACGGCCATAGTTCGAACCGACCAGGACCATGTCGCCTTGGCGCAGGGTACCGTCTTGAACCAGAACGGTTGCAACCGGGCCACGACCTTTGTCGAGACGCGATTCAACCACAACGCCACGGCCCGGAGCCGACGGAGTTGCTTTCAGTTCCAGAACTTCGGCTTGCAGCAGAACAGCTTCGAGCAACTCGTCCACGCCAGTACCGACTTTCGCCGAAACCGATACGAACGGGGTGTCGCCGCCCCACTCTTCCGAGGTCACGCCGTGAACCGACAGTTCGCTGCGGATACGATCGAGATCGGCGCCCGGCTTGTCGATTTTGTTCACAGCTACAACCAGCGGAACACCGGCAGCCTTCGCGTGCTGAACAGCTTCAACGGTCTGCGGCATTACGCCGTCGTCCGCTGCAACCACCAGGATCACGATGTCGGTCGCCTTGGCACCACGAGCACGCATTGCGGTAAACGCGGCGTGACCCGGGGTGTCGAGGAAGGTGACCATGCCGCGTTCGGTTTCAACGTGGTACGCACCGATGTGCTGGGTAATACCGCCGGCTTCGCCTGCAGCTACCTTGGCACGACGGATGTAGTCGAGCAGCGAGGTCTTACCGTGGTCAACGTGGCCCATTACGGTCACGACCGGTGCACGGGAGAACGCTTCACCTTCAAACTTCAGGGACTCGGCCAGGGAATCTTCCAGGGCGGTGTCGCTGACCAGGGTCACTTTGTGGCCCAGCTCTTCGGCAACCAGCTGGGCAGTTTCCTGGTCCAGTACCTGGTTGATGGTCGCTGGAGTACCCAGTTTGAACATGAACTTGATGATTTCAGCCGCCTTGACCGACATCTGCTGGGCGAGATCGCCAACAGTGATGGTCTCGCCGATCTTCACTTCGCGCACTACAGGGCCGGTTGGGCTCTGGAAACCGTGAGCGTTGCGTTTCTTCAGCTTGGCCTTGCCGCGACCACCACGACGGAAGCCATCGCTTTCTTCGTCGGTAGTACGTGGCGCAACACGTGGAGCAGGCGCTTTCTCTTTGACCGAAGCACGATGTGGAGCGTTTTTGCGCTCGCCATCGCCACTGCCACGACGATTGTTATCGTCGGCACGTGGTTTGTCCGGACGGCGCTGTTCGTTCTGCTTGTTGCGAACGTCAGCAGACGGAGCTGGCGCAGCTGCAACAACCGGTGCGCTTTCACGTACGGGTTCGGCAACTGCAACCGGCGCTGCAACGGCGTCGTTGGAAGCGGTTTGCGCAGCAGCAGGCTGACGACGCGCTTCTTCTTCGGCACGACGCTTGGCTTCTTCTTCAGCCTTCTGACGAGCAGCATTTTCTACTGCGCGACGTTCTTCCAGTTCGCGTTTGCGCTCGGCTTCGATTTCTTCCGGGCTGCGCTGTACGAAAACTTTCTTTTTACGGACTTCAACACTGATGCTTTTGCTGCCAGCAACACGCAGGGTGCTGGTGGTTTTACGCTGCAGTGTGATCTTGCGTGGTTCTTCCACTTTCGCCTTGTGGCTGCTTTTCAAGTGAGTCAGCAAAGATTGCTTCTCACTGTCAGTCACATGTTCTTCGGCGGCGGTGTGCGGCAGACCTGCCTCACGCATCTGCTGCAACAGGCGCTCTACCGGTGTTTTGACCTCATCGGCCAGTTGTTTCACCGTGACTTGCGTCATGCACTTCTCTCCTCAGGCCGCGCCTAATTACTCGAACCAGTGGGCTCGGGCGGCCATGATCAACTTGCCGGCACGATCATCGTCAATGCCGTCGATGTCGAGCAGGTCGTCAATAGACTGCTCGGCCAGGTCTTCGCGGGTAATTACGCCGCGCACCGCCAGTTCCATCGCCAAATCCTTGTCCATACCCTCAAGCGAGAGCAGGTCTTCGGCCGGATGGGCGTCTGCCAGCTTTTCCTCAGTAGCGATGGCTTTGGTCAACAAACGATCCTTGGCACGAGCGCGAAGCTCGTTGACGGTTTCTTCGTCAAAGCCGTCGATGTTGAGCATTTCTTCCAACGGTACGTAGGCAATCTCTTCCAGGCTGGTGAAGCCTTCATCTACCAGCACCTGTGCCAGGTCTTCGTCGACTTCCAGCTCGTCGATGAAGTTGCGCAGGATGTCGCCGGTTTCTGCTTGCTGCTTAGCCTGGATGTCCGATTCGGTCATCACGTTCAGGGTCCAGCCAGTCAATTGGCTGGCCAGACGCACGTTCTGACCACCACGACCGATGGCCTGAGCCAGATTGTCTGCGCCAACGGCGATGTCCATTGCATGGGCATCTTCGTCAACGATAATTGCCGCCACTTCAGCCGGCGACATTGCATTGATCACGAACTGAGCCGGGTTGTCGTCCCACAGGACGATGTCGACACGCTCACCACCCAACTCACCCGACACTGCCTGGACGCGCGAACCGCGCATACCGATGCAAGCGCCTTGCGGGTCGATGCGTTTGTCCTTGGAGCGGACCGCGATCTTGGCGCGCGAACCCGGGTCACGGGAAGCTGCCATTACTTCGATCAGGCCTTCAGCGATTTCCGGCACTTCGATGCGGAACAACTCGATCAGCATTTCCGGCGCGGTACGCGACAGGATCAGCTGCGGGCCGCGGTTCTCGGTGCGGATTTCCTTGAGCAGCGCACGCAGGCGCACACCCACCCGGAAGGTTTCGCGAGAGATGATGTCTTCACGAGCCAGCAACGCTTCGGCGTTGTTGCCCAGGTCGACGATCACGTTGTCGCGGGTCACTTTCTTCACGGTGCCGGAGATGATTTCCCCCAGGCGCTCGCGATAGGCGTCAACGACTTGAGCACGCTCGGCTTCGCGAACTTTCTGCACAATGACTTGCTTGGCAGTCTGTGCCGCGATACGGCCGAACTCGATGGATTCGATTTTTTCTTCGACTACATCGCCAACCTTGGCGCCAGGATGCGTTTCGGCAACCTTGCTCGGCCAGGTTTCGATGGCCGGATCGTCCAGGTCTGCTTCTTCGACAACCGTCCAGCGACGGAATGTCTCGTAAGCACCGGTGTGGCGATTGATTTCCACACGCAGATCGACTTCGTCCTCAAACCGCTTTTTGGTAGCGGTGGCCAGAGCCAGCTCCAGCGCTTCAAAAATTACGTTTGCCGGTACGCCCTTTTCATTGGATACCGACTCAACAACCAGCAGTACTTCTTTGCTCATCGTACGCCTCGCCTTTCGCAAGCCATTGGATCCGCGGGATCCGCGTCTCAGTCAAAACTGGGAATAATGTTGGCCTTGTCGATCATATCGATCGGCAACAGGAATTCATGGTCTTCTACCTGCACCACGACGTCCTGCTCTTCTACACCGCGCAGAAGGCCCTGAAAGTTGCGTCGCCCTTCAAAAGGCGAGCGCAGCTTGATCTTCACTTGTTCACCGGCAAATTTTGCAAACTGCTCAATAGTGAACAGTGGGCGTTCCATGCCAGGCGAGGAAACTTCAAGGGTGTATTCAACGGCGATTGGATCTTCAACATCCAGGACACCGCTGATCTGACGGCTGACGATGGCGCAATCGTCCACCAACACGCCGCCTTCTTTATCAATATAAACGCGCAACATTGAGTGGCGACCTTGAGCCGAGAACTCAATACCCCAGCATTCATAGCCTAGGGCCACGACCACCGGGGCCAGCAAGGCCTGCAACTCTTCTAGCTTGCTCGACACCTGAACCCCCTCGTGCATGTATGTGCATGCTATGCAAAATAAAAAAATGGGCGAAACGCCCATCCTTGAAACGCCGTCGAACAGCGGCGTAGAAAGTGTCCAGCTAACAAAAAGCCCCTTAAAAGGGGCTCCTTAAACTGGTTGCGGGGGCCGGATTTGAACCGACGACCTTCGGGTTATGAGCCCGACGAGCTACCAGACTGCTCCACCCCGCGACAAAGCTGGGGCGGAAGTATACGACCGATCCCTGACAGGGTCAATGTAACCTTCCACCTACAAGAAAGCCCGCAACAGCGGGCTCTCCTGATAATTGGTACCGAGAAGGGGACTCGAACCCCTACACCCTATGGGCACAACCACCTCAAGGTTGCGTGTCTACCAATTCCACCACCTCGGCAATACTACGTTTGAAACCCTTCTTACTTTTGCTCTTGAGCTGGAGGCACGTCAGTCGCTGGAGTAGCCGACTTTTGCTCTTGAAGCACCGGAACATCATCAGAAGCCGGTTGTTGCTTTGGAACTTCCAACACTGCCGGGTTTGGCAAACCTACTTGAGTCAGCTGGTGAGCCTTCTCTTTAGCAAAGTAACCTAACCCCAAGCTGGTTATGAAGAAACCGGCGGCAAGTATAGCAGTAAACTTACTAAGAAAGGTAGAGGAACCTTGGCTTCCGAACACAGTATTTGAAGCACCTGCTCCGAAAGACGCGCCAGCATCCGCACCTTTACCCTGCTGCAGCAATACCAGAGCAACTACGCCCAATGCACCCAGCAGATGAAAAACGACTACGACTGTTTCCAGCATTTTTTCAGTTTCCCGCGGCGCGAATAATCGCACCGAACTCATCTGCATTCAGGGAAGCTCCACCAATGAGCCCCCCATCGATATCCGGCATGCCGAACAGTTCGACCGCATTGGCCGCCTTCACGCTGCCGCCGTATAGAAGCCGCACACCTTGTGCGACCTCAGAATTCTCTGCCGCCAACTGAGCGCGAATGGCTGCGTGCACATCCTGCGCCTGTTGCGGCGAAGCAGTCAGCCCGGTGCCAATGGCCCAGACCGGCTCGTAAGCGATTACTGCCTTTGCAAAAACACCGACACCCAGCTTCTCGATGACGCTGCCGAGCTGATGCCCGACAACTTCAAGCGTTTTACCGGCTTCGCGCTGCTCGAGGGTTTCCCCTATGCACAACACCGGAATCAAGCCACATTCCTGTGCCGCTGCGAACTTGCGAATCAGTGTTTCATCATTCTCGCCGATGACCTGGCGGCGTTCGGAATGCCCGACAAGCACCAGGGAACAACCTTCATCAGCCAACTGACTCGGCGCAACTTCACCGGTCAACGCACCTTGCTTGGATTCCACCGCAGCGTTCTGCGCGCCGACCTTGATCGACTTGCCTTCCAGACCATCAATCACTTGATTGACATGCAAGAAAGACGGGAATACCGCAACATCAACACCGCTCGGCAAGGCCAAATTACGCAAGCCTTTGATCAGCTCAGCGACGCTGGCGCGGGTACCGTGCATCTTCCAGTTACCAGCTACCATAGGGCGACGCATGCTGTACCTCGTCGGTCAAAGTGGGCGCAGATGTTACCCAACACAATCATGGCTGGCAAGCCGAATTCAGGCAGAAACTTCAGTAACCAGTTTTGCCAGCTCTTCGGCGTAGCCGCGAACCTGTGTTTCGTCTTCGCCTTCGACCATGACTCGCACCAACGGCTCCGTGCCGGACTTGCGCAACAGCACGCGCCCACGACCCGCCATGGCTTTGGTCACACGCTCGCCGGCCTCTTTCACTGACGGATGATCCAGCGGGCTCGCACCACCGCCGAACCGCACGTTGATCAGCACCTGAGGGCACTTGCGCAGCGCCTGCCGGGCCTGACCCAGCCCTTCGGAGCGCGTCTGCAATGCCATCAGCACCTGCAACGCTGCAATAATCGCATCACCGGTGGTGGTGTGATTGAAGCAAACGATATGACCCGAGTTCTCACCACCCACCAGCCAGTTGCGCTCCAGCAAATCCGCGATCACATAACGGTCACCGACATTCGCACGCACAAATGGAATCGACAGATCCGCGAGGGCCAGCTCCAGCCCCAGGTTACTCATCAATGTCCCGACCACACCGCCTTTCAACAGGTCACGCTCATGCAGGTCGCGGGCAATGATGAACAAAAGCTCGTCACCATCGACGACGGCGCCCGTGTGATCGACCATCAGGACCCGATCGCCATCACCGTCGAAAGCAATCCCGAGATCGGCATGCTCAGCCAGTACGGCAGCCTGCAGCGGGCCCATATGGGTCGAGCCGCAGTTGTCATTGATATTCAGGCCGTTCGGCTGTGCGGAAAGCACAACAACGTCGGCGCCCAACTCGCGGAACACACTCGGCGCCACTTTGTAGGTCGCACCGTGAGCGCAATCGATCACGATCTTCAGGCCCGAAAAGCTGGTGCCGGTCGGCACGCTGCTCTTGCAGAATTCGATATAACGACCCGAAGCGTCGTTGATTCGCGACACTTTGCCGATCTTGCTCGATTCAACAACGGTCATCGGGGTGTCGAGCAACTCTTCGATCATGTGCTCGACTTCATCCGGGAGCTTGGTGCCCTTTCCGGAGAAAAACTTGATGCCATTATCATCGTGAGGATTGTGCGAGGCACTGATCACGATCCCGGCTTCGGCATGGAACGTACGCGTCAGATAAGCGATGGCCGGGGTCGGCATCGGGCCCAGGAGCATCACGTCGGCACCCGCCGAAGTCAGCCCGGCCTCGAGCGCCGATTCGAACATGTACCCGGAGATCCGGGTGTCCTTGCCCACCAGCACCTTGCAGGCGCCCATTTTGCGGAACGCCATGCCTGCAGCCCAGCCGAGCTTGAGCATGAATTCAGGAGTAATCGGATATTCGCCGACCCGACCACGAATCCCGTCGGTGCCAAAGTATTTCTTAGTCATAAGTACTCCATCATTCTTATTCGGCTGATTCCACTGCAGCGATCATTCGCACCACATCGACGGTTTCGGCCACATCATGGACGCGCAATATACGCGCCCCCTTGAATGAAGCCAGCGCCGCGAGCGCCAAACCGCCATGCAGTCGCTCTCCAACCGGGCGATTCAAGGCCTGACCTATCATGCTCTTGCGCGAAACCCCGACCAACAAGGGGCGCCCGAAGATATGCAGGGCTTCCATATGTTTGAACAAACTTAGATTGTGCTGCAAGTTTTTGGCGAAGCCGAAACCCGGATCCAGGATGATCCGTTCAGCCGGAATTCCGACCAATGCACACTGCGCCATGCGCTCGGCGAGAAACTCGCTCACTTCCTTGGTCACGTCCTGATAATGCGGATTGTCCTGCATGTCGCCCGGCTCGCCCAGCATATGCATCAGACAAACCGGCAAACCGGTGTCCGCGGCCGCGTCAAGGGCGCCTTCACGGCGCAATGCGCGAACGTCATTGATCAAACCTGCCCCAAGCCGCGCGGTTTCACGCATGACGGCTGGCGTGGAGGTATCGACCGAGATGATCACATCCAGCTCGCGATTGATGCGCTCAACGATCGGCGCTACGCGCTCCAGCTCTTCCAGGGGGGAAACCGCCCTGGCACCGGGCCGGGTCGATTCGCCGCCGACATCAATCAGCGTCGCGCCAGCCAACACCATGGCCTCAGCGTGACGCAAGGCCGCGTCGAGCTGGCTGTATTGGCCGCCGTCAGAGAATGAATCGGGAGTGACATTGAGAATGCCCATGACATGCGTCTGGGCCAAATCAAGAACCCGGTTGCCGCATGGCAACCGGGTCGAGGACTGAACAGAAGTCATTTCAAACCTTAAACGTCAGCAGCCGGACCGCCGATCGGTGTTTCCGGACGCGGATCCTGTACTGCCGGAGGTGTTCCGGAAGTACCGGTGCCGCCCGACCAGTCGCGAGGTTCGCGAGGCGTACGACCTGCCATGATGTCGTCGATCTGATCAGCATCGATCGTTTCGTACTTCATCAGGGCATCAGCCATGGCGTCGAGCTTGTCACGGTTATCCGTGAGGATCTGCTTGGCCGTGCCGTAGCACTGATCAATGATGCTGCGCACTTCGGAGTCGATCAGCTTGGCTGTCTCACCGGAGAAACTTGCACTCTGACCACCGCCGCCGCGACCGAGGAACACTTCACCCTCTTCTTCGGCATACATCAACGGACCGAGTTTTTCCGAAAGCCCCCACTTGGTCACCATGTTCCGTGCAATCTGGCTGGCACGCATGATGTCGTTGGACGCACCGGTGGTCACACCGTCGAAGCCCAGGGTCATTTCTTCAGCGATACGGCCGCCGTACAGCGAGCAGATCTGACTGATCAATGCACGCTTGGACAGGCTGTAGCGATCTTCTTCCGGCAGGAACATGGTCACACCCAGTGCACGACCGCGCGGGATGATCGACACTTTGTAGACCGGATCATGCTCTGGCACGACGCGACCCACGATGGCGTGGCCTGCTTCGTGATAAGCGGTGTTCTGCTTCTCTTTCTCGGACATGACCATGGATTTGCGCTCGGCGCCCATCATGATCTTGTCTTTGGCCAGTTCGAACTCTTTCATTTCGACGATGCGCTTGCCTGTACGGGCAGCGAACAACGACGCCTCGTTCACCAGGTTGGCCAGGTCGGCACCGGAGAAGCCAGGTGTACCACGAGCAATTACCGCCGGAGCAACGTCGTCACCCATCGGCACTTTGCGCATGTGGACCTTGAGGATCTGCTCGCGACCGCGGATATCCGGCAGACCCACCACGACCTGACGGTCGAAACGGCCCGGACGCAACAACGCAGGGTCCAGTACGTCCGGACGGTTGGTTGCGGCAATGACGATAATGCCGTCATTCATTTCGAAGCCGTCCATCTCTACCAGCAACTGGTTGAGCGTCTGCTCGCGCTCGTCGTGACCACCGCCCATACCGGCACCACGGTGGCGACCGACGGCGTCGATTTCATCGATGAAGATGATGCATGGAGCGTGCTTCTTGGCCTGCTCGAACATGTCGCGAACACGGCTCGCACCGACACCGACAAACATTTCGACGAAGTCGGAACCGGAAATGGTGAAGAACGGGACTTTGGCTTCGCCGGCAATCGCCTTGGCCAGCAAGGTTTTACCGGTACCTGGAGGACCGACCATCAGCACGCCGCGTGGAATGCGACCGCCCAGACGCTGGAACTTGCCCGGATCACGAAGGAACTCGACCAGTTCGCCGACTTCCTCTTTGGCTTCGTCGCAACCGGCAACGTCAGCCAGGGTGGTTTTCACCTGGTCTTCGGATAACAGGCGCGCCTTGCTCTTGCCGAAGCTCATCGGCCCGCCCTTGCCTCCGGCGCCGCCCTGCATCTGCCGCATGAAGAACATGAACACGGCAATAATCACCAGGATCGGGAAGCTCGCGACCAGGAGTTGTGTCCAGATGCTTTGCTGTTCAGGCTGTTTACCTTCGACTACCACGTGGTTATCCACGAGATCGCCGATCAGACCATTGTCCTGGATAGCGGGACGGATGGTCTTGAAGCTGTCGCCATCGTTGCGCTTACCGGTAATCACATAGCCATCAACGGCTACGCGCTCGACCTTGCCATCCTTGACCTGCTGGATGAAGTCGGAATAGTTGAGGGTCTGCGGCTCGTTAGGGCTGGAGAAGTTGTTCATCACCGTCACCAGGACAGCCGCGATGATCAACCACAGGATCAGATTCTTTGCCATATCGTTCAATTAACTACCCTCTGAAGCAAGCTCCGCTAATGGCGCGCGCTTCGCATGATATTCACCGGCCTAACTTACTACATTACCTACGGCTCTGGCAGGCGCCGTCTGTAACCCTTTGTGAAACACTTTCTACACAGTATTCGCTAAAGCTCACGGGGCGAAATACGAAAATCCTATCGACCCGCAAAAAAACCTCGATTTACTCACTACGGCCGCGGTAGCCCCAAGCCAGCATGTATTGCTCGCGGGAACTGCCACGGGAAGAGTCCGGCTTGATCATCTGGACCTTGTCGAATTTCTGACGAGCGTCCTTCACGTAAGCATCAAACCCTTCACCCTGAAACACCTTGATCACGAAATTACCACCCGGCTTGAGTATCCGAGCCGCCAGATCAAGAGCCAGCTCACATAGGAACATGGCTTTGGGCATGTCCACCTCAGGCGTACCACTCATATTGGGGGCCATATCGGAAATCACAAGGTCCACCTGCGAATTACCCACGGCTTCAAGAATCTGAGCGAGCACTTCGTCCTGGGTGAAGTCACCCTGGATGAAAGTCACGTCCGGAATGCTGTCCATTTCCAGGATGTCCGAGGCGATCAGTCGCCCCTGACCACCGATCAGCCGACTAGTGACCTGCGACCAGCCGCCGGGCGCCGCCCCCAGGTCGACAACGCTCATACCCGGACGGATCAGCTTGTATTTCTCCTGGACCTCCAGAAGCTTGTAACTCGCACGCGAGCGGTAACCATCCTTCTGCGCCTGCTTCACATAGGGATCATTGACATGTCTTTTCAGCCAACCAAGGCTTGTCTTGGAACGCGCCATTGGGCACCTCGATGATAAGGGTCGTGATTAATTGGGCGGATCCACGAACCCTCGGGTAAAATGGCCGCCATTTTACAGAATCCAGACTAAAGGGTCAGATTATGCCGCTCACTCAAGAGCAGAAGAAACAGTACAAATCCATCGGCCACCATCTGAAACCGGTTTTGATCGTGGCTGACAACGGTTTGACTGAAGGTGTGTTAGCCGAACTTGAACGCGCCCTGGCGGATCACGAGCTGATCAAAATCAAGCTCAACATCCTCGATCGTGAATCGCGCCTGGCGTCCATTGCAGAGCTCTGCAAGGCCGGCAAAGCGGATCTGGTTCAGGTCATCGGCAAGATGGCACTGATTTACCGCAAGAACTTCAGCGTCAACAAGCAGCTGTCGAACGTTCATCGCTTCAAGTGATGGCAAGGGTCAAGGGTGTGCTTCGCGCACCCTGCCACTCCATCCGGGCACCGGTTGCAGTACCAGCACCAGCCCGGAAAAACCCAGAACCAGATAACTGAACACCTGCCAACGCACGGCATCCGGCCAGCCGACACGCACCGCGACATACATCGCGCACGCATACAACGCCATCAGCAGCAACTGCCCGCGAATATCGCGCCATAGACTGGCAAAGCCCTCGGCCTGAACCAGCACCAAAGCCTGAAAAATTACACACGCTGCGGCGAATCCCACCATCAGCGAGTTCAGCATGCCTGCAATTTCGTCGATCAGCAGCGGCGCCAGACCAATATGGCCGAACACCGGCAACAGACCGATATGCAACAGCCACAGGCCGCCGACCCACAACATCTGAGTCAGCTGCCATAGCAACGCGCCCGCTCGAAGCGGGCGCCTGCGTTCAGATGTGGCGGACTTCGACAATCTCGTACTCGATAACGCCACCCGGCGTTTTCACCGCGACCACATCACCCTCTTCCTTGGCAATCAAGGCGCGGGCCAATGGCGAACCTACCGAAATCTTGCCGAGTTTGAAGTCAGCCTCATCCTCACCCACGATGTGGTAAGTGACGCTTTCATCAGTCTCGACGTTGGCGATTTCAACGGTGGTGCCGAAAATCACTTTGCCGGTGTGAGGAATGGTCGTGACGTCGATGATGACCTGATTCTGAATCCGGCCTTCGATGTCACGAATCCGCGCCTCGACCATACCTTGCTGCTCGCGAGCAGCGTGGTATTCGGCGTTTTCCTTCAAGTCACCCAACTCGCGAGCCGTACCGATGTCCTGGCTGAGCTTCGGACGGACGACCTTGGTCAGGTGAGCGTGTTCTTCTTCCAGGGCTTTTGCGCCCTGGACGGTCATTGGGTATTTGATCATGCCTTCAATCCTGCGTGTAGATCCTGCAAGCGGCGCACGGTCTTCTCGGGACCGAACTTCAGCGCTTCGCAGATAGCTTCGCCAGCAGCAATGGTAGTGGTGCAGTAGATCTTGTGCTGCAAGGCATTACGACGAATGGAATAGGAATCGGCGATCGACTGGCGACCTTCGGTGGTGTTGATGATCAGGGTGACTTCGTCGTTCTTGATCATGTCGACCACGTGTGGACGGCCTTCGGTCACCTTGTTCACACGACGCACTTTCAGGCCTGCGGCTTCGATCAGCTTGGCAGTACCGGCAGTGGCGACCACTTCGAAGCCCAAGTTGATCAGATCACGGGCCACGCCTGCAACCAGTGGCTTGTCATCGTCACGCACGCTGATGAACGCGGTACCGCCAGTCGGCAGCACTTCGCTGGCACCCATCTGAGCTTTGGCAAAGGCTTCGCCGAAGGTATCGCCCACACCCATCACTTCACCGGTGGACTTCATCTCTGGGCCCAGGATCGGGTCCACGCCAGGGAATTTGGCGAATGGGAACACTGCCTCTTTCACGCTGTAGAAGTTCGGAATGATTTCTTTGGTGAAGCCGATTTCCTTCAGGGTTTTACCGGCCATTACGCGAGCCGCGATCATCGCCAGGGACACACCGATGCACTTGGAGACGAACGGTACGGTACGGGAAGCGCGCGGATTGACTTCGATGACGTAGATGTCTTCGCCTTGCAGCGCCAACTGAACGTTCATCAGGCCGACTACGCCCAGTTCCAGGGCCATTTTCTTGACCTGTTCGCGCATCTCGTCCTGGATGTGGGCAGGCAGCGAGTACGGCGGCAGGGAGCAAGCGGAGTCACCGGAGTGAACGCCAGCCTGCTCGATGTGCTGCATGATTGCGCCGATCACTACGTCGGTGCCGTCGCAGACCGCATCCACGTCCATTTCGATGGCGCAGTTGAGGAAGTGGTCGAGCAGCACCGGGCTGTCGTTCGACACTTTCACCGCGTCACGCAGGTAGCGCTTGAGCTCTTCTTCTTCGTAGACGATTTCCATCGCACGACCGCCCAGTACGTAGGACGGGCGCACCACCAGCGGGTAGCCGATCTTGGCGGCGGCACGAATCGCTTCGTCTTCGCTGCGCACAGTGGCGTTTGGCGGCTGACGCAGGTTAAGACGCTCGACCATCTGCTGGAAGCGCTCACGGTCTTCGGCACGGTCGATGGCGTCAGGGCTGGTGCCGATGATCGGCACGCCGGCTTCTTCCAGGGCGCGAGCCAGTTTCAGCGGGGTCTGGCCGCCGTACTGGACGATCACACCTTTCGGCTTCTCGACGCGGCAGATTTCCAGCACGTCTTCCAGGGTCACCGGCTCGAAGTACAGGCGATCGGAGGTGTCGTAGTCGGTGGAAACGGTTTCCGGGTTGCAGTTGACCATGATGGTCTCGTAACCGTCTTCGCGCAGAGCCAACGCCGCGTGCACGCAGCAGTAGTCGAACTCGATGCCCTGGCCGATACGGTTTGGACCGCCGCCGAGGATCATGATCTTGTCGCGGCCCGACGGCGCGGCTTCGCACTCTTCCTCGTAAGTCGAGTACATGTAGGCGGTGTCAGTGGCGAACTCGGCCGCGCAGGTGTCAACGCGCTTGTAGACCGGGAAGATTTCCAGCTTGTGACGGTGACGACGCAGTGCCTTCTCGGTCACGCCCAGCAGCTTGGCCAGACGCATGTCGGAGAAACCCTTGCGCTTGAGCTTGTACATCAGGTCGCGGTCGATGCTGGCCAGACCCAGGGTCTTGACCTTCTCTTCGTCCTTGATCAGATCTTCGATCTGCACCAGGAACCACGGGTCGATCATGTTCATACCGAAGATGTCTTCGACCGACAGACCGGCGCGGAACGCGTCCGCCACGTACCAGATACGCTCGGCACCCGGCACGGTCAGTTCGCGCTTGAGGATGCTCATGCTTTCCGGATTGCTCAGGTCAAGCTTCTCGTCCAGGCCGCAAACGCCCACTTCGAGACCGCGCAAAGCTTTCTGCAGGGATTCCTGGAAAGTCCGGCCGATGGCCATGACTTCACCCACCGACTTCATTTGAGTGGTCAGGCGCGCGTCGGCTTTCGGGAATTTCTCGAACGCGAAGCGTGGCAGCTTGGTCACGACATAGTCGATGGACGGCTCGAAGGATGCAGGCGTAGCACCGCCGGTGATTTCGTTCTGCAGTTCGTCCAGGGTGTAGCCGATCGCCAGCTTGGCTGCGATACGCGCAATCGGGAAACCAGTGGCTTTCGAGGCCAGTGCCGAAGAGCGGGATACACGCGGGTTCATCTCGATGACCACCATGCGGCCAGTGTCCGGGCAGATGCCGAACTGGACGTTGGAGCCGCCGGTTTCCACGCCGATCTCGCGCAGTACCGCCAGGGAGGCGTTACGCATGATCTGGTATTCCTTGTCCGTCAGGGTCTGTGCCGGAGCAACGGTGATCGAGTCACCGGTGTGCACGCCCATCGGGTCAAAGTTTTCGATGGAGCAGACGATGATGCAGTTGTCCTTCTTATCGCGGACAACCTCCATCTCGTACTCTTTCCAGCCGATCAGGGATTCGTCAATCAGCAGCTCTTTGGTCGGCGACAGGTCCAGGCCGCGGGCGCAGATTTCTTCAAACTCTTCACGGTTGTAAGCGATACCGCCACCCGTGCCACCCATGGTGAAGGACGGACGGATGATGCACGGGAAGCCAAGCTTCTCGAGCACTGCGTTGGCTTCTTCCATACTGTGGGCGATACCCGAGCGCGGGCAGTCCAGACCGATGGATTTCATTGCCTTGTCAAAGCGCGAACGGTCTTCAGCCTTGTCGATGGTGTCAGCGTTGGCACCAATCATCTCTACGCCGAACTTCTCCAGAACGCCTTCGCGCTCCAGGTCCAGTGCGCAGTTCAGCGCGGTCTGGCCGCCCATGGTTGGCAGCAGCGCGTCCGGACGCTCTTTCTCGATGATCTTGGCAACGGTCTGCCATTTGATCGGCTCGATGTAGGTGGCGTCGGCCATGTCCGGGTCGGTCATGATGGTCGCTGGGTTGGAGTTCACCAGGATGACGCGGTAACCCTCTTCGCGCAGGGCTTTGCAGGCCTGGGCGCCGGAGTAGTCGAATTCGCAGGCCTGGCCGATAACGATCGGGCCAGCGCCGAGAATCAGGATGCTTTTAATGTCTGTACGTTTTGGCATGGGTTTGTCACTCAAATCCGCAGGTCAGTCGGCAAGCCGTCTTGTTCAATCTGTGAAGCCTGGAGGGGTCGCCGGTGTCGGGACCGCCCCCAGGCCTTGCTGCATCAAGGCCAGCGATCAGCGTCGCTTGGCCATTTCGTTGATGAAGCGATCGAACAGAGGCGCTACGTCGTTCGGGCCAGGGCTGGCTTCCGGGTGACCCTGGAAGCTGAAGGCGCTCTTGTCGGTACGCTCGATCCCTTGCAGGGTGCCGTCGAACAGCGACTTGTGAATCGCGCGGACGTTGGCGGGCAGGGTCGCTTCGTCTACCGCAAAACCGTGGTTCTGGCTGGTAATCATCACCACGCCGGTGTCCAGGTCCTGGACCGGGTGATTGGCGCCGTGGTGGCCATGACCCATTTTCAAGGTCTTGGCGCCGGAAGCCAGGGCCAGCAGCTGGTGACCGAGGCAGATACCGAACACCGGGATTTCGGTTTCCAGTACGTCCTTGATCGCCTGGATCGCGTAGTCGCAAGGCTCCGGATCACCAGGACCGTTGGACAGGAACACGCCGTCCGGCTTCATCGCCAGAACATCAGCGGCAGGTGTTTGCGCCGGCACCACGGTGACGCGGCAACCGCGCGCGACCAGCATGCGCAGGATGTTCAGCTTGACGCCGTAGTCGTAGGCAACCACGTGGTATGGCAGCTCGGAGGCATCGATGGTCGCGTGGCTGTCGGTTTTCAGGTCCCAGACAGTCGAGCGCCACTCGTAGGTTTCCTTGGTGCTGACGACTTTCGCCAGGTCCATGCCCTTGAGGCCAGGGAAGCCCTGGGCAGCGGCGATGGCCGCTTCTTCGGAAATGTTGTCACCGGCCATGATGCAGCCGTTCTGTGCGCCTTTTTCACGCAGGATGCGTGTCAGACGGCGGGTGTCGATACCGGCGATGGCCACAACGTTGTTGGCTTTCAGGTAGTCGGACAGGGACATCGTGTTACGCCAGTTGCTCGCAACCAGTGGCAGGTCACGGATAACCAGGCCAGCGGACCAGACGCGGTCGGACTCGGCGTCTTCCGGCGTGGTGCCGGTGTTGCCGATGTGCGGGTAAGTCAGGGTAACGATCTGTTGGGCGTAGGAAGGATCGGTAAGGATTTCCTGATAGCCGGTCATTGCGGTGTTAAACACCACCTCACCAACGGTTTGACCGTCGGCTCCAATGGCTTCGCCGCGAAAAATGCTGCCATCAGCAAGGGCGAGTATGGCTGGCTTAGTCAAGAAGACCTCCCGTAAATAAAGCCTGAAAGGGCGATCGCAGGTTGTAAAAAAGCGGAGTGACGTATGGACACGTCACCCCGCTTCTTCACTGAATTATTCTGCGCGCTTTTAGTGGACACACTAAAGCTGTAGCTTACAGAAAAAGGCTTTTTTGGTCTACCGCCAATGAGCCTTAAAGGCCGGAGAATGCGACAGGACGTCGCTTGGCGTAATAAAACCGGGCCCCATCGTTGAGCCGGAACCCGGTTTCGGGTGCATCTTAACGCAGGTCGAGCACGTCTTGCATGTCGTAAAGGCCAGGCTCACGACCGTCCAGCCACAACGCCGCACGCACCGCACCCTTGGCGAAAGTCATGCGACTCGACGCCTTGTGTGTGATTTCGAGGCGCTCGCCCTCACAAGCGAACAGCACCGTGTGATCACCGACCACATCACCGCCACGCACCGTCGCAAAACCGATCGTTTCCCGTTCACGCGCACCAGTGTGGCCTTCACGCCCGTAGACCGCGACCTTCTGCAAATCGCGATCCAGTGCGCTGGCAATCACTTCACCCATGCGCAGGGCCGTGCCTGAAGGCGCGTCGATCTTGTGCCGATGATGAGCCTCGATGATTTCGATATCCGCCTCATCACCCAGCACGCGAGCAGCCATGTCGAGCAGCTTCAGCGACAGATTCACGCCGACACTGAAGTTGGCCGCGAACACGACAGGAATGTCCTTGCCCGCCTCGACCAGCAATTGCTTCTGCGCAGCATCGAGCCCCGTTGTGCCGATCACCATGGCCTTGCCTGCCTTGCGGCAGAAAGCCAGGTTTTTCAGCATGACTTCCGGCAGCGTGAAATCGATCAACACATCGAACTCATCCGCGACCGCCTCGACATGACCGGACAACGGCACACCGATACGCCCCAACGAAGCCAGCTCACCGGCATCCACACCAATCAGAGTGCTGCCGGGGCGAACGATGGCGGCCGTCAGACCTGTCTGCGGCGCGCGTTGCTGCACGGCTTCGACCAGGATTTTGCCCATGCGGCCAGCAGCGCCCATCACAGCTATACGTCGCATGCTCACTCCTTACAGATCGCCGAAGAAGCGCTTCACGCCTTCGAACCAACCGGTGGTTTTCGGCGAATGGCTGTTGTCGTCCGCCAGCGAACTGCGGAACTCTTCCAGCAATTCGCGCTGACGACGACCCAGATTAACCGGAGTCTCTACCGCCACACGGCACATCAGGTCACCGGCACCGCCACCACGCACGGGCGCAACGCCTTTGCCGCGCACACGGAATTGTTTGCCGGTCTGAGTCCCTTCAGGGATTTTCAGTTTGACCCGACCATCGAGGGTCGGAATCTCCAGCTCGCCACCCAGCGCCGCGTCGACGAAGCTGATCGGTACTTCGCAGAACAGGTGCTTGCCATCGCGCTGGAAGATCGCGTGCTCGCGCACATTGATCACCACGTACAGGTCGCCAGTCGGACCGCCCTGGGCACCCGCCTCGCCTTCGCCGGACAGACGAATGCGGTCACCGGTGTCGACACCGGCCGGCACTTTCACGGAAAGGGTCTTGTACTCTTCGACGCGACCGTCACCGTTGCAGGAGGTGCATGGATCGGAAATGATCTTGCCCTGACCATGGCAGCGCGGGCAGGTCTGCTGCACCGAGAAGAAACCTTGCTGCATGCGGACCTGACCGATACCGCCGCACGTCGGGCAGGTAACCGGCGAGGAGCCTTTCTTGGCACCGGAGCCATCGCATGGCTTGCAGTTGACCAGTGTCGGAACGCGGATGTTAACGGTAGTACCGCGCACCGCCTCTTCCAGATTCAGCTCCAGGGTGTAGCGCAAGTCGCTGCCGCGCTGAGCGCCGCCACGAGCACCGCCGCGACCGCCACCGAAGAAGTCACTGAAGACATCGCCAAAGATGTCGGAGAAGTTCTGACCGCCAAACCCGGCACCGCCGCCACCCATGCTTGGGTCAACACCGGCATGACCATACTGGTCGTACGCCGCGCGCTTGCTGGAATCGGACAGCACTTCGTAGGCCTCGTTGGCCTCTTTGAACATTTCTTCCGACGCTTTGTCATCGGGATTACGGTCCGGGTGGTGCTTCATCGCCAGGCGACGGTAGGCCTTTTTCAGGTCCCCTTCGCTTGAGCCTCGTTCAACACCCAATACTTCGTAATAGTCACGCTTTGCCATAAGTCTTTGCACTCTTAAGGACGTTCGGCAAACCCCTCCTGAGCCTCGCCAAACTCGTTGAGCCCCAATACAGGCCCGGACCCAACTCACGTCAATTCAACGATCCTGGTCTTTGATTTCATTGCAGTACTTTCGGCCCGAAAAGCAGGAGCATCTTCGGCCATACCGCCAACACACAAACGCTGTCGCATGCTGTAAAAATTCGTGTACTCCAGACACGCCAACGCGGGAGCAAGCTCCCGCGCGGCGACATCCTACCAGTCACCGCCGCAAGGCAGTCAACCGGACGACCACTGACTTACTTGTGGTCTTTGACTTCTTCGAACTCGGCATCGACAACGTCGTCAGCCTTCTCAGCCGATTCGCCTTGCGGTGCAGCGCCTTCAGCAGGCTGGGCCTGTTCGGCGTACATCTTCTGCGCCACTGGAGCGGAGACTTTCGACAGCTCTTCAACCTTGGCTTCGATGGCAGCCTTGTCGTCGCCTTTAACGGCGGCTTCCAGGGCAACCACGGCAGCTTCGATTGCAGTCTTCTCTTCAGCCGTCACTTTATCGCCAGCGTCTGCGACCATTTTGCGAGTCGAGTGAACCAGCGCGTCGCCCTGGTTGCGGGCTGCTGCCAGCGCTTCGAACTTGCTGTCTTCCTCGGCGTTGGCTTCAGCATCGCGAATCATCTGCTGAATCTCTTCCTCGGACAGACCGGAGTTGGCCTTGATCACAATCGACTGAGTCTTGCCGGTAGCCTTGTCTTTCGCGCCGACATGCAGGATGCCGTTGGCGTCGATATCGAAGGTCACTTCAATCTGTGGCACGCCACGTGGTGCTGGTGGAATCTCGGCCAGGTCGAACTTGCCCAAGGACTTGTTCTGAGCAGCTTGCTTACGCTCACCTTGCAGCACGTGAATGGTCACGGCGCCCTGGTTGTCGTCGGCAGTCGAGAACACTTGCGATTTCTTGGTAGGAATCGTGGTGTTTTTCTCGATCAGCGCGGTCATCACGCCACCCATGGTTTCGATACCCAGGGTCAGCGGGCTGACGTCGAGCAGCAGAACGTCTTTCACGTCACCGGCCAATACGGCGCCCTGGATAGCAGCACCCATGGCAACGGCTTCGTCCGGGTTCACGTCTTTACGTGCTTCTTTACCGAAGAACTCGGTCACCAACTTCTGAACCAGTGGCATACGGGTCTGACCGCCCACCAGGATCACGTCGTTGATAGCGCCAACGTCAATGCCGGAGTCTTTCAGAGCGATGCGGCAAGGTTCGATGGTGCGCTGAACCAGGTCTTCTACCAGCGCTTCAAGCTTGGCGCGGGAGATTTTCACGTTCAAGTGCTTAGGACCGGTGGCATCTGCAGTGATGTACGGCAGGTTCACGTCGGTCGACATGCTCGAAGACAGTTCGATCTTGGCTTTTTCAGCAGCTTCTTTCAGGCGCTGCATGGCCAGCGGGTCACCTTTGAGGTTCATGCCGCTTTCTTTCTTGAATTCGTCGACGAGGTAGTCGATCAGACGAATGTCAAAGTCTTCACCGCCCAGGAACGTGTCACCGTTGGTGGCCAATACTTCGAACTGGTGCTCACCATCGACTTCAGCGATTTCGATCACGGAAACGTCGAAAGTACCGCCGCCCAAGTCGTAAACGATCACGGTGTGATCGCCTTTCGCTTTGTCCATACCGTAAGCCAGTGCGGCTGCGGTCGGTTCGTTGATGATACGTTTAACGTCCAGGCCCGCGATGCGGCCGGCGTCTTTGGTCGCCTGACGCTGGCTGTCGTTGAAGTAGGCCGGAACGGTGATCACCGCTTCGGTCACAGGCTCGCCGAGGTAGTCTTCGGCGGTCTTCTTCATTTTCTTCAGAATTTCAGCCGAGATTTGTGGCGGCGACATTTTCTGGCCGTTCACTTCTACCCACGCATCGCCGTTGTCAGCCTTGGCGATTTTGTAAGGGACCATCTTGATGTCTTTCTGCACGACTTCTTCGTCGAACTTACGACCGATCAGACGCTTCACCGCATACAGGGTGTTGTGCGGATTGGTCACTGCCTGACGCTTGGCCGACTGGCCCACGAGGATTTCGCCGTCGTTGGCGTAAGCGATGATCGACGGCGTGGTACGCGCGCCTTCGGCGTTTTCGATTACTTTGGCTACGCCGTTTTCAAGCACGGAGACGCAGGAGTTGGTAGTCCCCAGGTCGATACCGATAATTTTGCCCATGTTCACTCTCCCGAAACTTTGGATTTGGTTGCCGCAGCAGTGGTGGCTAACTGCGGTAATACTTAAACGCTTGACTTCTAAATGGGGGCCTTGCGGCTAATTTCAAGCCTGCTCGTCAATCGATGGCGAAACAGGTGCCGGGGCCTTGCTGACCACGACCATGGCCGGGCGCAGCAGACGTCCATTGAGCTGATAACCCTTCTGGAACACCTTGAGCACACTGTTCGGCTCGACGTCAGCGCTTTCCTGCATGGCCATTGCCTGGTGAAGAACGGCATTGAACGGTTCGCCATGCGGATCGATCGCTTCCAGCTGATAACGCTTCAGGGTGTCCTGGAACATTTTCAGGGTCAGCTCGATGCCTTCGCGCATAGGGCGGATGCTTTCGTCGTCCGGGTTGGACAACTCCAGGCCACGCTCCAGGCTGTCGATGATCGGCAGCAAATCGCCTGCAAATTTTTCCAGGGCGAATTTGTGCGCTTTTTCTACATCCTGCTCAGCGCGACGGCGGACGTTCTGCAGATCGGCGGCAACACGCAAAGCCTGATCCTGCGCGCCTGCCAGTTGCTCTTCGAGCACTTGTACACGAGCCGCGAGGTCTTCACCCGAAGCCGCGGAGCCCTGGTTGGCATCTTGATTTTGCGTATCCACTGTCTGTTCGTCAGCCATAGATTTCTCCTTTCAATATCGTCCGCGAGCTCAACTCGCGCTTCTGCCCAGCTATATGGGGCCGCAAAAATCAGCTTCAAGGGGTTTGCTGTGATTAACCCTACAAAAAACAGCTGCATTGTCATTCCTCGATGCACTGACGATTTCGTCGGATCAAGCAAATCAAGCTAAGCGAGGGCATTGTCAGGCGCAAATAAAACACTGTATAAATAACCAGACCTAAAGCCTGGGAGCGGCCTTTATGCTGGTGCACCTGTCCGTACACAACTACGCCATCGTCGAACATCTCGATCTCGAACTCGATCGCGGGATGAGCGTGATCACAGGGGAAACCGGCGCCGGCAAGTCGATCATGCTCGACGCCCTCGGCCTGACCCTCGGTGATCGTGCCGACAGTGGCGTCGTCCGCCCCGGCGCCGACAAGGCCGACATCCTGGCCACCTTCGACCTGGTCGACATTCCGGAAGCCAGTGCCTGGCTGGCCGAGCGCGACCTCGAAAGCGATGGCCCGTGCATCCTTCGCCGGGTGATCACCGCCGAAGGACGCTCGCGCGGCTATATCAATGGCACGCCCTGCCCCCTCGGGGATCTCAAGTCCCTGGGCGAGCTACTGATTGATATCCACAGCCAGCACGAACACCAATCCCTGCTCAAGACCGACACTCACCGCCGCCTGCTCGACGAGTACGCCGGCGCCACCGACCTTGCCCGCCAGGTTCAGCTCGCCGCCCAGCGCTGGCGCCAGACGCGCCAGGAACTGGAACGCCTGTCCAACTCCGGTGATGAGCAGCGCGCCCGCCATCAATTGCTGAGCTATCAACTCGAAGAACTGGAAAACCTCGGCCTCGGCGAAAGCGAACTGGAGCAGTTGGAGCAGGAACACAAAAACCTGACCAATGCCGAGACCTTGCTGGGCATCTGCCGACAAGTGGTCGAGCAATGCAGCGAAAGTGATTCCGGCAATGTCCTGAACGCCCTGACCGCCAGCCTTAATCGCCTGTCGAGCGTGAACAACTCGATTGGCGCGCTGGGCGAAGCCAGCAGCCTGCTGACCAGTGCGCAGATCCAGGTTGAAGAAGCCGTGGGCGAGCTGAACCGCTTCCTCGATAACTTCGATGCCGATCCGGCGCGCCTGCAATACCTGGAAGAACGCCTCGATGCGATCTACACCATGGCCCGCAAGCACCGCATCCAGCCCACCGAGGTGGCCGAGATGCAGCAGCGATTGCTGGATGAAATCGAAACGTTGAATGCGAACGACGAATCCATCGAACGACTGAGTGACGAGCTGGCGTCCTATGCCCGCCACTATCAGGAGAAGGCGCGGGAATTGAGCGATTTGCGCCACCAGGCCTCAAGCAGCCTGGCCAGCGCCGTGGAGCAGGAAATCCAGCGACTGGGCATGCCTGGCGGTCGCTTCACCATCGAGCTGCGGCCCAACAGCAGCGATGAGTTGCTGCCTAACGGGCTCGAACAGGTAGAACTGCTGGTCAGTGCCAACCCCGGCCAGCCCTTGAAAGCCCTGGCAAAAGTAGCCTCGGGCGGTGAGTTATCGCGGATCAGCCTCGCGATTCAGGTGATCACCGCGCAGACTTCACGCGTACCAACCCTCGTATTCGACGAAGTGGACGTGGGTATCGGCGGACCGACCGCTGAGATTGTCGGCCAACTGTTGCGTCGTCTTGGCGAGCGCGGGCAGGTGTTGACGGTGACTCACTTGCCACAAGTGGCGGCGCAGGGACATCAGCATCTATTTGTGCACAAGGTCCGTGGCGAGGATGCGACCCACACGGCCGTCTCCAAACTCAGCAAGAATGATCGTGTCGAAGAAGTCGCCCGGATGCTGGGGGGTATCGACCTGACCAAGGAATCTTTGGCACACGCGAAAAAAATGGTCGTTACCGCAAAAATCTAGGAACGGCAGAAAGCACGAAGGCGACCCTGGGGTCGCCTTCGCTCGTTTCGCGAACCTGAAGTTCGCGCGACATGCTTACTTTTTCTTGCGCACGTACAGCACAAGATTGTGATCAACCATCTCAAAGCCATACTTGTCGACAATGGCTTTCTGCAGACGCTCGATTTCTTCGTCGAAGAATTCGATCACTTCACTGGTCTCGACGTTGACCATATGGTCGTGATGCTTGCCGTCGTCCAGCTCGAAGACCGCATGGCCTCCGTCGAAGTTGTGCCGCACCACAAGGCCAGCTGCCTCGAACTGGGTCAGTACACGGTAAACCGTGGCCAGACCGACGTCCTCACCAGCCTCCATCAGCGCCTTGTAAACATCCTCGGCACTCATGTGGCGTTGCTCGGCGGAATCGAGCATTTGAAGAATCTTGACCCGTGGCAGGGTCACTTTGAGGCCGGCTTTGCGTAGTTCGCTATTTTCAACCATGGTCAGCTTTCTCGCGATGCTGCTTCGCAGCTTCTCTTAATGCGGGTATGATCGGCGTTTACGTTGTCCCAGCCAAGATAGTGGAAGTCGCCCACCGATGCAAAACACCAAGCTCTTGCTAACCAGTTTCACCTTTGTGGGACTGCTCGCACTCGCCGGTTGTTCATTCCCCGGGGTTTACAAAATCGACATCCAGCAGGGCAATGTCGTCACGCAGGACATGATAGACCAGTTACGCCCGGGAATGACCCGTCGGCAAGTACGGTTTATCATGGGCAACCCTCTGCTGACCGACACGTTCCATGCCGATCGCTGGGATTATCTGTACAGCCTGCAACCGGGTGGCGGTGAACGCCAACAGGAACGCATCAGCGTTATCTTCAACCCAAATGACCAACTTGTCAGCCTCTCTGGCGATTTCATGCCAGGCGTGAGCCGGGACGAAGCCATTCTCGGCAAGGACAGTGGCACTAACGTGACCGCACCTGCAGAAAACGCCGAGAAGCCGAAACCGGAAAAACCGGTCAAGCCGGGTTCGTTGCTGGATCAGATCCAGAAGGACGTGGACGGCGTAGAAACCGTTCCTGTCCCGACGCCAGAACCGCTGGACACCTCGCCGCAATAATTTGCGACGCAATAAAAAACCCGGAATGTCCGGGTTTTTTATTGCCTGGCGTTTGGCGCATCACTGATTCCGTGCTTTCGCCTCGGCAGCCTTGGCGGCGCGAAGCCGGCGAACCTCTTTCGGATCAGCCAGCAGCGGCCGATAAATCTCGATGCGATCCCCCGCCTGAAGCTGACGAGTGTCGGGATCCGCGACCACCTTGCCGAAGATCCCCACCGGGCATTCAGCCAGGTCCAGCCCAGGGAACTCGCGATCCACTCCCGACGCCAGCAAAGCCGCGCGCACCGTCGCCCCCGCTGGCACTGTCACACTCAGAAGCACTTGACGATCAACGGCGGCATACACCACCTCAACCTCGATCACGGCCTCAACCATGCATTTGCTTGGCGCGCTGGCAGAACGCATCCACCAGCGTATTGGCTGCCTGATTGAACAAGGGCCCAAGCGTTGCGCGGACAATCGGCCCGGCGTAGTCGAACGAAAGGTCCAGGCTGATCTTGCAGGCCTTGTCGGTCAATGCCTTGAACACCCAGATGCCGTGCAACTGAGTGAACGGCCCTTCCTCGAGATTCATTTCGATCGATTGCCCGTGCACCAGTGTGTTGCGCGTCACGAAATGCTGGCTGAGTCCACCCTTGGCCACACCTACACTCGCGCGCATATGCTCCTCAGAGCTTTCCAGGACTTCGGCCGACGAGCACCACGGCAGAAACTCCGGGTAACGCGCCACGTCATTGACCAGGTCATACAGCGCTTGCGCCGGATACGGCAGCAGGGCCGAACGTTGAATGTGTGTCGTCATGTCAGCGTCACTTCCACAGCTGGGCGGCAAACACTACGAGAATGCCGATGGGCGCTACATAGCGCATCAAAAACAGGGCCAGAGTGAACAGCCTGGGACTGCGGATCGACAACTCGTCGCGCACCGCTTCACGCCCCATCACCCAGCCCGCAAACACCACGAAACACAAACCACCGAGAGGCAGCATGATCCGCGAGGTAAAGAAATCGATCACACCAAAGAAATCCAGGCCGCCGGTCGCACCCCATTGATAGAGATGGAACATCCCGCCTTCGTTCACGAAAAATTTGGCTTGCTTCCAGATATTGAAGGAAAACACCGTGCCCAGACCGACGAACCAGCACGTGAACGCCAGCCAGAATGTCACCCAGGCGCGACTGACTTTAGTACGCTCAACCAGGTAAGCCACCATCGGCTCCAGCAACGAAATCGCCGAACTCCAGGCCGCAATCGCTACCAGCACGAAGAACACTACGCCCATCAACTGGCCAAAGGCTATGTTACCAAAGGCAAATGGCAGGCTCACGAACATCAGGCCAGGGCCTTCACTCGGATTCAGGCCGGCAGCAAACACTATTGGGAACAACGCCAGGCCAGCCACGAGAGAAACAAAGGTATCGAGCAGCGCTACTCCGACGACAGTGCCTGAAATCGACGAATCCTTTGGCATGTAAGCGCCGTAGATCATGATCGAACCCACGCCCACGCTCAGGGAGAAGAACGCATGCCCCATGGCGGGCAGTAAACCGTCGAGGACTTTTTCCGGTTGGAAGTCGAACATGAAATGCACGCCCTCCATGAAATGGCCGGTGGTCATGCTGTAGCCCAGCAACACCAGAATCATTACAAAGAGCAACGGCATCATGATGCGCAGGCTGCGCTCAAGCCCGGCGACGACGCCTTTGGCAATCACAATGGCTGACAGCAGCATAAAAATCGTGTGCCAAAGTGTCAGTCGCCATGGATCGGCGATCACTTTGCCAAAGTAAGCGCCAACCTGATCAGGCGCTGCCCCCTGAAAATCGCCGCGCCCCATGTCGATGATGTAATCCAGCGACCAGCCGCCGACGACGCTATAGAAAGACAGGATCAACAGCGCCGTGATCATCCCGGCGAACGCGCCCCAGGACCACTTGCCCGAATGCCCCGCCTCCAGCGCCAGCACCTTCAAGGCGTTGGCCGGACTTTGCCGGGCGCGCCGGCCGATCAGGGTTTCCGCCAGCATGACCGGCACGCCGATCAGTGCGATACAGGCGAGGAACATCAAAACAAACGCACCGCCGCCGTAGACCCCGACCATATACGGGAACTTCCAGATGCTACCCAGGCCCACGGCCGAACCGGTCGCGGCGAGTATGAAGACCCAACGGCTAGCCCAACTGCCGTGGACAGAAACCTTGTCTGTCGACATCGTTACCACGTCCAAGCATTGAAAAAAGAGGGCGCATTGTCCGGGATTCAATCAACCTGCTCAAGCACGCTGCGTCACCGTAGCCGACTCGCTTGCAACTCCCTATAATGCCGCCCCTATGGCTAAACAGAAGAAACACCCAACAGGGACCATCGCGCAAAATAAAAAGGCGCGACACGATTACTTCATCGAACATCGGTTCGAGGCTGGTCTGGTCCTGGCCGGCTGGGAAGTAAAAAGTCTGCGGGCAAGCAAGCTACAGCTGGTTGACAGTTATGTACTGCTCAAGGATGGCGAAGCCTGGCTGCTCGGCAGCCACATTACGCCCCTGACGACCGCCAGCACCCACGTCATCGCTGATCCGACGCGCACCCGAAAATTGTTGCTCAACCGCCGCGAGCTGGAAAAGCTGGCCGCCGCCGTGCAGCAAAAGGGTTACGCCTGCGTGTGCCTGTCCTGGTACTGGAGCAAGCACATGGTCAAGTGCGAGATCGCGCTGGGCAAGGGCAAGAAGGAATACGACAAGCGTGATACCGAACGCGAACGCGACGCCGGTCGCGAGTTGCAGCGTGCGGTGCGCAACAAGGGCAAGGAAGAGTAGCTCTCCGACCCCGGCGCGTTTTGTGGCGAGGGAGCTTGCTCCCGCTCGGCTGCGAAGCAGTCGCAAACCGGTAAATACAATCTTGTATTGACTGGTTTGAGGGCCGCTTCGCGCCCCAGCGGGAGCAAGCGCTCTCGCCACAGACGCTCTCTACATTCCCTTGCGCCGCTCCGCCCGGGCCATGCGCTGCACTTCCTGACGCACCTCTTCCAGTACTTCCTGCACATACAAAATGTGTCGACTGGAAACTTCCCGCGCCTGTTCCGCCCTTCCTTCGATAATCGCCACGTACAACTCGCGGTGCTGCGTGATCAGCATGTCGCGGGTTTCAGTGCGCTGTTTGTACATACCACCGATGTTGGTCACCACGTTGCGCTTGAGCAAATCGAACAGTCCACGAATCGTGTGGAGCAACACTGCGTTGTGACTGGCCTCGGCAATCGCCAGGTGAAATTTCGCATCCGCCGCGCCCTCTTCCGCCCGGCTCACTTCATCGTGGCGCGTGTAGCAATCCTGCAATTCATTAAAGGCCGCGGTCAGTCGCTCGCGGTCGACATCCGTGGCGCGCAGCGCTGCGTAATAGGCGCAGGACGCTTCCAGGGTGTGGCGAAACTCCAGCAAATCACGCTGGGCCTCGGGGTTGCTTTCCAGCAGATGAAGAAGTGGATCACTGAACGTCGTGCCCAGTGATTCCACCACATAATTTCCGCCACCCTGGCGACTGACCAGCAAGCCCTTGGCCGCCAGCTTCTGAATCGCTTCGCGCAACGAAGGGCGTGACACACCGAACTGCTCGGCCAGCGCGCGTTCTGCCGGCAAGCGCTCACCTGCCTTCAGCGTGCCCTCGAGGATCATCCCCTCGAGCCGCTCGACAATATCGTCAGACAAACGGCGCTGACGAATTTGATCAAACCCCATAACTCAAATCTCCGCGATCCCGACGGCTCGCCGGGCTCTCTATTCTGGCCTATCGGCGCTGTGCCAGCACCCACCCGACGGCATTTGTTCGAGCGCATCACTCGGAAACCACAGCGCGTGTTCGACAAAAGTTTTAGGGCGGCAAATTGACACACCGCCTACAAGGCTTTTACCCTAGCGAACAGCGATTGTAAATTGGTATTACCAATTAACCAAGAACGCTGACAGTGCATGACCAACAACAATTAGGGGCCACCCCATATGCAAACCTGGCAACAGCTCTATACCCCGCTCGGCAGCCTCGGCTTTTCCGCGCTCGCGGCCGTCATTCCCATCGTGTTTTTCTTTCTGGCGTTGGCCGTGTTCCGGCTCAAAGGGCACGTGGCGGGCAGCATCACGCTGGCCTTGTCCATCGCCGTGGCCATTTTCGCTTTCCAGATGCCGGTCGACATGGCATTCGCCGCCGCCGGGTATGGCTTCGCCTACGGCTTGTGGCCGATTGCGTGGATCATCGTGGCAGCGGTTTTCCTCTACAAGCTGACGGTCAAGAGCGGTCAGTTCGAGGTGATTCGCAGCTCCGTCCTGTCGATCACCGACGACCAGCGCTTGCAGGTGTTGCTGATCGGTTTCTGCTTCGGTGCGTTCCTTGAAGGTGCAGCCGGTTTCGGCGCACCGGTAGCGATTACTGCCGCACTGCTTGTAGGACTGGGCTTCAATCCGCTGTACGCCGCAGGCCTGTGCCTGATCGCCAACACCGCGCCGGTGGCGTTTGGTGCCCTGGGGATTCCAATCATCGTCGCCGGGCAAGTGACTGGTATCGATGCATTCAAGATCGGCGCCATGACCGGCCGCCAATTGCCGCTGCTGTCGCTGTTCGTGCCGTTCTGGCTGGTGTTCATGATGGATGGCCTGCGCGGCGTGCGGGAAACCTGGCCGGCAGCGCTGGTGGCCGGCTTGAGCTTTGCCATCACCCAATACTTCACGTCGAACTTCATCGGCCCTGAGTTGCCGGACATCACCTCGGCCCTGGCCAGCCTGATCTCCCTGACGCTGTTCCTGAAAGTCTGGCAGCCAAAACGCGCTGCAGGCCAACACATCGCAGGCGCGGTCTCGGCCTCCGTTGTGACTGCCAGCGCCGGCGGTTTCGGCCAGCCGCGCACAACCGTGGCTTCGCCTTACAGCCTGGGTGAAATTTTCAAGGCCTGGTCGCCGTTCCTGATCCTCACCGTATTGGTCACCATCTGGACCCTGAAGCCGTTCAAGGCGATGTTTGCCGCCGGCGGTTCGATGTACGGCTGGGTGTTCAACTTCGCGATCCCGCACCTCGATCAAATGGTGATCAAGGTCGCCCCGATCGTGACCGCGCCAACCGCCATTCCGGCCGTGTTCAAACTTGATCCGATTTCCGCGACCGGCACGGCGATTTTCTTCTCCGCGCTGATCTCGATGCTGGTGCTGAAGATCAATCTCAAAACTGGTCTGACCACTTTTAGAGAGACGTTCTACGAGCTGCGCTGGCCGATTCTGTCCATCGGTATGGTGCTGGCGTTTGCTTTCGTCACCAACTACTCGGGCATGTCCTCGACCATGGCACTGGTACTGGCAGGCACCGGCGCGGCGTTCCCGTTCTTCTCGCCGTTCCTCGGCTGGCTGGGCGTGTTCCTCACCGGTTCCGATACCTCGTCCAACGCGCTGTTCAGTTCGTTGCAGGCGACTACCGCACACCAGATCGGCGTCAACGACACCTTGCTGGTCGCGGCAAACACCAGCGGCGGCGTCACCGGCAAGATGATCTCGCCACAATCGATCGCCGTGGCCTGCGCCGCGACCGGGCTGGTGGGCAAGGAGTCGGATCTGTTCCGCTTCACCCTCAAGCACAGTCTGTTCTTTGCAACAATCGTCGGCTTGATCACGTTGGCTCAGGCCTACTGGTTCACCGGCATGCTGGTGCACTAAGTACTACGAGAAAAAACGCAAAAACCGACGCCGGACCACGATTCCGGCGTCAGCTATTCACAACCCGGTCTGTAAGGCTGCTGAAAGCATCACTCACTATATTCAGCAGCCTCAGCGGACGGATAACCGGGCCCACCCGGAGACACGCCTGATGAGCGAGCTTTTTTACAACGCCGTGCCGAACGCAACACGCGTCGCCCCGCCACTGCCCGAGCCTCGGCAATACCCCGGCGAAAAACCGTCACGGGTCTACCTGTTCGGGACCTGCGTGGTGGATTTGTTCTACCCGGAAGCCGGAATGGACGCGATTCACCTGTTGGAACGCGAAGGCATCCGTGTCGAGTACCCGCAGGGGCAAAGCTGTTGCGGGCAACCGGCCTACACCTCTGGTTACACCGACCAGGCCCGGGCCGTTGCACGCTCGCAATTGGCGCTGTTCGCTGGCGATTATCCAGTGGTAGTGCCGTCGGGATCGTGTGCCGGCATGTTGCGCGAACACTACGCCGACTTGTTCAAGGACGAGCCGCAAACACTGAAACAGGTTCAGGCCCTGGCAGCCCGGACTTACGAGTTGGCCGAGTTTCTGTTGTTCGTCTGCAAGGTGCAGCTCAAGGACAGTGGCGAACCGGTAAAAGTGGCGCTGCACACCTCGTGCTCGGCACGTCGTGAGATGAACACCCACTTGCACGGCCGCGAGTTGTTGGCGCAGCTGGGCAATGTGGAACGTGTCGACCATAGCCATGAAAGTGAATGCTGTGGCTTTGGTGGGACTTTCAGCGTCCGTATGCCGGACATTTCCGGCGCGATGGTGGCTGACAAGACCCGGTCGTTGAAGGAATCCGGGGCGCACAAGGTACTCAGTGCCGACTGCGGTTGCCTGATGAACATCAACGGCTCGCTGGAGAAACAGAAGGAAGCGTTACGCGGTCAGCATCTGGCCAGCTTCCTCTGGCAGCGAACCGGAGGCGGCCAATGAACGCTTCCGCGATTATTCCTACGGTTGCCGTAGAAGAAGATTTCCGCACCCGCGCTCACACCGCGCTGGGTGACAAGCAGTTGCGAAACAACTTTCGCACTGCGATGGATTCACTGATGACAAAACGGGCAGCGTCCTTCAGCGATGCCCACGAAAGAGAACATTTGCGAGCACTGGGCAATGCGGTCCGCGCCCGTGCGTTATCGAAGTTGCCCGACCTGCTCGAGCAACTTGAACGGAACCTGACCCGCAACGGTGTGACAGTGCACTGGGCGGAAACGGTGGACGAAGCCAATGGCATCGTCCTCTCGATCATCCGCGCTCACGAGGGGCGGCAAGTGATCAAGGGCAAATCGATGGTCAGCGAAGAAATGGAAATGAACCATTTCCTCGCTGATCGGGGCATTGAATGCCTGGAATCGGACATGGGCGAGTACATCGTCCAGCTCGACCACGAGAAGCCTTCACACATTATTATGCCGGCGATCCACAAGAATGCCGGTCAGGTCGCGTCCTTGTTCCACGACAAACTTGGCGTGGAGTACACCAAGGACGTTGACCAACTCATTCAGATCGGTCGCAAAGTCTTGCGACAGAAATTCTTCGAAGCGGACATCGGCGTCTCCGGCGTCAACTTCGCCGTGGCCGAAACCGGCACCCTGCTGCTGGTGGAAAACGAAGGCAACGGGCGCATGACGACTACGGTGCCGCCGGTGCACATCGCTGTCACCGGCATCGAAAAAGTCGTGGAAAACCTGCGCGACGTGGTGCCCCTGTTGTCGCTGCTGACCCGCTCAGCGCTCGGCCAGCCCATCACCACCTACGTCAACATGATCTCCGGCCCGCGCAAGGCCCATGAACTCGACGGCCCGCAGGAAGTGCATCTGGTGCTGCTGGACAACGGTCGCAGCCAGGCCTTTGCCGACAGTGAATTGCGCCAGACCCTGAACTGCATTCGCTGCGGCGCCTGTATGAATCATTGCCCGGTCTACACTCGAATCGGCGGCCACGCCTATGGGGAGGTTTACCCTGGGCCGATCGGAAAAATCATCACCCCGCACATGGTCGGCCTGGCGAATGTCCCGGACCATCCGAGCGCATCGTCGTTGTGCGGTGCTTGCGGTGAAGTGTGCCCGGTAAAAATTCCTATCCCCGCTTTGCTGCGTCGCCTACGGGAAGAGAACGTCAAAGCCCCGGACAGTCCGCATCAAGTCATGCGCGGCCAGGGCAGCAAATATTCGCGCAAGGAACGCTTTATCTGGAATGCCTGGGCAAAGCTCAACAGCTCGCCGACGCTGTACCGGCTGTTCGGCTTTTTCGCTACACGACTGCGCGCCCTCGCACCGAGCAACGTTGGCCCGTGGACGCAAAACCACAGCGCCCCGAAACCCGCTGCCCGCTCACTGCACGACATGGCCCGCGAGCATCTGGCCAAACAGGGAGACCGCCGATGAGCGCCAAACAGAATATCCTCGCCAAGTTACGCAATAGTCTGACCGGCACCACGCCCGTGCCGGACGAATTCGACGTCGAACTGGTGACAGCGCCCTACACCTACGCGCCCGAGCAACGCATTCCGCAATTGCGCAAACTGATGGAAGCGGTCCACACGGAAATCCATCTGACCTCCGGCGAAGGCTGGCCCGCCCTGCTCGCACAATTGCTTCGAGATCGCCAATTGCCGAGCCTGCTGATCGCGCCGACGACGCCTCACGGTCAACGTGTCGCTCAGCACTGGGAGAAAAATCCGGGGCTCCCAACGCTCAAGTCCTACGACCGTCCGGTCGAAGAATGGAAAGCCGAGCTGTTCAACGACACGCCCGCCAGCCTGACCGGAACCCTCGGTGCTATCGCGGCCACAGGCAGTCTGATTGTCTGGCCGACACGCGAAGAACCGCGCTTGATGAGCCTGGTGCCGCCGGTGCATTTTGCCCTGCTCAAGGCCAGTGAAATCCGCGATAACTTCTATCAGGTACAGCAGGAATTCAACTGGGCGCAAGGCATGCCGACCAACGCACTGCTGGTCTCCGGCCCGTCGAAGACCGCCGACATCGAGCAGGTCCTGGCCTACGGCGCTCACGGTCCGAAAGACCTGGTGGTTTTGATTCTGGAGGACCAATGAGTCTACCGGCGGCTTTCCTGCGAGATGCACAGAAACTCATCCCTGAAGACCGACGTTTCGACGATCCACTGTCGACATTGGCCTTCGGCACCGACGCCAGTTTCTACCGGTTGATTCCGAAACTGGTGATCCGTGTCGAATCCGAAGACGAAGTGGTGGCGCTGCTCGGACTGGCGCAACGGGATCGAGTCCCGGTGACCTTCCGCGCCGCCGGCACCAGCCTGTCCGGCCAGGCCATCAGCGATTCAGTGCTGATCGTGCTGGGGGATAACTGGAACGGTCGGGAGATCCGCGGCCAGGGCACGCAAATCCGCCTGCAACCGGGCGTGATCGGCGCGCAGGCCAATGCCTGGCTGGCACCGTTCGGGCGCAAGATCGGCCCGGACCCGGCGTCGATCAATGCCTGCAAAATCGGAGGCATTGTCGCCAACAATGCCAGCGGCATGTGCTGCGGCACGGCGCAAAACACCTATCACACGCTGGCCGGTATTCGCCTGGTGCTCGCCGACGGCAGCCGCCTCGATACCGAAGATGCGGCGAGTCTCACGGCATTTCGCCAGAGCCACGCAGCACTGCTTGATCGTCTGGCGGCGCTGGGCCGCGAGACCCGCGCCAATTCCGAATTGGCCGCAAAAATCCGCCACAAATATCGCCTGAAAAATACTACCGGCCTGTCACTCAACGCCCTGGTGGATTTCGACGAGCCTGTGGATATCTTGAGCCACTTGCTGGTGGGTTCCGAAGGCACCCTCGGGTTCATCAGCGCCGTGACTTACGACACCGTGATCGACCACCCGAACAAGGCCTCGGCGCTGATCGTGTTCCCGGATGTGGAAACCTGCTGCAATGCCGTGACCGTGCTGAAAAGCCAACCAGTGTCGGCCGTGGAACTGCTGGACCGCCGCAGTCTGCGATCGGTGCAGAACAAACCCGGCATGCCGGCTTTCGTACAGCACCTGTCGAACAATGCCTGCGCCCTGCTGATCGAATCCCGCGCCGCGTCGTCCACTTTGCTGCACGAGCAACTGACGCAAATCATGGCGTCGCTGGCCTCATTCCCGGTGGAGAAGCAGGTCGACTTCACCGAAGACCCCGTGGAAAACGCTCGTCTGTGGGCGATTCGCAAGGACACCTTTCCCGCCGTCGGTGCGGTGCGCAAAACCGGCACCACGGTGATCATCGAAGACGTGACCTTCCCGGTGGAACAACTGGCCATCGGCGTGAACCGTCTGATCGAGCTGTTCGACAAACATCACTACGACGAAGCGATTCTTTTCGGACACGCCCTGGAAGGCAATCTGCACTTTGTGTTCACCCAGGGCTTCAACAACCCGGAAGAAGTCGCACGCTATCAGGCGTTCATGGATGACGTCGCGCAATTGGTCGCCGTGGAATTCGGCGGTTCGCTGAAGGCCGAGCACGGCACCGGCCGCAATATGGCGCCCTTCGTCGAACTGGAATGGGGCAGCGATGCCTACCAGTTGATGTGGCAGCTCAAGCGCCTGCTCGACCCGAATGGCATTCTCAATCCCGACGTAGTGCTCAGCGACGATCCGCAGATCCACCTGAAAAACCTGAAACCGCTGCCGGCCGCCGACGAGATTGTGGACAAGTGCATCGAGTGCGGTTTCTGCGAACCGGTTTGCCCGTCGAAGGGCCTGACCCTGAGCCCGCGCCAGCGCATCGTGATCTGGCGGGACATTCAGGCCAAAAAACGCGCCGGCGTGGACACCACTGAACTCGAAGCCGCTTATGAATACCAGGGCATCGACACCTGCGCCGCCACCGGTTTGTGCGCCCAGCGTTGTCCTGTAGGAATCAACACCGGCGAGCTGGTGAAAAAGCTCCGCAGCCGTAACGCAACGCATACGAAAACTGCTAATTGGCTTGAAGGCAATTTCGCCACCGCGTTGCAAGGCGCGCGTTTCACCCTGCATGTGGCTAACGGTGCGCGGATGCTGCTGGGGGCGCCACGCCTGGCGAAACTTTCGGCGACGCTGACGAAGCTGTCCAAAGGTCAGGTCCCGCAATGGACCAACGCCATGCCGCAGCCGGAAAAGGCCATTCGCTTCAGCCCGACCGTAACGGATGCGCGTCCGCGAGTGGTGTACCTGGCCGCTTGCGTCTCGCGGGTGATGGGGCCTGCGGCGGGTGATAAAGAACAAATGTCGCTGTACGACAAAACCCGTGGCCTGCTGGAAAAAGCCGGTTACCAGGTCGTCTTTCCGGACAATCAGGACAGCCTCTGCTGCGGTCAGCCGTTCGCCTCCAAGGGTTACGCCGAGCAAGCCGAACACAAACGCCAGGAACTGATCGGCGCGTTGCTGCACGCCAGCCGTGGCGGGCTCGACCCGATCTACTGCGACACCAGCCCTTGCACGCTGCGCCTGGTTCAGGACTTGGGTGATGTTCGACTGGACCTGTACGATCCGGTGCGTTTCATCCGTACGCATTTGATGGACCGGCTTGAATTCACGCCACAGGAAGCGCCCATCGCCGTGCACGTCACGTGCAGCACTCAACACTTGGGAGAGAGCCAGGCGCTGATTGATCTGGCGCGTAAATGCAGCAAGAACGTGGTCATTCCCGAGGGCATTCACTGCTGTGGATTTGCCGGCGACAAGGGCTTTACCACGCCGGAGCTGAACGCCCATTCACTGCGCACGCTCAAGGATGCGGTGCAACAGTGCAGCGAAGGGATTTCCACCAGCCGCACCTGTGAGATCGGTCTGACGCAACACGGGGGAATTGACTACCACGGGCTGGTCTATCTGGTGGACCGAGTCACTAGGGCGAGGGCCCTCTGAAGAAAAATAGAACCCTGACGCACGGTCGTAGTCCACTGGTTAAGCCCTGCCATTGCCGGGCCTTACCCAAACTTGGCAGCCCGTCCTGATGGCCAGCAAATGCCTGGCACCTCAGTTCAAGGAGATACTCATGAAACGTTCTGTACTGTTAGGTCTGTTCGTTACTGTCTCGCTGATGGCGTCCCCGTCGTTTGCCGCGGAAGACCTCTGCGCGGTCAACTTGAAAACCATCGAAAATGCCAAGACACAGATTCCTCCGGATATGACTGAACAGGTCATGGACAGCGTCAAGAAAGCCAAAGCTGATCATGCAAAAGGCACCAAGGAAGGGACTGATGATTGCGTCGCCGAGACCACCAAAACCATTCAGTCCATTCAGAAGACCAGTGACGGCGGCAAACCCTAGCCCCATCCTGCAGCTCCCAGCGTCACCCCAATGAACACACCAAAACCCGCCAAGTGCGGGTTTTGGTGCAACTGGGGTCTGGTTCTATCAAAAAGTTTTTCCATAGCCTTTTTTGCAAGAACCGAATTCCTGCGCAACGCCGTAGTCTTTTAAGTAGGCCTGATCAATCGTGGCTTATTTTCCGACCTCGGCCGAGCCGCACGCTCATACGGCAGCACCGAGACCATCAGTTCAAGGAGATATCCATGAAACGTACCGCACTCGCTGGTCTGTTCATTTCTGCTGCTATGTTGGCCTCCCCCGTCTTTGCTGCGGACAACAACCTCTGCACGAGCAAGCTTCAAGAGCTCAAAAGCAAAGTGAACTCACTGCCGGCGAGCTCCAGCAACACCGCGATGGAGATCAAAAGACTGATGTCCAGCGCCGAAGCGTCCCAGGCTTCCGGGGACGACAAAAAATGCGTCACCGAGGCCACCCAGGCATCGGCACTCGCTGACAAACTGCGCAATGAACCCAATCCATAATCGCTGGTGGCCAACGCGGGTTGGCCTTCTGAGCCGCGTTGGCGTACACTGCACAGGCTTGTTGCTCACTTGGATTCACGGAGCAGCAGGCTCGGGGCCGTTTAGGATTCGACGCCGGTTGCGAAACTTTAGGTGCATGCCGAGTTGGTAACAGAACTCGTAAATCCACTGTTGCAACTTTCTATAGTTGCCAATGACGAAACCTACGGGGAATACGCTCTCGCTGCGTAAGCAGCCTTAGCCCTTCCCTTCTGGTACCTTCGGGTCCAGCAATCATCAGGGGATGTCTGTAAACCCAAAGTGATTGTCATATAGAACAGAATCGCCGTGCAGTACGTTGTGGACGAAGCGGCTAAAACTTACACAACTCGCCCAAAGCACCCTGCCCGTCGGGTCGCTGAGGGTTAACTTAATAGACACGGCTACGCATGTAGTACCGACAGCGGAGTACTGGCGGACGGGGGTTCAAATCCCCCCGGCTCCACCACT
>NZ_CATKQN010000009.1:0-137001 GCF_949767765.1 Pseudomonas sp. IT-P171
GCAGGCACAAAAAAGCCCCGACTCACCAGAGCCGGGGCTTTTTTTGATGCGACTAAGGCTTAGCCGTTGAACACGTCATCCACGCTTTTCAGCGGGTAGTTCTTCGGATACGGCAGGGTGGCCACACCGGTCTCGATCGCAGCCTTGGCCACGGCATCGGAGATCAGGGTGATCAGGCGGGCATCCATTGGTTTCGGGATGATGTACTCACGGCCGAATTCCAGTTTGATGCCGCCGTAAGCGTCGCACACTTCCTGAGGAACCGGCAGTTTGGCCAGTTCACGCAGGGCGTTGGCCGCCGCCACTTTCATCTCTTCGTTGATGCGCTTGGCGCGAACGTCCAGGGCACCACGGAAGATGAACGGGAAGCCCAGTACGTTGTTGACCTGGTTCGGGTAGTCCGAACGGCCGGTGGCCATGATCACGTCGTCACGGGTAGCGTGAGCCAGTTCCGGGGCGATTTCCGGATCCGGGTTCGAGCACGCGAATACGATCGGGTTGGCCGCCATGGACTTCAGGCCCTCAGCGCTCAGCAGGTTCGGGCCGGACAGGCCAACGAACACGTCCGCGCCTTGCAGGGCATCTGCCAGGGTGCGCTTGTCGGTCGCGTGAGCGAAGACAGCCTTGTACTGGTTCAGGTCGTCACGGCCGGAGTGGATCACACCGGTACGGTCGACCATGTAGATGTTTTCGATGTTGGCGCCCATGCTCACCAGCAATTTCATGCAGGAGATGGCGGCAGCACCGGCGCCCAGGCAGACGATCTTGGCGTCGGCGAGGGTTTTGCCAGCGATTTCCAGGGCGTTGATCATACCGGCCGCGGTCACGATCGCGGTGCCATGCTGGTCATCGTGGAACACTGGAATGTCGCACTGCTCGATCAGAGCACGTTCGATCTCAAAGCACTCAGGCGCCTTGATGTCTTCCAGGTTGATGCCACCGAAGGTAATGGAGATACGCTTAACGGTGTCGATGAAGGCTTGCGGGCTTTCGGAATCGACTTCGATGTCGAATACGTCGATGCCGGCGAAGCGCTTGAACAGCACGCCTTTACCTTCCATCACGGGCTTGGAAGCCAACGGGCCGAGGTTGCCCAGGCCCAGAATCGCGGTGCCATCGGAAATGACTGCAACCAGGTTGCCTTTGCCGGTGTATTTGTAGGCCAGTTCAGGGTCGCGAGCGATTTCGCGTACTGGTTCGGCTACGCCGGGGCTGTAGGCCAGCGACAGGTCGCGGGCGGTAGCGGTGGCCTTGGTGAGCTCGACACTCAGCTTACCTGGACGAGGATGGGCGTGATATTCGAGAGCGGCAGTTTTCAGATCAGACATGGGGGCATTCCGCTTTTACTGTTGGACAGACTGGTCAGCGAGGATACGCGCCTCGCAAAGTCCCCACAAGACTGACCAGTCACCCCTGTCAAGCGCCCGGCCCTACGACTTTGGGCCAAGAGCCACGGAACATAAGGGATAGACTGTTCACAATCGACATAAAAAATGTCTACAATTTTTTATCAGGGCGCCGCTTGCAGCATCGCCGGATCGGTCAGAGGCAGGAGCCAGCGCGCCTGCCCCTGTTTCAATCCGCCACGGCGGGAACGGTCCACCACCCAGCCACGTGCCTCGATCTGCTTGCCCTTCAGGCGCTCCAGCGCCGCGACGTCGAACTGCCCCAGTAAATTGGGTGCAACTCGCAGTACAAGCGAATCCTGCAACTCGATCCAAACGCCGCCGCGATTGCGCTGAACCTTGCTCACACGCCCACTGACCACGGCGAAACCGGACGCGTTGATCTGCTCCGCTTTCAGTACAGGTGACTGACGCCAAACGCCGAGCCCGGCCTGTCGCGCACTGTGTTCTGCCGCTTGCTGACAGGTGACCAGATCGACATTCGGCGCGACCGCCACCTGAAACCCAAGGCCCTCAGCGAGCATCTGCGCCTCGAGGTTGACGCCATCGGCGCCATAGAGATGTGCAAGGGTGCGACCGTAGTGATCCTTGCTCTCTTTACCCGGGAGCACGCCGACCCGCCCGTCGCTGGCAGCCACCAAGGCTTCCAGACGTTTGCGCGCCGCCACGGCGAACGGCTCGTCGGAGCGGCCCTGCTTGCCCAGCTCCGGCGTATTCAAGCCAATCATGCGCACACTGCGGCCATCGCTCAGGCGCACTGTGTCGCCATCCACCACGCGTTGCACCGCGACCGACGCCAGCCCACTCGGCACAGGGCAGAAGGCCTGGGCGCCCGAGAACCAAATCGCGGACACAAAAAAGGCGCCCACGAGGGACGCCTTTTTCATTAGCAAGGTAAAGCCCATGGGGCTTTCGAACCTTACTCTGCTGCAGCAACAGGCTTCTTGCCGAAAGCACCGAAGCGGTCTGCGAAGCGCTGTACACGGCCGCCAGTATCCAGAGTCTTCTGCTTACCGGTGTAGAACGGGTGGCACTCGTTGCATACGTCGATCGCCAGAGGCTTGGCCAGGTTCGAACGAGTTTCGAACTTGTTGCCACAGCTGCAGGTAACTGCGGTGATTTCGTATGTTGGATGGATATCGGCTTTCATGATGAATTCCTCAGGCTAGCGTGCCGCCACTCAACACCATTGTTGAATACCGCACGTAATTAGGCCGCGGATTCTACCAGACAATCTCAATCACGCAAGCTGTCGCTGAGACCGACCGTCTGCTAGGCTCCCGGCCTTCCTCACCGCTCAATCATCGAGAAAATAGCCGCGTGCCCGACGCCATTCTGCGCCTCGCCCTGCCTTCGCCCCTGCGCCGCCTGTTCGATTACCGCGCCCCTGCCGGGGTCCTGCGCGACCAGTTGCAACCGGGCATGCGCTTGCGGGTGCCGTTCGGCCGGCGGGAGATGATCGGGATTCTGGTGGAGGTCACCGACACCAGTGAAGTACCGGCAGAAAAACTCAAACCGGCCCTGGCCCTGCTCGACGCCACACCGCCCTTGCCACCCGCATTATTCAAGCTGTGCCTGTGGACCTCTCAGTATTATCAGCACAGCCTCGGCGACACCTTGAGCTGGGCGCTGCCGGTGTTGTTGCGTCAGGGTGAGCTGGCCGAAGCGCGCCAGGAACGTTTCTGGTCCGCCGCGCCTGGCGCCAGCCTCGATGACCCGCGTATCGCCCGCGCCCCGCGTCAGCGTGAAGCGCTGGCGACACTGGCCCAGCATCCCCACGGCGTCGCTCATCAATTGCTGAGCAAACTGATGCTGAGCAAGGACAGCCTCGACCTGCTGCTGGCCAAGGACCTGGTGCAAGTCGAAATCCGCAAGCACGCTCCCGGCGCGCGCCACGAGCATTGGCTGGCGCAACCCGAGTTGCCGCTCAACCCTGAGCAACGCGCCGCTTATGAAGCGATTCGCGCCGGGTTCGACAGTTATCACGCGTTCCTGCTGGCCGGCGTCACCGGCAGCGGCAAGACCGAAGTCTATTTGCAGCTGATTCGTGAAACCCTCGAAGCCGGCAAGCAAGCACTGGTGTTGATCCCGGAGATCAACCTCGGCCCGCAAACCCTGGCGCGCTTCGAGCAACGATTCAATGCGCGCATCGCGCTGATCCACTCGGCGGTCAACGACCGCGAGCGTCTTGAAGCCTGGCTCGCCGCCCGGGATGGCGACGCCGACATTATTATCGGCACCCGCTCGGCGCTGTTCACACCGATGAAAAATCCCGGCCTGATCATCATCGACGAAGAGCACGACGGCTCCTATAAACAGCAGGAAGGCCTGCGCTATCACGCCCGCGACCTGGCATTGGTGCGCGCACGACAGGAAAACATCCCGATCGTGCTCGGCTCTGCCACGCCTTCGCTGGAAAGCCTGCACAACGCCTACACCGGTCGGTACGGCCTCCTACGGCTGAACGAGCGGGCGGGCGGCGCGAAGCAACCGCGCTTCCTTCGCCTGGATGTGAAAAGTCGCCCGCTCGACAGCGGTATTTCCGGGCCAATGCAGCAAGCCATTGGCCAGACACTCGCAGCCGGCCAACAAGTGTTGGTGTTTCTCAACCGTCGAGGTTTCGCGCCGACGCTGTTGTGCCACGACTGTGGCTGGATGTCCGAATGCCAGCGCTGCGATGCGCGGATGACCGTGCACCAGCGCTCCGGCGAACTGCGCTGCCACCATTGCGGCTACGTCGAACGCGTGCCCCGGCACTGTCCGAAATGCGGCAAGGTCGACTTGCGACCCGTCGGCGCCGGCACCGAACGTGCCGAAGAACGCCTGGCCATCCTGTTTCCGGACGTGCCGGTGCTGCGGGTCGACCGCGACAGCACATCGCGCAAGGACGCGATGAATCAGTTGTTCGCGACCATTCAGAAGGGTCAGCCATGCATTCTGGTGGGCACGCAGATGCTTGCCAAAGGGCATCACTTTCCACGGGTAACGCTGGTGTCGATTCTCGATGCCGACGGCGGACTGTTCTCCGGCGACTTCCGCGCCAGCGAGCGCATGGCGCAACTGATCGTTCAGGTGGCCGGACGTGCGGGCCGGGCTGAAGAGCCGGGCAAAGTGATTATCCAGACGCATCTGGCGGATCATCCGCTGCTGGTGCAATTGACCGAACAAGGTTACTTCGCCTTTGCCGAGCAGGCGCTGAGCGAGCGGCGTTCTGCCGGTTTGCCGCCATTTGCGCATTTGGCGCTGCTGCGGGCGGAAGCGCACAAACCGGGGCAGGCGGAAGGGTTTCTGGATGAAGCATGCAGTGAGGCTGAACGGTTGCTGGCCGAACAGAACCTGACCGGGATCGAGCTGCTAGGGCCAGTGCCGGCGCCGATGGAACGCCGGGCCGGGCGTTATCGCGCGCAGTTGTTACTGCAAGCGACGGCGCGGGCGCCGCTGCATCGGTTACTGGCCAATTGGTTGCTGGTACTGGAGCAGATGCCGAGCGGGCGGGCGGTGCGCTGGTCGCTGGATGTCGACCCTGTGGATTTATACTGAAACCCAGTGGCGAGGGAGCTTGCTCCCGCTCGGTTGCGAAGCGGCCGCAAAACTGCCAACCGAGAACCGCCAGACAGATTAAGGCGACTGATTTAGGACCGCTACGCGCCCCAGCGGGAGCAAGCTCCCTCGCCAAAAGGGAATCATCCGCCGTAAGTCCGCAATGAACCTACAATGGTTGGCAAGCCCGCCTTCGCAACGGATAATGCCCAGTTTTTCCACCAGCGCATCGAAGCGCCGCCGCGCTTGCGGTCGAAAGAGAAGACCATGAAAGACACCATTCGCCAGCTGATCCAACAAGCCATCACCCAACTCGTCAACGAAGGTGTGTTGCCTGAAGGCCTGTCGCCGGCGATCCAGGTGGAAAACTCCCGCGACAAGAAGAACGGCGATTTCGCCAGCAACATCGCCATGATGCTGGCCAAGCCTGCAGGCATGAAGCCGCGGGATCTGGCCGAGAAAATCATCGCCGCACTGCCGGCCGACGAGAACGTCACCAAGACCGAAATCGCCGGCCCTGGCTTCCTGAACTTCTTCCAGAACACCCAGGCCCTGGCTACGCGCCTCGACGCCGCGTTGGCCGACGAGCACGTCGGCGTACGCAAGGCCGGCCCGGTGCAACGCACGGTTGTCGATCTGTCGGCACCGAACCTGGCAAAAGAGATGCACGTCGGTCACTTGCGCTCGACCATCATCGGCGACGGCGTGGCCCGCGTGCTGGAATTCCTCGGCGACGAAGTGATCCGCCAGAACCACGTGGGCGACTGGGGCACCCAGTTCGGCATGTTGATGGCGTACTTGCAGGAAAACCCGATCACCAGCGACGAGCTGTCTGACCTGGAAAACTTCTACCGCGCCGCCAAGCAACGCTTCGACGAATCCGAAGAGTTCGCCGACCGCGCCCGTGGCCTGGTGGTCAAGCTGCAAGCCGGCGACCCGGACTGCCTGGCGCTGTGGACCAAGTTCAAGGACATCTCGCTGTCCCACTGCCAGAAAATCTACGAACTGCTGAACGTCAAACTGACCATGGCCGACGTGATGGGCGAAAGCGCCTACAACGACGACCTGATCAACGTGGTCAACGACCTCAAGGCCGCCGGCCTGCTGGTCGAGAGCAACGGCGCGCAGTGCGTGTTCCTCGACGAATTCAAGAACGCCGACGGCGACCCGCTGCCGGTGATCATCGTCAAGGCGGATGGCGGCTACCTCTATGCGACCACCGACCTGGCGGCCGTGCGTTACCGCAGCGGCAAGCTGAAGGCTGATCGCGCGCTGTATTTTGTCGACCAGCGCCAGGCCCTGCACTTCCAGCAAGTGTTCGCGGTCGCCCGCAAGGCCGGCTTCGTGACGCACCCGATGGAAATGGAACACATGGGCTTCGGCACCATGAATGGCGCCGATGGCCGTCCGTTCAAGACCCGTGATGGCGGCACCGTGAAGCTGATCGACCTGCTGACCGAAGCCCAGGAACGCGCCTACACCCTGGTGAAGGACAAGAACCCGGAGCTGGCCGAGGCCGAGCTGCGCAACATCGCCAAGGTCGTGGGCATTGGCGCGGTGAAATACGCCGACCTGTCCAAGCACCGCACCAGCGACTACAGCTTCAACTTCGACCTGATGCTGAACTTCGAAGGCAACACCGCGCCGTACCTGCTGTACGCGTATACCCGCGTGGCGGGCGTGTTCCGCAAGCTCGGCAAGGACTTCAGCGAAGTCGAAGGGCAGATCGTCCTGGACGCCGCGCATGAACATGAGCTGGCTGCCAAACTCGCGCAATTCGGTGAAATACTGAACAACGTGGCCGAGAAAGGCACCCCGCACATCCTCTGCACTTACCTGTACGACGTTGCCGGCCTGTTCTCCAGCTTCTACGAGAACTGCCCGATCCTCAGCGCTGAAACCCCGGCGCAAATGCAAAGCCGCCTGCGCCTCGCCGCGCTGACCGGCCGCACTCTCAAGCAAGGCCTGGAACTCTTGGGTCTGGAAACTCTGGAGCGTATGTAAGTTGGCTGCCAAGAAAAAACCTGCACCCAAGCGTGGCGCCAGCCGTTACCAAGCTCCTGCAAAGCAACCGATTCCGGGCTGGCTGTGGATGGCCATCGGCCTGACGGTCGGCGCGTTCATTGTGTTCCTGATGAAGCTGGAACCAGGCAAGGGTAGCGAGAGCGTCAAGCGCGAGAAGATCGAGCAGCAGAAAGCCAGCAAGATCGCCGAGGCCAACAAGACCCCGCCGAGCCCGACGCAACCGGTGAAGCCGAAGTACGACTTCTACACCCTGCTGCCGGAATCGGAAGTGATCGTGCCGCCGGATGCCGTGCCGGAGAAAACGCCGCCGACGCCGGCTGTACCGACCACGCCGGTCACACCAGCGGAAGCGGCGAAGATCGACACTGCGCGCGCTCAAGCGGCATTGGCCGGCATCACCCCGCCACCGCCGCCCCCCGTGGCCAAGGCCGCGCCGGTGACCAAGTTTTTCCTGCAGGCCGGCTCGTTCCGCAAGGAAGCCGATGCCGACAAGGTGCGTGCGCAGATCATCTTGCTCGGTCAGGCGGTGGCGGTTGAATCCGGCACGGTCAAAGACGAGACCTGGTATCGCGTTTTGGTTGGACCGTTCAGCAACCGCGAACAACTGACCACCGCGCAGAAGCAACTGGCCGGCGCGGGCTTCAGCAACCTGTTGTTACAACAACGCCAGAACCGCTGATTCCCCCGGGACACAACCTGCTTTGTGGCGAGGGAGCTTGCTCCCGCTGGAGTGCGAAGCGCTCCCAATTCAGCCATCGCGGCTTATAGACAAACCGCGATGGCCGGATTTACGACTGCTTCGCAGCCGAGCGGGAGCAAGCTCCCTCGCCACAGGTATTCGCTCCAAGCCTTTTTTGCGAGCTGCACACCGCTCGTCCCCCGCCATACCCCGCAGTTGAAAAACGCTCCACCACCCCCATATGAGTTGGCATAAGGCATTTTCGCCCCGCTGCGTGGAGACTCTCCCTTGACCACCATCGTTTCAGTTCGCCGCCACGGCAAAGTCGTCATGGGCGGCGACGGCCAGGTTTCTCTCGGCAATACCGTGATGAAAGGCAACGCGAAGAAAGTTCGTCGCCTTTACCACGGCCAGGTTATCGCCGGTTTTGCCGGGGCCACCGCTGACGCCTTCACCCTCTTCGAGCGCTTCGAAGGCCAGCTCGAGAAACATCAAGGTCACCTGGTTCGCGCCGCCGTCGAACTCGCCAAAGAATGGCGCACCGACCGCTCCCTCAGCCGCCTCGAAGCCATGCTCGCGGTCGCCAACAAAGACGCGTCCCTGATCATCACCGGCAACGGCGACGTGGTCGAACCCGAAGAAGGCCTGATCGCCATGGGTTCCGGTGGCGGTTACGCCCAGGCTGCCGCCAGCGCGCTGCTGAAGAAAACCGATCTGTCCGCCCGCGAAATCGTCGAAACCGCGCTCGGCATCGCCGGCGACATCTGCGTATTCACCAACCACACCTTCACCATTGAGGAGCAGGACCTCGCCGAGTAAGCCTGTTCCGGCCTTAGCGCCACGGCTCACTTTTGCTTGAGGACCGCCAATTACTATGTCCATGACTCCCCGTGAAATCGTCCACGAACTCAATCGTCACATCATCGGCCAGGACGATGCCAAGCGCGCCGTCGCCATCGCGCTGCGCAACCGCTGGCGCCGGATGCAGCTGCCGGAAGAACTGCGCGTTGAAGTCACACCCAAGAACATCCTGATGATCGGCCCGACCGGTGTCGGTAAAACCGAGATCGCCCGTCGCCTGGCCAAACTGGCCAACGCGCCGTTCATCAAGGTCGAAGCGACCAAGTTCACCGAGGTCGGCTACGTCGGTCGCGACGTCGAGTCGATCATTCGTGATCTGGCTGACGCCGCTATCAAGCTGCTGCGCGAACAGGAAATGACCAAGGTTCGCCACCGCGCCGAAGACGCCGCCGAAGAGCGCATCCTCGACGCCCTGCTGCCACCGGCGCGCATGGGTTTCAGCAACGATGACACCCCGTCGGCCGACTCCAACACCCGCCAGCTGTTCCGCAAGCGCCTGCGCGAAGGTCAGCTGGATGACAAGGAGATCGAAATCGAAGTCGCCGAAGTGGCCGGCGTCGATATCTCCGCGCCACCGGGCATGGAAGAAATGACCAACCAGCTGCAAAGCCTGTTCGCCAACATGGGCAAGGGCAAACGCAAGAGCCGCAAGCTTAAGGTCAAGGAAGCGCTGAAGCTGGTGCGCGACGAAGAAGCCAGCCGCCTGGTCAACGATGAAGAGTTGAAGGCCAAGGCGCTGGAAGCGGTCGAGCAGCACGGCATTGTGTTCATCGACGAGATCGACAAGGTGGCCAAGCGCGGTAACTCCGGTGGCGTCGATGTGTCTCGTGAAGGCGTACAGCGCGACCTGCTGCCGCTGATCGAAGGCTGCACCGTCAACACCAAACTGGGCATGGTCAAGACCGACCACATCCTGTTCATCGCTTCCGGCGCATTCCACTTGAGCAAGCCGAGCGATCTGGTGCCTGAGTTGCAAGGTCGTCTGCCGATCCGTGTCGAGCTGAAAGCGCTGACACCGGAAGATTTCGAACGCATTCTCAGCGAGCCGCACGCGTCGCTCACCGAGCAATATTGCGCACTGCTGAAAACCGAAGGCCTGGCCATCGAGTTCCAGCCGGACGGCATCAAGCGCATCGCCGAGATCGCCTGGCAGGTCAACGAGAAGACCGAGAACATCGGTGCCCGTCGCCTGCACACCTTGCTTGAGCGACTGCTCGAAGAGGTGTCGTTCAGCGCCGGTGACCTGGCCAGCGCCCACGACGGCAAGGTGATCCTGATCGACGCCGACTACGTCAACAGCCACCTGGGCGAATTGGCGCAGAACGAAGACCTGTCCCGTTATATCCTGTAAGCAACATTCTGTGTGAGCGGGCTCCTGTGGCGAGGGAGCTCGCTCCCGCTGGGTCGCGAAGCGGCCCCGAAATCGGCGAATGCTGTCTGTCAGCAAAACCCGTTCGCCGGATTTACGACTGCTGCGCAGCCGAGCGGGAGCAAGCTCCCTCGCCACAGGATCACCCGCCACCCTCAAGACGGATGACCGGCCCATGACGACCCAACTCCCCACCGACATCAAGCTGCACAAAGCCTCGAAAACCCTGTCGCTGAAATACGCGTCCGGCGAGGAGCATCACTTGCCCGCCGAGTTCCTGCGCGTGCACTCTCCTTCCGCCGAGGTCCAGGGCCACGGCAAACCTATCCTGCAATTTGGCAAGATCGGCGTAGGCCTGACCAAGGTAGAACCGGCCGGTCAGTACGCACTGAAATTGACCTTCGACGATGGCCACGACAGCGGCCTGTTCACCTGGGATTACTTGTACCAGTTGGGCGTGCGTCAGGAGGATCTCTGGAACGATTATCTTGCCGAACTGAAAGCGGCCGGAAAGACCCGCGACCCGAACGAGTCTGTCGTCAAGCTGATGCTCTAGCCCAGGCTTCTTGCGCTTTAGAGGGCATTTTCTAATTTCATCTGTTTGAATGCTTGGCCGCGAGGCCAGTCATTGGCCTGCTTGCGAAAAAAATTAAACTCGGGTAACCAATGGAGCTGGCAAGTTCCCTGCAGTGCTCTCTGCGAACAAAAAAGCAGCGATGCAGAATTAACGGTCACCCGAGCAGTAGTACCTGGCATTGGCTGTGTACCTACACAGCTGGACCCTGGTACTCGTCTCAGGACAATGGAGCGTCGTAGATGAGTAACAAGAATAACGATGACTTGAAGTATCAGGCCTCGGAAAACACCCTGGGGCTGAATCCTGTCGTTGGGCTGCGTGGAAAGGATCTACTGGCTTCTGCTCGAATGGTGCTCAGGCAGGCCATCCGGCAACCGATTCATAGCGCCAGGCATGTCGCTCATTTCGGCCTTGAACTCAAGAACGTGCTCTTCGGCAAGTCCGAGCTGCAACCGACCAGCGATGACCGTCGCTTCCACGATCCGGCCTGGAGTCAGAACCCGCTCTACAAACGTTATCTGCAAACTTACCTGGCGTGGCGCAAGGAACTCCACGACTGGATCGACGACAGCAACCTCGGGCCCAAGGATGTGGCACGCGGGCATTTCGTGATCAACCTCATGACCGAGGCCATGGCCCCGACCAACAGTGCGGCCAACCCGGCGGCGGTCAAACGTTTCTTCGAAACCGGTGGCAAGAGCCTGCTCGACGGCCTCTCGCACCTGGCCAAGGATCTGGTGCACAACGGCGGTATGCCGAGCCAGGTCAACATGGGCGCGTTCGAAGTCGGCAAGAGCCTGGGCGTGACCGAAGGCGCCGTGGTCTTTCGCAACGACGTGCTGGAGCTGATCCAGTACCGGCCGACCACCGAGCAGGTGCACGAGCGCCCCTTGCTGGTGGTGCCGCCGCAGATCAACAAGTTCTATGTATTCGACCTGAGCCCGGACAAAAGCCTGGCGCGTTTTTGCCTGCGCAATCACGTGCAGACTTTCATCGTCAGCTGGCGCAACCCGACCAAGGAGCAACGCGAGTGGGGTCTTTCGACCTACATCGAAGCGCTCAAGGAAGCGGTCGACGTGGTCACCGCGATCACCGGCAGCAAAGACGTGAACATGCTCGGCGCCTGCTCGGGCGGTATCACCTGCACCGCGCTGCTGGGCCACTACGCCGCGATCGGCGAGAAGAAGGTCAACGCCCTCACCTTGCTGGTGAGCGTGCTGGACACCACCCTGGACAGCGACGTGGCCCTGTTCGTCGACGAGCAGACCCTCGAAGCCGCCAAGCGTCATTCCTATCAGGCCGGTGTGCTGGAAGGCCGTGACATGGCGAAGGTCTTCGCCTGGATGCGGCCCAACGATCTGATCTGGAACTACTGGGTCAACAACTACCTGCTCGGCAACGAGCCGCCGGTGTTCGACATTCTGTTCTGGAACAACGACACCACACGGTTGCCCGCCGCATTCCACGGCGACCTGATCGAGATGTTCAAAAACAACCCGCTGATTCGTCCGGACGCACTGGAAGTGTGCGGCACGCCGATTGATCTGAAACAGGTCACGGCGGACATCTATTCCCTGGCCGGCACCAACGACCACATCACCCCGTGGAAGTCCTGCTACAAATCGGCGCAACTGTTCGGTGGCAAGGTTGAGTTCGTGTTGTCCAGCAGCGGGCATATCCAGAGCATTCTGAACCCGCCGGGCAATCCGAAATCACGTTACATGACCAGCACCGAGATGCCGGTGAAGGCCGAGGACTGGCAGGAAAATTCCACCAAGCACACCGATTCCTGGTGGCTGCACTGGCAGGCCTGGCAAGCGGAACGTTCGGGCGAACTGAAAAAAGCTCCGACAAAACTGGGCAACAAGGCTTACCCCGCGGGTGAAGCTGCACCAGGCACTTACGTACATGAGCGGTAAATGACACACCCCGATCCGCTGCAGGAGCGGAGCCTGCTCAGCGCCTGCAGCGGATCGGGATAATTAACCCACAGGGCTTGAAGCATGCCGCAACCGTTCATTTTTCGTACCGTCGACCTGGATGGCCAGACCCTCCGCACGGCGGTACGCCCCGGCAAGCCTCACTTGACGCCCTTGCTGATTTTCAATGGCATCGGCGCCAACCTGGAGCTGGTGTTTCCGTTCGTCGCGGCGTTGGACCCGGACCTCGAAGTCATCGCTTTCGATGTCCCGGGTGTTGGCGGCTCGTCGACACCGAACCGGCCGTATCGTTTTCCGGGTCTGGCCAAACTCACGGCACGGATGCTCGATTATCTCGATTACGGGCAAGTCAACGTGATCGGTGTGTCGTGGGGCGGCGCCCTCGCCCAGCAGTTTGCCTACGACTATCCCGAGCGCTGCAAAAAACTGGTGCTGGCGGCGACGGCGGCAGGTGCGGTGATGGTGCCGGGCAAGCCGAAAGTGCTGTGGATGATGGCCAGTCCACGGCGCTACATCCAGCCCTCTCACGTGATTCGCATTGCGCCAATGATCTACGGCGGCTCGTTCCGACGCGATCCGACACTCGCCGCCAGCCATGCGGCAAAGGTGCGTTCGGCCGGCAAGCTCGGTTACTACTGGCAGCTGTTCGCCGGCCTCGGCTGGACCAGCATTCACTGGCTGCACAAGATCAACCAGCCGACGCTGGTGCTGGCAGGTGACGATGATCCTCTGATCCCGTTGATCAACATGCGCATGCTGGCCTGGCGGATTCCCAATGCTCAGTTGCACATCATCGATGACGGGCATCTGTTCCTGATCACCCGCGCCGAGGCTGTGGCGCCGATCATCATGAAATTCCTCGAGGAAGAACGGCAGCGCGCCGTGATGCATCCGCATCCGGCGCCATTGGGCGGTTAGCCGACTCATCGTCGGTCGGCAGGACGCCGCGCCGCGCAACAACCCGTTACAGCGTCTATGGTGTTCTGGTTCGGTGTATTTGTTTTAGGCCTGAAGACGAAGGAGTGTTGATTCATGCGCGAAAAACCAACGAAGGAGTTTCTGCCCACTCCCGCCGCGTTCATCAACGCACAGAGTGCGATTACCGGCCTGCGTGGTCGGGATCTGCTGTCAACCCTGCGCAGTGTTGCCGCCCATGGTTTGCGCAACCCGGTGCACAGCGCCCGACACGCCTTGAAGCTGGGCGGTCAATTGGGGCGGGTGTTGCTGGGCGAAACCCTGCACCCGACCAACCCGCATGACAGTCGCTTCGCCGACCCGGCCTGGAGCCTCAATCCGTTTTATCGCCGCAGCCTGCAGGCGTACCTGAGTTGGCAGAAGCAGGTCAAAAGCTGGATCGACGAAAGCAACATGAACCCGGACGATCGCGCCCGCGCCCACTTCGCGTTCGCCTTGCTCAACGATGCGGTGTCACCGTCCAACACCCTGCTCAATCCGCTGGCGATCAAGGAGATCTTCAACTCCGGCGGCAACAGTCTGGTGCGCGGCATCGGTCATCTGGTCGATGATTTCCTGCACAACGACGGCCTGCCCAGGCAAGTCACCAAGCAGGCGTTCGAGGTCGGCAAAACGGTCGCCACCACCACCGGCTCCGTGGTGTTTCGCAATGAGCTGCTGGAGCTGATCCAGTACAAGCCGATGAGCGAGAAGCAGTATTCCAAACCGCTGCTGGTGGTGCCGCCACAGATCAACAAGTACTACATTTTCGACCTGAGCCCGAGCAACAGCTTCGTTCAGTTTGCCCTGAAAAACGGCCTGCAGACCTTCATGATCAGTTGGCGCAACCCGGATGTGCGTCATCGCGAATGGGGCCTATCGACGTACGTCGAAGCCGTCGAAGAAGCGATGAATGTGTGCCGGGAGATTACCGGTGCCCGGGACGTGAATCTGATGGGCGCTTGCGCTGGCGGGCTGACCATCGCCGCGCTGCAAGGCCATTTGCAAGCCAAACGACAATTGCGCAGGGTATCCAGCGCAACCTATCTGGTGAGCCTGCTCGACAGTCAGATGGAGAGCCCCGCGACCCTGTTCGCCGACGAACAGACACTGGAAGCGGCCAAGCGTCGGTCATATCAGAAAGGCGTACTGGATGGCCGCGACATGGCCAAGGTCTTCGCCTGGATGCGCCCCAACGATTTGATCTGGAGCTACTTCGTCAACAACTACCTGCTGGGCAAGGAGCCGCCGGCGTTCGACATTCTCTACTGGAACAACGACAACACGCGTCTGCCGGCGGCCTTTCACGGTGACCTGCTGGACTTCTTCAAGCACAACCCGCTGAGTCATCCAGGGGGTCTTGAAGTGTGCGGCACGCCGATCGATTTGCAGAAAGTCACGGTCGACAGCTTCAGCGTGGCCGGCATCAACGACCACATCACCCCATGGGATGCCGTGTACCGCTCGACCCTGCTGCTGGGTGGCGAGCGGCGCTTCTTGCTGTCCAACAGCGGGCATGTGCAGAGTATCCTCAACCCGCCTTCCAACCCGAAAGCCAATTTCATCGAAAGCACAAAACTGAGCGGCGATCCCCGGGCCTGGTATTACGACGCCAAACAAGTCGACGGCAGTTGGTGGACGCAGTGGCTGGGCTGGATCCAGGAACGCTCGGGCACACAGAAAGAAACCCACATGGCGCTCGGCAACCAGAACTATCCACCGATGGAGGCAGCACCCGGTACTTACGTGCGCGTGCGCTGACGCTCAACACACCACGGCCGGCATCGACCGTGGCATGACCTGATCATTAAGAAGACTGGATGAAAACCCGCGACCGGATCCTCGAATGTGCCCTGCAGTTGTTTAACCAGAAGGGCGAACCGAACGTCTCCACCATGGAAGTTGCCAACGAAATGGGCATCAGCCCGGGCAACCTCTACTACCACTTCCACGGCAAGGAACCGCTGATTCTCGGGTTGTTCGAACGTTTCCAGGCGGAACTCGCGCCGCTGCTCGATCCGCCGTCCGACGTGGAACTGGCCCCTGAAGACTATTGGCTGTTTCTGCATTTGATCGTAGAGCGCCTGGCTCATTACCGGTTTCTGTTCCAGGACCTGTCGAACCTCGCCGGGCGGTTGCCGAAACTGGCCAAAGGAATACGCAATCTGCTCAATGCACTGAAGCGCACGCTGGCTTCATTGCTGGCGCGGCTGAAGGCTCAAGGGCTGTTGGTCAGCGACACGCAGGCGCTGGGGCAACTGGTGGAGCAGATCACCATGACGCTGCTGTTCTCGCTGGACTATCAGCGGATTCTGGATCGTGAGGGTGAAGTGAGACTGGTGGTGTACCAGATCATGATGCTGGTGGCGCCGCATCTGCTGCCGCCGATCAAGGTTGCGACTGAACAGCTGGCGCTGCAATACCTCGAAGAACACGAATAACCCCCGAACACCGCGGCCCCTGTGGGAGCCAGCCTGCTAGCTCCCACAGGGGCCGCGGTGTTTGCAGAATCGTGCACAAACAAAAACGCCCGGCCTTTACAGGCCGGGCGTTTTTTTGAGCCCTGGAATCAGGACTGACTGGTTGGCGTCGATGGAGCTGGCGCGGCAGTCGGGGTTGCAGCAGGGGTCGGCGCGGAAGCGGAGTTCGATGCGCTTACAGTCGACGGGGTTGCCGGTTTGGCGGCAGCCACTGCTGGTTTGGGTGCAGCGGCTTTCGGCGCTGCCGGTTTTTTCACTGCTGGCTTCTTCGCTGCGGCAGGTTTTGCCGCTGGCTTGGCTGCCGGTTTGGCGGCTGCGGTTTTCGCTGCAGGCTTGGCGGCTGGCTTGGCGGCTGGTTTAGCTGCGGCTTTGGCGGCGACCGGTTTGGCCGCTGGCTTGGCTGCGGCAGGTTTGGCAGCAGCCGTTTTGGCAGCAGGCTTGGCCGCTGCTTTTGCAGCGGGTTTGGCAGCCGGTTTAGCGGCTGCTTTTGCCAGTGGCTTGGCAGCCGTTTTAGCAGCAGGTTTGGCCGCTGCGGTTTTCGCCGCAACAGGCGCAACCTTGGCACCGGTGAGTCGTTCGATTTGCTTGGTCAGGGTATCGACCTTGCTGTGCAGCGCTTTCACTTCATTACGGCTTGGTACGCCCAGACGCGAAATGGCGCTGTTCAGGCGCTTGTCGAAAGCGCCTTCCAGCTCATCCCACTTGCCCAGCGCACGATCTTTCACGCCACTGATGCGCGACTTGGCCGAGGAAGCGGAGTCCTTGACGTCGTCGACTTTTTTGCCAACTGCGTTCTTGGTGAGCTTCTCGGCTTTCTCGCCGTCTTTGACCAATGCATCGAAGAGCTTGCTGCCGTCAGTGTCGATCTTCGAGTACACGCCTAAACCAGCCAGCCAGATTTTGCGGGAGTAGTCTTCGACTTTCCCAATCCACGAGCTGCCTTCTTTTTCGGTGTTCTTTTTACCAGCCATCCCGTTCTCCTTAAGATTTACGCGCGACGCGTTCGAGCAATGCCGTCAGCTCATCGAGCTTAGCAGAGAGTGTCTCAACGTCATGTTTAGACGGAATGCCGATACGATTCAAGGCACTTGCAACACGCGAGTCGAAAGCCTTCTCGACCTTGTCGAGTTGAAGTTCGACCTTGCCTTTGAATGTGCTTACTTCACTCTTGGCTTCATCGATCTCGGCGTTAGCGGCTTCAAGTTTCTCGGAGACTACTTTTTTGCCTTTGGTTTCAACGGTTTGACCCGCTTTTACCAGCTCTTGAAAATACTCGCTGCCCTCTTGGCCGACCTTGGTGTAGGCACCCAGGCCTGCCAGCCAGATCTTGCGGGCATAGGATTTGACGTCGCTCAGAGCAGTTGTCGAAGCGTCGATTTTTTTCTTCAAAATAACTTTGGCCATGGTGCACCTCACGCGCAGAAGGTTTGAGGAACTGCCCGCGAAAGTGTCGGGCTCAGGCACAAAGTAGGGAGAAAAATTAGAAACGGCACCCTAACAACTGACATAAACAGGTGCTGCATGACCGAGATCAATTGTGGCGAGGGCGCTTGCTCCCGCTCGACTGCGCAGCAGTCGAAAACAGGCGAACCGAATGTCCCTGAGAATATGCAGTGCCAGCGTTGGAGGCGCTTCGCACCCCAGCGGGAGCAAGCTCCCTCGCCACAGGTATAGGCTCGATCTCAGGCGAGGGCTTTATCGAGGGCCTTTTCGATTTCCGATTTGATCATGCCGCTCATGGCCGACATCATCAGGCCCAACTCCACATCGACGCGGATCGAATCTTCGCTGACATGCACTGCGCCTTTCACCCCGGAACGCTTGAGGTTCAGGGTATCGCCAGACCACTGCGGCTCCAGGCCATATTGATCGGACAGCTTCTGCGCCAACTGGTCGGCCTTCTCGCGGGCCGCTTCCTTGCCCAGGCCGTGGGCACGCTCAACACTAATACGGGCCATCGAATGACTCCTGCTTTATGGATACTTTCCTGAAGCATCTTGACCGCTGCTGCGGCAAAACGTCCCGGCGGTTGCCTATCTTACCTTCAGCCTTGCCAAGACAAAGCAGGCCACCGGGATTAGAATGTCCCGCATTCTCTTCTGGTGACAGCGATATGACTGATCAGCGCAAAGGCAGCGATGCCGAACCCACCACTCACTTCGGTTTCAAAAACGTTCCGGAAAGCCAAAAAGCGGAAAAAGTCGCTGAGGTTTTCCACTCGGTAGCCGCCAAGTACGACTTGATGAACGACCTCCTGTCGGGCGGCATGCACCGCTTGTGGAAGCGTTTCGCGATCGAGCTGTCGGGCGTGCGCACCGGCAACCGCGTGTTGGACATCGCCGGTGGCACCGGCGACCTGACCAAGAAATTCTCGCACCTCGTGGGCCCGACCGGCCAGGTGGTGTTGGCCGACATCAACGAATCCATGCTCAAGGTCGGTCGTGACCGCCTGCTGGATCTCGGCGTGGCCGGCAACGTCGAATTCGTCCAGGCCGATGCTGAAAAGCTGCCGTTCCCGGACAACCACTTCGACTGCGTGACCATCGCTTTCGGCCTGCGCAACGTCACGCATAAAGAAGACGCCCTGCGCTCGATGCTGCGTGTACTCAAGCCGGGTGGCCGTTTGCTGGTGCTGGAGTTCTCCAAACCGACCAACGCGCTGATGTCCAAAGCTTACGACGCCTACTCGTTCGCCTTCATGCCACTGATGGGCAAGCTGATCACCAACGACTCGGAAAGCTATCGCTACCTGGCCGAATCGATCCGCATGCACCCGAACCAGGAAACCCTGAAGTCGATGATGGTCGAGGCCGGTTTCGATCGCGTGACCTATCACAACATGACCGCAGGCATCGTCGCCCTGCACCGCGGCATCAAACCCTGATGCTGCTGGCCGGCCTGCTCGCCAGCGTTGAACTCGGTCTGAACCGGGTGCTGCGTCTCGACAGCACGGCGCTGCCGCGGCTGGCGCATTTGAGCGGCAAGGTGATTGCCGTCGACTGCCGCAGCCCGGCGCTGCAACTGTTCATTTTGCCCAGCGACGAAGGCTTGATGCTGGCCTCTCACTGGGAAACCGGCGCCGACTGCACCTTGCGTGCACCGGCCTCCAGCCTGTTGAAACTGGCGATGAGCAAGGACAAGACCTCGGTCCTGCATGGCCCTGAAGTTGAACTCGACGGTGACAGCGGCGTGTTGCTGGAACTGGCGGCGATCCTTCAGGACCTCGAGCTGGACTGGGAGTACGAACTCTCGCGCTGGCTCGGCCCCGTCGCCACGTCCCTGGTCGGCGGTCACCTGCGCAGCCGCGCACGCTGGTATCAGCAAGGGTTCGCCAGCCTCAATCAGAACCTGGGCGAATACCTGGCCGAAGAATCGCGCACCCTCGTCGGTCAGCGCGAAGCCGAAGCCCGTTTCAGTGAACTGGACCAGATCAAACTCGATCTGGAACGTCTCGAGGCGCGTTTCGAGCGCCTTTCCCGATCCCTCGACCCAAGCGATAACGCATGAAGCTGCTTGCCGTCCGCCGTTTGTTGCGCATCCAGCGCGTTGTGATTCGCTACCGCCTTGATGACCTGCTGTTCGCCCTGCCGCTGCCGTGGTTTCTGCTGGCGCTGCGCTACGCCTTGCCGTGGCGCTGGTTCCCGCGCAAGACGCTGGACCTGAGCCGTGGCGCCCGATTGCGCCTGGCGCTGCAGGACCTGGGGCCGATTTTCATCAAGTTCGGGCAGATCCTGTCCACCCGCCGCGACCTGCTGCCGGAAGACATCGCCGACGAGCTGATGAAGTTGCAGGACCGCGTGCCGCCGTTCGATTCGCAAGTGTCGATCAAGCTGATCGAAGAACAGCTCGGCAAGAAAATCAGTGAAGTGTTCAGCCGCTTTGACGTCGAACCGCTGGCTTCCGCTTCGGTGGCGCAGGTGCATGCCGCGCAGCTGAAAACCGGTGAAGAGGTCGTCGTCAAAGTCATCCGCCCGGGCCTGAAGCCGATCATCGCCCAGGACTTGGCGTGGCTGTTCATCCTCGCCCGCGCCGCGGAAAAGCTCTCGGCCGATGCACGCCTGCTGCACCCGGTGGACGTGGTCAGCGACTACGAAAAAACCATCTACGACGAACTCGACCTGCTGCGCGAGGCGGCCAACGCCAGCCAGTTGAAACGCAACTTCGATGGCTCGCCGTTGCTGTACGTGCCGCAAGTCTATTGGGACTGGTGCCGGCCGAAAGTGCTGGTGATGGAACGCATCTACGGGATTCAGGTGACCGATCTGGAGACCCTCGCCGATCAACGCACCGACATGAAAATGCTCGCCGAGCGCGGCGTGGAAATTTTCTTCACCCAGGTGTTCCGCGACAGTTTCTTCCACGCCGACATGCACCCCGGCAACATCTTCGTCAGCACCGTCAACCCGTGGAGCCCGCAATACATTGCGATCGACTGCGGCATCGTCGGCAGCCTGACCCCGGAAGACCAGGATTACCTGGCGCGCAACCTGTTCGCGTTTTTCAAGCGTGATTACCGTCGTGTGGCGCAACTGCACATCGATTCGGGCTGGGTGCCGGCGGAAACCAAACTCAACGAATTCGAAGCGGCGATCCGCACGGTGTGCGAGCCAATCTTCGAAAAACCGTTAAAAGATATTTCATTCGGCCAAGTGCTGATGCGCCTGTTCCAGACCGCTCGACGCTTCAACATGGAAGTGCAGCCGCAGCTGGTGCTGCTGCAAAAAACCCTGTTGAACATCGAAGGCCTGGGCCGTCAGTTGTACCCGGACCTCGATTTGTGGAATACCGCCCAACCGTTCCTCGAACGCTGGATGCGTGAACGCGTCAGCCCCAAGGCCTTGCTCGGCAACGTGCAGAGCCAGTTCGAGCAACTGCCGCACCTGGCCAACATGGCGCGTGATCTGCTCGAACGCATGTCCCAGCCCCACGCCTACGACCCGCCGCCACCGTGGCATCGGCGCCGGGACGACTGGTTCCTGCGGCTGCTCGGCACAGCCCATCTGGCCGGCGGCGCAATACTCGCCGTTGGCGGGCCGCTGAATGAACTGGCTTACTGGCCGGCCGGGATCATGATGGCCGTCGGTTTGTATCTGGTCGTTCGCCGATAGCCAGTTGTGTGATCCACTGGCACACTGTTTGAACGTTGGGCCCTGCTAATGAAGTGCGGGGCCCGCTGTCGGAGTCGAAGATGAAAAACTGGCTGGACGAGATCAAGTGGGACGCCGATGGCCTGGTGCCGGCAATTGCCCAGGATCACAAGACCGGGCGCGTCCTGATGATGGCCTGGATGAACCGTGAAGCGCTGGAACTGACCGTTGCCGAAAACCGTGCCATTTACTGGTCACGTTCCCGTGGCAAGCTGTGGCGCAAGGGCGAAGAGTCCGGTCACGTGCAAACCCTGCATGAGATGCGCCTCGACTGTGACGCCGACGTGATCATCCTGATGGTCGAGCAGATCGGCGACATTGCCTGCCATACCGGCCGTCAAAGCTGCTTCTACCGCGTCTTCGAGAACGGCGACTGGAAAACCGTCGATCCGGTCCTGAAAGACCCGCACGCTATCTATTGCGCAGGACACACCCATGAGTGACACCCTGACCCGACTGGCCGAGGTACTGGAAGAGCGCAAAGGCGCCGCCGCCGACAGCTCGTATGTCGCCAGCCTGTACCACAAGGGCTTGAACAAGATTCTGGAAAAAGTCGGCGAAGAGTCGGTCGAGACCATCATTGCCGCCAAGGACGCCGCCATCAGCGGTGACTGCAGCGACGTGATCTACGAGACTGCCGACCTTTGGTTCCACAGCATGGTCATGCTTGCCCAACTGGGGCAGCATCCACAGGCTGTACTCGATGAACTGGACCGTCGTTTCGGTCTGTCCGGACACGCCGAGAAAGCCTCGCGCCCGTCCGCCTGAACAATTATTAGAGAGGAGCAGCAACATGGGCATTTTTGACTGGAAACACTGGATCGTCATCCTGGTTGTTGTCGTTCTGGTGTTCGGCACCAAGAAACTGAAAAACCTCGGCACTGACGTGGGCGAGTCGATCAAGGGCTTTCGCAAAGCCATGAACGATGAAGACAAGCCGGTTGACCCGACTGTGACCCCGGCCCAGCCGGTGCCACCGGTTCAGCCACAGACCACACAGTCCGTGAACCAGCCGCACACCATCGACGTGCAGGCGCAAAAAGTCGAAGAGCCGATCCGCAAAGACGTGTGAGCACTGACTAATGTTTGGTATCAGCTTCTCTGAACTGCTGCTCGTCGGCCTCGTGGCCCTGCTGGTGCTGGGCCCCGAACGTCTGCCGGGGGCTGCGCGCACGGCCGGCCTGTGGGTCGGGCGCCTGAAGCGCAGCTTCAACGCGATCAAACAGGAAGTTGAACGTGAAATCGGTGCCGACGAGATTCGTCGGCAACTGCACAACGAGCACATCCTGTCGCTGGAGCAGGAGGCACGGAAAATCTTCACGCCGACCCAGCAGGAGGCTACGCCGGTTCAGCCGGTTGAACCTGTGGCGGAGCAGACGATTCATGCACCGATTGCAGAAGCTGCACCTGTCGCGGCACCAACGGAAACGGTGAAAACTGTTGAACCGGCAGCGGCTGTCGCATCCGTAGAACCTGTTGCTCCTGCCGCCGCGCCGACAACGCCGGCCCCTCACGACACCACTTTGCCGCCGCGAGTCTCATGAGCGATCTCCCAGAAAACGACCAGCACATGCCGCTGGTTTCGCACCTCACCGAGTTGCGTACCCGTCTGCTGCGCTGCGTAGCGGCGATCTTCATCATCTTCGCCGGGTTGTTCGCCTTCACCCAGCAGATCTACACCTTCGTCTCGACGCCGTTGCGCCAGTACCTGCCGGTGGGCGCGACGATGATCGCCACCGACGTGTCGTCGCCGTTTTTGACGCCACTGAAGCTGACCATGATGGTGTCGCTGTTCCTGGCAATTCCGGTGATCCTGCATCAGATCTGGGGCTTCATTGCGCCGGGCTTGTACAAACATGAAAAACGCATCGCCGTACCCTTGCTGGTATCGAGCATCATGCTGTTTTACGCCGGCATGGCGTTCGCCTACTACCTGGTGTTCCCGCTGATCTTCAAATTCTTCGCCGCCGCCACCCCGGCCGGCGTGGAGATGATGACCGACATCAGCAGCTACCTCGATTTCGTCATGACGCTGTTCTTCGCCTTCGGCGTAGCGTTCGAGATCCCGGTGGCCGTGGTGCTGCTGGTATGGATCGGCGTGGTCGACGTCAAATACCTGAAGAAAATCCGCCCGTACGTGATCATTGGCTGCTTCGTGGTCGGCATGATCCTGACGCCACCGGACATCTTTTCGCAGACGCTGCTGGCCGTACCGATGTGGCTGCTGTTTGAAATCGGCATCCTGTTCGGCGGCCTGATCAGCAAGCGCGGCGACCACCCGGACGACCAACCGGCCGACGATCACAACGACCAGCCGCCAGCGACCCAAGCGTGAACCTGCTGCTCCTCGAAGAGGCCGATTTCATTGCGGCCGACCGAGTGGTCCTGCGCGATCGCCGGTTGACGCACATGCAGGAAGTTCACCGCTGTGAAGTGGGTGACAGCCTGCGCGTCGGGCGTATCGGCGGCCTGATGGGTTCGGCCGAAGTGCTGCGTCTGGACAGCGATGAAGCCGAACTGCGTGTCACCCTCGACCAACCACCACCGGCCAAGTTGCCGCTGACCCTGGTATTGGCCCTGCCGCGGCCCAAAATGCTCCGTCGGGTGTTTCAGACCGTGGCGGCCATGGGTGTGCCGCGAATCGTGCTGGTAAACAGCTACCGCGTCGAGAAGAGCTTTTGGCAGACCCCGTTTCTCGAACCTGAAGCGATTCGCGAGCAACTGATCCTCGGCCTCGAGCAGGCAAGAGATAGCGTGTTGCCTGAAATTGTCATCGAAAAACGCTTCAAACCGTTCGTCGAAGATCGACTGCCCGCGATCACCGAAGGCACCCTCGGCCTGGTCGGTCACCCCGGCAATTACCCGCCCTGCCCCCGCGGCCTGGACGAACCGGTGACCCTGGCCATCGGCCCGGAAGGCGGCTGGATTCCCTACGAAATCGATTTACTCGGCAAATCCGGCCTGCAACCGGTGCAGCTCGGCGAGCGCATCCTGCGCGTAGAGACTGCCGTCACTGCGTTGCTTGCACGCCTGTTCTAATCCGGTCCCCGAGCTTCGCTCCAAACCCCGTGGCGAGGGAGCTTGCTCCCGCTCGAAGCGGCCACCGCATTTAATCCCCAATATCGCGGCGACTGTTTTACGCCGGCTGCGCCGCCGAGCGGGAGCAAGCTCCCTCGTCACAGGTTAACCAAGCCAAGCTCGTGCTGCGCCTACAGATTTCCGCCCGCCAGCCGATACACCTCCCATAAAACCAACTTGTGGTCCGTGGGAGTTGCAGCATGTACCGATGGCTAGCCGAGAAACTGGGGAACGTCAGCGTCAATCGCAAACTGGGTGTCGGCTTCGGTCTGGTGCTGCTTCTGACGGTGTTGATCACCGCTACCGGCTGGACTGGCCTGGGTAATGTGATCAGTCGCGGCGACAAGCTGGGATTCATTTCCAGCCTCAATGAGCTGACCAAGGATTTGCGCCTGGCCCGTCTGGATTACGAGATGCGCCGCGGCGAACAAGGTCCGGGCGCCGTCAACGACCTGCTCGGCCAACTCGATACCGGACTGAAAACCGCGCGCACGTTGATCGAACAACCGGCCGACGTAGCGATGATCGACCAGCAATTGACCGCCGTCAGCGAATATAAACTAGCCTTCGCCGCCATGACCCAGGCCGGCGCCAGCCGCGAAGACGCTCGCAGCAAACTCGGCGCCAACGCCGACAACGCTGTGGCGCGAGTCACTGAAGTCGAGAAGTCCCTGCTGCAAGGCGACAACGTGGCTGACTTCAACAACGTGGTGGAAGTCAGCAAGCTGCTGCAACAAGCCCGCTATCAGGTTCGCGGCTACACCTATAGTGGCAAGGCCGATGCCGAACAACCGGCGCTGGATGCCATCGCCAACGCGTTGAACAGCCTCGAAAGCCTTCCATCGAAACTGCCGCAGCAGCACACCGCCAATCTGCAACAGGCCAGCGAAGCGCTCAAAGCCTACCGAGCCGCGGTCACTCAGTTCCGTGACTCGCAGGTTGCGACGGCTGATGCCCTGAAACGCATGGCCGCGCAAGGCGACATCCTGCTCGGAGTCAGCAAGAAACTCACCGCCTCACAAACCGTCGTGCGTGACACCGATGCGGCACACGCCAGGAACATGCTGTTGCTGGCCACTTCCCTGGCGCTGGTCTTCGGCCTCTTCGCGGCGTGGGCGATCACACGGCAGATCGTCATTCCGTTGAGCCAGACACTGAAAGTGGCCGAGCGCATTGCCGCCGGCGACTTGACCCACAACCTCGTTTCCGAGCGCCACGATGAACTCGGTCAACTCCAGCGCGCCATGCAGAACATGACCCTGGGTCTGCGCGAATTGATCGGCGGCATCAGCGATGGCGTTACGCAAATCGCCAGCGCTGCCGAAGAACTGTCCGCAGTGACCGAGCAGACCAGCGCCGGGGTCAACAGCCAGAAGGTCGAGACCGACCAAGTGGCGACCGCGATGAACGAAATGACCGCCACCGTGCAGGAAGTCGCTCGTAACGCCGAAGAGGCCTCTGAAGCGGCTCTGGCCGCCGATCAGCAGGCCCGCGAAGGTGACAAGGTCGTTGGCGAAGCCATCGCGCAGATCGAGCGCCTGGCCCTGGAAGTCGGCAACTCCACCGAAGCCATGGGTCACCTGAAACGCGAAAGCGACAAGATCGGCAGCGTGCTCGACGTGATCAAATCCGTGGCCCAGCAAACCAACCTGCTGGCGCTCAACGCCGCGATCGAAGCCGCCCGCGCCGGTGAAGCAGGGCGTGGTTTCGCGGTGGTCGCCGACGAGGTCCGCAGCCTGGCCCAACGCACCCAGAAGTCCACCGAAGAAATCGAAGAGCTGATCGTCGGTCTGCAAAGCGGCACCCAGCAAGTCGCGACCATCATGGACAACAGCCGCAGCCTGACCGACAGCAGCGTCGAACTGACCCGCCGTGCCGGTGGCTCACTGGAAAGCATCACCCGCACCGTGTCGGCGATCCAGTCGATGAACCAGCAGATCGCCGCAGCGGCCGAACAGCAGAGCGCGGTAACTGAAGAGATCAACCGTAGCGTGCTGAACGTGCGCGATGTGTCCGAGCAGACCTCGGCCGCCAGTGAAGAGACCGCGGCCTCCAGCGTAGAGTTGGCGCGGCTGGGGACGCATTTGCAGATGCTGGTGGGCAGGTTCAAGGTTTGAGGTGATGTGCATGCCTCGGTCCGCTTGGAACCGAGTTGATGCAATCGCCAGCAGGCTGGCTCCCACAGGAGAATGCATTTCAGTGTGGGAGCCTGCCTGCTGGCGATGGGGCGCGACGCGGTCTGTCTGACCGGGCCTTACTCCATATTGCCGACCTTGTTCACCGCCACTACGTTGTATGGCGCGTCGTAGATAAGCGTCATGAGGCCCGCAAACGCCGGCTCCCCTCAGGAAAAGCATCGATACGGACAAAAATTATCCGGGCGCACCAATTCGCGGACGGGGCCTAACGCACTCGCTCGTTTGCAAAAGTGTTTGCGCGTGATTTGTTGTTTCGCGGGACTGAAAGCAAAAGATCGCAGCCTTCGGCAGCTCCTACAGATTGATACCGTGCAGGAGCTGCCGAAGGCTGCGATCTTTAAAAACACCCGCCTCCTCTCAGAAGCGGGGCCTTTTATGCCAATTGAGGCTGTGCACTCAGTGGCTTGAGCGGCAGCAGCGGCGCATGGGGATCGGCTTTCACCGATTTGCGCCAGGCTTCCAGCCACGCGGAATGACCTTCGTTCCACACCTGCTCATGCAAGCGAGCCAGTGCTACCGGATCGCTCAGCAGTTGCACACGCTCGTTGTTGGTCAAACCGTCAGGCCCGACTTTCAAGGCATGGCGCACACGCTCGATCCGCAGCCATTCGATCGGCTCGGCCTCACGGTGACGCGACGTCGCCAGCGCGCACGCCAGGGCGTTCTGCTGTGGATCGACCACCGAGCGGATGAAGCCGTCTTTCAGCGCGTGGTAACGGTTTTCATGGGTGTACTGATCCGTTGCCAGCAACGCCTGCGGCGGATTGTATTCCTCGGGGATCAGGAACAGGCTCTCGTCACGGGACTTGAGGCCCAGGCCCACGCGGCTGGAGATCACCGACACCGGAATCGACAGCATCAACGAACCGACGATCGGCACCAGCCACCAGAGGAAGCTCGGGTTCAGCCAGATCACCAGCAACGCCCAGAAGAAACCCAGCAGGGTTTGCGGCCCGTGACGCTTGACCGCTTCGCTCCACGGCGTGGAGTCGTCGTCACGTTGCGGCGAGTTCCAGGTGGCGGCCCAGCCGAGGAACGCGGCGAGCACGAAGCGAGTGTGGAAAATCATCCGCACCGGCGCCAGCAACATGGAGAACAGCATCTCCAGCAGCATCGACAAGGTCACCTTGAACTTGCCGCCGAACTCTTTCGCGCCCTTGGCCCAGATCAGGATGATGCTCAACAGCTTCGGCAGGAACAGCAGCACGATGGTGGTCGAGAACAACGCGATCGCCTTGTCCGGGTGCCATTGTGGCCACAGCGGATAGAGCTGGCGCGGTTCAAGGAAGTACTGCGGCTCCATCAGTGTGTTGACCGCCAGCAGCGCCGTCGACAGCACCAGGAAGAAGAACCACAGCGGCGCCGACAAATAAGACATCACGCCGGTCAGGAACACTGCACGGTGAACCGGGTGCATGCCCTTGACCAGGAACAGGCGGAAGTTCATCAGGTTACCGTGGCACCAGCGACGGTCACGCTTGAGTTCGTCCAGCAGGTTCGGCGGCAGTTCTTCATAGCTGCCCGGCAAGTCGTAGGCAATCCACACGCCCCAACCCGCACGACGCATCAACGCGGCTTCGACGAAGTCGTGGGACAGAATCGCCCCGGCGAATGCGCCTTTACCCGGCAACGGCGCCAGGGCGCAGTGCTCGATGAACGGCTTCATGCGGATGATCGCGTTGTGGCCCCAGTAATGGGATTCGCCCAACTGCCAGAAGTGCAGACCGGCGGTGAACAGCGGACCGTACACCCGAGTCGCGAACTGCTGCATGCGCGCATACAGCGTGTCCATGCCCGAGGCACGCGGCGCGGTCTGGATAATCCCGGCGTCCGGCGTGGCTTCCATCAAGCGCACCAGACTGGTCAGGCATTCGCCGCTCATCACCGAGTCAGCGTCGAGCACGACCATGTACTTGTAATCGCCGCCCCAGCGACGGCAGAAGTCGTCGAGGTTGCCGCTTTTGCGTTTTACCCGACGGCGACGGCGGCGATAGAAAATCTTGCCGAAACCGCCGGCTTCGCGGCAAACGTCCAGCCAGGCTTGCTGCTCGGCAACACAGATATCGGCATCGTTACTGTCACTGAGGACAAAAAAGTCGAAGCGATCCAGGTCACCCGTGGCAGCGACCGACTCGAACGTCGCGCGCAGACCGGCGAACACCCGCGGCACGTCTTCGTTGCAGATCGGCATCACCAGTGCGGTGCGCGCGTCCTTGGGAATCGGCTCATTGCCGGCGCTTTTACCGGAGATGCGGTACTTGTCGTGCCCGGTGAGCAACTCAAGGAAGCCCATCAATGCCGTCCAGAAACCGGCCGACACCCAGCAGAACAGAATCCCGAACATGATCAGGATGCTGGTCTGCAGCGCATACGGCAGTACTTGCGTGACGGTTTTCAGGATTGGCTGATGCAGGACTTCGTTCAGGTCGACGAACGACCAGCCCTGGTACGGCATGATGCCCTTCATGTACCAGCCGGCGACGATGGTCTGACCAAGCATCAGTACCAGCAGGATGTAACGCCGGATCGAACCTACGGTGCGCCAGCGCGCGGCCGGCAGCACGTTCTCGTCTTTCGGCGGGGCTGGCGGATTGGTGCGGCCGGTCAGACGCCGCCAGCCACGCACCAGAATGTTGGTGCGCCACGGCTCCGGCACGACTTTGGTCCGGCGGATCGGTGGAGTGGCCTTGAGGCAAACCCGACCGCTGGCGTCGAGCACCAGCATTTCCGCTTCTTCCAGCTCTTCAGCGGAGTTCAGGGTCAAACGACGGCCCACCGAGGCTTGAGCAGCCTCGGTCGGTGCGTCGAACGTCGAGGACGACAGGCGCTGGTGCAGCTCGCTGAAGGACTGGCAGCCCGCGAGTTCCGCGCGCTGCTCGTCGGTCATCGGTAAATGCGCCAGATACTCGGCAAGCGTCTCTGGCTGTACTTGAGAATTACTCATCGGCAGGCAACTGGTAGCTCCAGGTCTCGGTCAGGACGTCTTCAGTCGCGGCCGATTCCGGTGTGGCTGGGGCCGCGTCCGCAGCAGCAGGCTGCTTGGCGTCTTTGTTGGCCTCCTTGGCATCTGCGACTGGCTTGGCTTCGGCCTGCTTGGCCTCGGCTTGCTTGGCTTCCTTGTCTGCTTTTTCCTGTTGTCTGGCGGCAACCTTGTCGGCCTTGGCCACAGCATTGCTGGACGCTGGCACGGATGACTTGGCCAGGTCGGCAGGCAGAATGTTCTGGACCAGCGCAGCACGCATCTCGGTGGCTTTGCTCGGGTCCTTGATCTTCATGCGCAGGGTCAGGCGCCAGCCCTTGGTTTCAGGGTTGTATCGCACGCTGTTCTCGACCAGTTCGGCATTGTCGCCAACGCTGACCTGGCTGCGAACGTCCGCATCGGACGGCAATGCCGCCAGCGACGGGCCTTCGAAGTCCACCAGATAGGCAACGCTGCCGTCCGGCTGACGAATCAGGTTGGACTGTTTGACGTCGCCTGTGGAGCGCAGGGTCTGTTGAACCCAGGCACTGTCCGGCGCATGAAGCGCGGCTTCGTCGATGGTCCAGTGCATGCGGTAGCCGAACTCCAGCGGCTGGCCAGGCTCAGGCAGTTTTTCCGGGCTCCAGAAGGCAACAATGTTGTCGTTGGTTTCATCGGCCGTCGGAATTTCGACCAGGTCTACAGAACCCTTGCCCCAATCGCCTTTTGGCTCGATCCAGGCACTTGGGCGCTTGTCGTAGCGGTCGTCGAGGTCTTCGTAGTGACTGAAGTCACGGCCACGTTGCAACAAGCCGAAGCCACGCGGGTTCTCGACCGAGTAGTTGCTCACCGACAGGTGTTTCGGGTTGTTCAACGGGCGCCAGATCCACTCGCCGTTGCCGGCATGGATCGACAGACCGCTGGAGTCATGCAGTTCGCGACGATAGTTCAGCACTTTGGAAGGCTGGTTGGCGCCGAACAGGAACATGCTGGTCAGCGGCGCAACGCCAAGCTTGGTGACCTTGTCACGCAGGAACATCTGAGCCTTGACGTCGACAATGGTGTCGCTGCCCGGACGTACGGTCAGGCGATAGGCACCGGTAGCGCGTGGCGAATCCAGAAGGGCGAAGATGACCAGGTGCTTGTCGCCCGGTTTCGGCTGTTGAATCCAGAACTCACGGAAACGCGGGAACTCTTCGCCGGACGGCAACGCGGTATCGATCGCCATGCCGCGAGCGGACAAGCCATACGTGTGACCCTTGCCGACAACGCGGAAGTAACTCGCGCCGAGCATGGTCATGATTTCGTCTTGCTTGTCGGCCTTGTTGATCGGGTACAGCACACGGAAACCGGCATAACCCAGTTGCTCAGTCGCTTTAGGATCGAATTTCAGGTCGCCGAAATCGAAACGCGTCGGGTCGTACTTGATCTCTTCGACGGTATTGGCCGTGATTTCGTTGATTTTCACCGGCGTATCGAAATGCATACCCTGGTGATAGAACGAAAGCTTGAACGGGGTTTTCTGATCGGCCCATTCGGCTTTTTCGGTCAGGAAACGGATTTTTTGATAGTCCGCAAACTTCATCTCGCGGAATTCGTTCGGCAGGTTACTGCGCGGGGCTTCGTATTTCTGCCCGGCCAGCTCTTTTGCCTTGGCCGATACATCATCCAGACTGAATGCCCAAAGCTGGCCGGCGCTGAGCAGGCAAAGCAGGGCAGAGCCCGCTACCAGAGCGCTTCGTAACCGTTTGGCAGACAATTTTGGTGCAATACAGGGACTAACAATCACGAGCAACCCTCGCCGAAAACAGATCAAAAAACCAACGGCCAGTTGAAGGGCCTGTGAGGTAGACGGAAGGAAAAACCCGTCCCTACAAACCACTCTTGCCAAGTTGGCGAGCATTGTTCCGACTCCTATGGGGCCAAATGATTCCCCAACAGGTCCAGGACAAGTCTCTACCTAAGTCAAAACGGACCAACGAACGCTGATCCCCGTAGCGCGCGATTATCTAGCAGGCCGCGTTACAACGCATCAGGCGCAACAAAGTATTTCTCGCGAAAAACCCCTGTTTTCAGTGAAAAAGCGCTTAAAAACTTGTTTCAAGCGCTTTCAGGTCTGTAACAGGAAGGTAACCGGGCCATCATTGACCAGGTGCACCTGCATATCCGCGCCGAATCTACCTGATGCCACAGTGCCATGCACCTGTTTCGCTTTCCCTAATAGATAGTCGAAAAGCTCCTCGCCCAACGCCGGAGGTGCGGCCGTTGAAAAACCCGGGCGCAACCCGCTTCTGGTGTCGGCAGCCAAGGTGAACTGCGAGACCAGCAGCAACCCGCCACCGACGTCCGCCAGGGACAGATTCATCTTGCCCTCGGCGTCACTGAACACTCGATAGTTAAGCAGCTTATGCAGAAGTTTGTCGGCGCTGGCCCGAGTATCCTCGGGCTCGACCGCGACCAGTACCAGCAACCCCTGATCGACGGCACCCACCACCTCCCCCGCTACCTCGACTCGCGCTCCACGCACGCGCTGCAGCAGGCCCTTCATGCTTCTTCTGGGGACAGGTCGAGCAAGCGCCGGGCCATCTGATCAGCGGCGCGCACCAAGGCATCGGTAATGCCCGGTTCGGAGGCGGCATGCCCGGCGTCACGGATCACCTGCAATTCACTGTTCGGCCAGTTCTGATGCAATTCCCAGGCGTTATCCAGCGGGCAGATCACGTCGTAACGACCGTGCACGATCACGCCTGGCAAATGGGCGATCTTGCCCATGTCGCGAATCAGCTGGTTCGGCTCGAGGAACGCATTGTTGGTGAAGTAATGGCATTCGATACGGGCAATCGACAACGCACGCTGCGGCTCGGAGAAACGGTCGACCACCAGCGGGTTTGGACGCAAGGTCGCCGTACGGCCCTCCCAGGTAGACCAGGCCTTGGCCGCGTGCATCTGCGCAATCTGGTCGTTGCCGGTCAGGCGCTTGTGGAAAGCGCTGAGCAAGTCTTCACGCTCGTCCAGCGGGATCGGCGCGATGTAGTCCTGCCAGTAATCGGGGAACAGACGGCTGGCACCTGCCTGATAGAACCATTCGATTTCCTGCGGACGGCAGAGAAAAATCCCGCGCAGAATCAGACCGTGTACCCGCTCCGGGTGGGTTTGCGCGTAGGCCAGCGCCAGGGTCGAGCCCCATGACCCGCCAAACAGCACCCATTTGTCGATGCCCAGGTGCTGACGAATCCGCTCAAGGTCGGCGACCAGATCCCAGGTGGTATTGTTTTCCAGGCTGGCGTGGGGGGTGGAGCGGCCGCAACCGCGCTGATCGAAGGTGACGATGCGGTACAGGTTCGGATCAAAAAAGCAGCGACTCTGTGCATCACACCCGGCACCGGGGCCACCGTGGATGAATACCACCGGCAAACCTTCCGGCGAACCGCTTTCGTCGACATACAAGGTGTGGGTTTCATCGACAGCCAGATCGTGCCGGGCGTGGGGTTTGATCTGCGGGTACAAAGTCTGCATTGCGCGCTCCGTAAGGGGTCGAGGTCATCCCTGGGGGGACTTCTATTATTCTGCCGTCCGGCATCATAAACCCGAATTACGTCAATGAGCATGCCCTTGCTGAGCCAGAGTTTTACCGCCCGTTTTTTCAGCCAGATAGCCGAGCAGCGTTTCATAGAGCGCATCGACCTCGGCGACCTGGCCCCGCCCTCGCAAACAGCCGTGAACCAGTCCCTCGCCGTAATAAAGTGTTGCGGCCACGCCCGCGGCGTCCAGTCGCTCGGCGTAGCGCACGCCGTCGTCGCGCAGCGGATCGAATTGCGCCACAGCGATCAGCGCCGGCGGCAAGCCGCCGAGATCCTCGGCGAGCAACGGCATCGCATAGCCGCCCGGTTGTCGACTGCCGCGCAAGTACAAGGCGTGATAACAATCCACGTCGCTGCTGCTGAGCAACGGCGCGTCAACGCATTCGCTGCGCGACGCCAGCCGCTGGTCGCCGCCGAGCCCCGGATAGATCAGAACCTGTGCCGCTGGCAATGGCTCACCCGCATCGCGCAATGCCAGGCAAAGCGCGGCGGCGAGATTTCCCCCGGCACTGTCGCCTGCCACCAGCGTACGCGCGGGATCAAGCTGGAATGGCCCGGTTCGCAACGCCCGCCACACCCCCAGACAATCGTTGAAGCCCGCCGGAAACGGATGCTCCGGCGCCAGACGGTAATCGACGGCGATCACTAACACGTCGAGCGTCGACGCCAGTTCAGCGCAGATGAAATCGTGGGAATCCAGATCCCCCACCACCCAACCGCCGCCGTGCAGATACACGATGCAAGGACAACCGCCGGTCAACGGCGAAACCGGCGGCTGATACGAGCGCACCGGCACACCGGCCAATTCAAAGTCCACGACATACAGCCCGGCGGGACGGGGCGGGGTAAATGCCCGACACATGTCGCTGTAGGCCTGGCGCATGCCGGCGAGGCTGCTCTCGGTGCTGTTGAAGCTGACGGTTTTCTCGACGAAGGCCGACATTTGTGCAGATAGCGGGTAAGTAGCCATGAGCCTGGTGCCAGTCAGTTCAGCATTGGAAGTGGAACTCGGTTCTGTGGCGAGGGAGCTGGCTCCCGCTGGTTTGCGAAGCAGCCCCCAAACCACTCAACCGAGTTTTATCAGGTGCACCCGAGCAGCCGGGTTTACGACGGCTTCGCCGCCGAGCGGGAGCAAGCGCCCTCGCCACAGAAATTGCGCGCCAAAAGAAGGCGGGTCAGTTTTTCAGGCTGGCCTGTACGGTGGCTACACCGTCCTTGCCGTCAAAACTGCTGACACCCGCCAGCCAGCGCTGAAGGTCTTCCGGGTGATCACGCAGCCATTGCCTGGCAACGTCCTGCGGCGTCTTGCGCTCCATGATCGGCACCATCAGCTGACTTTCCTGAGCGGCGGTAAACGTCAGGTTCTCCAGCAGACGGTTCACGTTCGGGCAACGTTCGGCGTAGTCCGGTGACGTCACCGTGGAGACCGTGGCCGCCCCTTCGTTCGGCCCGTAGACATCTTCGCTGCCGGTCAGGTAGGCAATTTTCATGTTGATGTTCATCGGGTGCGGGGTCCAACCGACAAACACCACGAATTCCTTGCGGTTCACCGCCCGCTGAACGGCGGCCAGCATGCCGGCCTCACCGGACTCGATCAGTTTGAAATCCTTCAAGCCGAAGTGATTGGTCTCGATCATGGTCTTGATGGTGGTATTGGCACCGCTGCCCGGCTCGATGCCGTAGATCTTGCCGCCAAGCTTGTCTTTGAATTTGGCGATGTCGGCGAAGGTTTTCAGCCCGGCGTCGGCGACGTACTGCGGCACAGCAAGCGTTGCCTGAGCGTCGGCCAGACTCGGCTTGGCCATGACTTTCACCTGATTGGCCGCCACGAACGGCGCGATATTGTTGTCCATCGCCGGTTTCCAGTAACCGAGGAAGATATCGAGGCGCTTGTCACGGATGCCGGCGAAGATGATTTGCTGCACGGCGCTGGTCTGCTTGCTTTCATAGCCAAGACCATTGAGCAGCACATCAGCCATGCCGCTGGTGGCAATTACGTCGGTCCAGTTGACCACTCCCATGCGCACGGCTTTGCAGGAAGCATCGTCACTGGCCAGAACACTGGTGCTCAGAAGAGCGGTACCGCAAAGGATTGAGAGACAGCGGGTGAACAAACCTTTGGTGCTTGTCATAGAGGGCTTTCTCGTGCGGCAGCGGATTGTTGTGGGCTCGGTGTCTTTGTGCACCGTGTCCGGAACATTACGCAGCAGACGAGAGGTAAAAGCGAACTGTGGCGACTGTGTTTTGCACGGTGGCGACTGTCCCGATCCAGTATCGAGGCGGACAACAACCTGTGGCGAGGGAGCTTGCTCCCGCTCGGCGGCGAAGCCGTCGTGGTCCGGGGCTGCTTCGCAACCCGGCGGGAGCAAGCTCCCTCGCCACAAAAAGCCCCCTCGCAACAGAGTTATGCGGTGTAGTGCTTTTCGCCCCAGGCCAACAATCCTTGCAGCAATTCCTTGAGCACCACTTGCGTCGGCTCAGCCAAATCCGGGCGATAGCGGAACGGCTCGAATTCTTCCATGTAGGTGCACTGGCACAACTCCAGTTGCACCGCATGAATGTTTTCCGCCGGATTGCCGTAGTGCCGGGTGATGTGGCCGCCCTTGAAACGACCATTCAGCACATGGCTGTAGTCGCCATGCCGTGCGCAGATCGCTTCCAGCTGGGTGGCCAACTGAGGATCACAACTGGCGCCGTTGAAGGTGCCGAGGTTGAAGTCCGGCAGCTTGCCGTCAAACAGGTGCGGAATGATCGAACGGATCGAGTGCGCATCGAACAGCAACGCATAGCCGAATTCGGCTTTCAAACGAGCCAGTTCGTTCTGCAGCGTGCTGTGGTACGGCGTCCAGACCTGTTCCAGATAGGTCGCGCGTTCCGCTGCCGACGGCTCCATACCCTCACGGAACAACGGAATGCCGTCGAACAGCGTCGACGGGTACAGACCGGTGGTCGCGCCTGCGTACAGAGGCTTGTCGTCGGACGGGCGGTTCAGGTCGATGACAAACCGCGAGTACTCGGCGGCCAGCGTGCTGGCGCCCAGTTCGGCAGCGAACTCGTAAAGCCTGGGGATGTGCCAGTCGGTGTCCGGCAGGCTTTTCGCGTCGGCGATCAACCCAGCTTCGACCGCCGGGGTCAGGCGCAGGCCGGCGTGGGGAATGCTGATCAGCAGCGGCACACGGCCTTGTTTGAAGTTCAGAACCTTATCCACAACTATTCTCCTAAACGCTCGTTTCAACGCCGTGACGCACGACGCGTTTCTCCAGATCACCGCCCAGCCAGTACGACAGGTCGGCGGGACGATCGATTTGCCAGGCGACGAAGTCCGCGAACTTGCCAACTTCCAGCGAGCCGTGTGTCTCGGCCATGCCCAACGCGGTGGCGGCATGAATCGTTGCACCCGCCAGGGCTTCTTCCGGGGTCATGCGGAAACAGGTGCACGCCATGTTCAGCATCAAGCGCAGCGACAGCGCTGGCGAGGTGCCGGGATTGAGGTCGCTGGCAATGGCGATTTTCACGCCGTGTTTGCGCAGGGCATCCATCGGCGGCAATTGGGTTTCACGCAGGAAATAGAACGCCCCCGGCAGCAACACCGCGACGGTGCCGGACGCGGCCATGGCGATGGCGTCTTCTTCGGTCATGAACTCCAGGTGGTCGGCCGACAATGCGTGATAACGCGCCGCCAGACTCGAACCGTGCAGCGATGACAGTTGCTCGGCGTGCAGCTTCACCGGCAAGCCAAGCGCTTGAGCGGTGATGAACACGCGCTCGACCTGCGCCGGTGAAAACGCCAGGTACTCGCAAAACGCGTCCACCGCATCCACCAGGCCTTCGGCGGCGAGCGCGGGGAGCATTTCCGCGCAGATGTGATCGATGTAATCGTCGGCGCGGCCCACATACTCCGGTGGCAGGGCGTGAGCCGCCAGGCAGGTGCTGCGCACGCTGATCGGCAGTTCGGCGCCGAGACGACGGGCGACCCGCAGCATCTTGCGTTCGTTGGTCAGATCAAGGCCGTAGCCGGATTTGATTTCGATGCTGGTGACACCGTCACGCATCAGGCTTTTCAGGCGCTTGGCGGCGCTGGCGAAAAGTTCGTCTTCACTGGCCGTGCGAGTGGCGCGTACGGTGCTGGCGATGCCGCCACCGGCCGCCGCGATTTCCGCGTAGCTGACGCCTTGCAGGCGCTGTTCGAATTCACCGCTGCGGTTACCGCCGAACACCGTGTGGGTGTGGCAGTCGATCAGGCCCGGGGTGACCCAGGCCCCGTTCAAATCGTTGACGGCCGGGTATTCACCAGACGGCAGCTCAGCGCGAGGGCCGATCCACTCAATGCGCGCACCTGACGTCACGATGGCCGCATCCTCGATGATCGAGTAGACGCCTTGCGCCATGGTTGCGACGTGGCAGTGTTGCCAGAGGGTTTTCATCCCTTAGTCTCCACAGTATTCAAAATCGAATCGCCAGCAGGCTGGCTCCCACAAGGATGCGCAATGCAACTGTGGGAGCCAGCCTGCTGGCGATGAGTACATCACAGGCTCGGCAAAAGCTTCACCGACACCAGTTCATTCAGGCAACGCGTCGCCAGCAGTTCAGTCGCCGCATTGATGTCCGGCGCAAAGAAACGATCCTTCTCATAGAACGGCACTTCTTTACGCAGAATCGCCCGGGCCTTTTCGAGTTTTGGCGAAGTCTTCAAGCCTTCACGCAGGTCCAGGCCCTGGGCTGCCGCCAACCATTCCACCGCCAGAATCCCGCGTGTGTTCTCGGCCATTTCCCACAGGCGCTTGCCGGCAGCCGGTGCCATGGACACGTGGTCTTCCTGGTTCGCCGACGTCGGCAGGCTGTCCACGGAATGTGGATGGGCCAGCGCTTTGTTCTCGCTGGCGAGTGCCGCAGCGGTCACTTGGGCGATCATGAAACCGGAGTTCACGCCGCCATTGGCCACCAGGAACGGCGGCAGTTGCGACATGTGCTTGTCCATCATCAGCGAGATGCGGCGTTCGCTCAGCGAGCCGATTTCAGCGATGGCCAGAGCCATGTTGTCGGCAGCCATCGCAACGGGTTCGGCGTGGAAGTTACCGCCGGAGATCACGTCACCTTCAGCAGCGAACACCAGCGGGTTATCCGAGACGGCGTTGGCTTCAACGGCCAACACTTCGGCAGCCTGACGGAACTGGGTCAGGCAGGCGCCCATGACTTGCGGCTGGCAGCGCAGGGAGTACGGGTCCTGAACCTTTTCGCAGTTCTGGTGCGAGTCGGAGACTTCACTGCGCTCGCCCAGCAGGTCGCGGTAAGCGGCAGCGGCGTCGATCTGGCCTTTCTGGCCACGCGCGGCGTGAATGCGTGCGTCGAACGGCGAGCGCGAACCCAGCACCGCTTCGACGGTCAGGCCGCCCAGGGCCAGGGCGCCCGCGAACAGATCTTCACCTTCAAACAGACCGCGCAACGCATAAGCGGTGGACACCTGAGTGCCGTTGAGCAGCGCCAGGCCTTCTTTCGCGGCCAGGGTCAGCGGGGTCAGACCGGCGACTTTCAGCGCTTCGGTCGCGTCCAGCCATTCGCCTTTGTAGCGTGCCTTGCCTTCACCCAGCAGCACCAGCGACATGTGGGCCAACGGCGCCAGGTCACCGGAGGCACCGACCGAACCTTTCAATGGAATGTGCGGGTAAACCTCGGCGTTGATCAGGGCGATCAGCGCGTCGATGACCACCCGGCGAATGCCGGAGAAACCACGGCTCAGGCTGTTGACCTTGAGCACCATGACCAGCCGCACCAAGGCGTCGCTGATCGGCTGGCCCACACCGGCGGCATGGGACAGCACCAGTGAGCGCTGCAGGTTTTCCAGGTCTTCGCTGGCGATGCGGGTCGAGGCCAGCAGACCGAAACCGGTGTTGATGCCGTAAGCGGTGCGGTTCTCGGCGAGGATCTGTTCCACACAGGCAACGCTGGCTTCGATCTGAGCCGAGGCGCTGTTGTCGAGGGTGATCCGGACCGGCTGCTGATAGATATCACGCAGTTGGGCCAGGCTCAGTTGGCCGGGAATCAGGTTTAGCGCAGTCATTTTGAGCTCCTTATGAGAGTTTGTTATTAACTAACCAGACGCTCCGGAGATGTCCGTTGTCCGTCGCTTCCCGCCTTGTGGGGAGGGGCTGCGCCTTGGCACGCTGGTTTGATGTAGAAATCAGTTCAGATTCGGTAAAGCCTCGCGCAGCAAATTCGAATCTTTCAAAACCCCGGCCGCCGCCGCGATATCCGGTGCCAGCCATCGGTCCTGGTCGTAGGCCGGAACGCGCTCGCGCAGCAGACGCCAGGCCGTATCAGTGCCCGCGCCGAAGCGTTGTTCTTTCAGGAACTCAAAGGCCTGAGCCGCCAGCAGGTACTCGATAGCGAGGATCTGCGTGCAGTTTTCCAGCGCGCGATGCAGCTTCAGCGCGGCGTTGGTGCCCATGCTCAGGTGATCTTCTTGCAGACCGGACGTCACGTAGTTGTCGAGGACCGCCGGTTGCGCCAGTTGACGGTTTTCCGCACACAGCGAAGCAGCCACGTATTGCACGATCATCATTCCGGAGTTCACACCCGGATTGGCCACAAGGAACGCCGGCAGGCCGCTGACGTGCGGGTTGATCAAGCGGTCGAGACGTCGCTCGGCGATGGAACCTATTTCCGCCATGGCGATGGCCAGCAGATCAGCGGCCATGGCCACGGACTGACCGTGCGGGTTGGCCTGGGACATGATGCGGAAATTGTCCGGCGTGCCCAGCAGCAATGGGTTGTCGGTGCAGCCATTGAGTTCGGTTTCGATCTGTTGGATCGCGTGCGCCAGTTGATCCCGTGCCGCACCGTGGACCTGTGGGATCGAACGGATGCTCAGCGCATCCTGGGTGCGGATACCTTTGCTCGACGCAATCACTTCACTGCCATCAAGCAGCGCCCGCAGATTGATGCCGACCTGCTGCATGCCCGGATGCGGCTTGAGGGCGATGATTTCGGCATCGAACGCTGCGATCTGGCCGCGCTGGGCTTCGAAGCTCATGGCGCCGATCACGTCGGCCCATTGCAGCAGGCGCGTGGCATCGGCAATCGCAAGGGCGCTGAGGCCGCTCATGCACGGCGTGCCGTTGACCAGGCACAAGCCGTCTTTGGCGCCGAGTTGAACCGGTTGCAGACCTTCTTCGGCCAAGGCCTGTTGCGCAGAAACGATCTGCCCGCGATAGCTGACATTGCCGACGCCCAGCAGCGCAATGCCGATGTGCGCCATGTGGGTCAGGTAACCCACCGAGCCCTGGGACGGCACTTGCGGGGTGATGCCGCGATTGAGCAGAGCCAGCAGCGCTTCGACCACCCGGCGATGAATGCCGGACTTGCCGTGACTGTAGTTGCGGATCGCGGCGCACATGATCGCCCGGGTCTGGTCGTCGGCCAGCGGAGCGCCGACGCCACAAGCGTGACTGAGCAAGGTGTTGCGCGACAGCTGGCTGAGTTGTTCGTCTTTCAGAGAGACGTTGCACAACGCGCCCAAGCCCGTGTTGACGCCGTAAGCGCGTTCGCCGCTGGCGACGATGCGCTGGACGATCGCCTGAGCGTTCTCGATCCGCGCCCAGGCCTGGGTCGACAGCTCGAGCTGAGCGCCGTGGCGGGCGACGGCGACTACATCCTGCCAACGCAGAGGGGCGTCGGCGATAACGATTTTTTCAGCCTGGGACATCTGGAGCCTCATACAAAATTCATGGACATGTGACACCTGTGGCGAGGGAGCTTGCTCCCGCTGGGCTGCGTAGCGGCCCCAAAATTTCGCGACCGCTGCGCGCTCGAGCGGGAGCAAGCTCCCTCGCCACAAAAGCGGTCCCGCCACAAACCTCTTAAACCACCGCCGCACGCCGCTGTACGAACCGGTCTACATACTCATCCGCCGGCGAATGCAGGATCTCTCGCGGCGTGCCGACCTGAATCAGGCGGCCATCCTTGAGGATTGCGATGCGGTTGCCGATGCGTACGGCTTCGTCGAGGTCGTGGGTGATGAAGACGATGGTCTTGTGCAGGGTCTTTTGCAGTTCCAGCAACTGGTCCTGCATTTCCGCGCGGATCAGCGGATCGAGCGCACTGAACGCTTCGTCCATCAGGATGATGTCGGTGTCCGCCGCCAGTGCGCGGGCCAGGCCCACACGCTGACGCATGCCGCCCGAGAGCTGGTGCGGGTATTTGTTTTCGTAGCCCTTCAGACCCACGGTGTTGATCCAGTGCAGCGCGCGCTCGGAGCACATTTGCTTGCTCTCGCCACGCACTTTCAGGCCGTAGGCGACGTTGTCCAGCACGGTCTTGTGCGGCAGCAGGCCGAAGCTCTGGAACACCATGCTGATCTTGCGCCGGCGAAATTCGCGCAGGGCGTCCATGTCGTATTGCAGGATGTCCACGCCATCCACCAGGATCGCGCCGCTGGTCGGGTCGATCAGGCGGTTGAAGTGGCGCACCAGGGTCGATTTGCCGGAGCCGGACAGGCCCATGATCACGAAGATCTCGCCGCTACCGATGCTCAACGACAGGTCGTTCACGCCGACCACGCAGCCGGTTTCGGCCAGCACCTGATCCTTGGTCTTGCCCTGGCCGATCATGCCCAGCGCTTCCTTGGAACGGTTGCCGAAAATCTTGAAGACGTTTTTGACTTCGATTTTGCTGATGGCTTCGTTGTTCATTTGCTCACCTCATGCCGTGGCCGACCATACGCCTGAGTAATGCGGTCGATGACCACTGCCAGAATCACGATCGCCAGACCGGCTTCAAGGCCACGTCCGACGTTGAGGGTCTGAATCCCCACCAACACATCTTCGCCAAGGCCACGGGCGCCGATCATCGAGGCAATCACCACCATCGACAGGGCCATCATGGTGGTCTGGTTGATCCCGGCCATGATGCTCGGCAGGGCCAGCGGCAGTTGCACGCCGAACAGTTGCTGCCAGCGGTTGGCACCAAAGGCGTTGATCGCTTCCATCACTTCGCCGTCGACCTGGCGGATGCCCAGATCGGTCAGGCGGATCAGCGGCGGCGCAGCGTAGATCACGGTGGCGAAAATCGCCGGGACCTTGCCCAGACCAAACAGCATCAACACCGGGATCAGGTACACGAAACTCGGCATGGTCTGCATGATGTCCAGCAGCGGCATCAGCACCGAACGCAGGCGATTGCTGCGCGCCGAAAGAATGCCCAGCGGAATGCCGATCAGCACCGAAATGACCGTCGCCACCATCATCAGCGCGAGGGTCTGCATCAGCTTGTCCCAGAGCCCGACCGCGCCCACCAGGAACAACAGACCGACAATGACGGCGGTGGTCACGACCTTGCGGGTCGCGTGCCAGGCAATGCCCGCCACGATCGCCAGCATCAGCCACCAGGGCGCCGCGCGCAGCAGCCCTTCAAGATTGACGATGGCCCACAACAGGGTGTCGGAGATGTGCCGGAACACGTCGCCGTAGTTGGTGACCAGCGAATCGACCCAACCGTTGACCCAGTCGGCGATGGAAAAGGTAAAGCTTTCGGGAAACATAAGAGACTCTCAATCAAGGGGTTGCGATTCAGCGTCCGACTGCCGTTGCCGACAGTCGGAGAGGCTCAACCTACAAGGCCGCGTCGATCTTTTTGGCTGCGTCTTCGCTCACCCATGCGTGCCAGACTTCAGGATGTTCCTTGAGGAAAATTTTCGCCAGTTTTGGTGACTCGATCCGCTCTTTGGCCATGCGCCCGAGGTTCTGGTTCAGCAGGTCGATCGGCAGGTTGACCTTTTCCAGCACGGCCACCAGTTCCGGGGCTTGCTCGTGGAAGGTCTTGGAGAGGCCGACCTTGATCGTCACTTGCTTGTTCACCCCTGGTTTCTCTTCGAGTTTGACCAGGTCAACCTGGCCCATCAGCGGTGTTGGCGACCAGTAGTAGAACAGGATCGGCTCGCCACGCTTGTAGCTCGACAGCACGGCGGCATCCAGCGCCGGACCGGTGCCCGGGCGGAAGTTGGTGTAGCTGCTTTCCAGACCGTAGCTTTTCAGCATTTCGCTGTTATCCAGCTCACAGGTCCAGCCGGCCGGGCAGTTGTAGAAACGGCCCTTGGAAGGCTCTTCGGCGTCTTTGAACACCGAGGAATACTTGGCCAGGTCAGCAATGTTTTTCAGGTCCGGCGCCTTGGCTTCCAGCTTGCGCTTGGCATCGCCTTCGATCACGTAGCGCGGCACGTACCAGCCTTCGACTGCGCCTACGACTGGCGCACCGACACCGACGACCTTGCCGGCCTTCTCGGCCTTGTTCCAGACTTCGCTGCGGCCGACCCATTCTTCGGCAAACACTTGAATGTCGTTGCTGCTCAGGGCGTTTTCCATGGTGATGGAGTTGCCCGGCAGGCTATCGGTCTTGCAGTCGTAACCTTTCTCCAACACGACTTGCAGCACGTCGGTCAGCAACATGGCGCTTTCCCAGTTCAGGCCGGCGAATTTCACCGGTTTACCCGATTCGCACCAACCGGCAGCCTGAGTGGCGCCGGCGCTGGCCAACAGGCCCATGGAAAGCAATGTGGTCAGCAGGGTCTTGTTCGATTTCATTGTTTGACGCTCCTAATCATGAATTGGCTTACGGCAGTCAAGAGGCATCCAGCCCTGTCCACGTCCAATCAGGCCTGCGCCGCAGCGCGACCGGCCCCGCTTGTTTTAGGTTGTACAACGCTGTCCTGCTCGACCGGCAGAATCAGGTGATCGGGCACGGTGCCGTGCCATTTTTTCGCACACACGTAATACAGGGCTGCAGGAATCACCAGACCGATGATCCAGGAAATATCCACATCACCCAGCGCTGCCACCAGCGGACCGGTGTAGAACTTGCTGGAAATGAACGGCAGCTGCACCAGCACACCGAACACATAGATGCTGATACCGAGCATGTTCCAGCGACCGTAGCGACCGTTTGGATCGGACAGCGCCGGCACGTCATAGCGCTCACGGGTGATGCAGTAGTAGTCCACCAGGTTGATCGCGCTCCATGGCGTAAAGAACGCCAGCAGGAACAGGATGAAGGACTTGAACGCACCAAGGAACGAGTGCTGGCCGAGCAACGCCATCAGGGTCGCAGCACCGACGATCACCAACACGAAGAGCAGACGCTGCAAGCGCGTGACTTTCAGGTCACCACGGAAGCCGCTGATGATGGTCGCAATGCACATGAAGCTGCCGTAGGAGTTCAGCGTGGAGATGGTGACCTTGCCGAACGCGATGCTGAAGTACAGCAGCGCAGCCGTGGTACCGGCACCGCCCAGACCGACGATGTAGGCCACTTCGTGGCCGACGAATTGCCCATTGGCCGAGGCGGCGGCAAACACGCCGAGGATCATCGCCACTTGTGCGCCAATGACCGAACCTGCACCCGCGGCGAAAAAGGTTTTCACCGAGGAAGTCTTGCTCGGCAAGTAGCGAGAATAGTCAGCCACGTAAGGGCCGAAGGCGATCTGCCAGGACGCCGCGAGCGATACCGCCAGCAGGAAGCTGCTCCAGCTGAAGTGGCGGATTTGCAAGAGTGCGCCAACGTCAGTCTGGCTTATCAGACGACTGAACAGGTAAACAAAGGCAATCACCCCAATGACACTGGCAACCCGGCCAATCCAATGGATCACCCGATAGCCGAGTACCGTGACCAGCACGATGACACTGGCGAAGATGAGGATACCGACGGTGTCACTGACGCCAAACAACTGGCCCAGCGCCTGGCCGGAAAGTACCGTTCCGGTTGCGGTGAAACCGAGGTACATCAAACAGACCAGCACGATCGGGATGGCCGCGCCATAAACACCAAACTGCACACGGCTGGAGATCATCTGCGGCAGGCCAAGCTTTGGCCCTTGCGCGGCATGCAGCGCCATCACCCCACCGCCGAGCAGTTGCCCGATCAGCAAACCGATCAACGACCAGAACACATCACCGCCCAGCACCACGGCCAGGGCCCCGGTGACAATCGCGGTGATTTGCAGGTTGGCACCCATCCACAGGGTGAACTGGCTCAACAGACGACCGTGTCTCTCCGCTTCCGGGATGTAGTCGATCGAGCGTTTCTCGATCAACGGTTTACTGCCTGCACGATCGTTGTTAACTGCCATGGTTCAACCTCTGTGGATTGTTATTGTGGGTTGGCGGGCTCCCTGTAGGAGCGAGCATTACTTGCCGGTAATCATCGGCAGATTCAGGCCCTGTTCCTTGGCGCAGTCGATCGCGATCTGGTAACCCGCATCGGCGTGACGCATAACGCCAGTTGCCGGGTCGTTGTGCAAAACGCGAGCGATACGCTCGGCCGCTTCGTCAGTACCGTCGCAGACAATCACCATGCCCGAGTGCTGGGAGAAGCCCATGCCGACGCCGCCGCCGTGGTGCAGGGAAACCCAGGTCGCGCCGCTCGCGGTGTTGAGCAGAGCGTTGAGCAGTGGCCAGTCGGACACGGCGTCGGAGCCGTCCTGCATGGATTCGGTTTCGCGGTTCGGGCTGGCGACCGAACCGGAGTCCAGGTGGTCGCGACCGATCACGATTGGCGCGGACAATTCACCGCTGCGAACCATTTCATTGAACGCCAGGCCAAGCTTGGCGCGCAGGCCCAGGCCAACCCAGCAGATACGAGCCGGCAGCCCCTGGAAGCTGATGCGCTCGCGCGCCATGTCCAGCCAGTTGTGCAGGTGGGCGTCGTCCGGGATCAGTTCTTTGACCTTGGCGTCGGTCTTGTAGATGTCTTCAGCGTTACCCGACAGTGCAGCCCAACGGAACGGACCGATGCCACGGCAGAACAGTGGGCGGATGTAGGCCGGTACGAAGCCAGGGAAGTCGAATGCGTTTTCCACGCCTTCTTCCTGGGCCATCTGACGGATGTTGTTGCCGTAGTCGAAGGTCGGAATGCCCATCTTCTGGAATTCGAGCATCGCTTTAACGTGCACGGCCATCGATTGCTTGGCGGCTTTCACCACGGCTGCAGGCTCGGTCTTGGCACGAGCGCGGTACTCTTCCCAGGTCCAGCCGGCCGGCAGGTAACCGTTGAGCGGGTCGTGGGCGCTGGTCTGGTCGGTGACCATGTCCGGGCGCACGCCGCGCTTGACCAGTTCCGGCAGAATTTCCGCCGCGTTGCCCAGCAGAGCGATGGAAATCGCCTTGCCTTCCTTGGTGTATTTGTCGATGCGGGCCAGTGCGTCGTCGAGGTCGGTGGCTTGCTCGTCGACATAACGGCTGTTCAGACGGAAATCGATGCTGACCTGCTGGCATTCGATGTTCAGCGAGCAAGCACCGGCCAGGGTTGCAGCCAGAGGTTGAGCGCCGCCCATGCCGCCCAGGCCTGCGGTCAGGACCCAACGACCTTTCAGGTCATCGTTATAGTGCTGGCGACCGGCTTCGACGAACGTTTCGTAGGTCCCCTGGACGATGCCCTGGCTGCCAATGTAGATCCAGCTGCCGGCGGTCATCTGGCCGTACATGGCCAGGCCTTTGGCGTCGAGTTCGTTGAAGTGTTCCCAGCTCGCCCAGTGCGGTACGAGGTTGGAGTTGGCGATCAATACGCGCGGGGCGTTAGTGTGAGTCTTGAACACGCCGACCGGCTTGCCGGATTGCACCAGCAGGGTCTCGTCGTCATTCAGATTGGTCAGGCTTTCAACGATCTTGTCGTAGCATTCCCAGTTACGCGCCGCACGACCGATACCACCGTAAACCACCAGTTCTTTAGGGTTCTCGGCGACTTCCGGGTCGAGGTTGTTCATCAGCATGCGCAGCGGCGCTTCAGTCAGCCAGCTCTTGGCGGTCAGCTTGTTACCGCGGGCAGCGCGGATTTCAACGTCACGAAACTTAGTAGGTTTAATGTCAGTCACGAAAAAGACTCCTCAGCGATCAATCCAAACCAACCCTGGCGGTGGGTAAGCCAGCCTGTGCGCGTCACAGCGACACAAGCGAATCAGTGGACGCTGCGGAGAGTCTCGATCGACTCATACGCATACGTCTTTACTTGTACATACAAGCATATGCAATCAAGCGGCCAACTTATTGGATGGGCATTCGAGAAAAATTCTGAAAAGGCTGGGAAGCCTGTAGATCAAGGGTTATGAGGAAGATGAAATTTTTCGGGGGGATTGTGCGGAGGGATGATGGCTCGTTACTTGAGCGTGGTTTTGCGCCACGCTGGGGCGTTCGGTAACAAAGTGGTGCGCGCTGAGAAACAGGAAAGGTGATTGCTTTTGTGGCGAGGGCGCTTGCTCCCGCTGGGCTGCGAAGCAGCCCTTAAACCATTCAACCGAGATTTGTCAGATAGATTTCGCTAGCGGGCTTTTTACGACGGCTTCGCCGCCGAGCGGGAGCAAGCTCCCTCGCCACAGAGATGTTGTAAACAGTTGGATCAGTGTGCAGTCAGCTCGATCACGCAGCAGGCGCCGTTGCTGGAGACGTCCAGCAGGCCGGTGTTACCGACGAGTTGCAGGCAATCATGACGACCCAATTGCTGGGCATTGTTTTCGACCGTCACCTCAAGCGCTTCGCTCACACTGAACACCAGCACCGTCCCGGCCTCGCTGAAAAACCGCTGCTCGCCGTCCAGCCACTGCAACCGCGCGCTGTAACGCTGCGGCGCATAAATCAGGTTGAAGTCGCGAATCGGACCACCCAGCAACGTGCAGGACACCTGGCTCTCGCCGCTGAAGGCATACGGGTCCAACGGTAACAACGGCCGCGTGACCTGGCCATCCACCGACAAGGTCATGCCGTCGCCCTGCAACACCGTGATGATCCGCTCGTAACCGGCGAAGGTCGAAAACCCGCCCGACTCGGCGATATCGGCAATCGACAGGCGCCAGCCGAAACCATCAAGGCCAGTGCCCGCGTCGCGGGTGATTTCTTCGGTACTGCCACCGCCATTTTTCCATGGCATGCGTGGGTAATCGACAGCGCGTAAAACCTTGACCTGACTCATTTGTGAAACCGACCTTCCAGACGATGACGGGAACCGGGGTGGATCAAACGGGCGGCGGTCACTGGCTGACGGCCGGACCAGGTACGGCGACGGATCAGCAGGCACGGCTCGCCCTTTTCAATCTGCAGCAATTTGCACTCGCTGGCCTCGGCCAGAATCGCCTCGACCACGTGCTCGCCTTCAGTCAGCGGCGCGACCTGGTTCAGATAGGCGTAAGGCGTTTGCAGGGTGAAGTCCTGCTTGAGGTAGTCCGGCGCCACCAGCGCGTTGACGAAACGGTCTTCGATTTGCACCGGAATGTCGTTTTCGAAATGCACGATCAGCGAGTGGAAGACCTTTTGGCCTTCACGCATGTCCAGGGCCAGGGCGCGCTCGGAACCGGCGGCCTCTTCTTCAAGCGTGATCACCTGGCATGTATGGCGATGGCCACGGGAGGCGATTTCGTCGGCGATGTTGTGCACTTCAAACAGCGCAGACTGGCTTTTCGGCTCGGCGACGAACGTGCCGACGCCCTGCATACGCACCAACAGGCCGTCGGCGGTCATCTCGCGCAGCGCGCGGTTGATGGTCATGCGACTGAACCCGAGTTGGCTGACCAACTCGCTTTCCGACGGAACGCGGTAGTGCGGCGGCCAGTTTCCACTGTCGATCTGCTGGGTGATCATTTGTTTGACGCGAGCGTACAAGGGCGCCGGACTGTCGCCCATGTTCGCGGCCAACGGTGACACTGTAGGCGGAGTCGGCACGGTAAATCCTTGTTCATTTGGTGAGGGTTGCTAGCTTGCCGGAGTTTACCGAGCAGGCAAACGTCTGTATATGTATATACAAATAACACACGATGGGGTGCTGAACCATGTCCGCCTTCTTTGCCGAACGCGCGCTGCTGCCTAGTGGATGGGCCAACAATGTACGTCTTGAGGTCAGCGCCGACGGCGTTTTGACCCATGTCCAGGCCAATTCCAACGCAGATGACGCCGAACGGCTAAGCGGTCCACTGCTGCCGGGCATGCCGAATCTGCACTCCCACGCCTTCCAGCGGGCCATGGCAGGGCTGGCGGAAGTGGCCGGTAATCCGAACGACAGTTTCTGGACCTGGCGCGACTTGATGTATCGCCTCGTCGGAAAAATCAGCCCGGATCAACTCGGCGTCATTGCTCGTCAGCTGTACATCGAAATGCTCAAGGCCGGTTACACCTCGGTCGCGGAATTTCATTATGTGCATCACGACACCAACGGCCAGCCTTACGCAGATCCGGCCGAACTGGCGCTGCGCATCAGCCAGGCGGCCAGTTCCGCCGGTATCGGCTTGACCTTGCTGCCGGTGCTCTACAGCCATTCCGGTTTCGGTGGCCAGACGCCGAACGATGGCCAGCGTCGCTTTATCAACAGCACTGAAAATTACCTGAAGCTGCAGTCGCGCTTGCAGCCGATCCTGGCGCAGCAACCGGCGCAATCGCTGGGTCTGTGTTTCCACTCATTGCGCGCGGTCACCCCACAGCAAATCAGCGAAGTACTGGCGGCCAGCGACAAGCAGTCTCCGGTGCACATTCACATCGCCGAACAGCAGAAGGAAGTCGATGACTGCCTGAGCTGGAGCGGTCGTCGCCCCCTGCAATGGCTGTACGAAAACACCGATGTCGATCAGCGCTGGTGCCTGGTGCACGCGACTCACGCCAACCCGGAAGAAGTCGCGCTGATGGCCAAGAGTCGCGCCATCGCCGGTCTGTGCCTGACCACCGAAGCCAACCTCGGCGACGGGATTTTCCCGGCCGTGGATTTCCTCGCCCAGGGCGGGCGCATGGGCATCGGTTCCGACAGCCATGTGTCATTGAGCGTTGTGGAAGAGTTGCGTTGGCTGGAATACGGCCAGCGCCTGCGCGATCAGCGGCGTAATCGGCTGTATGGCGCGGATCAGCCGATGGTTGGCCGCACGCTATATGACGCTGCGCTGGATGGCGGCGCGCAGGCGCTGGGGCAGCCGATCGGTGCACTGGAAGTTGGTAAACGTGCGGATTGGCTGGTGCTGGACGGCAACGATCCGTACCTGGCAACGGCCAGCGGTGACGGGATCCTTAATCGTTGGTTGTTTGCCGGCGGCGATTGCCAGGTGCGCGATGTGCTGGTCAATGGCCAGTGGGTGGTGCGTGACGGGCGTCATGCAGCAGAAGAAGAAAGTAACCGCGCGTTTACCCAAGTCCTGCGCGACCTCCTGGGCTGACACAAATGAAATGTGGGAGCGAGCCTGCTCGCGACAGGGCGATCAAATTCAACAGAAGTGTTGACTGATACTCCGCTATCGCGAGCAGGCTCGCTCCCACATCTGTTCTTTACTAGCCGTCAGTTCGAGGTCTTGGCCATCTGCGTATCCGTCGCACGCCAGATCAACCGAGTGGTGTCATATCCCTGCTGACGCGCCTTGCTCAGCAGCTCTTCGCGCACTACGCCGTTGACCGTCGGGGTCCGTGACAACAGCCACAGATACCGGCGGCTCGGGTCGCCGACAATGGCGGTCTTGTAGTCATCGCTGACGTACAACACCCAGTATTGCCCCTTCGCCACACCCGGCAGCAATCGCGAGAACCAGTTGTCGAACTCGACCCACAACTTGTCGGTCTTGCCCGGCACCTGTGGATAAGCCGTGCCTTTGGCCTCTTCCCATTGCCAATCCGCCGTCAGACAACGGTTCAACACCAGCACGTTACCGTCCGGCTTGAGCGTGTAATGGGCTTCGGATTGCGCACAGTTGCGCTGAAAATACATCGGCAGACGCGCCAACTCGTACCAGGTCCCTTGGTACTTCTTCAAATTGACGCTGGCGACGGTTTTCGGCGCCAATGGATCTTCGCCAGAAGTGGCGCAGCCGGCCAATACCAGGCCGGCAAAAAGGAGGATCAATAACCGTTTCATTGTTTTTCTCCCGCGGGCGCATCGCCCCGGATTACTTCAGGCCTTGGCCGGAAAACATCAACACTTTGTCACCGGCGTACTGCACGCTGATAAAGCTGTTCTTGTCGCCCCAGGTGCAACTGGACATGCCGAGCGCGCCCGAGCAGTCGGTGGGTTTGCCCAACAAGGTTTCCACCTCGGCCTTGGGCATGCCTGTCGACAGCTTCGAATAATTTTCCTGATTGATCTTGCCGCATGCGGCCAGCAACACGCAGAACGAAAGCAAAGCGATGGAACGCAGCGACATGGTGTAGCTCCTGGGGCGAAGGGGAATGGCATGGCTGCCAAGCTGAAGCTTAGAAGAGAAAAGCCCTGTCTGGTTCCCTGACCGAGCGCCTATTTGTTGGGCCGCTCGTCTGCCTTTTGCCGAAAAATCAGCCACTTTCTTTCGCCGTTGAGCATTTCATCGGTTTTGGCAAAAGTCGCCTAATCTTTGGCGCCGGCGAGTCGACATAAATGCAGCGCAAAGCCCGCTCCTGTGGCAAATTGGCGCCCCTTGTTGACCAGCCCCTCCGCGGTAGCTCATTTAATGACCAGAAACATGAAATTCAGCCACAAGATTCTGCTGGCTGCTGCCCTCGTAGTGGCCGTCGCATTCGCTTGTTTCATCCTTTTCAACGACTACCGCCAGCGGCAGACCCTGCGCAGCAGTACCGAATCGTCGATGCAGGAACTCGGCAGCCTGACCACCAGCAACATCCAGACCTGGCTGGAAAGCCGCATTCAGTTGCTGCAGTCGCTGTCCCAGCAGATCGTGGTGGATGGCAGTGCCCTGACCAGCCTCAAGCGGGTCATCGACCTGCCCGCCTACACCAGCAACTTCCAGCTGAGCTACTTTGGTGGCACCGACGGTGTGATGTTTTCGGTTCCGGCCGGCAATCGTGCCGCGGACTACGACCCTCGCGCACGCGGCTGGTACAAGGCAGCCAACAGCGCGCAACAGACCATCGTCACCGAACCCTACATCGCGGCGTCCTCCGGCAAACTGGTGATCACCGTCGCCACGCCGGTACAGCGCCAGGGCCAGATGATCGGCGTCGCCGGCGCCGATATTGACCTGTCCAGCGTCAGCGCGATCATCAACTCGCTGAACTTCGGCGGTCACGGTCATGCGTTTATCGTCAGCGCCGACGGCAAGATCCTGATTCACCCGGACAGCAAACTGGTCCTCAAGAATCTGGCCGACGCCTACCCGAACGGTGCCCCGCAAGTCAGTCCGGGCCTGAAAGAAGTCGAGATCGACGGCAAGCGCCAGTTCATTTCCTTCACTCACGTCAACGGTGTGCCGTCGGCAAACTGGTACGTGGCGCTGGTGCTGGATCAGGACACCGCGTTCTCGATGATCAGCGAATTCCGCACCTCGGCGATCATCGCCATGGTCATCGCCGTAGTGATCATCATCGCGTTGCTGGGCATGCTGATCAGTTTCCTGATGCAGCCGCTGCTGACCATGGGCCGCGCCATGCATGACATCGCCGAAGGCGAAGGTGACCTGACCAAACGCCTGATCATTCACGGCCATGACGAATTCGGTGCGCTGGGCACTTCGTTCAACCGCTTTGTCGAGCGTATTCACACCTCGATCCGCGAAGTGTCCTCGGCCACCGGCCAGGTCAACGAAGTCGCACTGCGGGTCGTCGCCGCGTCCAACTCGTCGATGTTCAACTCCGACCAGCAAGCTTCGCGCACCAGCAGCGTGGCCGCGGCGATCAACGAACTGGGCGCCGCCGCCCAGGAAATCGCCCAGAACGCCGCCCTCGCCTCGCAGCACTCCAGCGACGCGCGCGCCCTGGCCGAAGACGGTCAGCAGGTGGTGGATAAAACCATCGCGGCGATGCAACAGCTCTCGGCGAAGATCAGCGATTCCTGCGGCAACATCGAGACGCTCAACAGCAACACGGTGAACATCGGGCAGATTCTGGAAGTGATCACCAGCATCTCGCAGCAGACCAACCTGCTGGCATTGAACGCCGCCATCGAAGCGGCACGGGCCGGTGAAGCCGGTCGCGGTTTTGCCGTGGTCGCCGATGAAGTGCGCAACCTCGCCCACCGCACCCAGGATTCGGCGCAGCAAGTGCAGAAGATGATCGAGGAACTGCAAGTCGGCGCCCGCGAAGCGGTGAGCACCATGACCGACAGCCAGCGCCAGAGCGAAAGCAGCGTGGGCATCGCCAACCAGGCGGGCGAGCGTCTGGGCAGCGTGACCCAGCGGATCGGCGAGATCGACGGGATGAACCAGTCCGTGGCGACGGCGACCGAAGAGCAGACCGCCGTGGTGGAATCGATCAACGTCGACATCACCGAGATCAACACGCTGAATCAGGAGGGTGTGGAGAACCTGCAGGCGACGTTGCGCGCGTGTTCTGATCTTGAGCAGCAGGCGGCGCGGTTGAAGCAGTTGGTGGGCAGTTTCAGAATCTGAGGCGCTCTTACTGGCCTCATCGCCAGCAGGCTTGCTCCCACAATAGGTTTGTGTCGATCACAAACTCCTGCGGGAGCCAGCCTGCTGGCGATGACGGTATCAGCAGAAATGGAAATCTAAAACCGAGACCCTGGCCCCGAAAGAAACGCCAACTCCTCAGCCGTCGATTCCCTTCCCAATACCGCATTCCTGTGTGGAAACCGCCCAAACCGCGCAATCACCTGCTGATGCTTCTCGGCATAGTTCAGATAGTCGGTAAAAAGTTTCCGCTCGGCCTCCGGGTGCTGTGCCACAAGGTCGATATAGCGCGAGACCGCTTCATTCTGCACCGCCAGATTCTCGCAATGCTCAAACACCAGGTAGATAAACACCCGCTGAATCGGCCGCAACTGTCGATCGAAATCCGCAGCAATGCCTTGCGCTACGAGAGCCTGCGCCCTGGGATCGCCTGCAAAGGATTTGGGAGTGTCGCGAAAGATCATTCGCGGAAGTTGATCGAGCAGCAGCACCAGGGCCAGCCAACCGTCGGGGCGTTGCGCCCAGTCAGTCAATCCGCCGGCCAGTGCCTGCTCGACCCAGTCCCCGAAACGCGTCTGCGCTTCGAGGTCCTGGCTGTCGCGCTTGCCGAACCATAACTTACCCTTCTCTGCCGCTGTTTCGATCGGTGATTCGGCGTTTCCGAACCACCATTCGAGCAACGGCTGCCAGGGCGCGGTCATGGTTTATTCCTTGTGGTAAGCCGTGATGCGTGCGACTTCTTCTTTCGAACCGAGGAACACCGCTACGCGCTGGTGCAAGCCGTCCGGCAGAATGTCGAGGATGCGCTGGTGACCATCGGTGGAGGCGCCGCCGGCTTGTTCAACCAGGAACGACATCGGGTTGGCTTCGTACATCAGACGCAGTTTGCCCGGCTTCGACGGCTCGCGGCTGTCGCGTGGGTACATGAACAAGCCGCCACGGGTCAGGATGCGGTGCACGTCGGCAACCATCGCGGCGACCCAGCGCATGTTGTAGTTCTTTTTCAGCGGGCCTTCGTCGCCGGCCAGCAATTCGCCGACGTAGCGTTGTACCGGCGCTTCCCAGTGACGCTGATTGGACGCATTGATCGCGAACTCCTGGGTGGACTCCGGGATCGTGATGTCTTCATGGGTCAGTACGAAGCTGCCCATTTCACGATCCAGGGTGAAGCCTTTGACGCCATTGCCCAGGGTCAGAACCAGCATGGTCTGTGGACCGTAAATCGCGTAACCGGCGGCAACCTGCTGAGTGCCTGGCTGCAGGAAGGCCTTTTCGTTCAAAGGCTCGTTCTGGGTCAGGTATTCGTTCGGGCAACGCAGCACCGAGAAGATCGTACCGACCGGCGCATTGATGTCGATGTTCGACGAACCGTCCAGCGGGTCAAACACCAGCAGGTAGGCGCCTTTCGGGTATTTGCCCGGGATCTGGTAGGCATTGTCCATTTCTTCGGATGCCATGCCGGCCAGGTGACCGCCCCATTCGTTGGCTTCGAGCAGGATGTCGTTGGACATCACATCAAGCTTCTTCTGCACTTCACCTTGGACGTTTTCGGTGCCCATGCTGCCCAGAACACCACCCAGGGCGCCTTTGGAGACGGCGTGGCTGATTTCTTTACAGGCGCGCGCCACCACTTCGATCAGGAAACGCAGATCGGCAGGGGTGTTGTTGCTACGGGTCTGCTCAATCAAATAGCGACTCAGGGTAACGCGGGACATGGAAGGCTCCGGTGGAATGGGGGGCTAAAAACCCGCGCAGTTTAACGCGAGTCGGGGCGCATTTCCTCCTATCAGACGTGGAACACCCAATAGAGTTCATGTGCCGGGTTCAGCGTAGTTCGAAACGGGCATCTTTACCGTCAGGCAAACCGCTATCGCCAGCAGGCTGGCTCCCACAGGGGAATGCAATTAACTGTGGGAGCCAGCCTGCTGGCGATCGGGTGCGCAGCACCCGCCTTCAAGGTTTGACCGGGGGTTTGCGCAACAAGCTGAACGCCATCGCCGCCAAGAACAGAACGCTCAGCAACAACACCCCCCACAACCCGAACTTCTTCCAGTGGGTCCCAACCTGCGAAGTCGAGGTGGCTGTCGATGTCGGTGTCGCCACCGCCCCGCTATCCACTGTCGCCCTGCCCAACGCCGCCCACTTGGCCGCGCTGTAATCCGGAATCAGCGTCGACAACGGCAGGTTCGCCGCCTTCACCGTCGCGCTGCCCAGCGCCAGCGTATAAGGCCCGGCACCGCGCGCCAGGAACACCAATTGCGTCGAGCGCACGGCAAACTTCACCGTTGGCGCTTCGGCACCCAAGCCACCGCCCCGCTCGTCCACCGTCAGCTTCAACTGCTGAACCGTTTGCCCCGACAGCTGCAACTCGTTCTGCACCACGTCCTGGCCACTCTGGGTCAGGCGATAAAGCAAACCGCTGCTCAACGGCTGCCACGGCAGACTGCTGTCCCGACGACCGGACAAGGTCACCGGCGCCAGGCTGTTCGGCTGACTCAACTCGACCTGCAAGCGCTCGACATTCAGCCCCATCGGCAATTGCCAGGTGTATTCCCCGGCCTTCACGCTGCTGCCGGCCAACGCTTGCGACCAGACCAACGGCAGCGGCAGGCTGCGGGTGCTGGCGCTTTCCAGTTGCGCCGACGTCAGCGTCGGCGCCGACTGCGGCGTGCTCCACAACAAACGCAGGTAGCGCGCTGATTGACCCGGCAAACCGACTTCATGCTGCTCGACCCGCTCGTCGGCAAACGTCAGCCGCGCCACCTGCCCGTCACCCCACGACTGCCAATGCTGCAAGTCGTCGCTGGCTTCGATACTGAAACGCTGGAAGCCGTCGCGCTCGCTGGTCCAGTCGAGGATCAACTGCTGCAGCGGTGCCTTGATGCCGCTGGCGTCGAGCAACCAGCCACGCAGCACTTCTTCGCCCACCTCCAGCTGACTCGACGGCTGCACTTCGACCAGCGTGCCATTGGCGCTCGATTGCACCCGCACACTCGGCGCACGCTCGGTGTCGTCCGCGGAGTTGTACAGCGGGAACCACTTCACATCGGTCAGGGTACGGTTTTCGCTGGTTTTCGCGGTTTCCCGCGCCAAGGCATAGGCCTGAGCTTCGCCTGCCGCATTGAACACGCGCACGTCGCTCAGGTCGGTCTGCCGCGCGTTCAATTGCACGGCCAAGGGTAATTCGAGGCGATACCACGGCCCCTCGCCACTCACGGTCAACGGCACTTGCGTGGCGAAATCCACCGGTTTTTCCTGCGCGCCGGCCGACAGCGCCATACCCATGGCAACAACGCCCAACCAGACCAGGTTCAGCTTCGAACTCAAGATGACACTCCTTCGGTTTGCGGGGCCGGGTTTTCAGGTTCCGGCGCGGCGTCGGCACGCTTGGGTGGCAACGGAGCGAGATAGCCCACCACCAACAGCAACACACCCACACCGATAAACGAGACGATCCGCGCCAGCCCGCCACGGTTACTCAATTCGACAAAGAACAGTTTCGCGACCACGACGCCGATCAACGCCGCGCCAATCAGCCAGACTTCACGACGATGTCGTAGATGGCCGCCGATCATCAGACTCAGGGCCATCAAGGTCCAGACGATCGACAGACCGGCCTGCACCTGCATGGACGCGAGCAGCAGATCCAGCTCGAACGGGACGCCGCCCCAATGATGAGCCGTGCGGTTCACCAGCGCGGTGAAGAACGCAAACAGTGAAACGCCGGCGATCAGTTGTGTGGCGTGATCGAAGGTGTCCTTGCGGATCGCCAGTCGCGTCACCGCGCTGCGCGCCCAGACATAAACCCCGAACAGCGCAAACAGCAGGCCCAATTCCAGCGGATTGATCAGCGGTACGTAAGGCAACGGTTCGGCCGTACCGTCGCTGACGATGTTCGCCAGCCAGAACCAGCCGAGCATCAGCACCGCCAGAGGTGCTGCCGCGTACAAGCGGTATTCACGCGCGTATGCCGACACTGGCCAAGGCCCGTTGCGTGGCGCAGCCATCAGCACCAGATACAGGCTCGGCAGTATCGCCCAACCCAACCAGCGCCAGGCGTTGTACTGCTCGGACAACAACAGCAGGCCGTAGCGCAATTCCAGCGCCAGCACCCCGATCAACAGCCAGCAGCCGAGCACATGAGCAGTGCTCAAGGCACGCGCCGGCAGCATCGGTGCCAGACGCCGCAGCGAGATGAAATGCACGACAAACACCGCCGCCCAGGCCAGCCAACCGAAATCCGCCGCCGGGTGATAACGCGAGTGCCAAGCGGCGAGCAACACCACACCCGCGGCCGGTATCAGCAAGGTGCTGACCAAGCCCAGCGACGGCCATTTCAGGCGCAACGCCAACACGGCCCACACCGCCACACTCACCGCAGCGACCGTCAGCAGCAACGTCGCTTGAAGATTCACCGGCGCAAACCGCAGCACATCACTGATCCATGCCAGCGCCCACCATCCCGCGCCCCACACCAGCAGCACTTCGGACAAGCGCTGCAAACTCAACGCGTCAAACGCCGAAGCATGGTTGCCGAGCTGCAAGCGCCAGGCGCCAACCAATGCGGCCAATCCCAACACCAGCGGCGTCCAGAAACCGCTGTGCGCCAGCGGTTTCAATCCTTCGCTGGCCAGCGGCCCGAGCAGATCCGGCCCTGCTAACAGAAACGCCGTGCCGCCAATCACCTGCAGCAGCAGGCCGAAGACAAAACTTACGCGCTGCTTCAGATACAGGCTCAGCCAGATGATAAACAAACCACTGGCCGCCCACACCGCGCTCGCGGTTTGCCATGGCAGCACGAACAGCACCGCCAGATTGATCAGCACCAGACCGGCCAGCAACACCACCGACAAACCGCGCAACAGCCGAACGTCGCTACGCACCATGTCGTCTCGCGCTGCCAGCAGCATGCCGGCGATCAACGCCAGACCGATCAGGGACGCGCTGAGCAAGCCGCTCCAGCCTGCACTGAACACCGCGCCGGACTCACCGCTTGCGCCTTGCAGTCGCAACAGGAACAACGCGCCCCCCAGCAACTGCACGGCAAACGCGGTAAACAGGAAGGCGCGCGATTGCAGGCGCAGGCCGACAAACAATGTCGCCAGACCGGCCAGCGCCCAACTGATCGCCGTACCGTGGGTGAAGAAAAACAGCGGCGCCAGCAGATAGAGAAAGGTCAGGCCGAGGCACGCCAACACCGGCAAGCTTTTGCGCTCCCACTCCGACGTTTGCTCGGGCAAGGCGTTGCGCAATTGGTAGAAGCTGAACAGCAACGCCACACCGAGCATCAACGCGCCCAGCGGCGCGCCGTCGAGCAGGCTGCTTTCGCCGATCCGCAACTCGCTGAGAAACGCCAGCGCCGACCCCAGTTGCAGCAGCAAGGCAAATGCACGGGCCAGTGGTCGTTGCTGGCGCAGGCCGAGCCAGAAAATCCCGGCGCCTTCAACGGCCCAGGCGGCGGAGGTCCAACGCGCATCGAGGCCCAATGGAATCGCCAGGCTGGCGAAGATCACGCCCAGCGCCAGACAGGTTTCCGCCAGCAGCAGCGCCCGTCCTCCCATCAGCAGACGCGCAAGTCCCATGTAGATCATGCCCAGCGCGAGGGCGCTGAAAGCGGCGGCGAATTCCAGGTGCTGCACCAGCGCGAACTGCAAGCCGAAACCCACCAGGGGCGGGCCGAACAGCATTGTGCCGTCGACGTAATCACCTTTACGCGCCGACCAGCGCAGCAGTGCCTCACGGCTGTCGTCCTCGGGCGCGTCGCTCATTTCCAGCAACTTGCGCCGTGTGAACAGCAGGCCGATGGCCAGGTACATCAGGAAAAACAGAATCAGAAACGGTTCGGTGCTCCACAGCAATTCCGGCGTGTAGGAGCGCAGGCCCCAGGCGAAACCGATGCCGAAGGTGCCGACGAAGCCGATCAGGTTGAGCAGCCGCCAGGCCTTGAACCAGGCGATGGCGAGGATGCCGGCATTGAGCAAGGCGAAGTAGCTGAACAGCGCGACGTGGTTGCCGGCGCCGGTAGACGTCAGGATCGGCGCGGCGAAACCACCCAGCGCTGCGGCGCAGGCCAATGCCAGCGAGTCCTGAGTGATGGCCAGAATGGCCGAGAACACCGTTACCACTACCAGCAACCCAAGCGCCGCCGTCGGATCGAGCAATGGATGCAAACGCATGGCCGCAAACACCGTCAGGTACAACACGGCAATCCCGGTGCCTTGCAGCATCAACGCATAGTGATTGTTGCGATGACGCAGCCACCAGCCCAGACCGAGCAGGCCCAACGCCGCCACTGCCACACCGGCGTAACGCAGCTCAATCGGCACCACCATGCCTTCGGTGGCATAACGCAGCAGAAACGCCAGACCGAGGAACAACAGCACCACGCCGACCCGCAGCACGGTGTTGCCTCCGAACAGCCAGTTGCGTGCGCTGCTGATGGCCCGTTCGATGAAATTTGGGCCGCGCGGAGCGACGGGTTGCTGCGGCTCGCGGGCGACTGGCTCGGCTTTCCAGACATCGTCGGGCAAGGGACGACTGGCTTGCGTCGCCGTCGCGGTGATCGGTTCGAATTCGGGGGGAAGCTCCCAGACCATCTCCGGAGCCGAGACCGGGATTTCTTCGAGAATGAATACAGGAGAGGGGCCGGGGTCGCTGGCAACCGGTTCCTCGGCAACCGGCTCGCTGGCTTCGGGTGTCTTGACGCCAGACACCTCCAGCAAGGCCAGGCGCTGCTGGACCGCATGCAGCGCTACTTGCGCCTGTTCCAGCAGAAGGCGCTGTTCCGCCGCTTGTGTGCCCAAACGACCGATGCGAACGGCTTGGCCGATCCCCAACCCGAGCAACGCGCCCAACAGCGCGTCGCTGAACGACTCGTCGAGTATCCAGCCCAGCACCAGCCCAATCAGCATGAACATCCATTGCATGGTCGATATCCCTAAGCGCAGTGGCCAATCCGAGAAGATTAGCGCAGCCCGTACAGCAAAGATCGCAGCCTTCGGCAGCTCCTAAACCGACCGCGTTCACCCAATGTTAGGTGAACGCCGACTGTAGGAGCTGCCGAAGGCTGCGATCTTTTCCGGCGCGCCAGTATATCGAGCCGATTGAAGACTTACTCCAATGCCTTCCAGATATCCGTGGCGTACTCGCGAATAGTCCGGTCAGAGGAGAACCAGCCCATCCGGGACGTGTTCAACACCGCTGAACGCCACCATTGGTTCGAATCGTGCCAATGGGCTTCCACACGCATCTGCGCCTCCCAGTAGGAATCGAAATCGGCGCAGACCAGGAAGCGGTCGTAGTCAATCAGCGAATCGATCAAGCCGGTGTAGCGGGACGGATCGTCCGGCGAAAACACTCCGCCGCGAATCGCTTGCAGCACGTCATTCAGTCGATGCGACGCGGCAATGTCCGGCACCGCGCTGAACTCGTGGTTCTGCTTGCGAGCTTCAACCTGCTGCGCGCTGAGGCCGAAGATGAACATGTGCTCGGCGCCGATGCGTTCGCACATTTCCACGTTGGCGCCGTCCAGGGTGCCGATGGTCAGCGCGCCGTTGAGGCCGAACTTCATGTTACTGGTGCCCGAGGCTTCAAAACCTGCGGTGGAAATCTGCTCCGACAAATCCGCCGCCGGAATGATGCTCTCCGCCAGGCTGACGTTGTAGTTGGGCAGGAACACCACTTTGAGCAAACCGCGCACGGTCGGGTCGTTGTTCACCACCCGGGCGATGTCGTTGGTGAGTTTGATGATCAGCTTGGCCTGGTGATAACTGGCGGCGGCCTTGCCGGCGAAGATCTTCACCCGTGGCACCCAGTCGATTTCCGGCTCGGCGCGGATCGCCTGGTACAGCGCGACGGTGTGCAGCAGGTTGAGCAACTGGCGTTTGTATTCGTGGATCCGCTTGACCTGCACGTCGAACATCGCTGCCGGGTTGACCGCGACCCCAAGCCGCTCATGAATGATGTACGCCAGGGCTTTCTTGCTGTGCAGGCGCTGCTCGGCGAACGCTTTGCGGAACGCGGCTTTTTCAGCGAAGGGTTCCAGATCGAGCAAGCGCTCTTCCGGGTTATCCAGAAGATCAGGGCCGAGGGCGTCGACCAGCATCGAGGTCAACTCCGAGTTGGCCTGATACAGCCAGCGGCGGAAGGTGATCCCGTTGGTTTTGTTGTTGATCCGTTCCGGGTAGATCTTGTGCAGTTCGGAGAACACGGTCTTGCGCATCAGCTGCGTGTGCAGCCCGGACACGCCGTTGACGCTGTGGGAGCCGAGAAACGCGAGGTTGCCCATGCGCACGCGGCGTCCGTTGTCCTCTTCGATGAGCGACACTGCACGCAGCACGTCGAAATCGTGAATGCCTTTGGCCCGCAGCGAGTCGATGTGCTGAGCGTTGATCAGATAAATGATCTGCATGTGCCGCGGCAGCATCCGCTCCATCAAACCGACCGGCCAGGTTTCCAGCGCCTCCGGCAACAGCGTGTGGTTGGTGTACGAGAGCGTGTCGACGGTGACCTGCCATGCAGCGTCCCACGCCACGTCGTAGACATCGACCAACTGACGCATCAGCTCGGCAACGGCAATGGACGGGTGAGTATCGTTGAGCTGGATCGCCGCGTGATCGCCCAGGGTCAGCACCGAGGTGTGCATGTTGCGATGGCGGCGCAGCAAATCCTGGAGAGACGCCGCGACAAAAAAGTATTCCTGACGCAGGCGCAGCTCCTGGCCGGCTTCGGTACTGTCCGCCGGGTAGAGCACGCGGGAAATACTTTCCGCCCGGGCCACTTCCGCGACCGCGCCCAAGTGGTCGCCGGCATTGAAGCGCTCAAGGTGCAAATCTTCCATCGCACGGGCACGCCACAAGCGCAGCGTGTTGACGCTCGCCCCGCGCCAGCCGACCACCGGGGTGTCATACGCAATGGCGCGCACGGTTTCAGCCGGGGACCAGACTTGCCTGGATTTGCCGCTGTCGTCGGTGACGGTTTCAACGCTGCCGCCAAAGCCGATCGGGTAAACGACTTCGGGGCGCTCGAATTCCCATGGGTTACCGAAATCCAGCCAATGCTCGGTCTGTTCCTGCTGCCAGCCATCGACAATCGCCTGACGGAACAAGCCGTGTTCATACCGAATGCCGTAGCCGTGGCCGGCGATGCCGAGGGTCGACATACTTTCCATGAAGCACGCCGCCAGACGACCGAGGCCACCGTTACCCAGGGCCGCATCAGGCTCCAGCAGGCGGATGCGCTCGATGTCGACGCCGAGTTCGGTCATGGCCTCGCGGGCAACGTCCAGCAGGCCGAGGTTGCTCAGGCTGTCGTAGAGCAGCCGGCCGATGAGAAATTCCAGGGAGAGGTAGTAAACCCGCTTCTGACCTTTGCGGTAGATCTGCCGGGTGTGATCCATCCAGTGCTCGACCATGTGATCGCGCGCGGCCAGCGCAATGGCTTCGAACCAGTCGTGGTCGAAGGCGTGATCCGGGTCTTTACCCACCGCGTAGGTGAGTTTGGTCAAGACGGCGTCGCGAAATGCGGCCACCTCTGCTTCGCGAACAAGTGGTTCTTGAGTCATCGATAAGACCTCGAGCGAGCGTGAAGTAGTTGAGCCTAGACGGTCAGACAGACGGCGTGGGCTCTGGTTCGGCAGTTTTTCCTGTTAGTGCGAGATAGGCCGGCATTACATTGTCGTGTGCCTGAATCAATGCAGGGGCCGTGCCGGATTAACGGTGTTTATTTCACGACCAAGAAAAAATCTGGCGAAAGGTTGTTCAAAAATCCACCAGTCCCGGTATGATCGCGCGCCCTGATACACACGCTGGTAACAACTGATGATGAAGCCCAACCTGATCGCCGCCGCAGAAATCGATCGTCTCGATACCTGGGCCAAATATTCTGCGCCGATGTGCGGCTCGTGTGTATCCAGCTGCTGCACCCTGCCGGTCGAGGTCAAGATCAAGGATCTGATCCGCATCGGTATCGTCGACGAGTTCGAGCGCGGCGAACCGGCGAAGAACATCGCCAAGCGGTTGCAGAAGGAAGGGATCGTCGAGCGCTACAGCCAGAAAACCGAGATCTTCACCCTCCAGCGCATGAGCAATAACGATTGCCTGTACCTGGATCGTAAGAGCCGTCTGTGCACTATTTATGAAAAGCGCCCGGATACTTGCCGCAATCACCCGAAAATCGGACCGCGGCCGGGGTATTGCGCTTACAAGCCAAAGGAAGTGGCGCGCGAGACCAGCAGTAGCCGTCGTACCCTCGAAAAATTTTGATCCTCAGCCTGTGAACTGTGGCGAGGGAGCTTGCTCCCGCTTGAGTGCATAGCACTCAGAAAATCAGCTAGCTGCAAAACTCTGGGGCCGCTACGCAGCCCAGCGCGAGCAAGCTCGCTCGCCACAGTGACCGCACAAACCCCGGACAAACAAAAACGCCCCCGACCTTGCGGTCGGGGGCGTTTTTTTAAGCCTTAACTAAGTCGAAACTCAGTTGCCGCTTTTCTTGGCAGCGCGGGTACGCTCGCTTTCGCCCAGGATCTTCTTGCGAAGACGGATGGACTTAGGAGTGACTTCGCACAGTTCGTCTTCTTGCACGAACTCAAGCGCTTGTTCCAGGGTGAAACGGATAGGCGGAACCAGAGCGATGGTTTCGTCTTTACCCGAAGCACGCATGTTGTCGAGCTTCTTGCCTTTGGTTGGGTTGACGCCCAGGTCGTTGTCGCGGCTGTTGATGCCGACGATTTGACCTTCGTACACGTCTTCACCGTGACCCAGGAACAGTTTGCCGCGAGCTTGCAGGGTTTCCAGCGAGTAAGTCAGAGCCTTACCGGTAGCAACCGAAACCAGCACGCCGTTCTGACGGCCGGACATGTCGCCGGACTTCATCACGTCGTAACGGTCGAAGATCGAGGTCAGGATGCCTGCACCGGAGGTCAGGGTCAGGAACTCGTTACGGAAGCCGATCAGGCCACGGGCCGGGATGTTGTACTCAAGGCGCACACGGCCCTTGCCATCCGGAACCATGTTGGTCAGGTCGCCCTTACGGATACCGATCTGCTCCATGATCGAACCTTGCGATTCTTCCGGCAGGTCGATGGTCACGTTTTCGTACGGTTCGTGCTTGACGCCGTCAACCATGCGGATGATCACTTCCGGACGACCAACACCCATTTCGAAGCCTTCGCGACGCATGGTTTCGATCAGTACCGAGAGGTGCAGCTCACCACGGCCGGAGACTTTGAACTTGTCAGCCGAGTCGCCTTCTTCAACGCGCAGAGCAACGTTGTACAGCAGCTCTTTGTCCAGACGTTCCTTGATGTTACGGGAAGTCACGAACTTGCCTTCTTTACCGCAGAAAGGCGAGTCGTTTACCTGGAAGGTCATGGAAACGGTTGGCTCGTCAACGGTCAGCGGCTTCATCGCTTCGACGTTCAGTGGGTCGCACAGAGTGTCGGAGATGAACAGCTGGTCGAAGCCGCTGATGCAGACGATGTCGCCGGCAGCTGCTTCTTCAACGTCGATACGGTGCAGGCCGTGGTGACCCATCAGCTTCAGGATACGACCGTTACGCTTCTTGCCGTCGGCGTCGATAGCGACAACCGGAGTGTTCGGCTTGATGCGGCCACGAGCGATACGGCCAACGCCGATAACACCCAGGAAGCTGTTGTAGTCCAGAGCAGAGATCTGCATCTGGAACGGACCGTCACGGTCGACTTTCGGCGCAGGTACGTTGTCGACGATCGACTGGTACAGCGGGGTCATGTCTTCAGCCATGTCGGTGTGTTCCAGACCGGCAATACCGTTCAGGGCCGAGGCGTAGACGACTTTGAAGTCCAACTGTTCTTCGGTGGCACCCAGGTTGTCGAACAGGTCGAAGATCTGGTCCAGAACCCAATCCGGACGCGCGCCTGGACGGTCAACCTTGTTGATGACCACGATCGGACGCAGGCCGGCTTCGAAAGCCTTCTTGGTCACGAAACGGGTTTGCGGCATAGGGCCGTCTTGAGCGTCAACCAGCAGCAGAACGGAGTCAACCATCGACATTACGCGTTCAACTTCGCCGCCGAAGTCGGCGTGGCCCGGGGTATCCACGATGTTGATGTGGTAGCCGTTCCAGTTGATGGCGGTGTTTTTCGCCAGAATGGTAATACCGCGCTCTTTCTCCTGGTCGTTGGAGTCCATCACGCGCTCGTCGTTGAGCTCGTTGCGCTCCAGGGTGCCGGATTGACGCAAGAGTTTGTCTACCAGGGTGGTTTTACCATGGTCAACGTGAGCAATGATGGCGATGTTGCGTAGATTTTCGATCACTTGTGTATCTCGATCAGAGGATTCGGTGTGCTGACAAGTCTTGGCAGCGATTAACAGTAGAGTCAGGCCTTGCCGTTACAGCTTGACGGCAGAGTCGGGGGGCCGGTGACGCAGGCCACAGGCAAACAGCCCCGGGCTCTTAGCTCGGTCGATAAACGCGCACATTGGCATGCCCCTCACTGAGCAAATGGTGGGCATGCAGGCGACTCATCACGCCTTTGTCGCAATACAGCAGGTACTGGCGAGTAGGGTCCAGTTCCTTGAAACGAGCGTTCAATGCATAAAACGGCATCGCTTGTACCTCAATGCCAGCGAGTTCCAGCGGCTCGTCTTCAGCGGCATCCGGGTGTCGGATATCGATGATGATCTGGCCCGCCAGTGCTTCGCTGACTTCTTCGATCTGCAAGTCCTGGCCCAATTCGTCGATCACGCGATCGATCGGCACCAGTTTGGCGTTCTCGAGCGCACGCTCAAGGACCGCCATGTCGAATTCTTTCTCTTCATGCTCCACGCGCGGACGCTTGGCGTGGGTCTTGGGGTTCACCGAAATGACCCCGCAATACTCCGGCATGTGCTTGGCGAAGTCGGCAGTGCCGATTTCGTTGGCCAGGTCGATGATGTCCTGCTTGTGACTGGCGATCAGCGGACGCAAGACCAGCTTGTCGGTCACGCAGTCGATCACGGACAGGTTCGGCAGCGTCTGGCTGGAAACCTGGGAAATCGCTTCACCGGTGACCAGCGCTTCGATGTCCAGCCGATCGGCAATACGGGAAGCAGCGCGCAACATCATACGCTTCAAAACTACACCCATATGACTGTTATCGACTTTCCCGAGAATTTCTCCCAGTACTTCCTCGAACGGCACACTGACAAATAACACGCGTTGGGAGCTGCCGTACTTCTTCCAGATGAAGTGCGCCACTTCCATGACGCCCAGTTCATGGGCCCGCCCGCCCAGATTGAAGAAGCAGAAATGGCTCATCAGGCCACGGCGCATGATCTGGTAGGCCGCAACAGTGGAATCGAAGCCGCCGGACATCAGCACAAGCGTCTGTTCCAGGGCACCCAGCGGATAACCGCCGATGCTGTTGTGCTGGCTGTGGATCACAAACAACCGTTTGTCGCGAATTTCGATGCGAACTTCGATTTCCGGCTCTTTCAGCGAGATTCCGGCGGCGCCGCACTGACGACGCAGTTGGCTGCCGACGTATTTCTCGACATCCATCGAACTGAATTCATGCTTGCCGGCGCGTTTGCAGCGCACCGAAAAAATCTTCCCGGCCAGCGAATCACCGAAGTGCAGCTTGCACTTGGCGACGATGTCATCGAAGTCGCCCAACGGGTACTCGTCGACCTGCAGGAAATGCGCGATGCCCGGCATGCAGCTCAGGCGCTCGGTCATGTCCTTCAGGACTTTAGGCTCAGTAACGCGGGTTTCAAGCTCGAGATTGTCCCACACACCGTTCACCACCACGGCCGGGTCCAGGTCACGGAGCACGGTGCGGATGTTTTTGGCCAACTGGCGGATGAAACGCATCCGTACCGGGCGGCTCTTGATGGTGATCTCGGGGAAGACTTTTACGATTAGTTTCATGAAAACAGCGCGCGCTGGGCCAGCCGAAAAAGGGGGGCGCGGATTATAGCGGAAATTGCTCAAGGTTTAACCAGTTAATGTGCAGAAGGTTTTCAGCGCACCAAAACGGGTCGTTTATTGGTTTCGACGCTACATTGTAGGGCGACATTTTGCCCCTCAATGCGATTTGTGCCTTTATAAGCGTGATATTGGGGCAAAAAACCCATGCTGGGGCACTGGCATGCAATTTGCTCCCTTGTGAGGCAGGTTGCCTTGGCAGAGTATTCGCGCCGGCATCACCCACATTCTAAGGGCATCCACTACTAAGCCCGAAGCCACCCGGAGGACACTATGTCGAAGTCGGTTCAACTCATCAAAGATCATGACGTCAAGTGGATTGATCTGCGCTTCACGGACACCAAAGGCACTCAGCACCACGTGACCATGCCGGCTCGCGACGCGCTGGATGAAGCTTTCTTCGAAGAAGGCAAAATGTTCGACGGTTCCTCCATCGCTGGCTGGAAAGGCATCGAAGCCTCCGACATGATCCTGATGCCGGACGACAGCACTGCCGTCCTCGACCCGTTCACCGAAGAGCCGACCCTGATCCTGGTTTGCGACGTGATCGAGCCTTCGACCATGCAAGGCTACGACCGCGACCCACGTGCGATCGCCAAACGCGCCGAGGAATACCTGAAGTCGACCGGTATCGGTGACACCGTATTCGTTGGTCCGGAACCAGAATTCTTCATCTTCGACGAAGTGAAGTTCAAGTCCGATATCTCTGGCTCCATGTTCAAAATCTTCTCCGAACAAGGTTCGTGGATGTCCGACCAGGACGTGGAAGGCGGCAACCGTGGCCACCGTCCAGGCGTCAAAGGCGGCTACTTCCCTGTTCCGCCGTTCGACCACGACCACGAAATCCGTACCTCCATGTGCAACGCCATGGAAGAAATGGGCCTGGTCATCGAAGTTCACCACCACGAAGTGGCGACTGCCGGTCAGAACGAAATCGGCGTGAAGTTCAACACCCTGGTCGCCAAGGCTGACGAAGTTCAGACCCTGAAGTACTGCGTACATAACGTTGCTGACGCATACGGCCGCACCGCGACCTTCATGCCTAAGCCTCTTTACGGCGACAACGGTTCGGGTATGCACGTTCACCTGTCCATCGCCAAAGATGGCAAGAACACCTTCGCTGGCGAAGGCTATGCCGGCCTGTCCGACACCGCCCTGTACTTCATCGGCGGCATCATCAAGCACGGCAAGGCCCTGAACGGCTTCACCAACCCGTCGACCAACTCCTACAAGCGTCTGGTCCCAGGTTTCGAAGCTCCGGTAATGCTGGCCTACTCGGCTCGCAACCGTTCCGCTTCGATCCGTATTCCTTACGTGTCCAGCCCACGCGCTCGCCGTATCGAAGCCCGCTTCCCGGATCCAGCAGCCAACCCATACCTGGGCTTCGCTGCACTGCTGATGGCTGGCCTGGACGGCATCCAGAACAAGATCCACCCTGGCGACGCAGCTGACAAAAACCTGTACGACCTGCCGCCTGAAGAGGCGAAAGAGATCCCACAAGTTTGCGGCAGCCTGAAAGAAGCCCTGGAAGAGCTGGACAAAGGTCGCGCGTTCCTGACCAAAGGCGGCGTGTTCTCCGATGACTTCATCGACGCTTACATCGCGCTGAAAAGCGAAGAAGAAATCAAGGTCCGCACCTTCGTACACCCACTGGAATACGAGCTGTACTACAGCTGCTGATCCGGTAGCGCTGCGGCACGCGGCGTGACAAAAAGAGGCCTCCTTCGGGAGGCCTTTTTTGTGCCCGCAATTCAGCGGCAACGCCCTACTCCTGTGGTGTTTGAGGGATCTCGAAAATCATTCCCGGATGTTTACAGCTTGGGCCAACCGCCGCCACTGACCTATGCTGCAATCCAACGCTTTCGTTTCTGGTCGATTTTATGGGTCGTGGTTTTCTATTGATGCTGCTGTTGATCGCCCTGCCCGCCGCAGCGCAGATCTATAAGTACACCGACGCCGCCGGGAACACCGCCTACAGCAATCAGCCGCCTGACGGCGTGAAGGCGGAGCCGGTCGAGTTACCGCCGCTCAATAGCGTCGAGAGCCAGACACCTGCCGCCCCACCTGTCGAAGCCACCAGCCGCGAACAGCCGCGCAGCGCCTACGAGGTGCTGGAGCTGACCAACTTGCCGACCACCGAGGCGCTGCGCGCCAACAACGGCACCTTCACCGTCAACGTGCTGATCAAACCCCGCCTGCAAGGTCCGCATTTATTCAGGTTGTTGCTGGACGATCAGCCTTATGGCCAGCCGAGCAACGTGCCGATTCTGCAACTGGTCAACATTGATCGCGGCACTCACAGCCTCGCGGTCCAGGTGATCGAGGGGGAAAACGTCGTCCAGCAGAGCCCGGTCCTGACCTTCACCGTCCAGCGAGTGCACAAGCCGTGAGGGGGTGGCTGTTGCTCGCCTGCCTGGTCGTACTGCCCGTGTCGGCCGAAGTCTTCACCTACATCGACGCCCAGGGCAATCGGGTCTTCACTGACCAGCCCGGCTCCCGCAACGCCAAACGCGTGCCGCTGGCGACGAGCAACAGCATGTCCGCCAACCCGACCGGCGCAGCGCCAGTGATTGCCGGAAAAAAAAACGAAACCAAGCCGCTGTTCCGCTACGAACTGCTCAGAGTGCTGGTGCCCGAGCCCGACGCCACGGTTCGTAGCAGCGCTGGCGAGCTGATCGTCAGCGTCACCAGCGAACCCGGCTTGCAACGGGGTCATCGATACCGTTTGTTGCTGGACGGGCAGCCCACCGCAGAACCCGGCCCGAGTCCGGTATTTGCCTTGAGCAACATCGACCGTGGCAGCCATAACCTGTCGGTAGAAATTCTCGATGAGCGCGGCCGCATCGTCGAGCGTACGGCCAATCAGCCGTTTCACATGCTGCGCATCTCCCTCGCGCAGAAACGCCAGGTCAAACCCTGCACGCTGACCGACTACGGCCAACGACCGGAATGTCCGCTCAAAGACAAACCCGGAGAAGAAAAAAATCCCTTCCTGCGCTTCTTCTAACGCCATTCAGCTTTGCGCACTATATTGGTGCAATAGCTTGCACCGTACCCACATTCCAACCCATTTTGGTTCGAAAGTACCCGCAAAAGCTGGCAGAACGCCACGCAAACGAGCGTCAAACGCCCGTTTCAGGCCTTTAACGCTTCTTTTCGGAGCCTTGGTTTGGTTTTTGCATTTTCCTCGCATCAGCGCTTTATTCATGCGCGCGCCCTGCTCCAAAAGAGGTCCCGATGACCATTAGCGACGCACTACACCGTTTGCTACTCGACAACCTCACCACCGCCACCATTCTGCTCGATGCCGAACTGCGCCTTGAGTACATGAACCCGGCGGCAGAGATGCTCCTGGCCATCAGCGGTCAGCGAAGCCATGGGCAGTTCATCAGCGAGTTGTTCACTGAATCCACCGAGGCGTTGAATTCCCTGCGTCAGGCGGTCGAGCAGGCGCACCCGTTCACCAAGCGCGAAGCGATGCTCACGGCCCTCACCGGCCAGACGCTGACCGTCGATTACGCGGTAACACCGATCCTGGCCAACGGCGCCACCATGCTGCTGCTGGAAGTCCATCCACGAGACCGCTTGTTGCGGATCACCAAGGAAGAGGCGCAGCTGTCGAAACAGGAAACCAGCAAGATGCTGGTGCGCGGCCTCGCTCACGAAATCAAGAATCCGCTGGGAGGGATTCGCGGCGCAGCCCAGTTGCTCGCCCGCGAACTGCCGGAAGAGAGCCTGCGCGATTACACCAACGTCATCATTGAAGAAGCCGACCGCCTGCGAAACCTCGTGGACCGCATGCTCGGCTCCAACAAACTGCCTTCGCTGGCCATGTGCAACGTCCACGAAGTGCTGGAACGTGTCTGTCATTTGGTCGAGGCGGAAAGCCAAGGCTGCATCACGCTGGTGCGCGATTACGACCCGAGCATTCCCGACGTGCTGATCGACCGCGAGCAGATGATTCAGGCCGTCCTGAACATTGTGCGCAACGCGATGCAGGCCATCAGCAGCCAGAACGAGCTGCGCCTGGGCCGCATCACTTTGCGCACCCGCGCCATGCGCCAGTTCACCATCGGCCACGTGCGCCATCGCCTGGTGACCAAGATCGAAATCATCGACAACGGTCCCGGCATTCCTGCAGACCTGCAGGAAACCATCTTCTTTCCCATGGTCAGCGGCCGTCCGGACGGTACCGGGCTGGGCCTGGCCATTACCCAGAACATCATCAGCCAGCACCAGGGCCTGATCGAATGTGACAGCCATCCAGGCCACACCACCTTCTCGATCTTTCTGCCACTGGAACAAGGAGCCACATCGACATGAGCCGTAGTGAAACCGTGTGGATCGTCGATGACGACCGTTCTATCCGTTGGGTCCTGGAAAAAGCCTTGCAACAAGAAGGCATGACCACGCAAAGCTTCGACAGCGCCGATGGCGTGATGAGCCGTCTGGCGCGCCAGCAGCCGGACGTGATCATCTCCGACATCCGCATGCCGGGGGCCAGCGGTCTGGACCTTCTGGCGCGGATTCGCGAGCAACACCCACGGTTGCCAGTGATCATCATGACTGCGCACTCCGATCTGGACAGCGCTGTCGCGTCCTATCAGGGCGGTGCGTTCGAGTACCTGCCCAAGCCGTTCGACGTGGACGAAGCCGTGTCGCTGGTCAAGCGCGCCAACCAGCACGCCCAGGAACAGCAAGGCCTGGAAGTCCCGGTTGCCCTGACCCGCACACCCGAAATCATCGGTGAAGCGCCGGCGATGCAGGAAGTGTTTCGCGCCATCGGGCGCCTGAGTCACTCCAACATTACCGTGTTGATCAACGGTGAATCGGGCACGGGTAAAGAGCTGGTGGCCCACGCCCTGCACCGTCACAGCCCACGGGCGGCTTCGCCGTTCATTGCGCTGAACATGGCGGCGATTCCGAAGGATCTGATGGAGTCCGAACTGTTCGGCCATGAAAAGGGTGCGTTCACCGGCGCGGCCAATCTGCGTCGCGGACGGTTCGAGCAGGCGGACGGCGGCACGCTGTTCCTTGATGAAATCGGCGACATGCCGGCTGACACACAAACCCGTTTGCTGCGCGTGCTGGCCGACGGCGAGTTCTATCGCGTCGGCGGTCATGTGCCGGTGAAGGTTGATGTACGAATCATCGCCGCGACGCACCAGAATCTGGAAACCCTGGTGCACGCCGGGAAATTCCGTGAAGACTTGTTCCACCGCCTCAACGTGATCCGCATTCATATACCGCGGCTGTCGGACCGTCGCGAAGACATCCCGACGCTCGCCAAGCACTTCCTCAGCCGCGCCGCGCAAGAACTGGCGGTAGAGCCGAAGCTGCTGAAAAGTGAAACAGAGGAATACCTGAAGAACCTGCCGTGGGGCGGCAACGTGCGTCAGCTGGAGAATACCTGCCGCTGGATCACGGTGATGGCTTCGGGTCGCGAAGTGCACATCAGCGACCTGCCGCCGGAGTTGCTGAGCCTGCCCCAGGATTCAGCGCCAGTGACCAACTGGGAACAAGCGCTGCGTCAGTGGGCTGACCAGGCGCTGGCTCGCGGTCAGTCGAGCCTGCTCGACACGGCAGTGCCGGCCTTCGAACGGATCATGATCGAAACCGCACTCAAGCATACCGCTGGCCGCCGCCGCGATGCCGCCGTTTTGCTGGGTTGGGGGCGTAATACCCTGACGCGCAAGATCAAGGAGCTGGGGATGAAGGTGGATGGCGGGGATGATGATGAAGGAGAAGAGGGTTAACCGGCTGTTAGTACTTCGCTGCCAGTGAGATCCAATCGCGGGCTTGCCCGCGATGCTTTTGGCGGCCGAATGCACCGCCGCAAGGCACCGTGAACCGCAATCGCGCACGCCAACTGATCCGAAATCCTGCCTTCGTTCGCAATCGAACCCTTATCGAAAAAACACGAAAGCCCCGTAATACGGGGCTTTCGGCGTTTCAATCAGTGTTTCTGTTTCAACTTGTTAAAACCTGGCACGCCCCCTGCAATAGTCCATTCAGTGATTCAGTTCACTACCCGGTTTCGGGGACCTTGGTACAGGCAGGCCGGGGATTCCCCTCTTTACATCGGGCTCATACCGCACTTGCGACGAGCCCAAACAGTTTTGGGGCCCTTGATACAGGCAGGTCAGGGGTTCCTTCTTTACACCGGGCTCACGACGCAATGCGCGAGCCCTCCCGTTTTGGGAACCTTGGTACAGGCAGGCCGGGGATTCCCTCTTTTATTGCTCTCGGAGATGGATCTCCAGCCGCCAGCGGTCATCGACCTCGCTACCGGCCCACTCACCCTGCAGTGGCCGGGCCGCCACGACCGACAGCAACAGCCCCCCGTCACTCGAACGCACCCGCCAGTTCACGCTCTTGTCGTTGAGCTTGAGCTGACCTTTCTGCGCCTTGCCCTCAGCCTCGAACAGCAACGCCAGGCTGCCGTCCACAAACTCGCCGTGGGACTTGGGTTCGTTGTTGAACCACACCACCAGCCCGTCGCTCGTCACGTCGACTTGCTGCAGTTCGCTGGGGTCGGGCGTGGTCAGGCGGCCGATCATCAGCCCCACCATCACCCCGACAATCGCCAGCGAACCCATCACCCGCGGGAATAGTTTCGAACGCGGGTCCGCTTGCGGCGTAGAATGCGCGTCATCTTTACCTTCGGAGCCGTGCATGTTTCACGTCATCCTTTTCCAACCAGAAATTCCGCCGAATACCGGCAACGTTATCAGGCTGTGCGCCAACAGTGGCTGCCACCTGCATTTGATCGAACCGCTGGGCTTCGAGATGGATGACAAACGCCTGCGCCGGGCCGGCCTCGACTACCACGAGTATGCCACCCTGCAACGCCATGCAGACCTCGCCAGCTGCCTGGAAAGCCTTGGTCATCCGCGGCTGTTTGCCTTTACCACCAAGGGTTCGCGGCCGTTCCACGACGCGAGCTTTGCCGAGGGCGACGCGTTCCTGTTCGGTCCGGAAAGCCGTGGCCTGCCGGCTGAAGTGCTCGACGCCCTGCCTGGTGAACAACGCCTGCGCCTGCCGATGCGCGAAGGCTGCCGCAGCCTGAACCTGTCGAACACCGTGGCGGTTGCCGTCTACGAAGGCTGGCGTCAGCTCGGTTTCAAGTAACACCCATAACAAATGTGGGAGCGAGCCTGCTCGCGAAGAGGGCGTGTCAGTCGACATCAATACCGACTGAAACACCGCTTTCGCGAGCGGGCTCGCTCCCACATGGGTGTTGCTGAACCGCTTACTGAACGGTCGGAGTCTCGCCCGCCGCCTGCATGCGTTGCAGCTCTTGTGCGTACAGCGCATCGAAGTTCACCGGAGCCAGCATCAGGGCCGGGAACGAACCACGGGTCACCAGGCTGTCCAGGGTTTCGCGAGCGTACGGGAACAGGATGTTCGGGCAGAACGCGCCGAGGGTGTGGCTCATCGAAGCGTCGTCCAGGTTCTTGATCAGGAAGATCCCGGCCTGTTGCACTTCAGCGATGAACGCCACTTCGCCGTTTTCACCGTTCTTCACGGTAACCGACAAGGTCAGTACGACCTCGTGGAAGTCACCTTCCAAGGCCTTTTGACGAGTGTTCAGATCCAGACCGACGCTCGGTTCCCACTGCTGGCGGAAGATCGCCGGGCTTTTCGGGGCTTCGAACGACAAGTCACGTACGTAGATGCGCTGCAAGGAGAATTGCGGTGCGGTGTCTTCTTCGCTGGCTGCAGTGTTCTGTTGGTCAGTCATCTCAGATCCTTTCTGATCTTGGGGTCTTATAGGGAAGGCATTCAGGCCTTGAGCATGGCGTCGAGCTTGCCGGCGCGCTCCAGGGCAAACAAATCATCACAGCCGCCAACGTGGGTGCTGCCGATCCAGATCTGCGGCACGGACGTACGTCCGGCCTTCTGGGCCATGGCGGCGCGCACCTGCGGCTTGCCATCGACCTTGATCTCTTCGAAGGCCACGCCTTTGTTCTCGAGCAAGTACTTGGCTCGCGAGCAGTAAGGGCAGTAATCGCTGGAATAGACGACGACGTTGCTCATATCACTTCACCAGCGGCAGGTTGTCGCCTTTCCAGCTGGAAATACCGCCGGACAGCTTGGCGGCGGTGAAGCCGGACTTCATCAGCTCGCGGGCATGCGTGCCGGCGGTCTGGCCCATGGCGTCGACCAGGATGATGGTCTTGGCCTTGTGCTTTTCCAGTTCGGCGACGCGAGCGGCCAGTTTGTCGTGAGGAATGTTCAACGCGCCAACAATGTGACCGGCGGCGAAATCCTTGACCGGACGAATGTCGATCACAACACCCGCGTCCTTGTTGACCAGCCCGGTCAGTTCACCGGTGCTCAGGCTGCGGCCGCCGCCTTGCATTTGATAAGCGATCAGCAACGCCAGCAGTACGACGAAGATACCGACGAGCAGATAGTGGTTAGTGGCAAATTCAATCAGGTGAGCAACCATCGAAGGAGGTTCCAGGGCGTTAAAATGTCGGCCAGTATACACAGCCACTATGGTGGGCCAAACCCCGTCCAGCGGTGACGCCGTCGGAACTTCGCTTTAAACTGCCACTCCCTTTTCCATTGCCCTCTTTTAACTCAGCCACGAGTGGAATCCATGACTACCACGCCTAAACCTTTGGTCCTGATTATTCTCGACGGCTTCGGTCACAGTGACAGCCCTGAGTCCAACGCCGTGTTTGCGGCCAAGAAGCCCGTACTGGACCGTTTGTGGGCCACCGTGCCGAACGGCCTGATCTCGGGCAGTGGCATGGACGTCGGCCTGCCGGATGGCCAGATGGGCAACTCCGAAGTCGGCCACATGAACCTCGGTGCCGGCCGTGTTGTGTATCAGGACTTTACGCGCGTGACCAAATCGATCCGCGACGGCGAGTTTTTCGAGAACCCGACTATCTGCGCCGCGGTGGATAAAGCCGTAGCTGCCGGCAAAGCCGTGCACTTCATGGGCCTGCTGTCCGATGGCGGCGTGCACAGTCACCAGGATCACCTGGTCGCCATGGCCGAACTGGCCTACAAGCGCGGCGCGGAGAAAATCTACCTGCACGCCTTCCTCGATGGCCGCGATACGCCACCGAAAAGCGCCCAGTCGTCCATCGAATTGCTCGACGCGACCTTCCAGGCCCTCGGCAAAGGCCGGATTGCCAGCATCATCGGCCGTTACTTCGCCATGGACCGCGACAACCGCTGGGACCGCGTATCCCAGGCTTACAATCTGATCGTCGATGGCAACGGTGAATTCAACGCCGCCACCGCTCAGGAAGGCCTGCAAGCCGCGTACGAACGTGGCGAGAGCGACGAATTCGTCAAAGCCACCTCCATCGGTGAGCCGGTGAAAGTCGAAGACGGCGACGCCGTGGTGTTCATGAACTTCCGCGCCGACCGCGCGCGCGAGCTGACCCGCGTGTTCGTCGAAGACGATTTCAAGGAATTCGAGCGGGCACGCCAGCCGAAACTGGCCGGTTTCGTCATGCTCACCCAATACGCCGCCAGCATTCCTGCGCCTTCGGCCTTCGCCGCCGGCAGTCTGGACAACGTGCTCGGTGACTACCTGGCAAAAAACGGCAAGACCCAGCTGCGCATCGCCGAAACCGAGAAATATGCCCACGTGACCTTCTTCTTCTCCGGCGGTCGTGAAGAACCGTTCCCGGGTGAAGAGCGCATCCTGATCCCGTCGCCGAAAGTCGCCACCTATGACCTGCAGCCGGAAATGAGCGCGCCGGAAGTCACCGACCGCATCGTCGATGCCATCGAAAACCAGCGTTACGATGTGATCGTGGTCAACTACGCCAACGGCGACATGGTTGGCCACAGCGGTGTGTTTGATGCCGCGGTGAAAGCCGTGGAATGCCTGGACCTGTGCGTCGGCCGCATCGTCGATGCCCTGGAAAAAGTCGGCGGCGAAGCGCTGATTACGGCCGACCACGGCAACGTCGAGCAAATGTCCGATGCCTCCACTGGCCAGGCACACACTGCTCACACCACCGAGCCAGTGCCGTTCATCTATGTCGGCAAGCGGAAATTCAAGGTGCGTGATGGCGGCGTGCTGGCGGATGTCGCGCCGACGATGCTGATGCTGCTGGGGATGGAAAAACCATCTGAAATGACCGGCACATCGATTCTGGTGTAACCAGATCCATCTGACGACGCCAAACCCTGTGGGAGCGAGCCTGCTCGCGATAGCCATCTGACAGCCAACATCATTGTTGAATGTCAGGGCTCCATCGCGAGCAGGCTCGCTCCCACAGCGGTTTTGGAGTGTTTTCAGAGGCAACACCGCTCCAGTTATCACACAGCCCCAATTGGGCGTTTTTTTTGCAGCGTGGGGCGGGCATACTAGGCCGTCCCTTTCCCTGGTATCACCCGCCTCTATGCTTCGCGTCCTGATAGCCCTTGCTCTGACTTGCCTGCTCCAACCGGCCTTTGCTGACGAGCGCGCGCAAACCCAACAACAGTTGGACGCCACGCGTCAGGACATTGCCGAGCTGAAAAAACTGTTGGGCAAGCTCCAGGAAGAAAAATCCGGTGTGCAGAAAGACCTCAAGGGCACCGAGACCGAGATGGGCAAGCTCGAGAAGCAGGTCGAAGCCCTGCAAAAAGAGCTGAAGAAAAGCGAATCCGAGCTGCAGCGTCTCGATGGTGAGAAAAAAAAACTCCAGAGCGCGCGCATTGAACAGCAACGACTGATCGCCATTCAGGCCCGCGCGGCCTACCAGAACGGCCGTCAGGAGTACTTGAAGCTATTGCTCAACCAGCAGAACCCGGAAAAATTCGCCCGCACCCTCACCTATTACGACTACCTGAGCCAGGCCCGCCTGGAGCAGCTGAAGAATTTCAACGAAACCCTGCGCCAACTGGCCAATGTCGAAAAGGACATTTCCCTGCAGCAAGCGCAATTGCTGGTGCAGAAGAGCAGCCTCGACAGCCAGCGTGATGAACTCGACAAAGTCCGTCAGGAACGCCAGCGAGTCCTGGCCAAGCTGAGTGACGACGTAAAGGCTCGCGACCAGAAGCTGGCCGCCCGCGAGCAGGATCAGGCGGACCTGTCTAAAGTCCTTAAAACCATTGAAGAAACCCTGGCCCGCCAGGCTCGAGAGGCAGAAGAGGCGCGGCAAAAAGCGCTGATCGCCCAGCAGGAAGCCGAAAAAAAGCGTTTACGTGAGGCCGAGGCTCAAGCAAATGCCACCGACGCCCCACGCAAACCCGTTAAATCAACACCCGGTGCGCTGGTTTCCAGTTCAGGCGAAACCTTCGGCGGCCCTTTTGCTTCAACTCGCGGCAAACTTCCGTGGCCGGTTGATGGTCGACTGCTGGCACGCTTTGGCGAAACCCGTGGCGACGACTCCCGAACCAAGTGGGACGGCGTGATGATCAGCGCCTCCGCCGGCAGCCAGGTGCATGCCGTGCATGGCGGACGCGTGGTGTTTGCCGACTGGTTGCGCGGTGCGGGGCTGCTGGTGATTCTCGACCACGGCAACGGTTTCCTGAGTCTTTACGGTCACAACCAGACGCTGCTCAAGTCTGCGGGTGACGTGGTAAAAGCCGGTGAGTCCATCTCCACTGTTGGCAGCAGTGGCGGGCAGGACACACCAGCGCTGTATTTCGCTATTCGTCAGCAGGGTCACCCGAGTGATCCGGCGCAATGGTGCCGCGCGCAAGGATAGGCGTTGAGTCACCTACATTAGGAGTTCGTTCGACATGCTGCATTTGTCCCGTCTTACCTCGCTGGCCCTGACGATCGCCCTGGTGATCGGCGCGCCTCTGGCGTTCGCTGCTCAACCGGCTCCGGCGGTCGCGCCTGCGGGCACTGCTGCGACCACCAAGGCGCCGTTGCCGCTGGAAGAGTTGCGCACCTTTGCCGAGGTCATGGATCGGATCAAGGCAGCCTATGTCGAGCCGGTGGACGACAAGACCCTGCTGGAAAACGCCATCAAGGGCATGCTCAGCAATCTCGATCCGCACTCCGCCTACCTGGGCCCGGAAGACTTCGCTGAATTGCAGGAAAGCACCAGCGGCGAATTCGGCGGCCTGGGCATCGAAGTCGGTGCCGAGGACGGCTTCATCAAGGTGGTTTCGCCTATCGATGACACCCCGGCCTCCAAGGCTGGCATTCAGGCCGGCGACTTCATCGTCAAGATCAACGGCCAGCCGACTCGCGGCCAGAGCATGACCGAAGCCGTGGACAAGATGCGCGGCAAGATCGGCCAGAAAATCACCCTGACCCTGGTTCGCGATGGCGGCACGCCGTTCGACGTGACCCTGGCCCGCGCCATCATTCAGGTGAAGAGCGTGAAGAGCCAGTTGCTGGAGTCCGGCTACGGCTACATCCGTATCACCCAGTTCCAGGTCAAGACAGGCGAAGAAGTCTCCAAGGCCCTGGCCAAGTTGCGCAAGGACAACGGCAAGAAACTCAAAGGCATCATCCTCGACCTGCGTAACAACCCGGGTGGCGTGCTACAGGCGGCGGTGGAAGTGGTCGACCACTTCATCACCAAAGGCCTGATCGTTTACACCAAGGGCCGCATCGCCAACTCCGAGTTGCGCTTCTCCGCCACCGGCAAGGACGAAAGCGAAGCCGTGCCAATGGTTGCGCTGATCAACGGCGGCAGTGCCTCGGCCTCGGAAATTGTTGCCGGCGCCCTGCAGGATCAGAAGCGCGCGGTGATCATGGGCACCACCAGTTTTGGTAAAGGTTCGGTGCAAACCGTGCTGCCGCTGAACAACGACCGCGCACTGAAGATCACCACGGCGCTGTACTACACGCCGAACGGTCGCTCGATCCAGGCCCAGGGCATCGTCCCGGACATCGAAGTACGCAAGGCCAAGATCACCAGCGAGCAGGACGGCGAGTACTTCAAGGAAGCCGATCTGCAAGGTCACCTGGGCAATGGCAACGGCGGCGCCGACAAACCGACCGGCTCCAGTGGCAAAGCCAAGGCGATGCCGCAGGATGATGATTACCAGTTGGCCCAGGCCTTGAGCCTGCTCAAAGGGTTGAGCATCACCTCCGGCCGCTGAGATGCGCCTGCGGCTGGCTCTCGGTCTGCTGTGCTGTCTGGCGGGTGTTGCTCACGCGGCGCCCGCCCCTCAAAAGGCCTACCTCACACTGGTCATCGATGACCTGGGGCAGAACCTGCCCCGGGATCGCCGCGTGCTGGCCCTGCCCGGCCCGGTAACCACCGCGATCATGCCCGACACGCCCCACGCCACCGAATTCGCCCGCGAAGCCCATCGCGCCGGCAAGATCGTCATCCTGCACATGCCCATGGACCCAGCCACGGGCCCGTTCGCCTGGCATCCCGACTTGCCCATCGACGAACTCGAAAAACGCCTCAATGCGGCGTTCAAGGTCGTGCCTTACACCGCGGGCATCAACAATCACATGGGCAGCCGGATGACTGCTCAAACCGCTGCCATGGCCTGGCTGATGGCGGATTTGCAGCGGCGGCACAAGTTCTTCCTCGACAGTCGAACCAGCGCGCAAACCGTGGGGGCGGCCGAGGCGCAGAAGATCGGGTTGGCGAGTGTTTCGCGGGATGTGTTCCTGGATGATGAGCGCACGGAAGCGGCGATTTTCACACAGTTACAGACCGCGATCAGCCTGGCGCGCAAACAGGGTTCGGCGGTAATGATCGGGCATCCGTATCCGCAGACACTGGCGGTGCTGGAGAGGGAACTGCCCAAGCTCAAGGCTCAGGGCATTGAGTGGATCGACATCAAGCAGATGATCAGCGTGCGCAGCAATCGCGCGACGGCTGCGCATGGAAAGGATGGCGTGTACCGCTAATCCGCAACAACACAAAACCACTGTGGGAGCGAGCCTGCTCGCGATGGCGGTGAATCAGCCAACAGTGATGTTGACTGACACTGCCTCATCGCGAGCAGGCTCGCTCCCACACTTGAACACGGTGGTATCAGAGATACCGCGCCATGATCTCGTCCACCACGCCTTCCTTGCGTAATTTATCCAGCGCGGCCTGCAGCTTGGCGACGGTTTCATCTGGCACGTTTTTGTTCAGCGCCAGGTACAACTCGGCGCTGTTGAAGCGCAGTACCGTCTTGAGCCCGGTCACGCCGTCCTGTCGAGCCAGATATCGCCCGGCCGGGTCGCCCGTGGCCCACAAGTCGATTTGACCGCTGGTCAGTTTCTTCGCGTTGTCCTGATCGCGCAGCACGACAATCGGCTTCAACCCTTGCTTGGCCAGCGTCTCGGCAATCGCATCGCCCTTGTACGCGCCAATCTTGTATTTGCGCGCATCTTCCAGCGTTTCCAGGCTGATTTTGCTGTCCGCCTTGGCCAGCATGATCCAGTCATCCGGGCCTATCGGGCCGACCCATTTGAAGAGCTTTTCGCGGTCCGGCAACCGCGCCATCACGAACACGCCATAACCCGGTTTCTCGAGGGCGAGCTTGTAGATTCGCTCCCAAGGGAAACGCAGCGTCAGGCTGTAGGTAATGTCGGCGCGCTTGAACATCTCACGGACGATGTCCACGGCGATGCCGTTGATGTTCTCGTCCTGAGCGAAGTTCTTGCCGTTCTTGGCCATGTTGTAAGGCGGGAAGTTTTCCGTCAGCAACACGAGGTCGGTGTCAGGATTTTCTGCAGCGTGCACTCCATTGATAAGCAATAGAGAGGCACTGGCGAGGGCAAGAAGAAGGCGTTTGAGCATATCTGGCTACCGAAATCCATGGCGTGCCCAAGAGTGCCCTGAGCCCGCCATGATGTCCACTGGCCTGTATCGGTTTGTTTAGCGCATCACGATGCCGCGATGAGCCATGTAGGCCTTGGCTTCCTGCACGGTGTATTCGCCGAAGTGGAAAATACTCGCCGCCAATACCGCGCTGGCGTGGCCTTCGAGAATGCCGTCTGCCAAATGCTGCAGGTTGCCGACACCGCCGGAGGCGATCACCGGAATACCCAGCGCATCGCTGATGGCGCGGGTCACGCCCAGGTCGAAACCGTTTTTCATGCCGTCCTGATCCATGCTGGTCAGCAGGATTTCACCGGCACCCAGGCCTTCCATCTTCTTCGCCCACTCGACGGCGTCGAGACCGGTTGGCTTGCGCCCGCCGTGGGTGAAGATTTCCCAGCGCGGGGTTTCGCCCGGACCGGAGACTTTCTTGGCATCGATGGCGACGACGATGCATTGCGAACCGAAATGCTGCGCCGCTTCGCCAACGAATTCCGGATTGAAAACCGCAGCGGTGTTGATCGAAACCTTGTCCGCGCCGGCATTCAGCAGATTGCGAATATCCTGCACAGTGCGCACGCCACCGCCCACAGTCAGCGGAATAAACACCTGGCTCGCCATGCGTTCAACGGTGTGCAACGTGGTGTCGCGACCATCGACACTGGCGGTGATGTCGAGAAAGGTAATCTCGTCGGCACCCTGCTCGTCGTAGCGACGGGCGATTTCCACCGGGTCACCGGCGTCACGAATGTTCTCGAACTTGACGCCCTTGACCACCCGGCCGTTGTCCACGTCCAGGCAAGGGATGATGCGTTTGGCCAGCGCCATGGTCAGTCCTCAGCCTTTGTACGAATCGCAGAAAGCTTGCGCTTCAGCAACGTCGAGGGTGCCTTCGTAGATCGCCCGGCCGGTGATCGCGCCGATGATGCCTGGCGCCTTGGCGTCGAGCAGCGACTTGATGTCACCCAGATTGTGGATACCGCCGGAAGCGATCACCGGAATGCGCGTGGCAGCAGCCAGCGCTGCGGTGAACGGTACGTTGCAGCCCTGCATCATGCCGTCTTTGGCGATGTCGGTATAAACGATCGCGGACACGCCGTCGGCTTCAAACTGCTTGGCCAGGTCAATGACCTGAACGGTGCTGATTTCAGCCCAGCCGTCGGTGGCAACAAAACCGTCCTTGGCGTCCAGGCCGACGATCACCTTGCCCGGGAACGCGCGGCAGGCTTCAGCCACGAAAGCCGGATCTTTCACGGCTTTGGTGCCGATGATCACGTAGCTCACGCCCGCTTTCACGTAGTGCTCGATGGTTTCCAGGGAGCGGATACCGCCGCCGATCTGGATCGGCAGGTTCGGGTAGCGCTTGGCGATGGCCGTGACCACTTCGCCGTTGACCGGCTGGCCTTCGAAGGCGCCGTTCAGGTCGACCAGATGCAGACGACGGCAACCGCCCTCCACCCACTTGGCAGCCATGCTCACCGGGTCATCGGAGAACACTGTGGAATCTTCCATGCGGCCCTGGCGCAGACGAACACAGGCACCGTCCTTGAGATCGATAGCGGGAATAATCAGCATCTGGCAAACCTTCAAATTCGATTGTTCAGCTTCGCTCGAAAATCAGTTTTTCTCGAGCGCCCACAGGTCGCTTTCGATGCTTTCGAACCTCTCTTTGAGGTGCGTCTGCACATCGAAAATCGCCCTGTTGTAATAGTGCGGAGCAATTTCGCGAGTAAACAGCTCAAGAATTTCGGCCGCCTCGAACGAACCCAGGTCCAGTTCGAAGCGATCCTCCATGAAGCGTTTGATCTTGTGATTGGCCTCACTCTCCTGTTCGGGAGTGAGGGTCAGGATCGGCGGCTTCTTCTTGACAGCCATTTACCAGCGACCATCCCACGCAGCGAAGTTCTGCAGCAATTGCAGGCCATGGGTATGGCTCTTCTCCGGGTGGAACTGCACGGCGAAACGCGAGCCATCGGCCAGCGCCGCAGCGAAATCGACACCGTAGTGCCCGCCACCCACCACCTGCCGCGCATTGCCGGCAGCGATGTAGTAGCTGTGCACGAAGTAGAAACGCGCCAGGTCCGGAATGTTGTGCCACAGCGGATGCGAGATCGTCTGCTTCACTTCGTTCCAGCCCATGTGCGGGACCTTCAGGTGTTCGCCGTCTTCATGCAGGTCTTTGCCGAAGAACTTCACCGCGCCCGGGAACAGGCCGATGCAGTCGACGCCGTCGTTCTCTTCGCTGCTGTCGAGCAAGGCTTGCATGCCGACGCAGATGCCGAGGAACGGACGGTCCTGGCTGACTTCACGCACCAGCGAATCGAAGCCCAGGCGACGGATTTCCGCCATGCAATCGCGAATCGCGCCGACGCCGGGAAAAACCACCCGGTCGGCTTCGCGAATCACGTCGGCATCGCTGGTGATCAGGACCTTGCCGGCACCGACGTGCTCGAGGGCCTTGGCCACCGAGTGCAGGTTGCCCATGCCGTAATCGATAACCGCGACCGTCTGCATTACAGAACGCCTTTGGTCGACGGCATCTGACCGGCCATGCGGTCATCGAGCTCTACGGCCATGCGCAGGGCGCGGCCGAATGCCTTGAACACGGTTTCGATCTGGTGGTGGGTGTTGGTGCCACGCAGGTTGTCGATGTGCAGGCTGACCAGCGCATGGTTGACGAAGCCCTGGAAGAATTCCTGGAACAGGTCAACGTCGAAACCGCCAACGGTGGCGCGGGTATAGGGAACATGCATCTGCAGGCCTGGACGGCCGGAGAAGTCGATCACCACGCGCGACAGCGCTTCATCGAGCGGCACGTAGGCATGGCCGTAGCGACGGATGCCTTTCTTGTCGCCGATGGCTTTGGCAAAGGCCTGACCCAAGGTGATACCGACGTCTTCCACGGTGTGGTGGTCGTCGATATGCAGGTCACCCTTGCTGACGATATCCAGGTCGATCAGCCCGTGACGGGCGATCTGGTCCAGCATGTGCTCAAGAAAAGGAACACCGATATCAAATCGGGCCTTTCCGGTGCCATCCAGGTTGATCGAGGCTTTGATCTGGGTTTCCAGAGTGTCGCGCTCGACTGACGCCTTACGTTCGGCCATCACCAGCTCCGCAAAATCATTGGGCGAAAAAGGCAGCCATTATAGGGGCGCGGGCGGGAAACAGAAACACGGGAGGTGATATCACTGACGGAGTGAATCCGGGCGTGTCGGGGATAGACATGTCCATACAAGCCAATCGGACGGAATACAAAACAAATGTGGGAGCGAGCCTGCTCGCGATGAGGCCATGACATTCAACATCTCTGTCGACTGTCAGACCGCTATCGCGAGCAGGCTCGCTCCCACAGGGGTGATGCGCTTGCCGTTTACTTAGTGGAACAGCACTGCCGTCTTCTGCAGGGTCACCCAGACACCCCACGCCAACGGAATCCCCACCACCAGCCACGCAGCAATCGCCAACGGCTTGGTACCCGGCGCCGCTTTCCACTCCAGCACAGTGCTGGCGTCAGCGCCCTTGTCATGGCCCAGCGCCTGTTCGGCGGCCAGTTCGGCGTCGGTCATAAAGTACTTATCGGCGACCGGACGCACCAGCAGGTTGCAGATGAAACCCAGCACCAACAGGCCCGCGAGGATGTACAAGGTGATGTCATAGGCCGCGGCGCGTTCAACGCCGATGCTCAGTTGATATTCACGCAGGTAGTTCACCAACACCGGACCCAGCACGCCTGCGGCAGCCCATGCCGTCAGCAGACGACCGTGGATCGCGCCGACCATTTGCGTACCGAACAGGTCTGCCAGGTAAGCCGGCACCGTCGCGAAACCACCGCCGTACATCGACAGGATGACGCAGAACGCCGCCACGAACAGCGCAACGTTGCCCAGGTGACCGAGGTTCGGGATCAGCGCGTACAGCGCGAAACCGAGAGCGAAGAACACAAAGTAAGTGTTTTTGCGGCCCAGGTAGTCCGAGAACGACGCCCAGAAGAACCGGCCGCCAATGTTGAACAGGCTCAGCAAACCGGTGAAACCGGCAGCAATCGCCGCGATCGAGGCCAGTTGCCCGGCATCCAGCTGACCAAACGTCTGGTCAGTGCCCAGCAATTTGCCCGCGAACACTTCCTGCAACAGTGGCGAAGCCATGCCGAGAATGCCGATACCGGCGGATACGTTCAGGCACAGCACCAGCCACACCAGACGGAATTGCGGGGTTTTCCACGCCACATTCACGTGCACGTGACGATGGGTGATCATCGCGTTCGAAGCTTTCTTCGCCGGAGCGGTCCAGCCTTCAGGCTTCCAGCCGGTTGGCGGAACGCGATAGGACAGTGCGCCGCCAATCATGAACACGAAGTAGATCGCGGCCATCACCAGGAAGCTCTGCCACACGCCCACGCTTTCTGCCGATGCGAAGTGACCCATCAAGGCCGCCGCCAGCGGAGCACCGACCATCGCGCCGCCACCGAAACCCATGATCGCCATGCCGGTCGCCATGCCGCGCTTGTCCGGGAACCACTTGATCAGGGTCGAAACGGGCGAGATGTAACCCAGGCCCAGGCCGATACCGCCAATGACCCCGGAGCCGATCCACATCAGCCAGATCTGGTGCGTGTACACGCCCAACGCCGAAATCAGCAGGCCACCACACCAGCACAGAGCCGACACAACGCCAGCTTTGCGCGGCCCGGCGTGTTCCAGCCAGCCGCCCCAGATCGCTGCGGAACAGCCGAGGAAGATGAAGAACAGGGTGTAGATCCAGCCGAGCATCGAGATCGGCCAGTCGCATTGCGATGAGAAAACCTGCGAGATGAAGCTCATGTCCGGCGCGCAAGCCACTGCCTTGGTCACGCCCAGTGCCTTTGACAGCGGCAGCCAGAACACCGAAAAGCCGTAAGCCATGCCGATGCAGAGGTGGATGGCCAACGCGGCCGGTGGTACCAGCCAGCGGTTGAAACCGGGCTTGGCGATGATGCGCTCCTTGGACAGGAACGAGGGCTGGTCGGCGTTGAGGCCGTCCGCCGTGATGCTCGTGGTCATTGTGTATCCCCCAATTATTAGTATGGTTCGCCAGCACTCTTCACCCCCCAGCCTTATGCGCACGCATGACTGTTTTTAAGGTGAAGCTCCATTTTGGTGCGACATCACGTCGCAGAAGGACGGACGAACTGGCAGAGGTTACCATTTGCACGTGACAGAAAAACCAAACTGATATCACCTTTTCTAAAGTCGTCTGTTCTCGTACCACTGAAGGAACCGCCATGCCTATCATCGTCGAGCTGCTGAACGAAGCCACCTATCAGGATCAGCAGGATCTACAGAAAATCTACCGTGACGCGCCCGAATGGCTGTTCGCCCCGTTCGCCGGCGATGTGCAGTTGATTGAAGGCTGCCTGCGGGACGGTTCGCTGATCGGCGGGCGTTTCAACGATCGCCTGTTGGGGGCCGCACGCCTGCAAAGGCACCAGGACGTCTGGCATCTTTCCCAGCTATGCGTGAGAAAAATCACCCGTCGTCGCGGGGTAGCTGAACGGCTGGTGAACGAAGCCCAGGCAATGGCGTCCCAATCGGGCGCGACATTACGCCTGCTGGCGCCTGCCGGGCACCTTGAGGCACAAGCCCTGGCGGCCAAGTTGAAAGTGCCGCTGGATACACTGCCGGACTGATCGCTGACCGGTCGTCCGCTTCGGGGCGCTATACTCCCCGGCTATATTCGAATTCGACTAACTACAAGGACTCGCCCATGAAAGCGTTCGGCAAAATCCTGGGTCTGGTACTTCTCGGGCTGTTGCTGATCATTGTGGCGCTGGGCTTTGCCCTGACCCACCTCTTCGATCCCAACGACTATAAAGACGAGATCCGCCAGATTGCCCGCGACAAGGCCCACATCGAGCTGACGCTCAATGGCGATATCGGCTGGAGCCTGTTCCCGTGGCTCGGCCTGGAATTGCACGAAGCCAGTGTCGCGACCCTGGCCAAGCCCACTGAACCGTTCGCTGACTTGCAGATGCTCGGCCTGTCGGTGCGCGTGCTGCCACTGCTGCGCCGTGAAGTGCAGATGAGCGATGTTCGCGTCGAAGGCCTGAACCTGCGCCTTAACCGTGACAAGGATGGCCACGGCAACTGGGAAGACATCGGCAAGGCTCCCACGACTGCCGCTCCGACTGCGCCTCCCGTCACTCCCGGCAAACCTGCACCGGAAACCACCGTCCAGGTGGAAAAACCGGCGCAACCGATTCGCCTGGACATCGACAGCCTGACCGTCAATAACGCCCGCGTTGAATACAGCGACGAGAAGACCGGAAAGCAGTTCAGCGCCGAAAGCATCCAGCTGAGCACCGGGCCGGTTCACGATTCCACCAACATCCCGGTCAAACTCACCGCGTTCCTCGGCACCAACCAGCCGGTTCTGCGGGTGCGTACCGAACTCAGTGGCGAGCTGCGTTTCGAGCGCGCCCTGCAACGCTACAAATTCGAAGATATGAAGCTGTCCGGTGAAGTCGCCGGCGATCCGCTGCAAGGCAAAACCGTGACTTTCGCCGCCCAAGGGCAGTTGTTGCTGGATAAAGCGGCAAACGTCGCCGAATGGACCGGCATCAAGATTTCTGCCAACCAGCTGCGCGCACTGGGTGAGCTGAAGGTCAACGACCTCGACAAGACACCGCAAATCAACGGCGGCATTTCGATTGCCCAGTTCGACCTGGCGAAGTTCGTCGACAGCATCGGCCAGACACTCCCGGCCATGGCGGAGGGTAGCCTGAGCAAAGTCGAACTCGTCAGTCGCGTTGCCGGTACGCCGACCAGCGTGGTGTTCGACAGCATCAACCTGAAAGTCGACGACAGTACCTTCACCGGCCGCATTGCCGTCGAAGACTTCGCCAGGCAATCGCTGCGAGCGGTCCTCAAGGCTGACACGTTCAACGTCGACCGCTACCTGCCGCCAAAATCCGCCGAAGCCGACAGCGCAACCCAAGTGCGCAAGGCTGAAGTCGCCAGCACCGAAGCCGACGCCATGGCCGGCGCAGGTAGCACGCCGCTGCCGGACAAGCCCACCAAAGACGCGTGGAGCAGCGAGCGCCTGTTGCCGGTGGAGCGCCTGAGCAAACTCGACGTGGACGCTGACCTGACCTTTGGCCAGTTGACCCTCCAGAAACTTCCGATCCAGAACGCGGCACTCAAGGCCAATGGCAAGGAAGGCCTGCTGACCCTCGAGAATCTGCGCGGCGACCTGTACGACGGCACCTTCGAATCCAAGGGCACCCTCGATGTGCGCCAACAGACACCGGCGCTGAACATGCAGACGAGCATCCGCAAAGTGCCTGTGGAAAAAATCCTCGAAAGCCAGGGTAAAAATCCGCCGGTCAAAGGCCTGGTCACGCTCGACAGCAACCTGACCGGCAACGGCAACAGCCAGAAAGCGCTGATCGAAACCCTCAACGGCAACGCCAGTTTCGTCATCAACAACGGCGTGCTGCTCAATGCCAACCTCGAACAGCAACTGTGCAAAGGCATCGCCACGCTCAACCGCAAAACCCTCAGCGGCGAACCGCGAGGCAAGGACACACCGTTCCAGGAACTCAAGGGCAACCTGACTTTCCGCAATGGCGTGGCCAGCAACCCAGACCTGAAAGTGCGTATTCCGGGCATGACCGTGAAGGGTGACGGCGACGTCGACCTGCGGGTGCTGGGCATGGATTACCGCGTGGGCATCATCGTCGAAGGCGACACCAGCGCCATGCCGGATCCAGCCTGTCAGGTCGGAGACAAATTCGTCGGCATCGAATGGCCGTTGCGCTGCCGCGGCCCGCTGGAACTCGGCGCCAAGGCTTGCCGCCTCGACAATGAACGCATGGGCCAGGTCGCCACCAAAATGGCCGGCGACAAGATCAGCGAAAAGATCGACGAGAAGCTGGGCGACAAGGTCAGCCCTGAGCTGAAAAACGCATTGAAGGGGCTGTTCAAGCGATGAGAACCGAGCAGTTTTCATCGGCGGTGCTGGACTGGTACGACCGCCACGGCCGCCACGACTTGCCTTGGCAACAAGGCATCACACCGTATCGGGTGTGGGTCTCGGAAATCATGCTGCAGCAGACCCAGGTCAGCACCGTGCTGAATTACTTCGACCGTTTCATGGCCTCGCTGCCGACGGTCGAAGCGCTGGCCGCTGCGCCGGAAGATGAAGTGCTGCACCTGTGGACCGGCCTCGGTTACTACACCCGCGCGCGCAATTTGCAGAAAACCGCAAAGATCGTCGTTGCCGAGTACGGCGGCGAGTTTCCGCGGGATGTGGAAAAGCTGGTTGAGTTGCCGGGGATCGGCCTGTCCACGGCGGGCGCCATCGCCAGCCTGAGCATGGGCCTGCGGGCGCCGATCCTGGATGGCAACGTCAAACGGGTGCTGGCGCGGTTTACAGCGCAAGAGGGTTATCCCGGCGAGCCGAAGGTCGCCAAACAGCTGTGGGCGAACGCTGAGCGCTTCACGCCCCATGATCGGGTCAACGCCTACACCCAGGCGATGATGGATCTGGGCGCCACGCTTTGCACCCGCAGCAAACCGAGCTGCCTGCTCTGCCCGCTGGAAAAGGGCTGCGAAGCACACATGCTCGGCCTGGAAACCCGCTACCCGATCCCCAAACCGCGCAAAGCCGTGCCACAGAAGCGCACGCTGATGCCGATGCTCGCCAACGACGAGGGTGCGATTCTGCTTTACCGCCGCCCCTCCACAGGCTTGTGGGGCGGTCTCTGGAGCTTGCCGGAACTCGACGACCTCGATGACCTGCAGCATCTGGCTTCGCAGCACTCGCTGGAGCTGGGCAGCCAACAGGCGCTGCCGAGCCTGGTGCACACCTTCAGCCATTTTCAGTTATCCATCGAACCCTGGCTGGTTCAGGTCCAGGAGGCCGGCCATCACGTGGCCGAGGCCGACTGGCTCTGGTATAACCTCGCCACCCCGCCGCGCCTGGGCCTTGCCGCCCCGGTCAAAACCTTGCTCGAACGCGCGGCCGCCGTATTGAACGCAGGAGAGTCGTCATGACCCGCACCATCATGTGCCGCAAGTACAAAGAAGAACTGCCCGCCCTGGAGCGCGCGCCATTCCCGGGCGCAAAAGGCCAGGACATTTTTGACCACGTCTCGGCCAAGGCCTGGGCCGACTGGCAGAAACACCAGACCCTGCTGATCAACGAAAAACGCCTGAACATGATGAACGCCGAAGACCGCAAATACCTTCAGGGCGAGATGGACAAGTACTTCTCCGGCGAGGAATACGCCAAGGCTGACGGCTACGTTCCGCCGGCTGAATAATTCCGTTTTTTCGAGGGTCGGAACGTAAGCGACGGTAATAATTAAAATTTTTTTGAAAACTTTCTTGACGACCCCCTGAAAAACCAGTTTAATGCGCCCCGTTGCCCAGATAGCTCAGTCGGTAGAGCAGGGGATTGAAAATCCCCGTGTCGGCGGTTCGATTCCGTCTCTGGGCACCAAATACCGAAAACCCTGAATCGCAAGATTCAGGGTTTTTTTATGCCCGGGATTTGGTGATCACTGTCCCAGTCACTATCGAAGCGCCGGACAAAGCATCAATTCCCCACGCCCTGCCACTACGCCAGCCAGCGCCTGTAAAGCTTTCAAGAGCTGAGTCTCGACAGTCTCTCGGGTCTACCGGAACGCTCCGCATGCTTTAACGGAAATGGATGACATACGCTGACCATCGGATTGGGCAGTATCGGAGGAGGCGCTGCCGCATAACCGGGAGCAAAGACACAACAGGGATGTAGACAATGACTGACGCCATCAAACAGGACGTCGAAAACGCTGAGTTTTTTACTGAACAGGACATCAGGATTTTCAGCTTTGATATTCGGCAGTCGATGTTGCTGCACAGACTCGCCGAAGAACTGGCCGCCATCGGCGGGCCGCAGGTGCCAGGCGCCCAGTCCAAAGCCTCTCTGGCAGCCAGCGAATTAAAGCTCTCGCTTTCGACAGACCAATGCGAACTGCTGGCGACCTTCTCCAATGGCCTTGTTTGCGTGTTGATCTTTGAAGGGCTGCAAAAAATCACCGATGCCAGCCCACCAAATGAACTGCCAGACCTGGCATCCCTGGAAAATCGATACGACGTCCTTTGCCTGGCTGCCCGTAATCAGATCTTGTTGAAACTGGTGGATAACAGTGCCTTTGCCTATGACATGGACAACGAAGGAAAGCTGGTTCGATTGGTCGCCAACTTCAAGGGTGGCGGACTTACCAAAATCAATGCCGAGCCGGAAATCAAAGAACTGAGCTCCCATTCCGGCCTCGCGCTTGGCCCGCACACCGAGGCGCCTTACTGGTGCGCTGTGAACGCGAAAGACGGGCACTCGCCCTCTCCGTCGTCGCTCATACTTTCCGCCCTGTGGAACCCGAGCCTGGAACCTACACGGGTCATTCCGCTGCCTCCCATTCTGGAAAAAATCGGCGTCACCCACTGCCTGGCAGAAGGACGGTCATGTGATTACGGGCCAATAACGATAAAAGAGGGAATGAAATGTCTTGGGATTTAATAGGCATGTTGGCGCTTGTCGCTTTTTGCGCCGGTTTTTTTGATGCAATTGCCGGTGGTGGAGGCTTGATCACCTTGCCTGCCTTGTTTCTGGCCGGTGTAGATCCGATCAGCGCCATAGCAACGAACAAGTTCCAGGCCGCTTCGGCAACTGTTTCGGCCACTGTCACCTTTGCTCGCAAAGGAATGATCGAGTGGCGCGAAGGCCGTTTCCTGGTGATCTGCGGATTTATTGGCGGCGCCAGTGGTGCCTTGCTGGTCAGCTCTATTGATAAGCGCTATCTGGAAGTTTGCGTGCCGGTCATGCTGATTCTGGTGGCTATCTACTTTGCTCTCTCTCCCAAGCTGGCCAATGAAGATCGACGCAAGAGAATCGGCATTCTGCTTTTTTCGTTTACCGTCGCGCCGATCCTGGGCTTTTACGACGGCATATTTGGCCCCGGCGTGGGCTCTTTCTTTATTGTCGGGTTTGTACTCCTGTGCGGCTTGGGCATGATGCGGGCCATGAGTTTTACCAAACTGGCCAACGCCTCATGCAACCTGGGTTCTTTGTCGGTCTTCATTACCAAGGGTGTGATTATTTGGCCGATTGCCATAGCCATGGCATTGGCAGCCTTCATCGGCGCTCAATTGGGCGCACGAGCCGCTGTTCGCGTCGGTCCACGGCTGATCAAACCCATGTTGATCGTGGTCTGCTGCGCTTTGGCCATCAAGCTGCTAAGCGTGGAAAGCAATCCTTTGCGCGTTGCGGTCCTCGAGTCGTTGGCTTGGTTGTGATTGCCGGCTATTCGGCGCTATTCCAATGAAAGACCAGATTGCGAGCCGCTCCGCTTCCCACATCCGCCGTATCACGTCGCTCCTCGCCATTGCGCGTTGCGATAACGGTGTACTTGCCAGGCGGCAATTGAACGTATACCAGCGGGCCAGCCTCACTCAGGGTCAGCACGGTTGGCCCTTGGGCTTTCTGAATGGCCACCTGAACATCGGGGACGTATTTGTTCTCGGGCCCAATCGCAAAAGTCATGTGCAGGTTGTAACCGGTGGCCTGCTGGATAGCCTTCGCCTCATCCTCGCCGACGCCACCGGAAAGATAGGCAACCCCGTTTTGCTCTTGCCGCTGAATTTGAACGCCTGAACTGTCGATCGGCTCCAGACTGGCCGCCTGCAGCATGACGGGAAACATCAACAGCCCCACGGCGGCGAGCGGCAGAATGAATGCATGGACGTGTTTCATGATGGGTACTCCCGGGCTCCGCAGAACCCATTCGTTACCTGATTTTGATTTCCCTGAGTGCGGGCGGTTTTAGATTGATTGGATCTTGCGGTCACTGCGAAATGGACTACACGATGTATTCCCCCAGCATGGATCGCCGTCGGAGCGATCCCGCAAAACCAATCGGGATTTCCTTCTGATTTACCAGCAGCGCCCGGCATCAACGCGCCTGCCTCTCCTGCAATCCTCTTCTGCCTGTTCACATCGACGCGGAAGACCTCATGAGCGCACTTAAACCCGATAACTCTCAAGACCCACAACTCGCCTCGCTATTAGGCAACCTTGGCGAACTGATCCGTGAGGCACGGCAGAAGGTGCTACGGGTGGTCGATACGGTCCAGGTGCAAACCTGCTGGCAGATTGGGAGGCATATTGTGGAGTTCGAGCAGGAGGGGGCCCGGCGGGCGGCATACGGAAAACGTTTACTTTCGACGCTCGCACAAGGCCTCACTGCCCAGTATGGAAAAGGTTTCGATGAGCGCAACCTGCGCTATATGCGGGACTTTTATCAGACCTTTCCAATTTGGGACGCAGTGCGTTCCGAATTGAGTTGGACCCACTATCGCCGATTGCTGCGTGTCGATAACGACCACGCCCGTCACTGGTACATGAACGAGTCAGCCATTCAAAACTGGTCATCCCGCGCCCTGGAACGCCAGATCAACACTCTCTACTACGAACGCTTGCTGACAAGCCGCGACCGACCTGCAGTCCAACAGGAAGCCGCTACTAATATCCAGAAAATGAAAGCACAGCCACGGGATTTCATCAGGGATCCGGTGATGCTGGAGTTTCTTGGCTCGACCAACGCGGGGCTAACTCAGGAAACCAATCTCGAACAGGCACTGATCCATCAGCTTCAAGCCTTTCTGCTTGAACTGGGCAAGGGCTTTGCCTTCATCGCTCGCCAACAACGCATCAGCACCGAAAGCAAAGACTTCTACATCGATCTGGTGTTCTACAACTACCTGCTGAAGTGTTTCGTCATCTTCGATCTGAAGCGCGGCGAACTGACCCATCAGGATGTCGGCCAAATGGACATGTACGTACGCATGTATGACGACCTCAAACGCGGACCGGAGGATGGCCCCACCGTTGGCATCATTCTCTGCGCGCAAAAAGATGAATCGGTGGTCCGATACTCTGTACTGAAAGACAACGAACAACTTTTCGCCAGCAAATACAAAACAGTCCTGCCCAGCGAAGACGAACTGCGCGCGGAACTGGACAGGGAACAGGCTGCAATCGAAGAGCGACTGCTCGATCAGATCCCCTTATAACCGCGGATGGATTGTTCATAAGCGGTGTGAAGACTATCGTTGGCAGCTACCCGCAAAGGTCCGAAGTCGATGAATTTGCAGCAGGACACGTCACCGGCCCCCACTCAAATCGAGTTGCCGCTGCCAACCTCCGTTTCTGGCGAACCGTTCAGGGAGCCCGCTGCAGACGGCTTCAACCTTGGCGGCTTCACTTGGCGGCATGCCTCTCAGGACATTGCGCGCCCGGTCGTAATCATCAACGCCGCCACCTCGGTCCGCTGCAGGCATTACTCACGATTCGCCGAATACCTGCTCGCCAACGGCTTCGACGTGATCACCTACGATTACCGCGGCATTGGCGAGTCACGCCCTGCATCATTAAAAAATCTCGACGCCTCATGGACCGACTGGGGCGCGCTGGATTTCGAGGCGATGCTCAAGCGCGCTCAGCGCGAATTTCCCGGCCAGCCCATCGATGTCGTCGGACACAGCTTTGGCGGCTGTGCGGCGGGCCTGGGCGCTTCAGGGCATCTGATCCGGCGCCTGGTGACCGTCGGTGCGCAATTCGCCTACTGGCGCGACTATGCGCCTGCTCATCGTTGGCGGATGGTCGGCAAATGGCATGTGGTGATGCCGCTGATCACGCTGGTCTGCGGATATTTCCCCGGAAAGCGCCTCGGCTGGCTGGAAGACACGCCCGCGGGCGTAGTGCGCGATTGGAGTACGCCCACCGCCCGGTACGAAACGCGCCCCAGCGGTCGCACGATCAGCACGAAAACAGGCTCGCTTCCCTTCGCGGCGATGACAGCCAAGACCCTGGCCATCAGCATCACCGACGATCCTTACGGCACGATCCCGGCCATCGAACGCCTGCTCCGTTACTTCAGCGGCGGCACAAACACCCACTTGCGAATCGCCCCCGAGGACATCGGCGAAACAGTCGTCGGACATTTCGCCTTTTTTCGTAGCGCATACCAAGCCACACTATGGCCCATTGCATTGTCCTGGCTGCACAGCGGCGAACTGCCCCCCGATACCCCCGGGCGGACAGTACCGCGCAGCGAGCCCTTTTAACGCACCACGGATCAAAACCCATGGCCTCCGCCAACAAGCAGCAAAAACGCGCCACCCGCGCCAAAGCCAAGGCCAAGCAGAACCGCACCCAACGGGCTGCTGCGCCGGTCGAGCTGGACCCGAACGACGATCGCATCGACTTCGAATCGGTGGACCTCACCGAACTGTTCAAAGAAATGATCGATGCCGAAAAAATCAGTCAGCAAGCCATGTGTGCAGCCTTCCTCGAACACCCGTTGCTCGCGCTGGTGCTGGAGCAGGAAGGCGAAGAAACCGCCACAGACTTCATCATTGCCGCGCTGATCGAGTATCGCCAATGGTCCACCGAAGTGGACGAAGCGGGCGCCCTGGCGTGGATCGAGTCCCCAGCCTTCCAGGTTGATTACGTGGCGGCTTCCGAAGCCATCGCAGCCCAAACCCAACAGAAACCGAACTGAGTTCCCATGGCCTCCCTGAACAAGCAACAGAAACGCGCCAAACGCGCCAAGATCAAAGCCCGCCAGATCAATATCCACGGCAGAAAACCCGCCGCGCTGGACGATGACATCGAAGACATCGGCGAGCCGATCCCGGAATACACCCTGGCGATGTTCAGCAAAATGCGCGACGCGGAAGCCACCAGCCGCAACGACATGCTGCTGACCCTCCTGACGAACCTGGCGCAGATCATCAGCGACCAGCCTGAACTGCTGGACATGGAAAACGCCGACAACGAAGCCATGGCCGCCACCCACCTGGCCGCCGACATGCTGATCGACTACCGCATGTGGGCCGACGGCATGGACCGCGATGCCGCCCAGGCCTGGCTGACCGATCCGCAGTTCATCACCGACTTCGGCGATGCGCTGGACAGCTACCGCCAGTCGCTGGACGCGCAGGAAGAAAAAGCCGAGTAAGCACCGTCGTCAAAAACAAGACGGCCGCCTGTCATCACTGACAGCGGCCGTTTTTTTGGAAGCCATCTCTCAAAAATCTATATGACCTCTCGTCAGAGGCTGCGTATATCCCATTGACATATCCCAAGAGGATTCTATTCTTTGGGTTCACAACAGCCGCAGAAATGCAGGAGGCCAAAATGGAACAGACCACCCTTTTCATGAGCAATCGAAGCCAGGCTGTTCGCCTTCCGAAAGCTGTGGCAATGCCGAGCGATGTAAAACGAGTCAACGTAGTTGCCATCGGCAGGGCTCGTATCATCACCCCGGCAGACGAAACATGGGACAGCTGGTTCGACGGTGATGGAGTGAGCACGGACTTTATGTCCCACCGCGACCAACCCGCTGATCAGGAGCGTGAGTCGTTCTGATGATCAAGTTCATGCTCGACACCAACATCTGCATCTTCACCATCAAGAACAAACCGCAAATCGTAAGAGAAGCTTTCAACCTTCATGACGGACAGTTTTGCATCAGTACGGTGACGCTGATGGAGCTGATCTACGGCGCCGAAAAATCTGCGACTCCCGAAAAAAACATCGCCGTGGTTGAGGGGTTCGCGGCACGTCTTGAGGTTTTGTCTTTCAACAATGAAGCCGCTGCGCACACCGGAATGATTAGATCCGAGCTGGCAAAGGCTGGAACACCTATAGGCCCCTACGACCAGATGATTGCCGGGCACGCGCGCTCACGCGGATTAGTTGTCGTAACCAACAACCTGAAAGAGTTCGAGCGGGTTTCTGGATTACGCGTAGAAGACTGGGTTCACCCTGATAGAATTGAAAAATAACTGACGAAAATAAAAACGGCCGCCTGTCATCACTGACAGCGGCCGTTTTTTTGCAAACCTGAAAACAACAATCAGGCAGCGACAGCATCCAGACGCGGGATTTCCATCCCGACCTTGGCACTGGCGTAGCTCAGGTCACCGCTGGCGATGGACTGAGCCTTGAAGCCGGCGCCAATCAGGTCGCGCACGTACAGCTTGTTGTAGATGAACATGAACACGAAGTTGCTGAGGCCAAACGTGAAGCAGGCGACGATGAACATGATCGCTGCCCACTTGATGTCGCCACGGAACAGTGGCGGCAGGAAGCCAAAGAAAAACACGGTCCACGAGAAGCCGATCGGGGCTTCCTTCATGGCTCCGGTGTTAGGGTTTTTGAACACAACCGATGTAAACGCCATGCCTGTCTCTCCTTGATGCCCCAATGGGTTGGCTGAATGGCCGGGCTAACTCCATGCAGCGTTGGCTCGTGACTGCCGTGTAAACGGCAGGCGCACGCAAATGCATCGTTGACTCGCGCCAGATGAGGGAGCAGGCAAGAAAGGGTCGAGTGGCTTTAGCCAGGAAGGCTGGGGGCGTCGAACAATCCATGTCCTGAAACTCCATTGCATCCCGCAACAGCGAGATACACATTCGGCGGGAAGGCTACTATCTCGACATCATCGTGTCCATCAAAGAGCCGACCGAGAAAAACCCTGAATGAAAGCAAAAACGACCGCGATCATTTCTGATGGCGGTCGTTTTCGGTACATCGACAGTGGACGTAGATCCTAGCGCGCCACTGCACCAACCAGTTGCTCATTGCGACGACGACGTGCCACAAGCAACCCGGTAGCCACCACACAAAGACTCAGCAGACCGGTCGCGAGGATTTCCACGCGGTGGGCGTCCTGGAACAGCATGATGGTCAGGGCCGCGACGATGAAGACGATCACCGCGTAGGTCAGGCCCGGGAACAGCCACATGCTGAAGACGATTTTTTCACCACGAGCCATACGCTTTTTGCGCATGCGCAGTTGCGAGATCGCGATCACCAGGTACACCAGCAACGCGATGGCGCCGGAGCTGGCCAGCAGGAACTCGAACACGGCGGCCGGGGCCACGTAGTTGGCGAATGTGGCCAGGAACGCTGCGCCAGTGGACAACATCACCGCCCAGTATGGCGTGCCGCTTTTGTTGGTGCGCGTGGACACGGCCGGTGCGTCACCGCGTTTACCCAGGGAAAACAACATGCGCGACGAGGTGTACAGCGCCGAGTTCAGGCAGCTGGTCACAGCGACCAGTACCACGATGTCGACGATCATCTTGGCGTTCGGGATGCCCATGCGCTCAAGCACGGTCTGGTAGGAACCGAGGCTGGCCAGTACCGGGTCGTTCCAGGGCACCAGAGCCACGACGATGAAGATCGATACGAGGTAGAACAAACCAATCCGCCAGATCACCGAGTTGGTGGCCTTGGAGATTTGCTTGCCAGGGTTCTTCGATTCCGCGGCCGCGATGGTCACGATCTCAGTGCCCATAAAGGAGAACATGGTCGTCAGGATAGCGCCGAGTACCGCCCCCATACCGTTAGGCAGGAAGCCTTGGGTGTCGAACAGATGCGACACACCGCTGACCTGACTGGTCGGCAGGAAACCGAAAATGGCCAGAAGGCCAAGGCCGATGAAACCGATGATCGCCACGACCTTGATCAGGGCGAACCAGAATTCAAACTCACCGTAGTTCTTCACGCTGAACAGGTTGGTGACAGTCAGCAGCATCGTGATGACCAGGGCGAACGCCCAGATGTCCACGCCAGGGAACCAGGCATGCAGGATGGTTGCGGCGGCGTTGGCCTCCAGCGGGATGACCAGCACCCAGAACCACCAGTACAACCAGCCGATGGTAAAACCGGCCCAGTGACCAATCGCACGATCGGCGTATGTCGAGAAGGAGCCAGTGTCCGGCGAGGCAACCGCCATCTCACCCAGCATGCGCATCACCAACACCACCAGCATACCGGCGGCGGCGTAGGCCAGCAGCACGGCCGGGCCTGCTGCCGCGATGGCGTGGCCCGAGCCAACGAACAGGCCGGCGCCGATAACCCCGGCGATCGACAGCATGGTCACATGGCGCGGTTTGAGCCCCTGTTCGAGGCCGTTAGAGCTTTGGGTATTGCTCATTGAAACTACCTTTGTAAGGAAAAGCGAATGCGTGCATCCCATCGTGAAGTTTCTTCTGTAAAAAGAAACAAACAGGGCGTTCCGGAATCTGCACGCAATAATTGCGCCAAAATATTTCAAGTCTTTCTAATCCGGCGGTTTCACCCTGACCGGACAGTCATCGCAAGTCATTGAAAATAATGGCACTTTGCCAAAGCGTTACCCCGCGACTCACTTGAGGAACGAATCTGCGCACCGGAAACACACCCAGGAAATGCTCAACGCACAATAAAAGTGCAGATCAGGAACGTTTGGCCGGTTAGCGCTTCCAACACCCCGCCAAAGCTGGCAACATCGCGCCCTTTTTTACGGGACAGCCGCACCACACAGGGTTCAAACGGCTGTTCGGTTGATAGCAGCGCGACAGTCTGCTGTACCGATGCGACAACCTGCCACATGCCACCCGTTTACCGCCCGTAGCGCTGTTGGCTGCCATTCAGACGCTATGCTAGGTTGGCCGCCTCGCCAGGAAGGCCAACCAACAGCAGGAGCGAAACACTATGAGGAACGCACATGGCTGAGGCCACGCCCGCGCTTGAAATCCGCAACTTGCACAAACGCTACGGACAGCTTGAGGTGCTCAAAGGCATCTCGCTGACCGCCCGCGACGGCGATGTGATCTCGATCCTGGGTTCCTCCGGTTCCGGCAAGTCCACGTTCCTGCGTTGCATCAACCTGCTGGAAAACCCGCACCAGGGCCAGATCCTGGTGGCCGGCGAAGAACTCAAACTCAAAGCCGCCAAGAACGGCGAACTGGTCGCGGCCGACGGCAAGCAGATCAATCGCCTGCGCAGCGAGATTGGTTTTGTGTTTCAAAACTTTAATCTGTGGCCGCACATGAGCGTGCTCGACAACATCATCGAAGCGCCGCGTCGCGTGCTCGGCCAGAGCAAGGCCGAAGCCATCGAAGTCGCCGAAGCCTTGCTGGCCAAGGTCGGTATCGCTGACAAGCGCCACGCCTATCCAGCGCAACTGTCCGGCGGCCAGCAACAACGCGCGGCCATCGCCCGCACGCTGGCGATGCAACCCAAGGTGATCCTGTTCGACGAACCCACCTCCGCCCTTGACCCGGAAATGGTCCAGGAAGTACTTAATGTCATCCGCGCACTGGCCGAAGAAGGCCGCACCATGCTGCTGGTCACCCACGAAATGGGGTTCGCCCGTCAGGTGTCCAGCGAAGTGGTGTTCCTCCACCAGGGCCTGATAGAAGAGCAAGGATCGCCACAGCAGGTGTTTGAAAACCCGCTTTCGGCGCGCTGCAAACAATTCATGTCCAGCAACCGCTAACGGAGCTACCCGCATGCAGAACTACAAAAAGGTCTTCCTGGCAGCCGCCGTCACCCTGGCCTTCAGCGCCGGTGCCATGGCCGAAACCCTGAAGATGGGCATCGAAGCGGCCTACCCGCCGTTCAACAACAAAGATGCCAGTGGCAATGTCGTCGGCTTCGACAAGGAAATCGGCGACGCCCTGTGCGCCAAGATGAAAGTCGAATGCACCGTGGTCACGTCCGACTGGGACGGCATCATCCCGGCCCTGAACGCCAAGAAGTTCGACTTCCTGATTTCCTCGATGTCGATCACCGACGAGCGCAAGCAGGCGGTCGACTTCACCGACCCGTACTACTCGAACAAGCTGCAATTCATCGCGCCGAAAAACGTCGACTTCAAAACCGACAAGGCTGCGCTGCAAGGCAAGGTGATCGGCGCTCAACGCGCGACACTGGCCGGCACCTGGCTTGAAGACAACATGGAAGGCGTTGAAGTCAAACTCTACGACACCCAGGAAAACGCCTACCTCGACCTGACATCCGGTCGCCTGGACGGCATCCTCGCGGACAAATACGTCAACTACGAGTGGCTGAAAAGCGACGCCGGCAAGTCTTACGAGTTCAAAGGCGACCCGGTGGAAGAAAGCGACAAGATCGGTATCGCCGTTCGCAAGAACGACCCGATCCGCGAGAAGCTGAACGTCGCACTGAAAGAAATCGTTGCTGACGGCACCTACAAGAAGATCAACGACAAGTACTTCCCGTTCAGCATCTATTGATACTGACCTGCCTGACTGGCGCCGTTCGCTGACGGCGCCCGTCTCTGGCATTGCCTGCCGCGATTTGAAAAGAAATCCATGATTATCGACCTCTACGGATTCGGCCCGGCGCTCGCCGCTGGCGCGCTGATGACTGTGAAACTGGCACTCTCGGCCCTGTGTCTCGGGCTGGTGCTCGGTTTGCTCGGCGCCTTGGCCAAGACTTCCCCGTACAAGCCGCTGCAATGGCTTGGCGGCACTTATTCGACACTGGTTCGCGGCATCCCGGAATTGCTCTGGGTGCTGTTGATCTACTTCGGCACGGTCAACCTGATGCGTGCCTTGGGCGAGTTTTTCGGCAACCCCGACCTCGAACTCAATGCCTTCGCCGCCGGCGTGATCGCGTTGGGCCTGTGTTTTGGGGCCTACGCCACGGAAGTGTTTCGGGGTGCGATCCTCGCCATTCCCAAAGGTCACCGTGAAGCAGGCGTTGCGTTGGGCCTGTCGAAATTTCGCATCTTCACCCGGCTGATCATGCCGCAGATGTGGCGCATCGCCCTGCCCGGCCTGGGCAACCTGTTCATGATCCTGATGAAAGACACCGCGCTGGTGTCGGTGATCGGCCTGGAAGAAATCATGCGTCACGCGCAGATCGGCGTGACCGTGTCCAAGCAACCGTTCACCTTCTATATGGTGGCGGCATTCATGTACCTGGGCCTGACGATTCTCGCCATGACCGGCATGCACTTCATGGAAAAACGCGCCGCTCGCGGCTTCGCGAGGAGCACCCAATGAACTGGGAAGTCATCATCAAGTGGCTGCCAAAACTGGCCCAGGGCGCAACGCTGACCCTGGAGCTTGTGGCCATTGCCGTGATCGCCGGCCTGTTGCTGGCGATTCCGCTGGGCATCGCGCGCTCGTCGCGCCTGTGGTGGGTGCGCGCATTCCCCTACGGCTACATCTTCTTTTTCCGTGGCACGCCGTTGCTGGTTCAGCTGTTTCTGGTCTACTACGGCCTGGCGCAGTTCGATGCGGTCCGTAACAGCTCGATGTGGCCATACCTGCGCGATCCGTTCTGGTGCGCCACGGCGACCATGACGCTGCACACCGCGGCCTACATCGCCGAGATCCTGCGCGGTGCGATTCAGGCGATTCCGCCGGGTGAAATCGAAGCGGCGCGCGCCCTGGGCATGTCCCGGGCCAAGGCGCTGTTCTACATCATCCTGCCCCGTGCGGCGCGCATCGGTTTGCCGGCGTACAGCAACGAAGTGATCCTGATGCTCAAGGCCAGTGCCCTGGCCAGCACCGTGACCCTGCTGGAATTGACCGGCATGGCCCGCACCATCATTGCCCGGACGTATCTGCCGGTGGAAATCTTCTTCGCCGCGGGCATGTTCTATCTGCTGATGGCTTACGTGCTGGTTCGCGGCTTCAAGCTGCTGGAGCGCTGGTTGCGCGTCGATGCCTGCCAGGGGCGTTGATTCCCGCGTGTTGACGGGCGAGGACTTGCTCGCCCGTTTCACGGCGCTGGATGCTTTTCTGATTGAGCATCAGGCGTTGTGGAAGCCTCGACCGTTTACTCATCTGCGGCTTCCTTGGGAAGCGTCCTACCCGGAGTTGGCGGTATGGCTACGCGGACGTTCGCTGGAAGACGCGGAAAACAGCCATAACCACCCTTGTCTGCTGGATGCACCGGAGCCATTTGCTTCGCTGGCGGCGTTATCCCAAGAGCTGGGCTCCGTGGGCGAGCTGCCGGCTCATGCACTCGAAGCGGCCGGACATCGCTTGAATGTCGATGTGCCGGGACGCAAGTGGCAGCAGATCGAGGCGTTTGCCAATCGGTTGTCGTTTGCTGTGCCACCCAAACATTGGCTGGACTGGTGTTCTGGCAAGGGCCACTTGGGGCGACGGTTGCTGCAAACCGGCCAATGGCTCACTTGTCTTGAGCACGATCCCGCATTGGTCCTCAGTGGCCAGATGCTCAGCCAGCGTCATCAACTGCATGCACTGCATGTCGAGCAGGATGTTCTTGCGCCTGACGCCGCCACTTTGCTGAACGCCGATCACACTCCTGTCGCACTGCACGCCTGTGGCGATCTGCATGTGCGATTGATTCAGCTCGCCAGCGCCGCCGGGTGCAAACAAATGGCGATTGCGCCGTGTTGCTATAACCGGATCAGTCTTCCTGCGTACCAGCCCGTTTCCTCTGTCGGATTACGCTCCGACCTACAGCTGTCACTCGATGATCTCTCACTCCCGATGAGCGAAACCGTCACCGCCGGTGCCCGCGTCCGACGTCAGCGCGATACGTCCATGGCCCGACGCCTGGCGTTCGACCTGTTGCAACGACAAGTGCGCGGCGTTGATGAATACCTGCCCACGCCTTCCCTGCCCAGCGCCTGGCTGGACAAATCCTTTGCCGATTACTGCCATCATTTGGCCGCACTTAAAGAGTTATCCACAATCGGCTCGCAGGATTGGTCAGGGCTCGAAACCGCCGGTTGGAAGCGACTGGCAGAGGTTCGTAATCTGGAGCTGCTACGCGGACTTTTCCGACGCCCGTTGGAGCTCTGGCTGAACCTTGATCGAGCACTTTTCCTCGCCGAGCAGGGTTACACCGTTCGACTCGGCACCTTCTGTGAAACCCCACTCACACCGCGTAATTTCCTGTTGCTGGCGGAACGCATCTAAATGGCCACAGCCTGTGGATAACTCTGTTGATGAAATATCGTGGATCCAATATCCACGGCTGTTTCAGGGCTGAAACCAAACTGTTCAATTTTCGTACACTCGAATAAAAAACCGGAAAAACAGGCATTTGCGAGAAAATGCGAATGGATCCACATTTTCGATCCTAACCACGTGCATCGAAGGCGCCGTTGTGCATAAGCATTAAGCCAAAAGAACATAAACGCTCCTGAAATCCTCGACTATCTTTGCCATGCGCCAGAATTCTCTGGCGTCAGGGACAGCAAGGAGCTGGGAAAACATGAGCACATTGAACAGTGCGCAGGAAGCCGTCGATACCGTCGCCAACGAAGCCATTTACGCTGCGCTGCAGCAAACCTTCGCAGTGGGCGGCGCCATCATCAACAACGCAACGGGCGAGGTCATCGCTGCAATGCACAACAACGTGCTGATGCCTTTTCCCGGCAGCGGCTCGACTTACTTTCTACCCCACGACCCGACCGCCCACGGCGAACGACAGTTGGTCGACTGGTACTACGAAAACGTCGCCCCACTGAACCTCCCGCCACCCAATCAACTGACCGTTGTCACCACGCTCGACCCGTGCGCCATGTGCGCCGGTTCGCTGCTGACCGCAGGATTCAACGTCGCAGTCAGTGCGATCGATGACTACGCGGGCATCAACTACAACAGCCTGTTCAACTTTCCGTCGCTGCCGCCGCAAATCCGTCAGCAAGCGCAGAGTACGTGGGGCTATTACGCGATTGCAGCGCCGGTCAGCCGCACCTATCAGGGCTCGAACAGTCCTGTTTTTGCCAACCAGACGATCGATTCTGCAGCGTACTTCCTCTGCAGTTCGATCTTCTCCGCCAGCGTCAACACCGTGCGCGATGCCAGTAACAACAGTGGCCTGCCGCCGGATCAATTGAAAAACCCGGCCACCCTGCCGGCCAGCAGCAAAGTGCGCCAGGCACTCACGGCGCTCAGCCCGTTTGCGCTGACCGTGCAATCGTCGAACCCGCGTGATCCCGGCGCCGAGCTCGCGCCTCCCCTGCTGAAAACCGCGCAACAAAGCACGGTGTTCAACTCGGTGGCGCTGATCGATCCATTCGGCAACCTGCTGGTGTGTATGGGAGGTGTCGAGAACCAGTCGCCGATTCGTACAGCGTTCATGGAAACGACCCGCGGCTACGCCGTCATGCGCTGGACCCTGATGAACGACCCCGACCCGGCCGTACGCGCTGAAGCCACGCAATACCTGACCCATCCGAAGTACGGCACCTTCGTCTTCCTCTACGCCCCAGACCCGACAACGCCGCAAGCCGTGATGACCTTCGGCGCCTACGGTTCGACCATGGAAGGCCCCGTGCCGCAGAGCTATCCGTCCAACCTGCAATACGTGTTGCTGCCGGGCAATACCACCCCGCAAGCGTTGTCGACACTGGCTCAGAACCTGCCGCCGTTCTATACGCAAAGCGTGCAAGTGGCACCGGCGCAGGTGCTGAGTCAGGACTTGATCAACGCGGTCAAAAACGGCGTGTAAGGCGTCAAAACATCCACCCGTTCCAGCCCCGCAGAAGCGTCTGCGGGGCTGGTCTTACGCCTGCGCAAAAATAGTCTGAATTCAGGGGTTTACAGAACCAACCCAATCGCTATAATCATCGCCCTAACACGCCGGTATAGCTCAGTTGGTAGAGCAACTGACTTGTAATCAGTAGGTCCCGGGTTCGACTCCTGGTGCCGGCACCATACAAGGTTCCAGAGAAGGCTTTCAAAATCTCTGGAACTCCCGAAAAACCCGCCTTCTGGCGGGTTTTTTCGTTTTGGCGTTCCATCGGTTTCCGTCAGAAACTGGTGGATTCCAACCGTTTTAGGGGTAGTGTTAGGGGTAAGGTAATTCGATAAAAGGGGAGTACCCTTATGTCGCGCACCACTGCTCCACTCTCCGATTCGGCTTGCCGCTCAGCCAAGCCCACCGACCGCGATTACAAGCTTTTCGACGGCGACGGCCTCTACCTTCTAGTCCAATCCAATGGCCGTAAAGGCTGGCGTCTCAGGTATGTAAAACCTGATGGCCGCGAAGGACTGACCTCGTTCGGCAGCTACCCCGTGGTCGGCCTCGCCGATGCTCGAAACAAGCGCCTGGAGGTCAAGCGGATGCTGGCGAAAGGCATCGACCCCATAGAGGCCAAACACCAAGCCAAGACGCAGGCCGCAATCAAAGGCCGAACCTTTGAAAGCGCCGCACTGGACTGGCACAAAGCGATGTCTGCCAAATGGGCTCCGGGCCATGCCAAGACCGTCCTGAGCCGCCTCAAAACCCATGTTTTCCCGCTGATCGGCGCTCGCTCTATTGTCGATCTGGACACCCATGATCTGATGCAACCTCTGGAAGCGATCCAGAAGCGCGGCACGATTGACGTCGCTTTAAGGGTACAAAACTACCTGCAAAGCATCATGCGCGAGGCAAAACGTTCTCGGCACATTACGGCAAACCCTGCCTACGACCTTGAAGGCTTGATCAAAGCCCCGAGAGTGATTCATCGCCCCGCTCTACCCTTATCACGTCTGCCTGAATTGCAGGAGCGTATCAACACCTACAAAGGCCGCACACTTACCCGACTGACAGTCATGCTTTCGCTGCATGTGTTCGTGCGCTCCAGCGAACTACGCTTCGCCCGCTGGAGCGAGTTCGACCTAAAGCGCGGCACCTGGGAGATACCGGACACTCGACCCGCGTTGGACGGAGTACCCTTTTCCACAAGGGGTACGAAGATGGCCGGGGACATCCACCTTGTACCCTTATCGCCGCAAGCCGTGACCCTGCTTGAACAGATCCGCACCCTCACCGGCGAATTCGACCTGGTATTTGCAGGCGATGCCAACCCGTCGAAACCGATGTCTGAAAACACGGTGAACAGCGCGCTTCGAAATATGGGTTACGACACCAAAACCGAAATCTGTGGCCATGGCTTCCGCTCGATGGCATGTAGCGCACTGATTGAGTCAGGACTGTGGTCCGAGACCGCCATTGAAAGGCAGATGAGCCACAAAGAACGCAACAACGTCCGCGCCGCTTACATCCACAAGGCCGAATTCATTGAGGAGCGCAGATTGATCATGAACTGGTGGAGCCGGTACCTGGAGACGAATCGACAGGAGCATGTCACCCCCCACGAATTCGCCAACCAGACCGGACCAAACGTCACTCGCTTAAAAGCAAAACGTGGCGCAAATGAGTAAGCGCTCGGTCTTTATATCTCAGTGATCCCGCTTGTCCACGCGGGTCCATCCAAACAGGGCTGCAAAGCCGCCCTTGCTTGGATGGACCTCACTTAAAAAATCTAAAGCCCACGCAACTATCTGTGGAAAACCACTGATTTCCACCGATGGATAATTTCATCCACAGCCTCAGAACTCCCGAAAATTCGAGCCTTGACTCGAATTATCCACAGGCGTAGAAAAGATCGGGCAAAGCGCTGTCGTTGACAGCAACCCAGGTAGCCAGAGCCTTTAAGGCTACGCCACATCTGTGGTGGTTCTCCCAAAGTGCGATTAGCGTCCGGCGGCTCGCACGGTCACAGCGATGTGATGGATGTCTACTTTTACCAGTGTGCCCACTGCGGCAACTCATCCCTTTCATAGCTGCCCTGCAGCAACCTATCCGCTTGGCCATTTCCTTGCGCCAACCTGCGCCCGTCTCTTTCTTCTGGAAAGAGACGGGCGCTCGTACCGCTACTGCAGCCCAACTCGTACAAGGCTTTGCGGCATTCCCCCTCGTGACAATCGGCGTGACAAACACCGAAGTCACCAGCAACAGCGATGCAGATGATGGTGCCGCAGCCCAAGGAATTGACTGCACCTGACTGACAGTCAGGCATGCCCCGGTCATCGCATCATTGCTTTTACCTAACTCAGGATCTCGCGGCGTTGGTCTCGTCAGCCAGCGCAGCCTCCACCCGCCCACGTCTTCGGAAGTGTTCAGGAGGCCAGATCATGAGATGCCCAAGCTCCCGGTCGTAAAGAGCCGCCAGTCCCGCGTTAGAGGACAACCCTCACAGGTCGCAGGGGCCTTGATCCCAGATAACACTAAACATTCTTTGGCGGGATGACGTGGGGAAAGGTTTTAAGGGTTTAGCTTCGAGAGGAGTTTGATCATGGCATTGGTAGGCAAAAGGGATGGACGGAATTTTGGCTATGGCCGCCAACTGAGTTATGCCGGGCCACAGGCGTTGAAAGACCTGTTTGGCGGCGGGCATTACGGCACGGTCAAGGCGCACAGTGACCGTTGGCGGGCGTTTGCATGCTGGTGTCGATCAGACGCTGGACCTGGGTTTAATGATGCGCGGCAGATTGATCGACAGACCTTGCGCGACTATGCCCAACATTTACGGCAGCAGGTCGAGCGCGGCGAGCTAGCCATAGCGACGGCGCAAAATCGGCTATCCACAGTCAACCGCACCCTGGCCGCGCTTCGCGGTGATCAGGCAGTGAAAACGCCAAGCCCGAGCAAGGCGCTGGGCTTACAGCGGATGGCAGTTCGCACGTCCGCGCCACAAGGTCAAAATCGTGAGCGGGTTGAAGACATCATCAAGACCCTCGGCGAGCATCAGATGCCGCGTGCTACGGCCATTGTCAAACTGGCGAGAGCGACCGGGATGCGCTTGCGCGAAGCAATCCTGGCAGACCTAGTGCGCTTGAAACGAGAAGCGGAACAACTTGGCAGGATCAATATTCAGGAAGGCACCAAAGGAGGTCGTTCGGGAGCAACAGCACCTCGCTGGATAGTCACCAGTTATCATGTTTGCGAAGCATTGGGCTACGCCGAATATGTCTCACCCGTTGGTAGTCGTAATCTGCTGGCGCCTGGCGAAAGCTACCGGGATTTTCAACGGGCAGTCGTCCGGCCCGTGCGGGACATTCTGCATGCACATAATCTCAGAGGCTTCCACGAATTACGGGCGGCCTATGCGTGTGAGCGCTATGAGCAAATCACACAATATCTTGCGCCCGTTAATGGCGGTCATTACTTTCAGCTAGACCCACGTTTAGATCGTCAGGCTCGTATGCAAATCAGTTATGAGTTGGGTCACGGACGTATCGACATAACATCGACGTACATCGGTGGACGGGCATGACCATAGCGTTCGATATGGAGCTGTTTTTGGCAGGCGGAGTGGGTCACATGCCACGCGCTTCCGCCATATTCGGCAAGCCAAGGCCATCCAGGCCGCTATTACCGATCGCTGGCATCGAGATAGTCCGTGGACGTGGCAGCAGAAGCATCTTGTATGGTTTTTAAATCACCGCCTGAATGGGCATGCGCAATCAACCCGCTATTATTTTGTGCTGACTATGCGGTTGCTCACGAAGCGGCTGGGAAGATCGTGGCAGTTCGGCCTCTAGGCAATACCGAGCGAAGCAAGGGGAAGCACTTCGTTCCGTTCAGCGGCGCGCTACTTCCCGTCACCACTTGGTGCGAGGACGTTGCCGCATGTGTCTATCGAAACACCGTGGCCTGGCCCCGTTTTTATAATAAATTTTGAGGGATTGATAAATATGAGTCGCAGAAAAGCATAACTTCATGGCCACTTGAATGCGCGGACGACAAATCCGACTCCGTATAGCCTGCCGCATCAAGCTCCTGATGAACCCTGCGGATAACAACCCCGCCGATGAATAATTCCATCATATTTCTCAGTTGTTTTGACTAGCAAAAACTATAGTTATCAATTGGCACTACTCTCGCAACATGCGCTGGAGAGTCTGCATATGCAATAGCAACATTTAAATCTGAAGTCACAAATACTGACTGGCTCCGGTAGAAAACACCGAAATTTTTCATGAGCCACTCGTCTGCAGAAGCATGAATTTCCGGTGATAAATCCCTAGGACGTCGGTCTTTGCGCGTTACATGCACTTGGCGCAGACTCATATCCGAGTGATGCACCGAACGTTGCTCCGTTGTCCGCTGCTTGAGGGCTTTGTTAAACGCCTGGATCACCGATTCGGTGTGCAAGCCTTCATGGACATGGTGCCCTACGATTTTTCGGGAGTACGCATCGGTGATCAAACTCAGATAGGCCACACCCGTTTGCGTCGGTAAGTAGGTGATGTCCGCATCCCATACTTGCTCTGGCGCCTTGGCGACTACCTGAGTCGGCCCATCTTTGAGCAGGTTTGGATGCCGGCGGAAGCGATGATGGCTGTCTGTCGTTCTGTGATAGGCCCGTCTGCGGGGAACCAGTTCGCGCCGATCTCGCAAGATATCGAATAAACGGTCTCGACCCACCTTTACAGACACTTCTGGCTCAGTGCGGATTAGATTGTGACGTTTTCGGGTGCCAAGGCGCGGCTGCCTAAGTCGCTTTTCCCTCACGAATCCCATCACGTCCTGGGCATGACGGGCCCGGGCATCACACGCCCGGTTGCGCTTGTAATAAGCCTGACGGGAAATCCCCATGAACTGGCAATCCCGACTGATGCTCAGGTCTTGGATCTGCCCTTGGGAGAGGACTTGCCGGATCGCTTTTTTACGACAGAAACACCGAAGTTGTTCTTCAAAAAATCAACGACTGCTTCGAAAAACTGAGCTTTCTGGTTGGCTTGAGCAAGCCTTTCTTCAAGCTCTTTGATTCGCTGTTCGGGTGTCAGCGGTTTACCGGGCTCATCCATGGAACGGGGTCTCTTGGAGTGAATGGACGCGCCTTGACTCCAGTCCTCCCGACCATGCCTGCGTAACCAGTTCAGTACGGTGGTTTTACCCTGAATGCCATAGCGCTCTTGAGCCTCTTTATAACTTGGGTAATTGCACGGACTTGCCCACCCATTTGCATTCGACCTGACCAGTCATTTGCATCGGATTTGACCAGCACGATTAGTGGAAATGACCGGCGGAGAACGACCCAGGCTGTGTGAAAACGTTTTAGAGCACGTTTGATAGTCAGGATGGGGCCGAAAATCGCGGTCCTATGCAACTTTTCGGTCTGCTGGTTAACCAAACGCTGGCAGATTTTATGTAGCGACGCAGACTTCAAAACGGCGCATGCGTTTTCACACAGCCTGGAGCCAAAGCGGCCTGTTATGGCAGACAAAAATCGGTCGAGACGGAACTAGGGCTGCGCCTGTAATCTACGGGAATTTCACTCAACTGCTGCTGGCGTACGGTTGTCTACATATCGGCCGGCTAACATGATCAAAACCAGAAAGGATCTCACATGAACTTCGGCGTGATTGCTACAACCGTTTTTTCCTTGGCCGTCCTCAATGGAGCCTACGCGGAAAACGACAAAAATAGAGTATTGGTTGAGGCTCGATGGTATACAGAGGCGTATGTAAAACAGAGTCTCGCCAACAGCAATTCACGTTTATTGGCCTCAACTTTTCACCCGATGGTTACCTATGTTTTCGCTGCGGATGCCCCTGGATTTCGACCAGAAGGTGCAAATTTGCTAAAGAAAGAAGTTTCAACTCTTCAAGGAGACTTTGTGCGGTGGCCCCCCAGGAAGGATGGCAAAACGCTCAAGACGCAGGTGGATGAGATGTGTGTGAGTCTGATTGCCCGGGGACTCAATTCTTTGTACCAACAAACAAGGCAAAGGTCGTTCGCAACGATACCGAGGGATCTTGTGATTGCCAAGATTGAGACGGGAGAGCTGGTTTCTGCGCCGTTGGACCTAGGTCGAACCAAGAGCCGGAATGGAGGGGATATTAAGGTAATTCCTCTTCGGGGAGAGGGAAAAATGCGCTGTAATATCTATAAAACAACGAGAGGTGGCGATGTAATGTACGACATTTCCGTAGTGTTTATTGCAACGGCTGCTTACCAGAGAAGCAACCAAACAGGCAAGCCGTTCGATAGTAATCATCAGCGCAATCAATGAAACAACCTGAGCAGAGTGTCCGCGGGAGGACGAAGCAGGATTTCGTGAAAGGCAGCTGAGGCCGCTTTGCAGCGTGCTTTTCCTCAGCGAGGGTAGCGAAGCTGGAGAACGCAACCATTGCTGACTGGCCACTTTTGGCCGTTCTCTGCCGATCATGGTTACAACGCGTGTTGGTCAAATCCGATGCAATCGCTGGTCAGAACGAATGCAAGTGACTGGTCAGGTCGAATGCAAACGGGTGGTCAAGTGGAGCGCAATTTCGCATAACTCAACTCGCCTTTTTCGACCTGAGCGACGACCGACAATTTAAAGGTCAGCGTGTAATCACGCTGACTGCGCCTTTCTCGCGTACTCATTACTCCCTCCTGAGAATGGGTCAGAAGGTGTAAACCTTATTCAGGACGGGACACAGCTTAGATATAAAGATGTGCACCAGCGCGTCATGGGCGGCGACATCGGAGCAGACAGCGAACAGGGGAGAGTGCCCGGTCTGGCAATTGCCGAAGACGGTGTAGGCAGTTTCTATGGGTTTTTCTAGCGGTGGGTCGAGGACGATTTTCTTCATGTCGAGATTCCATAAGTGGAGCTGACACATTCATCCATTACCACACGAATGGGTGGCAGCTGCACGCGGAGTGGTAAACCGGGGGAATCCCGAACCCGGTAGGCTCGAAAGCCTCCCGCGCACAACTGCCATAGGCCGCATGGGATTGAACCACTCCGGGTTACCACACCCGATCGCTAAGATGTCGGCGACGCGCAGCAGCCTAGAGTCAAGATTTCCCAGGGACGATCAGATGGGCATCGACAGATCGAGTAGGGTATTTCCCAAGACGTCTAAACGGCCAGTAATTTCAGGCATACGACAAAAAATCTGGCACTCATCGCCCCTTGGCCTACGTACAGCAGGTGCACTGCGCATACGTTGCTTCAGTTACAGCCCGACGAGCTTGAAACCTCCTGGCTGGCTTCCTGTAGTGCGCTAGCCACGGCGGCGGCATCATTGGCGGTGTAGACCCGCCCGCCGGTATTTTCTGCGGCGCAATTGGAGCCGGTGCTGACGCTGATGTTGACTACGTTGATTCGCAGTCGTGGTTGTGTCTGGGCAATCTGTTGCGACACTTCACACACGCTCCGTCCGCAACTGTCGCGTCCGTCGACGAACATGACGATCACGCCGTCGCGATCGTGACCGTTCATCTGCCTGGCAGCCTCTTCAAGACTAATGCCCAGCCCGGTACCGCCGGACGGTCGCAGGTGGTTGATCCGCTCGATCAGGTCATTGCGCTGAGACGGATCAAATACGCCATGGTTCACGGGAGTTCGGCAACCATCGAAGGTGACCAGGCGCATGTTGATGCCCTTGTCCAGATCGCCAATCACGCTACCAAGGGCGGTTTTAGCGACATCCATGCGTGTCACTCGCTGACGCTTGTCAGAAGGCAGAAACTCTTCCAGAAACGGCACTTTGCTTAGCAGGCTGATGTACCACTGTTCGTCTTCACGCTTGACCCGGATCCGCGTATCCATCGAACCGGACGTGTCGAGTACAACGGCAAACTCCGACGGCTGGAAAGCCTGGCCTGGTGTACAGGCGGTTGGCGCCGTTGCCGTTTGCCAGTATTGACGTAGCGTGGGCCAGTAGAGGTACAGCCAATACAGCAGAGCCAGCAGCAACAACGCCAGCAACCACGGCCAGAGCACCACACGCCGACGGCGCGCTACCGGGCGCGCAGTGATCGGTTTTGGGGCTGGCGCGGGAATGGCGACAACGGGTTCAGGTGTTTTGGACGACACGGGGGCGGGCTTGGGGGCCGGAGCCGGAGCGGGTTGCCCCCAGCGAATGACCAGTGGCTCGCCATTAACGCTGTACAGGTTGTTCAGGTCCGGTGGGCCTACCAGCGAGTTAAGCGCTGCAGCGGAGCCAGCCTGACCGCGCCTAGCGAGCTCCTGGGCAAGCTGTGCCACGGCGGCCTGACGTTCTTCATAGAGCTGCAGCAGGGTTGCCTGTTGCTGACGATCAAGGCTGGTATACAGGTGCGGTTGGCCTGCCAGTTCCGACCACCACTCCAGTACCCCGTCACGGCCCTGACGCCGTATGGCATACAAGTGGGCGATACTGGGCGGGAAGTGCTGACGAATTACTGCCACCGTCTCCTCAAGCGTTGCGGCTGCCTCCTTGCTGGCCTGTGTATCGCGAACTACTCGCTGCATGTTTGTGCTTCTCTAATTGCAGTTGGCATTGGCGGATACATCCTGACTGGCCTGCTCAAGCGCTACGGCCAACTGCGACGCATTGTTCGCCGAATAGACCTGGCCACCGGTGCTGTCGGCGATGCAGTCCGCCAGGCTGTTGTTACTGATGTTGATCAGGTTGACCTTCAATCGCGGCTGCTCTTGGGCGATGCGCTGTGCCACCTCGCAAACATTGCGTCCGCAGCCGTCGGCACCGTCGACGAACATCACGATCACGCCATCTCGGTCACGGCCGTTCATGGTACTGGCGGCGGTTTCCAGGCTGGCGCTCAGTGCTGTGCCATCGTCGGCAACCAGGCCCTGAATGCCCTGGATCAATGCCGGTCGCTGGGCCAGGTTGAACTCCCCGTGGTCGACCGGTGCGCGGCATCCGTCGAACGTCACGATGCGCATATCGATGGCGGGGTGCAGGTCGTTGACCATTTGCGTCAGGGAGTGTTTGGCCACTTCCATACGCAGCGGGCCGTGAGTGATTTTGGCCATGCGCACAGGGTCTGCGGTCGGGTTTTTCTGGTTCTCGAAGAACCACTGCTCGTCCTCCAGCGTGGCATCGACACTCAGCTGCATTGAGCCGGAAGTATCGAGCACCACGGACAGTTCTGGTGGTTGCATCTTTGGGTCCTTGCTGCAGGCAAAGGGCTTTGCAGGTTCAGTGTCGAACCAACGCTGCAGGTAAGGCCAGCCAAACCACAGTGCTGCCAGAAGTGCCAGTAACGCCAGCAGCGGCAACAGGAGCCACGGCAACCAGATCCATCGGCGGCGAACCTTGGCTACTGGTATCGGCGCGGGTACGGATGTTGCTGCGGTGAAAGGCTCGCCCCAACGCACCAGCAAAGGATGGCCATTGACGCTGTACAGGGTATCCAGATCTGGAGGGCCGATCAGGCGCTGCAAGGCTGAGGCGTCATGAGTTTGCCCCCGTTGTTGCAGCTCAGCGGCCAATTGACGGATGGCGTCCTGTCGCTGTTCGTAGCCATTCAATACGCTTGCTTGCTGCTCGGCATTGAGCTCGCGAAACGGCTGTGGCTGGCCAGTTAGCTCGGTCCACCACTCGCGCGCGCCATTGGAGCCGTCACGCGGGATGGCGTATAGCTGGGCAATGCTGGGTGGAAAGTGCTTGGTGATGATCGCGACAGTTTCTACCAGACCGGTCAGGTCCGATCGCGTCGGCGTGGCATCACGGATAACCCGCTGCATGATGTAATCCTGAAAGAATTCGGCAACCGAAGCTGCCGAGAGGGGGGCTTACTCGTAACCCAGGCTCAACTGCAGGCGGCTGACCTGTTGTTGCAGGGCTTTAAGCTCTTGCTTGCGGGCTTCAACCTGGGCACTGCTGGCGTTTTTTGCCGGTGCACTCTTGGTGGTCTTGAGCTGTTGTTCGAGGCTGGCGACCTGTTGTTGCACGTCACTTTTGTTGGCGTGCTGGGCCTTGAGGTTGGTCAGCAAACCATTGAGCGACTTCTCCAGACTGGCTTGCTGACGCTGTTGCGTGGCCAGGTCCTGGCGGGTCGATACTTGCAGCGCGCTGAGCTCGTCATACACCTGGTTGAACTGGCGATTTTGCTCACGGGCAGCAACCAAATCCTGCTCGCTGTTTCGCACTTGCTCGGCATAGCCACCGCCGTAATCGCAGTTGAGCTTGGCGATGAGGCTGGCGCTGCTGTCGGACGCATTGCACTGCGACGCAGTGGTTGCACAGCCTGCCAGGGACCCTAGCAGCACTGCGCAGAAGCCGATTCGTAGGAACATGGATTATCCTCAGCCCAGAGTAATTGCCGAACGCTGGTTGTAGAGGCCGTCGACCTCTTGCTGCAGCGACGCAACCTTAGTGTTCATTTTGTAAATCTCAGCCTCGACCTTCTGCACTTCCGCCTGGCTGGATCCGCCTTCGCGCTCAAGTTTGGCGACATTCTCAAATTCGGTAACGCGGGCTTTCATGTTGCTCACGTCTTTGCGCATCAGGGCGATGTTCTTGTCGATAGTCGCGATATCTTTTTGGGCCTTGGCTTTGTCGACCGTCTTGGCCTTGATGCCTTGCTGGATGCTCGCGATCTGCTGTTTGTCGTCTTCGATGACCCGCTTCAGTGTGCTGGTCCGTGTGGCTACCTTGGCGGTTTCCTGCTGAACATCAGCGGTCATCGCATTCAGGCGCTGTGTGGTGTTGGAGTATTTGGCGCGACGGTCATCCAGGTAATAGTTGGCACCCATGGCCACACCGCAAGCGGCTACACCGGCGACGGCTGCACAGGCAGCCTTGTTCCCCGAGTTGGACAGCACGCAAGCCAGGATGCCCGTGGCAGCACCTACTGTGCAGGCCTGGAACCCCGAGGCGCTGAAGAATTTGGCGTCGTCACTGGAGGTCAACCGCGGGTCAGCGGTGCCTGTCGTAGTGAAATCCGGTAGCGAGGATCCCGTGCTGGCGCAGCCACTCAGCACCAGGCTGACGGCCATCATCAGGGTGACCCAGATCCGAGAAATACCTGGCTTGATTGTGTTCACGTTAGCTTTCCTTGTTCACGGTTAATCAGTGAATAACGGCCTTGCAGCTGTTAAGCCAGGCGTTGATGTCGATTTTCTGGGTTTTCAGGAACGCCGACTGGTTGGCCCAGTGGGTACGCAGGTAAGGCGTCAGTTCCGAAAGATTTTTGTTGGCGGTGAGGACGCTTTCAAGCACCGGCACCTGAGCCTGAAGCTGCGACTGGCCATACAGCGAGCCGGAGTCCACCAATGAACTGGCGTAGTAACGGCTGAGCTTGTGCAAACGGGCGCTTTGTTCGTCCAGCTTGGTTTTGCGCAGGCCGCAGGTAGGGTCTTCCTCACCCGCCTTGCAGTTGGCGGCGTAGTTCTTCTGCAAGAAGTCCAGGTACTGGCCGTCATCGAGCATTTTGGTGCAGAGGAAGGCGCCCAGATTGAGGCTGGCGCGGATCGCCTGGTCACGGGCTTCCTGCTGTTGCTGGTTGCTTGCCCGCAGCTGGTTTTCAACGGTCTTAAGTTGATCCTTCAGGCCTTGGTCTTGGACATTGGAGGCCAGATCTTCGAGGGCTTTGACGGTGCCTTTTTCTTTCGGATCACCTGAAGGCTGATCACTGCCCAGCTTGCTCCAGCTTTTTTCGATACTGCGCACGCGTTCACGAGAGGTCAGGGTCGGCGACACCAGCACCAAGCGCATACCGTTGGTTTTCTTGGTTACCGGCCCCTCGGCGCTGTAGTAAGGCTCTTCCTGGCGCAGGGCTGTGTGCAACTGGCCCTCGGCGGTCAGGTAGTTACCGCCACGTACAACGTAGCCGCCAGCCTGACCATGCTGACGGTCGAGTTTGTTCAGACGGAAGGGTTCGAACATCATTTCGCTGACGTTACCGAGCATGTCGTGCAGGCCCAAGGGGTTTGGCTTGAGCAAGCCACTCAATTGCAACTTACCGTTGGCCGATTGCGCACCGGCGAACCATTCGTAGGCATTCAGGCCCTCGGGCATCGGGTAGCGGCCATCACGAAATTCGGCAGTGTTCACATACAAGCCGCCCCGGGCAGCAAACTCCCACTCGGTTTCGGTGGGCAGGCGCAAGAAGCCTTGGGCGCCATCTTCACTAGGCAGCTTGGCGGCGGCGTTGGCGCGCAGCCAACGGTTGTACTTGTCAGCGGCTTGCAACGCATCCAGCCAGCTCAGCGAGGCAACTGGCAAGCGCAGCTTGTTCGACGGCGCGGGACAGGTCTCGTCCATCAAGGCTTGATACTGCAGTTGCGTCATCTCGTACTTGGCCATCAGGTAGTAGCGAGATTTTTCACCTTTGGCGCTGGTGAAACTACCGGCGATAAAGGCCGGTCGAGTCTGCTCTACATAGCCCCATTCAGCACTGTCCTGGCCGATGTTGATCGGGAAGTCATCCAGAGGGCCGTCGAGAGGGATCAGCACCTTGCGAAACACCATGGCGCCTTCGCAGGGCATCGGCAGCACAACGTCATCGGCGTCAGGCATCGGGTTGTAGTGCTTCTCTTCCCAGGCCGCTGCTGAAGCGTTAAGCAGGTAACCGAAACTCAGAGGCACAAACAGAAGACGGCAGCAGGCTTTAAAGCTCACGCAAACTCTCCGCAGGTTGGATTCTTATCGCTCGCAGGGCACCGATCAAGGCGACCAGAGCTGCGACCAAGAAGGTTAGAAGCAAGGCCACCAGACCATGCCAGAAAGTGATGTGACAAATGAACGTGCCGGTGGCCTGACTACTGCCCAGCAGGTAGTCGAACAATAGGCTGCCGGCAAAGTAACTGCCCAATCCGCCGAGGTAGCCGACGGCGCTCAGCAGTAAGGCTTGCAGCACCACGTAGCTCGCCACCGCGCTACTGCTGAAACCCAGCAGGCGCAGCACCGCCAGGTTGCGCCGCTTACGGTCGATGTTGGCCAGAAATGCGCCCACCAGCGAGGCAATACAGCCGATCAGAGCGGCACCAGCAATGACCCCGAAAATCAGCCCCAACACATGGTTAATGGCTTTGACGCTATCGATCTCGGCCAGTCGACTGCTGGTCTCAATACGTTGCGCGTTGAGCCAGCGCTCCAGCGGCTCGACGCTATCGATGTCGCGGGCATAGATCCGGGCGCGGGCATAACCGACTTTCACGCCGTCCATTGGTTTGCCGGTGACACTGCCCAGACCGGCGATCTGGTAGCCGTCACGGTAGTACTCAAGCTCAAGCAGCAGTTCAGGACTGACAAACGCCGCCGGGCGGGCAAAGCGCGTGGGTTCCAGCACTGCGCGCACTTGCAGCGTTCGCTCGCCGCGCTCATTGATATCGTCCATACGCCGGGCGACGCGTAAACGGACGCTATCACCGGCACTGGCGCCAAGGCGCTCGGCGGCGCGGGCGCTGAGAATCACCTGGTCACTCTGAAGTGCGCTCAAGGACGACTTGAGCAAAGGATCGTTAGCCTGGGTTGGAATGATTTCGACGTTGTCGGCGAAGCGCCCCCGTTCACCCAGCAGGTCGCCCTGGGTATTCAGGGAGCGGGTCTGGCCGATGGCGAAAGCCACCTGCGGCTGCAACCGCAAGCTGTCCATCCACTGACTGTCGTAGTGGCCGCTGCTGAGCATCTTGATCTCAAGATTGCGCGGATCGCTGAGCAGTTCTTCTTGCAGTTGGCTGACCACTCCATGCTTGAGTCCGAACAGCAGCAACAGCGGTGCGATCACCGCGACCAGTGAGGCGGCCATGCACAGCGTCACCTTTCGATCGTGCCAGAGGTCGGCCAAAGACAGCTGGGAAAGCAGGCCCAAACGCTTATACCAAGGGTTCAAAACGCGTTTCTCCTTCCCCGCTGACAGCACCCAGGCGCGGCAGGCCGAAATCATCGATCAACGCCCAATCGTGAGAAACCACCAGCGCGCTCAAGCCCAGCTCACTGACCAGTTTGAGCAGCAGTTCAAACAAGCGTCGGGCATTGTGCGGATCGAGCGCTGCGGTGGGCTCATCGGCCAGCAGCAGGCGAGGTTCATGGGCAATCGCCCGCACGCAGGCAACCCGCTGACGCTCACCGATGGACAGGGCTTGGGGCAGCTTGTCGAGCAAAGGACCAAGGCGCAATGCATCGATGGCCATGTCCACCGCATCGCTGCGACTGCTAAGCCCGAGCAGGCGCCGGGGCAGACGAATATTGTCGCGCACGTTGAGAAACGGCAGCAGGCCGCCATTTTGCAAGACGAAGCCCAACTGCCGCGAACGCACGGCGGCCAGAGCCGGATGCTGGTCTTGAGCCAGCAAGCGCGCGACATCGAGCGCCTCTGGGCCTAACTGATAACGCTCCAGCGATTGCGGGGCCAGCAGCAGGCCAATGGCTTCAAGCAAGGTGCTCTTGCCACAGCCGCTTTCGCCGGTGATCGCGTAAATTTCGCCCTGCTGCAATTGCAACGTCTCAAGTCGCACTTTGTGCGACTGAGGTCCGTGTCCGCGCTCTACCAGTAGTCCTTTGATGTCGAGCATAGGTCTCAGGGCATCATTTCAAGCGGAACGGGGTAGACGTTGTCGCGACTGTCACTGCCGGGGGCCAGGGACACCCAGCGATCGACATCAGCGTTGTAACGCTGGTAGTGGCGCAGCTTGGTGTTCAGATTGCGGATGAATTTCTCCTGGGCCAGACCATCCAGGCCTTTCCAGGTTTCTTCATCCAGGTTGAGCACTTCACTCTGATACGGCAGGCCATCCAAGTACTCACCCAACATGCCAAGGTCGGCAACACGGGTCGTCGCCCCTTGCTTGAGCTGGTTCGGGTCGGCGCCCATGGTCGCGGCGACCGAACGTAGACGGGTAAACATCTCACTTGGCGAAATCATGCCTTCGTTGGCTGCGTCGACAATTTGCTTGAGCACATCGCTAAGGTCACTGAGCTGGGCCTTGGTCAACAAGACCCGCACATCAGTGGTCGGCAGGTTCTGCTTGATCAGGTCACGGTCGCTGATCCACGCCTGAAACACCGGTGGCGCCTGGGTGCCGGTGGTCTTGCCCAGGTAGGCCAGTTGCATGGCATGGCCAATCAGCGCGGCATCTTCGAGCATCTTCTGCTCGGCCGGATCGGCCTTGGCATTGCTGGCGCTGCCAATGGCGTCTTCACCCAGATAGGCCGATTTGACCTGCTGGGTGATGGCCGCCGCCAGAGCATCGACCTTACGCCCGAAGGCTGCTACATCACCGGCGTTGACCGGGTAGTAGAGCGAGGTGCTAGTGCCTGGGTAAGTGGACAGGGTGCGATATTGGGCTTCGGCGGCGCTGTGGTTCTTCATGCCGCTCGGGGTCTTCAGGTGCAAGGTGTAGAGCGCGATACCAGGGGTGCTGGCTTCGATCTTCACTTGCTCTGCACCCAGACCGGTGCCCGACAGTTTTTCAGTGCCGTCAATGGCCCCGGCGTCGGTGATCAGCACCACATAACGCGCACCAAACTGGCTCCAGTCGACCTTGTCCACGGCGTGCATCACGCCCGCATAGGCATCTTCATCGAAGGTGCTGCTGGAGACCTTGGCCTGCTTGAGGTCGGCCACCTTGGACATGAAGTCGGCACCGTCTTTGACCGTGTTGGGGTCGGCGTACATCTTGCTGACGTACTCAAGCCTGGGTACCGCCTTGGTGCTGGAGCGGTAGGCGACCAGGCCGAACTTGACCTGCTTGCCGAGGTTTTCCTTTTCGATCTGTGCATACACCCGCTTGATCGCTTCGCGAGTGCGGTTGATGTAAGGGTCCATGGAAATGGTCGAGTCGATGACGAAGACCACCGCCGCACTGAAGGCTTTCATCTGCGTCTTGGCCGCGGCGGCATTGGCACCCGGCACATTGTTAGCGGCAGTGCTGGCAGCATCGGCCTTGCTCACCGAGGCGACGTTGAGAATGCGCGTACGGAAGCCTTCTTCGGTCAACACCTCTTCACCGCTGAGCACGGGCAGCAGGTAGAAGTTTTTTTGCAGATCGACAAAATATTCCGGCTCTTGAGCCAGCACGCCGTGCGCATCAACCCCCTTTTTTAGCTGCGCACGCAAGGGGGCGACACGGCTGACAGGGTCCGGGGCATCAAGAATGCCTTCGAGTTGGCTGCGCTCCTTGAAAAACAGCATCCGGTCACGGTTGGCCGGGTTAGTGAACGCCAGGGTCAGCTGCATTTTCCATTCGACAGTGCAATCCCCCGGCAGCCAGCCGATGCTCTTGCCCTGGGTGTCAGGACCCACCCGCAGCCACTCCTGCGCACCGGCGGTGCTGCGCTCGTACACATAGAAGCGACTGAAGGCTGGTTGGGCGGTACCTGCAGCATCGCCAGCAGCATTGCCCAACTTGCAGGTGGGCGTGGTCAGCACCCGCTGGAACAAGGTCTTCTTGCCCGCTTGCAGCAATGGCTGATCAGCCGCCTGTAGCACCGGGCTCAGGCTCAGGGCCAGCAGAGCGGCGCCAAGGGCGCGTAGTTGCAGGCTCATTGATTGAGCTCCTCGAAGCGTTGTTTGGCGTCCGCGTTGGTTGGCTCAAAACCAAGAATGGTTTCGTACCAGTAGGCTGCTGTTGCCACCTCCGGCTCCTTGAAACACTCGCTCGCCTGATGGAACTTGGGGTCATACTCGTGGGCATAGGCGGTGGCGATCTGGATGTCACCATTTTGCGCGCGGTTGGCGTAAAGACGCTGGGCGACTTCGCAATGCTTGTTGGCCTTAGCCACGTTGATCACTTCCAGCAGCGAAGCGCTGTCCGGCGCTTTTTGCAGGCAGCTCTGGACGAAGGCCAACTGATCCTGGCTCTGCATGCTTTCAAGCGTGCAAGGCTGCGTCTGGTCGGTAGGCGTCGGTTGCGGAGTGGTGGGCGGAGCGGGTTCCTCGACCACTGCGGGTTTCGGTTGCTGCATAAACCACCAGATACCGGCGCCAAGCGCCAGCAACACGATCAACAACAGTGGCAGCAGCCAGCGATTTTTCTTTGCCGAGGCAGTAGCAGGTTCAACAACCGGAGCTGGAGCCGGATCTGGAGTCGCCGGTGCTTGGGCGGCCTGCGCTGGCGCTTCGATAACTGGTGCCGGTTCAGGTAGCTGCACTGTTTGCGGTGCCGCAGGCGGTGTTGGCTCTGACGTTTTTACGCCAGTCAAGGCGATCGACGTCAGCAGTCGCTTGTCCAAACGCACCATGGAGGCCTCACTCTGGCCCTGCCCTGGGTTGTTCAGGGTGATGCGGAAGTTGGCACTGCCGCTGGCTGCCAGCAGGGGGTCAATCAGCTCTGGGCCGATATGTGCCTGGAGGGCGTCTGCGCCTTCGGCCAGCACCAGTGACAGTTCAAACCAGTGGGCGACATTGCTCCACTGCTTGCCTGGGTGCAGAAAGTCACGAGACTGACTGCTTTGCAGCGAATACTCCAAACCTTCGCTGGCGCCTGTCCAGCCACTGATTCGCAACCACCCCTGCCCTGGGGTGTTTTCGCTCAACGGCAGCACATCAACTTTGATACCCATGCAATCAACTCGCTTCGAATGTGTTCAACAGGACGGCCAGTTGGCGTCGCTGTTCAGTGGTGATTTCCGGGTCGGCGCCACTTTTGGCGTTTTCCTGAGTAAGCCAGGCCAGGCCAGACAGCCAATCCAAATGAAAGCGTTGCTCTTGATGCGAAGGCTGCTTGGGCAAAATCGGCAGTTCGCCCGGCTGCACGCAGCTGTAGAAGCTGAACAGGGGTTCGCAACTGCCCAGCAAGCTGTTGGGACGCTCGGCAACGGGCTTGGCAAGCATGCCGAACCAGGAGAGGAAGTCACGCATCACCAGCTGCACGGCCAACACCTGACGCTGCACGGTCTGGTCGCGACGTATACCGGCTTGCGCGCGGCGCGTCACGGTCTGGTCCAGTTGCGCCATGAACGTCTTGCTGCGCACCGCGCTGATCAGCTCCTCAGTGAGAGCCTCAACCACGTCATTGCTCAGGCGCAGGCTGTTGAGCAACAGGGTGCGAGTACCCAGATCACGCATATGTTTGATCCAGGCCTTGAGCGCGGCACGCGCAAATCGCTGCTCAGCGTTCAGCCGCTGGATCAGGGGTTTCGGCGCGCTAACAGGTTCGGCCGGCGAGCTGGCGAACAAATTGCCGAACTTGATTGCCGGCGCCTTGTTGGCCGGTGCCTTGGCGCTCTGCTCAGATTCAGCCTCGCCGTCGACGTCCAGGCCCTCGATGTCGTAGACACCGCCCAAGTAAAGCTCGCGTAGCGCTTCTACCGGCAATTGCAGGGCATGGATCAGTTCGCTGATGACATCCGGGTCGGCCCCCAAATGATCAAGCAGGTACTGGACTTTCTGGCGCTTTTTATCCAGCACCTTTTCGAAGTCTTCTTCTCGCCAGAGATGCAGGCCATGTTCTAGCAGGTCGGTGCGACACTGCTGCAGTTGCTCTTCGATGCGAGTCAGCTTGAAATCGATGTTGGCCACGCCCTTGAAGCTGCGGCTGAAGCGACTGATGCCGCCATCGTTGAGTTCAAGCATTGCTTGCCAGGCATCCTGTGGGTCATTCACATGGCGCATGACCGAAGGGCTGGCGGTGAAGCATTGCTGCAACTGCCCCAGGCGCGAGACATGCCGCCCGGTGAATTCGCTCTCTTCGCCGTTGCTCGTGTCGCGCTCGATAAACGCGGTGTCCAGGCGAGGCTTGCGCACCAAGTAGGTGTTGTTGAACGGAACGCCCGACCAGTCTTTCATCCACTCCTGGCTGCCGAAGCGTTCGATCATGGTCAGTTTCATCATGTTCTCGCAGCCTTCAGGCAACTGTCCCTCGCTCAGGCCGAGGGTGTTGCTGATGAAACCGTCGAGCATGGTCAAGGCCCAGATCAGGCCCGGAGCCCGCTGGCCACGCTCTTTGGGCGTCGCACCTTGGGTCTTGTGAATCCAGCGAGTCAGCACGGGGCCGACACTGACCACTTCGCTCTGCTTGAACGAGCTGGTGCACAGCACCAGGGCATTCATTTGCTGCGAGTCGGTGTAGCGTTCGAACAGATAGGCCACCTTGCCACGCAGAATCAGGGTCGAGACTGGGTTGATCTCTTCACTGGCATTCGGGTCTGCGGCATCTTCGATACGCAGCAGCTTCTGGCGGGTGCGATAGCCGGGGAAGTCGAGCAGGTCGACCTGTTCAACCACAGGATCCTTGGGCTGGTTGCTCAAACGGAAGGTCATTTCAGCAGTCAGCGCCGCCAACTGGGCGATGGTCAGGCCGATGCTGGCTTGTGGCTTGCCATCGCGTACCGGCAGCACATTGACTGCCTGATCGCGTCCGGTGCCCAAGCGCCCCAGAATGTCCACGTTCATGATGCTGTTGGCCTGCGTGTAGACGCCGTTGTCGTCTTTGACCAACACGCTCAACGGGGCAAACACGGTGTCCGGGTAGCCCATTTTTTGCAGGCTGCCCACCAACTGCTCATAGACTTCGGTCAGGCGATCTTGCTCGCCCCACAGAATCGAGAACAACTTGGCACGCTGGCGGTAGTTCAGGCGCGGGGCGAGTTTCATCACCCGCGGCCAGTACTGTTCAGCCAGCTTGCGCACCGATTTCTCATAGTTGCCTTTGAGGTAGTCCCACAGGGCGACCACGTCATCGGCGTTGACGCCAGGCTGTAAGTTTTCGGCCTCGCGCCCTTCGAAGTCTTTGAGCACCGCCTGGATGCGTTCGTCAGTGAAGGAGTAGTCGAGCTTCTCCTGATCAAAATCTTCAAACCAGGCATTGGCGAGTATTTTCGCCACTTCGATTTCGCTGAACAGCTTCAGCTCAACCGGGAAATTGGCGTCAGGGCTTGGCTGCGCCCAGCGGCTGAAACGGGTGACCAGGCCCGTGGCTTCCTTACCTAGACCGGTCGGGTTGACATGCTCGATGAAGTCGAGGGTCTTGCCACCGAAATCGGTTTCCAGGCGGCCACGGCCATCGGCGGCCAAGGCGGAAATCAGGTACGACTTGCCCGCCTGGGACAGGCCGAAAAAGCCGATTACCATCGGGGTTGCCGCCGCACGTTGCAGGTCCTTTGCGCGGTTGCGCGCCTGGTGCAGGCGCAGGCTCAGGCCATCGGCCTCGGCCTCGACGCTGGCGGCGTTGCCACGCACCTGGTCAATCCACGTCAGCGCTTGCTCCGCGCCTTGGTGAACGGCGCCCCAAGCGCCCATCAGTTGTTGCTGCTTTGGCGTTAGGTTGCTCATTTTCCTTTGACGTTCCCGCTGTCGAGCCAATAGTCACTGTCACTCAAGTTGCCGGTCGGCATGGTGTTGAGTGAAAGCTCAAGATCCCGTTCGAAGTCGAAGTCGGCGTCCTGAATGTTCGATTTCAGATCGGAAATAATCAGCTTGTCGCTGATCAGTCCTTGCTCGAGCAGTAATTCCGATGGCTCATCGACCGCCAGGCGAATGCGCAATACCGGTACTTCACCGTTCTTGCCGATGGCATTGGAGAAGTTTCGTTTGCCCTGAGACGTGAAGCGCAAGGTGTAGAGCGGCGACGCAGACCAGCGTTCGGCCGCCAGTTGGCGGTAGCCCAGATGCAAGTCGCCACGCATCTCCAACCAAGGGGTGCCACGCTCTTCGCCCTCGCCAACGATAGGCAGCTCTATGCGGCCTTTGTCGGAAGTCAGGTTGTGATAGAGCACGTCGCCCTGCTTGATGACGCCGGCATGGTCGATCTGGCCGAAGTGCTTGATGGTCGAATACGGCTTGAGCGCAGCGCTGCGGAAATAGAAGTTCGGCACACTGTGCTTGGCGCACAGCAGGCAGATCATGGCACCGACCGAGGCGGTACTTTTCGGATCATCAATCAGGCCATTTTTGTGAAACGGATACCAGCCACCAGTGCGGTAGTTCTGTAATGGCAGAATACGACCTGGCGGCAGCGGCAAGCGTTGACGAATGAAGGCCTGGACGCCCGGCAAGCGCGAAGGACGCCCGGTCAGCAGCAAGGCATCGCAGGAGTAATGGCTGATGACCTCGCACAGTTCGGCGAGAATCTTGGTGACGTTGATCTGGCCGCCGATAAACGCGCTGTGGACCAATTCAAGGTCCAGAGCCAACGTTGTACTCAGTAGATGCAGTGTGCCTTCGCGACCCACCTCGCGGCGTACGGCAGCGTTGACGAACTCCAGCACCCCGTCGTTGACCTGTGCCTTGCCCAGCAGTTGCTGCCAGCTCTGTTCGACAACCGGCTGTGGCGTCTCGGGGTCATACTGCTCATAGGCCTTGAGCAGCGCCAGGCCCAGCGGCACGAAGACCTGGAGGTTGAGCTGCTGGCGCAGGATACGTTCCGGGGCGCTGGCATCGCCATTGCCGCAAAGGCGTGACATCAGCGCGTCAGGTGCGTACACCCCGGCATCCTGCAGGGCGCGCTTGAAAGAGGGCAGGATGAATTCCTGGATCACATCCAGGAGGATATCGTCGCCGGCAATCTTGAAACCATCGCGAAAGCGCTGATCGGGCACGATATGCGCGTTGGCGCCGTTACCGCCATTGGCGCCACGGTCCAGGCGGTAGTCGGTGATCACCAGATCAGTGGTACCGCCGCCGATATCGATGGTGGCCAGGGTGATCTGTTCAGTCTCGGTCTTGTCTGGACGTGCCAGCGCCGAGAAAAACTCTTCCGGGTGACCGGCGAAGTTCTCGCTGACCTCGTTGTAGAGGTAAACCAACTGGCCACAGCTGGCCTCGTCCCACTCGACGCGAATGCTTGGCAGCGGCGTGCGCGGTTGGACGGTCTTGTTCTTGAACGGGTTGCTTTCCCCTGCATGCCAGCCAAGGCTTTTCCACACAAGGCCGACGGCTTCGAACACGCGGTTGCTGAGAATGCTGCGCTCGGCCTGGGGCATGCCTGGCGGTACTGTCAGGGTGATACTGTTGAGCAAGCGTGGCACGCGAGCGTGGCCCTGGCGCGAACGTTGCGCCGGGCTGTTGATCTGCGCCAGGGCCTGGGTCACGACCTCGGCCAGCATGAAGGTCATCAGGCTACTGCGCGAGTAGCGTGAGTTGAACACCAGCATGTCGTTTTTCGGTGGCAGATACAGTGCCTGGCCAAGGTCGTTGATCAGCTCCGAGAACGGCGCGGCAATCGCTTCGGGCTCATCGCTGACTTTCTGATAGGTGGTGTTGAAACGCCAGCCGTGGCCGTAGGCGTTCTCATCCCACAGGTAGCGTTTCGGGCTGGACAGACCGGTCGAACCCTCGGTGCCACGGCGGCGGCCGGCAAGGCGTCCGGCTTCACCCCCCACGCGGGCAAGTGTCGGCCACTGAAAGGCGTCGTGACGGCCACTCTTGGTCGAAAAATGATCTTTGCCGAAGTCGGCCACGGCGAATTCGACCCGGCTTTCAAAAGCCTGGTTGTAGATCTGGTCTGGCTCGCTGAGGTCGCGCAGCTCAAGTACATAGTTATTGCGCATACCAGAGCCGGATTGACCATGGTCCTCAATGAGGATGCCGCAGGTGCGCGAGTTGCCGACATCCAGCACCAGGTCAACAGGAATTGGTTGCACGACGCCATGCGCTTCGTTGGCGACCACTTTGATTTCTGGGATCTCTACCTTGGGCTTTTCAGTGCTCTGCTCGGCAGGGACAGGGCGGCGCAACAGGCTCAACAGGTTAAGGTAATGGCCCAGATGGCGATTACCTTGAAGGTCTCTGTCCAGGCGTTCGCGGGTCCATTCCACACGGGCTTCGGTGTACAATTCGGCCAGCCATTCACGGACCCAGCCATTGGTCAGGAACCAGCCATACTCGCGTGCACTGCAGGCCAGCTTGAAGGCGACGCCTGAGCGCACGTCTTCTTTGCTTGGCGCCAGATAGGCCGCACCCACGACTGTGGCCATAATGCGGCAGTCGAAGGCCAAGGTGAGGCGGTGCGTATTGCCGTCGACATCAGCCTCGGGCAGTTTGATCAGGCGCATCCGCGACCAGTTGTTCGGCCCTTCGTCGTAACGGTAGGGCGGCATGAAGCGCAGGAACGGAATCGGCAGCCAGACCCCGTCGAATAGCTTCAGGCTCTCTTCCATGCTCAGACGGAAGTGGTTTTCCTCGCTGGAGTCGAACTCGACTTGAACCACTTTCTCGGGTTCGGGCTCGTAGAAGTCTTTGTACTCTTTGGACCACAATAGTCGGGTCGGAACCATACCGTTGTTGAGCTGCACGAACTTGCCGGCCTGCTCGTCGGGCCCTAGGCGCAGGGCGAAGTCCATGAACTGAATACCGGTATCGCTGATCAGCGTGACCGTATCTTCGAACTGCGTGATTTCAGGCAACATGTTCTGTGCTTCTCGTGTTATTGGCCGGCTTGCTTCATCAGCATCTGGAAGTCTTTGGCACCGTAGTTACCGGCGCAATTGGTGATGTTCTGAGCGCCTGGTTTGCAATTCACTTGGGGGATTTCATAGCTGCTGCCGTCGGCGCAGGATGCTTGACCTTCGCTATTGATCGACAGCGTGCCGGCGTTCATCGTGGCCGCTACAGGTGCGCTGCAGCGCACCCCATCGGAGCGGCTGACGGTGGCTTGGCCTTTGCCATTGTGAATGTCGTATTTGAGTCGCAGTGGCTTGGCGGAACCCACTTCCTGGAGGCCGGCACCGTTCCAGTTGCCGTTGAGGAAATCAGCCGCGCCGTTGCCTGCATCGGCGGGAATGACCACATCGCTCGGCTGTTGCGGGCCGTCAGCAGGCAGCTCGGGCGGAGCGGGTGGTGTCTGCTCGGCGGGTATCTGGGCGGGTTCTTGATTGCCAGGCAATGACGCGGGTGCAGCTTCAGACTGTGATTCTGATGCTGGTGCAGTACTGGCCTCAGGTGCGCCGCCTGGCGGCGCTGCGGCTGAGCCGGCCTCAGGTGCGCCGGGCAGGTTCTGGCCAGCCGCTACAGCGCCACCTTCAGGTGGGTTCACGCCTGTGCCATTGCCGACCACAGCCCCTTGATCGACAGTAGGTGCACGATTAGTCGTTGTCAGACCATGAGTGGGCGCGCCCTGGTTGGATAAATCAACCTGCGGCAAACCGCCAAAACCCAAGCCTGGCCAGCAACCGCGCAGACCAAACAGCAAAAACGCCAGTAACAGCAGCAAGGGCAGCAGCCAAAACAAATGCCGCCACCAAGAGCGCTTAACGACTTCATTGGCCACTGGCACAGCCGCAGGTGGTAGGGCCAAAGGGGCTACTGGCTTGGGAGCAACAGGATCGGCGGCTTTTGCGGTGTTTGGGTAAAGGCAATGCAGGGGCTGGCGGCTGCGTTCGGCGCCAGCATGAATGAAGCCCCAGAAGGTCAGGACCGGTTTGCCATCAACCAGGTAAACGTAGTTTTCGTCGGGGAAAGGCACCACACAGGTTAGCAGTTTGCCGAACACCGTTCGGTCGCCTTGCGCACCCGGCTTGCGCCCTAGCACTAGCTGTCCATTGGCATCCAGGCCGAGTAGCTCATTGCTTAGGTCTGCAATTTTACGCTGCAGCACTTCCAGTTGCGCGCGTGCAGGCTCTCGCTCTTCTTCGGTGGCGCTGCTCCAGGGAATAACGTCACCGGGACGCTCGCTGTACCAATCGATGTTGCTACCAAGCTCATCGGTTTTGGGAATAGCAAGGTGCTCGACCAGTTCGGGATGGTCGGGATTTTTTCGCCGAATTGCTTCGCGAAGCTGAAGTGCAGCGCGGTAAACCGGTTGACCCGTTTCGCCCAGCGCGGTGAATTGTTCACTTTTGCCACTGCGTAGCAATACTCCGCGCATCCTTGCCCTACCTTTTCGATCTTCCAATAAGCATCGGGCACCCTCTATCTAGACAGGTACCCGAAATTTGCAGCAACACTAACGGCAAAGCGGAGGGGCCGTCAATTTAAATGGGTGGCTAATTGACATTGCTTGATGACAGCGTGCACAAAACGGGTGAGCTCAGTAATTTTCCGGCGGTTTGAGGTGAAATTGCGCGAAGTTCACGCAACTATTTCCGGCATTCTTGCTCTAGCAGTTGATAGCATTTCGCTCCCAAACTAGCTGTAAACTCTGCAACGCCCCGCGGTGCGTGGCGTGTTCATTGATGACGCGTTGAGAGGATAGAGAATGAGTCTCTGGGATGACCTGAAAAAGAAAGCCACCGACGCCAACCCCGAACTGGCTGCCAAGGCAGCACAGGCGTTGAGCAAAGCCAAGGAAATGGCGGTTGAGGCCGGCCATAAGGCTGCGCCGGCACTCAAGGAGGCGAGCGAGAAAGCAGCCGCCTACGCCAGCGAACGGACCCCAATCCTCAAGGCTCAGGCACTCAAGGCCATCGACGACGCCAAAGTCCGCCGCGCCGAGATCAAAGAGCGCGCCAAGCACGACAAGGCTGCGCGCGACGAAATGATCCGCACCATGTACGACGTCAGCCTATCGGCCGAAGACCCGAACTTCATCGATGAGCCGTTCAACCATTACGACCGCCAACTGTGCTTCTTTGTCGTCAGCGGTCAGGTACTGGACAGCCAGAAACGCAACCAGACTCACCTGAGTGCCAGTCATTCGCACAGCTCCGGTGGCGGCTATATGATCAACGGCTATGGCTCGACGGGCAGTAGTTCATCGTCGATGCATGTCAGCAGCCACAATATTCAGGAACACGAGTTTTGGGTTCAACTGGCGGATGGCAAGGAAGCCTGCTTTCAGTTCGCAGACAGTAACGTTCGTATTCGCGAAGGGCAGCACATCAGCATGTTGTTTGCACGCCCCTCCGACAGCCAGACAGGGACGATGGTCGCGCTCTACAACCACAACGCCGGGGCGAACTACAGCATTTGCTCAGCGGCGGAGATCAACCAAAGGTTCAACCTGTATATGGTGGAGCCTGGATTGTTCAATCGAACCGAAGTGACGACTACTCGCAGCCGCCTGTTGCAGGAGCTGGAGCGGCGCTTGGGGCAATTGGCAAAATATTCGGCATTACACGGCAATGTCGCGGTGCGGGGTCAATTGATCGAAGGAAACGCTCAGCCCTAGTTCAACGTCGGATACTTCGCCGAAGAACACAGAAGACCAAAAAGACGTAGCAAGCATGTGATAATCCAAATGCCTAATTGTATTTTTATCTTGGATAGTCTGAATCTGATTTTTATAGCGTGGCTTATATAAAGGATATGGCGACATGCCGGGTTGGCTAAGGGACGTCCAAGGCTGGCCCTCAAAAATTGGCCTAACATCATCCGGCGACCCAATTTCACTTATTGGATTGATCGAATATATCTTCGGGAAGGACGATTTACGTTGGCTTTCCATGGCCAAACTCCCACATGAATCGTTGACGGCGCAATGCCACTACTGACACTACCGTTTAGCGCCTAAACCGTAAAGGACCGAAGAGGATAAAGGATGCTGACGCGCTGAAAAAGGCTTATGAGGCGACTATAGCCCCATTTGAAGCGACGCAAAGGAAGCCCGGAATCCAACCCTTGAGGCGAAAGGGGCTTCAACGCGCAAATTCGTCATGAACGGACAGGGGCGAATTGATGTGTTGTCGCCGGCGACACCAGGAAATGTAGAACTGAGAACAAACTGAGGATATTCCAAGAGGTAGAACTGCACTTTATCGAATGATAACGATATTTAAAACAATGACTTATTTTTCGATTCGACTCCTGGTGCCGCACCATACAAAACGAAGCCCTCGTAGAAATACGAGGGCTTTGTTGTTTCTGCCGTTTGATCTTTTATGCGACTAGGGTGTTCGGTCAGTCAAACTCCGTCGACTCAGAAAGCCCCTCCCAAGCATCAATCTCCGCCTCAAGCCGCGCAATTTTCTCCCGCACCAACCTCACCGCATCCTTACCCAATAACAAATGAACCGGGGGTTTCTCCGCCGCCACCAGGGTCAACAATGCCTGCGCTGCCTTGTGCGGATCTCCCGCCTGCTTACCACTCTTCTCTTCACGCGCCTTGCGGACCGGATCGAACACCGCGTCGTACTCACTAAAAGCGCGGCCCGATCGAATCATCGAGCGCCCTGCCCATTCGGTACGAAACGAGCCCGGTGCCATGGCCGTCACGTGGATACCCAGGCTTTCCACTTCTTTGGCCAGTGCTTCACTGACGCCTTCAAGGGCGAATTTGCTGCCGCTGTAGTAGGCGATGCCCGGCAAGGTGATGAAGCCGGCCATGGAGGTGATGTTGACGATGTGCCCGCTGCGTTGCTCACGCATGCCGGGTAGAACCGCCTTGATCATCGCGACCGCGCCAAACACGTTAACGTCGAACTGGCGCTGCATTTCCGCCAACGGCGACTCTTCGAGAATCCCCTCATGACCATAACCGGCGTTGTTCACCAGCACGTCGATCCGGCCTACTTTGCGCAGGATTTCGGCCACCAACGGATCAATTGCCGGGTAATCGGTGACGTCGAGCACGAATGCCCTGGCGCGATGGGCGTCCAGCGCCTCGAACGCTGCACGTTCGGATTCGCGCCGCACCGTGCCGACCACCGTATGCCCCGCCGCCAGCGCTGCTTGCGAAAAGGCCAGGCCGAAGCCTGAGCTGACGCCGGTAATCAGGAAAACCTTGTGGACGTGGGTGTTCATGGTGCGTTCTCCAAATGAAAACGCCGTCGATCGTGATCGACGGCGCTGCGGACAGTCAGGTCAGGTCTTAGTGACCGGCGCTCTGCCCACCATCCACGTGCAGGATTTCGCCAGTCACAAAGTTGGCGCTGTCCAGGTACACAACGGCCTGCGCGATGTCGCTGATTTCGCCCATGTGGCCGACCGGGTGCAGAGCGCCCAGTGCTGCGTGGGTTTCTTCGCCGTGCATCGGGGTTTTGATGATGCCTGGGGAAACCGCGTTCACCCGAATGCCGCGCTTGGCGTATTCGATGGCCAGGGATTTGGTCGCCGCGTTCAGGCCACCTTTGGTCAGCGAAGCCAGTACCGATGGCACGCCGTCGATGGCGTGATCGACCAGGCTGGTGGTGATGTTGACGACGTGGCCGCTGCCTTGTTTTTCCATCTCGTTGATGGCGAGTTGGGTGATGTAGAAGAAGCCGTTCAGGTTCACCGACAGCACATTGGCGTAGTCTTCTGCGGTGTACTGGGTGAACGGTTTGGCGACGAAGATACCGGCGTTGTTGATCAGGGTGTCGACGCGGCCGAAACGTGCGATGGCTTCTCGGATGACTTTCTGAGCGACTTCCGGGTTGCCGATATCGCCGGCCACAGTGAGGATGTCCGGATCGGTGGATGGCTTGATCGAACGCGAAGTGGCGACAACTTTGTAATCCAGATCACGGAATGCCTTGACCATGCCTGCGCCGAGACCTTGGGAGGCGCCAGTGATAACGATGACTTTTTTCGAATTGCTCATGATGAACCTCTACTGATAAATAATGGTTTAAAAAGTAATGAATCAAGCTTCGGCGGGTTCCTTCGCCATTTGTCTCAACATCTGCTCGTAGTACTCGACCGACTGTGAACCCGACACCAGGTGACGACCGTTAAGCACCATGGCCGGAACCGAATTGATGCCGTGTTGCTGGTAAAACGCTTCAAGTTCACGCACTTCTTTGGCGAACGCGCCGGACGCCAACACGTCTTGAGCCGCTGCCGCATCCAGTCCCGCTTCTGCTGCCAAACGAACCAGCGTCTCGCGATCGCTCGGGTTCTGGCCGTCAGTGAAGTAAGCGCGTAGCAGGATCTTTTTCAGTGCAACCTGCCGCCCTTCCTGCAACGCCCACAACAGCAACCGATGCGCATCAAACGTGTTGTAGAAGTGGCTGCGCTTCTCCAGATCGAAGGTGAAACCGATGGCCTTGCCGCGCTCAATCTGCATGGCTTTACCGGCGGCGACGTCTTGGGCGGTGCGGCCGTATTTGCGCATCAAGTGCTCGACGGCTTTCTCGCCTTCCGGCGGCATGTTCGGGTTCAACTCGAAGGGCTTATAGGTCAGCTCTACCGAGACTTCACCGGCCACGTTCGCGATCGCCTGCTCTAACGCCGTCGCGCCCAATGCACACCAAGGGCACACCACGTCGGAAATGAAATCGATGGAGACGGATGCAGTCACGACTTGCCCTCCTTCTCAGCCAGTTGCTTGCGGTACTGGGTGGTGGTGATGCCGGCGTAGCCCCAGTTATCGGTGTCGACTTCTTCGATCACGATGTGGGTCAGGTGCGGGTCTTTCTTGAGGACGCGTTGCAGTGTTTCAGTGATTTCAGCGATCACCTGAGCTTTCTGCTCAGAGGTAACGCCATCGCGGGTAATGCGTACGCTTACGAAAGGCATGAGGAAGATCTCCAGTGACCTGCTCATCGGGATGATGGGTAGGTGTTGGAGCTCAATGTAGGAGTTTGGGGGGTGGGGATAAAGGTGGGGGCGGGAACATCATTCGTTACGTGGTGTAATGACTAGCTCGAGATATGCGCTGAAAAAATGGAACAGTGATCTTTAAATGGCCAGACTGGTTACGTGAAACAAATCTGGCCTTTCCCTAGTCCTAGACTGCTTGCAGGTCACGCAAAGCCTCAGGATGCTGACTCGCAACACGCAGCAGCGTTTGCGCCGCACCCGTCGGTTGCCGACGCCCTTGCTCCCAATCCTGCAACGTTCGCAAACTGACTCCAATCAGTTTAGCGAACGCACTTTGAGAAATACCCACTTTGGCACGCGCTTCAGCAGCTGCTGACAGCGGCACCTCTGTCACGCGAGCCGCTTTGCCGGCTTTCATTTGACGTACAGAGTCCAGCAAGTCCTGCTGGAATTGCTCCAGTTCATTGACCATTGCTGATTTCCTCCTTCAGTTGCTTAAGGAAGGCTGCGGGTAAATTGTCGAATTTCGCCTTGGTATAGGCGATAAGCAACCAGATAGAGCCTTCAGAAAGCGTGTTGTAGTAACTAACACGTGTACCACCTCGTTTGCCCATGCCGCTACGGGACCAACGAACCTTGCGCATACCAACGCTGCCAGGAACCACATCGCCGGCCAACGGGTTAGCCGCCAGCCAGGTAATGAATTCATGACGTTCGCCATCGTCCCAAATGGATTCAGCGTAACGCTTGAAAATTTCGGTTTCGATAATCGTGAAAATGGGCCCGACTGTACGGCTTTGCCGTACAGCTGAGCAATGCTCGATCGTCTGATCTCTGCCCTGAAATTTTCCACCCACGCCACCACCTAGCCACGATTGCGCATCCGCAGCCCTCAAGCTACCTTCAACCCGTCGCTGCCAATTCAGCGACCGGGCCTGAGAACCCGGGTAATATGTAGGCGCACGAGCGCCCCAAATCACGATTGTCGGCGTTTTTTTGTGCCTGCATTTCCGTGTTATGGCGGCTGTGCGTGGGAGACCTTCGGGTCTGCCGGTTTCCTACATTTCCGGTTCTCAGCCTGCGCACAGCTGTCACCCATTCGCCTGAGAACGAACGTGGTAGCGCTCACTTAATGTAGGAGATTGCTAATGCCCGGTATCAATCCGTTCAAATTTATTTCTGCTTCACTGGTCACCACCCACCATCGCCCAAAAAACGGAGGTGCCCAATGACCAACCCTCAAGATCTAAAAACCATTGGCCTGACTCCCTTCTCCTATCACGACAACCAACCTCTATTCCGAATCAATCGGGATGTCCCGATCATCCGAGCGCTTCACCACGCATCAGATCTGCTCCACATCTCCAAATTGCTGGCATCAGACGCAGCCATGATTCGCGATTCCGACCGGCATGCCTGGGCGTCGCATTTTTTACAGGATATGAGCAAGGCAATCATTGATGATGTGGCGAAGGTGCTTGATGCGCCGGGTAGCAACTGCAGCCAGTGACGTTGTCTCTAAATCGCACGCATAAAAAGCCCCGAATCAATCGTAATGCTGTTCACTTAAGCGCGCT
>NZ_CATKQN010000010.1:0-124398 GCF_949767765.1 Pseudomonas sp. IT-P171
CAAAAAAGCCCGACTCAATGGTCGGGCTTTTTCATTCCTGAAGCGGTGCTTATTTAGCACGGCCTTTGTAGGAACCGCCTTCGCGGGTATCGATCTCGATCATGTCGCCGATTTCGATGAAGTCAGCAACCGACAACTCGGTACCGTTCTTCAGTTTGGCAGGCTTCATCACCTTGCCGGAAGTGTCGCCGCGAGCGGAACCTTCGGTGTAGTCAACCTGACGCACGATAGTGGTCGGCAGTTCTACGGAAACCAGACGCTCTTCGAAGAAGATCGCTTCGCAAACATCGGTCATGCCTTCTTCAACGAAAGGCAGAACGGCTTCGATGTCTTCAGCGTTCAGCTCGTACATGGTGTAGTCGGTGGTGTCCATGAACGTGTAGGTGTCGCCGCTGATGAAGGACAGGGTCGCTTCTTTGCGGTCGAGGATTACGTCGTCCAGTTTGTCGTCGGCGCTGTAAACGATCTCGGTCTTGTAACCGGTCAGCAGGTTTTTCAGCTTGGTCTTCATGATCGCGCTGTTACGACCAGACTTGGTGAATTCAGCTTTCTGAACCAGCCAAGGATCGTTTTCGAGACGGATCACGGTACCGGGTTTCAGTTCTTTACCAGTTTTCATTGCGAATATCCGAATTTGGATGGGATTTACAAAAATCTAGGCCGCGTATCATATCCAATTTAGGTAAAACTGTACCAGCGCCGCGGCAAGATCTGCCTGCAAGGCTTGTTCCAGACACCACGCTTCGGCATGTTTTTGCAGTTCCGGCCAGTGTTCACGGGTTGTCAGCCAGTGACCCGACATATCATGCCCGGCATTCCACGCACGCCAAAGACCGCTGATCGCCTCGCGGGCGGGCGCAGACAGGCCTTTTGTGTACAGCGTGAGGAACGCTTCGAGCTTGTCCAGGTGAATGTCTTCGTCCTGCCGATAGATGTGCCAGAGCAGTGGCCGGCCCGCCCACTGAGCGCGGACAAACGAATCTTCGCCGCGCACAGCATTGAAATCGCAGCACCAGAGCAGGTGATCGTATTGCTCCTGTCGGACGAACGGCAGCACTTGCACGGTCAAGGCCTCGCGCACATGCACGGCGCCCGCCGCCAATCCCTCGACACCGAGCCAACGCTCGACATCACCCAGAATCCGCCCTTCGGGCACCAACAGATGCGTCGGTGTCGAATCGGCAGCCATCACATCCAGCCAGCTCGCCAGGCCGCTATTCTCATAGGCGAACAGCGAGATCAGCTGTGCACCTGGCGCGCGATCAATCCCTAACCCTTGCAGGAATTTTCGCTGAGCCTCGGGGCTTTGCTGAAATTGCCGGCGTCGCTCGAGCAATCCGCTTTCACGCAGCAAGCCACCGGTGCCCTTCTGGAAACCCGGAAAGAAAAAGTACTTCTGCACACTTTTGTATTTTACCGACGGCAAACCGTGGCAGCCGATAACCCAGTCTTCAGCACTCAGGTAATCAAGGTTCATCCACAACGGCGGCTTTTCCCGCGCGGCCATGGCGTCCATGTAGCCGCTAGGCAGCTGGCAGGCGAATGCGGCGATCACCACATCGGCGGCGTCGGTGGGTAACCAGTCGGCTGGCCATTGCCGGACTTCGACACCGTCCTGCCATTGCTGCGCGACATGGATGTCGATCTGCGGACAGAGTCGCTCGAAGGCCCGCAAGTCGTCCACCCACAAACGCACCGCCAGCGAATGCTCGGTGACCAGTTGTCGGGCCAGGCGCCAGGTCACGCCGATGTCGCCAAAGTTGTCGACCACGGCGCAAAAAATATCCCAGCGGGTTTTCAATTGAGGCATTCCAGGCTCCCGTTGGCAAAGGCGCCGATTGTCCGCATAAATTACTCCGTGCAGAAGAGCCGACGGCGATTAATCTTCATGCGACAATCGCCACTCGCCCGCGACCACCCGCCAGGAGGCAGTCATGCCCTACCGCCCCAACCCGCGCCGCCGCTTGCCGATTCAGCTCAATGCCCTGCAACTGACCGGCAGCATTGCCCTCGGATTGTGGCTGGGATTCCTGGCTATTGCGCTGACCTGCTGGCTCGCTTCCCGACTGTTGTTCAACGAGCAATTGGCGCCGGTCGCGCAAGCGATAGAGCAACTGGCGAAACCACCTGTGGTCGCGCAACCGGTTCCGGACATTCCACCGCAGAGCCCGCTGTTCGACCAATACGAAGAGAACCTGCGCAAGAACGAACAGCAGCAACGACTGGATCAGGCCCGCAGCACCCGCCGCAATCTGGCCAATCCGAAATGCCAGTTCTGGCTGCAGCAGGACCAGACCGCGCCAAGCGAAAAAAGCCGCGCCAACGTTCTGCAATTCTGCGATTGACCATGAATAAACAAGCCGTCCACCAATTGATTCTCGACAAGCTGCGAGTCGATCTCGACATCGCCGAACGTGCCGCGCAAACCGCGTACGAAACGGCGACCCACGAAGAAAACATCGCCGAAAACAAGTACGACACCTTGGGACTGGAGGCGTCATACCTGGCGGCCGGGCAGGCGAAACGGGTCGAGGAAATCAGGCAATCGCTGGCGCTGTGCCAGAGCCTGACGCTACGGCCTTACGACGATCAACGCGGTATCGAAGTCGGCGCCCTGCTGGGTCTGGAAGACGAAAAGGGTCGTGAACAATGGCTGTTTCTGGCCCCCGACGCGGCAGGCTTGAAGGTCGATCTTGTCGGGCAATGGATTACCGTCATCACCCCTCGCTCACCGCTGGGCAAAAGCCTGCTGGGCAAGTTCGAAGGGGACGAGGTGGAGATTCTGGTGGCGGGCGCTCGGCAACAGTTTTCTGTCACCGAGGTGGTGTAAACCGTAGATTAATGAACGGGCAGTTCGACGCCGTCGAACAGCTCTTCCAGTTCCTGCTTGTTGTGGCACTGAATGGCTTTGGCCATGACTTCGCGGGTCAGGTGCGGGGCGAATTTCTCGATGAAGTCGCACATGAAGCCACGCAGGAAGGTACCGCGACGGAAACCGATTTTGGTGATGCTGGACTCGAACAGGTCGCTGGCATCGAGCATCACCAGATCGCTGTCGAGCTTTGCATCAACCGCCATTTTCGCCACGATGCCCACACCCAGCCCCAGGCGAACGTAGGTCTTGATCACGTCGGCGTCGGCGGCGGTGAACACCACTTTCGGCGTCAGGCCGCGATGGCTGAAGGCTTCGTCGAGTTTCGAACGACCGGTGAAACCGAACACGTACGTCACGATCGGGTATTCGGCCAGTGCTTCAAGGGTCAGCTTCGACAGCTTGGTCAGCGGGTGGCCCTGAGGCACGACCACGCAACGGTTCCAGCGGTAGCACGGCATCATTACCAGGTCACCGAACAGCTCGAGGGCTTCGGTGGCGATGGCGAAATCGACGGTGCCGTCAGCGGCCATTTCGGCGATCTGCATCGGCGAACCCTGGTGCATGTGCAGCGCAACGTCCGGGTATTGCTTGATGAAATTGCTGATCACCGGCGGCAACGCGTAACGCGCCTGGGTGTGCGTGGTGGCGATCGACAGGGTGCCTTTCTTCTCGTTGGAGAACTCCTGGGCGATCTGCTTGATGCTTTCAACCTTGCGCAGGATCTCGCCGGCGGTGGTGATGATGCGCTCGCCGGCTGGGGTGACGCGGGTCAGGTGCTTGCCGCTGCGAGCAAAGACCTCGACGCCCAATTCGTCTTCCAGCAGACGGATCTGCTTGCTGATACCCGGTTGCGAGGTGTAAAGGCTTTGGGCTGTAGCGGAAACGTTGAGGTCGTGGTGCGCCACTTCCCAGATGTAGCGCAGTTGTTGAAGCTTCATATGAATCCCTCAAAGCAGGTAGACGCCACGGGCATCAGCGACGGTATATAACTATATTAATGGCTTGAAGAATAAATCTAGAACTTTTTTATCAGAACGCCACTATTCGTGTTCTGTGTCCTGTCTCGTAAATACGTTTCTCTTTTGACGAGTGGCTGTTGCTGCCAGGCAAGGCGCCGCGATGACTCATAGCCCGCTATGGCGAGGAGCGGCAACGCAGCATGGCAGAAACAGACGCCGTCAAAAAAGAAACAGTCTTTGCGAGGCAGGACACTAACGATCCCCTTGGCGACGGCGTTCCACCAGCGGCACCAGATAGACCGGGACCCGAGCCAACTGCAACACCCGCGCTGCGGTCCTGCCCAAAGGCGTTTCCGCGCCAGCACCATGGCTATGACTACCTACGATCAACAAATCCACGGAGAGTTTCTGCGCCTGGTCGAGAATCACCTGCGACGGATCGCCCTGAAGCACCCGCACCGCCTGAATCCGGTCCAGATCGTGCGCCCCCTCGTCCCCCAACTCCTCACGAAAACTGTCGAGCACCCGTTGCTCGATATTGGCAATGACGGTGTTCAGGCCCTGACTGTGAAACTCGTTCAACGCCTGTTCATCGAGGTAACTCTGAAGCACCGATTCGGCAAACAAACCCATCGGCTCAACCGCGTGCACCACATACAAGTCAGCATCGAATGTTCGAGCCAGCTCCAGGGCATGCTGCATCACTAAGGGCGCGTACAGGCCGAGGTCAGTGGCATACAGCATCGAACGAATCATATGACCTCCTCGAGTGCCAACATGGCGGAGATTGATTCAGCTTAGCAGTGCCTTGGCGAGTACGACGTCTCGCGTAACGCGTTGAACGGCGGGGTTAAACCTTTTGCTCGTTGCTTATGCCATGGGGCACATGGCCGGTAGCGACCACCTCACGAGCCAACTCGCAATGGCCGGCCTGATCGTCGAAAAACACGTCGGCGGCAAAGGCTTCGAGGAAAGCGGACTTGGTCAGGCCGCCGAGGAACAACGACTCATCCAGGCGAATGTCCCACTCGCGCAACGTGCGGATCACCCGCTCATGGGCCGGCGCCGAACGGGCGGTGACCAGCGCGGTGCGGATCGGACAGGCGTCCTCCGGGAACTCGCGCTGCAACAGATTGAGCGCCGCGAGAAAGCCTTTGAACGGCCCACCGCGCAGTGGCTCGCGGGCACTTTCGCGCTCGCTGGCCTGAAACGCCTCCAGGCCGCCCGCCTGATAAACACGCTCCGACTCGTCGGAAAACAGCACCGCGTCACCGTCGAAGGCAATGCGCAATTCATCGCTCGCGGCACGGCTGGCACCGCCCGACAGAATGGTCGCCGCAGCGAAGCCGGCATCCAGCGCACTGCGCACGTCTTCGGCGTGGGTCGACAGAAACAGGTCGCAACCAAACGCTTTGAGATACGGGTACGGGCTGCGCCCACCGACAAATGCCGCACGGGAGATCGCCAGTCCGTAATGGTGAATAGAATTGAACACCCGCAGCCCGGTGTCGGCGCTGTTGCGCGACACCAGGATCACTTCGACCCTGGCGCGGCCGAGGCGGGTATTGAGGCTGAGGAGTTTTTCCACCAACGGGAAGGCATCACCGGGCTCGAGGATTTCGTCTTCGTGTTCGATCTGATATTGCCGATAGGCCTCGACACCGCTCGACAGGTAAACCTTGTGGCTTTCGCTCAGGTCGAACAACGCGCGCGAAGAAATCGCCAGCACCAGTTTGTCGTCAATCGTCTTTGCCATGCCCTTCCCCCTCGGGTTGATCGACTCAGGTGTTCCGTCGATCGATAAAACTCAAACTGCGATACAACGCTTCTATTCGCGGCAGGTCGCAACCGGCGGCCTTGGCTGCCGCCAGTGGCCGGGCGTAAATGGCCGCCAGCTCCAACGGTCGCTTGTGCAGAAAATCGTGGTACATGCTCGGCCAGTAGTCCGGCATTTTTTCGGTCATCATGAACAGATAGTCCGCGTAACCCGCCGGCATGTCGTGACCACAGGCCTTGGCGCCCTGAACCACTTCGGCCATCAAGGCCTTGATCAGTTCCCGGCTGTCGGCATCGGTCATCAACGGTGTGGTGCCCGCGCCAAGCAGCACCGACAGGCCGTTGTAAGGGATATTCCAGACCAGTTTCTGCCAGCGCGCCTGATGCAGGTTCGGCATGGCCTGGGAGTCGATGCCGGCGCTGCGGAACAACCCGGCGCCTTCCTCGACAATTGCCATTCGCGCCTGTTCATCGGTGGCGGGGCCACTGTGGTAGCCGACGTTCACCGCGCCGAGGGCCTGATGAGTGATCGCACCCGGGCCGGTGCGATGGACGCAGATCAGGCAGAGTCCGCCGAGCAGGTGCAGGGAATCCGGGAGCAAGGCTCGCAGACTGTCTTCGACATCCAGGCCGTTTTGCAGCAACAGCACCTTGGCGTTCGGTGCCGCCGCTTGAATGATCGCCGGCGCCAGACCGGCATTGCTGGTGGTCTTCGCGCCCACCAGCAGCCAGTCGCAGGGCGGCATGTCTTCGGCCGACGAATAGGCCTGAACCGGATTCAACGTCAGCGCACCGTGCACCGCGCTGTCGAGTTGCAACCCGCGCTCGGCCACCGCCGAGAATTCGCTGCGCAACAGAAAATGCACGTCGAAACCGGCACGCGCGAGCATCAACCCGTAGAAACCACCGATTGCACCGGTTCCGATAATACCGATGGTCGGCCTGGCAACTGCACCCGTCATGGCAACTCCTCTGCTGTTCTGGTCAGCGCCTGACCCACGGCCGCATTGAGCTCGGTGCTGGTCAGGCGCGATTTTAATGCTCCGAAAAACTCACCGTCGCGCACCACAAACAGCGCCGGCAAATGAAAGACCTGATAACGCTCGACCACCCCGCCATTGTCCCCGGCATCGATCCAGCACAAACGATCGACCTGCAGATCGAGCCTTGGCAATTGCTCACGGGCAAAACGGCAGCTGGCACAGCCGACGCTGGTGAATATAACCAGCGACACCCCGCTCATCGCCAGCAACCGTTGGTCGGCGTCGAAATCGGTCAGTTCCGATTCGGCCACTATACTGGGGGAAACAATGTCAGATGGCCGACACATGGAGTCCGTGCTCATGGGACGTTTTATTCCTCATCCTGACGATGTGCCCGTCGAATTAACGTTGCTCAAACCTGAGTGTATTTCACGGCAACAGCTGCACACTATCAGCCTCGGGGGCATGGCTTGCAATTATCACCGCGCCTGGCGTCACGGCACGGCGCTGGAAGTTCGCATCCCGACCTTGAACCCCGATTTGCGTTTTCTGGGCTACGTCGCCTGGTGCCTGCGACGCAAACACGGTTATCTGGTGGGCATTGCCTTTGTTGACGAGCAGATGATGTTCAGTGCCCGAATGGGCGAACAGGTGTGCCAGATCGAACGTTACTGTCGCCTGCATGACGCCCATGACGACCTGCAGGAAACCCAGGCGCTGGCCCTCGAATGGGTCCAGCAGCACGCCGACGAGTTCTCCCACGATACGGTTCGCAAGGCATTTGCACAGGCGGTGATGGATTAAGGGACGTTATCAATTCGTTGCGAATGCCCCTAAAACCGCTGTCTGCCCATTGTCGAGCCACGGTGTAACGCGCTAAGGTTCCGCTCCCGACGCGCTTAATTTGCTGTGCTCCGCCGCGCGGGTTCGCTGGCGGCCGGCACCCGTGACCTGACGAGTAAACGATGGCTGATTTACCGATCAACGACCTAAACGTCGCCTCCAACGAGACGCTGATCACTCCCGATCAGCTCAAGCGTGATATCCCTCTGAGCGACGCTGCCCTGCGCACCGTCACCAAGGGTCGCGAAGTCATTCGCAACATCCTGGATGGCACCGACCACCGCCTGTTCGTCGTCATCGGGCCGTGCTCGATCCACGACATCAAGGCTGCCCACGAATACGCCGAGCGCCTGAAGGTATTGGCTGCGGAAGTGTCCGATACCTTGTATCTGGTCATGCGCGTGTATTTCGAGAAGCCACGCACCACCGTCGGCTGGAAAGGCTTGATCAACGACCCGTACCTGGACGACTCCTTCAAGATTCAGGACGGTTTGCACATTGGTCGTCAACTGCTGCTGGACCTGGCCGAGATGGGCCTGCCGACCGCTACCGAAGCCCTCGACCCGATCTCCCCGCAGTACCTGCAGGACCTGATCAGCTGGTCGGCCATCGGCGCGCGCACCACCGAATCCCAGACTCACCGTGAAATGGCCTCTGGCCTGTCTTCGGCCGTCGGCTTCAAGAACGGCACCGACGGCGGCCTGACGGTGGCGATCAACGCCCTGCAATCGGTTTCCAGCCCGCACCGTTTCCTGGGCATCAACCAGGAAGGTGGCGTGTCGATCGTCACCACCAAGGGCAATGCCTATGGCCACGTGGTGCTGCGCGGCGGCAACGGCAAACCGAACTACGATTCGGTCAGCGTCGCACTGTGCGAGCAAGCGCTGAACAAAGCGAAGATCAAACCGAACATCATGGTCGACTGCAGCCACGCCAACTCCAACAAGGACCCGGCACTGCAACCACTGGTGATGGAAAACGTCGCCAACCAGATCCTCGAAGGCAACCAGTCGATCATCGGGCTGATGGTCGAAAGTCACCTGAACTGGGGCTGCCAGGCCATCCCGAAAGACCTCGCCGACCTGCAATATGGCGTGTCGATCACCGATGCCTGCATCGACTGGTCCGCTACTGAAAACACCTTGCGCAGCATGCATGCCAAGCTCAAGGACGTGCTGCCGAAACGCGCCCGCACCTGATCACTTTTCAGCGCAAAAAAAAACGCCGGGCTATAAACCCGGCGTTTTTTTATGCGTTCGTTTTACTGGCTCAGCTTGGCCGCATGCCGCTGGTGACGCTCCATGTAGCGCTCCACGTAGGAACACGAAGGAATGACGGTGTAGCCCATTTCCTCGGCGTATTCCAGCGCCTTCTCGGTCAAGGCTGCCGCGATACCGCGACCACGCAAGGCATTGGGCACGAACGTGCGATAGATATCCAGGGTCTGTTTCCCGAGATCCATATAGGTCAGGTAGGCACGATGACCGTCCACATTGGTCTCGAACTGATGACCAGCCTGGTCATGGTGGATGGACAACGCCTCACTCATCACTACTCCTCGCGGGTCTTTGATTCCGACCCCTACCTTACCGATGTTTTTCCGGCGAAGGAACATCTACGCCACCCCGTGCCTGAATGGACACCGAGAAGAACAGCACCGATCTCGCGCAACCGAGCACGTATCAAATAGTAGGCACCATTGGCAGAAAATGCTCAAGGTACGCTCGTCATCATGCAAGGTTGGGTCGGTGCTGCTCCGGGGTTACGCAGGGGCGTGCTCGACCGAAGATCCCGGGTGGTCGATCGCCTGAACATTGCCGGATGTTGAGACTTAAGACGAGCGCCCTTCTTTTAAGTCACCTCAACTAGGAGAAAGATATGAGAGGTGCACCGCAAATCCCGAACAAAAGTGTAGACGAATCCATGTAGACAGACTTTAGCCAAGACCGTGAAAACACTCGCGGCTGCTGGGAACTTTTTTGTGCCAACTCGCTCAGCGCGGGCTTTGCAGCTGGATATTTTTTAATCAAATGCAAGTAAAAGTTGCTCGAAAAAGAATCAACGCCTACAATTTTTTTGGCTTCTTGCTTTACGTCAGTTTACTTACGACAAGTAATGGGTAGTATGTACGCCGGCTATTTCCTCACTCTGAGGAGACAGCTACTTAATAGAAAGTCCTTGAAGGGGAACACGATGAACAACGTTCTGAAATTCTCTGCTCTGGCTCTGGCCGCAGTTCTGGCTACCGGTTGCAGCAGCGTATCGAAAGAAACCGAAGCACGTCTGACCGCTACTGAAGACGCAGCTGCTCGCTCCCAGGCTCGTGCAGACGAAGCTTACCGTAAAGCTGATGAAGCTCTGGCTGCTGCTCAAAAAGCACAACAGACTGCTGACGAAGCTAACGAGCGTGCTCTGCGCATGCTGGACAAAGCTAGCCGCAAGTAATAATCCTTCGGGATTGTTATCAAGCCGACCCATTTTTGGGTCGGCTTTTTTATGGCCGGTCGTTTTGTACCCGTCATAAAAAACCCGCCGACGCAGCCTGCATCGGCGGGTTCTGTTCAAGCCTTACTGCAGCGGGTCGAGCGGTGCACTCGTCACCATCGGCGCCGAGGTATTCGGAACTCCGATTTCCACCGGCAGACCATCTTCGGCAGCAACCACGTCGCGGACCACATCCCAGTTCATGCGCAGGTTGTTGGTGATGTCCTCACGCTTGAGCATCGCGTTGATCACCGCAGTGTGTTTGTCGACCACAGAAGGGTTGCCCTTGTCGTCCAGCGGCGTGTGCGCTTCCAGATAGACCTTGCCGCCACTGACACCGAACTTGTACGGGTCGCTGATAATGCGCACCGACGTACCGACCGGCACCATGCTCGCCATTTCCAGCACGTTGTTGTTGAACATGCGGAAGCAACCGTGGCTGGTGCGCATGCCAATCCCGAACTTCTTGTTCGAGCCGTGGATCAGGTAACCCGGCGTACCCAGGTTGAACTTGAACGGCCCCAGCGGGTTGTCCGGGCCGGCCGGCACGACGTTTGGCAACGGATCACCGTCTGCAAGGTGCTCGGCCTTGATCGAGGCTGGAGGCGTCCAGGTCGGGTTCGGCGTCTTGGCCGTGATGGTGGTGTGAGCGATCGGTGAACCCCAACCCTCGCGACCGATACCCAGCGGGAAGGTGTAGACCACATTCCGGCCTTTCGGATAGTAGTAGAGGCGATATTCAGCCAGGTTGATGACGATACCTTCACGCGGTCCTGGCGGCAGGATGAAACGCGTCGGCAACACGATTTCGGTACCGGCGCCCGGCAGCCATGCATCGACGCCAGGGTTGGCCGCGACCATTTCCGAATAACCCAGATCGTAAGTGGTGCCAAGGTCGGCGAAGGTGTCTTCGTATTTGGCCTTGATGACCTGAACCTGGCCGACGATGTCTTCACCGGGCGGTGGCAGGGGCAACTCCAATGCGGCTACGGGACCTGCCACACAAAGGGCGGCAAGAGACAGGCAGCGGGTGACGGCAGGAAAGCGCGGCAACATCCGGTAAATCCTTCGCAGGGTCAGGGGATAAAAACGGGATTGTACACCGGCGCCCGTAAATTCGGGGAGTCGGCCGATAGCACGCTATCTTTATTGCCTCAAAGCTCGAAGCGCAGCTCTGGCCAGATCGGCGAAGTGCCGCGTTTCTGCGATTCCAGAATCGCCCGGCACAGCGAGCACAGGCGCTGGTCCTGGAAAACGCGGCGGTCGACGCTCGACCAGCGCGGTTGCGCCGGAAGCAGACTGCCACACAGGGTTCGATCGGCCGAGCCACCCAGCTCCAGTTGACGGGTCACCAGATGTACCCGCACTTCCTGGCAGGCGAACAGATCCAGCTGTTCGTCAGGCTCGATCAGTTGGTAGGCAAAAAGTGACCAGGCGGGACGCGGCATCGGGGGCTCCAAATCGGGGGCGCCACCTTAGCCGAAACGCCGCCGCTAGAAAAGCGTCAAAGCAGCGGTTTCAGTGTCGGCCAGACATTTTCCAGCAACTTGTCCTGAGCCCCCGCAGCGGGGTGCAGGCCGTCGGCCTGCATCAGGTCTGGATGACCGCCCACGCCGTCGAGAAAAAATGGCACCAGCGGGATTTTTTTCTCGGTGGCGACGTTGCTGTATACCTCGGCGAAGGCCTTGGTGTAGCGCGCGCCGTAGTTGGGTGGCAGTTGCATGCCGAGCAGCAGCACCTTCGCCCCACTGGCGCGGGAGCTGTCGATCATCGCTGCAAGGTTTTGTTGCAATTGCGTTGGCAGCATTCCGCGCAGGCCGTCGTTGCCGCCCAACTCGAGGATTACCAGCTCCGGTTTATGCTCTGCAAGCAGCGCAGGCAGGCGCGCCTGGCCTCCGGCACTGGTGTCGCCGCTGATGGATGCGTTGACCACCTTATCGTCGAAACCTTCGCGCTTGAGCCGTTGCTCAAGCAACGACACCCACCCAACGCGGGTATCCAGTCCGAAACCGGCGCTGATACTATCGCCAACGATCAGGACTGTACCCGCCGCTGCGTTCTGGGCCATGCACATCAGGGCCAGGCCAGCACTCAAAAACCACACACGCATCGGATTCTCCATGGGCGCAAGCATTCTCACCGCGAAGAACCTCAGCAAAGTGGTTCCCAGCGCGGAAGGTGAACTGACTATCCTGCACGAACTCAGCCTGGAACTGAACAAGGGCGACAGCCTGGCCATCGTCGGCGCGTCCGGTTCAGGCAAATCCACCCTCCTCGGCCTGCTCGCCGGCCTCGACCTGCCGAGCAGCGGCGAAGTCACCCTCGCCGGCCAAAGCCTGAGCAATCTCGATGAAGACCAGCGGGCGCGAATTCGCGCCGAACACGTGGGCTTTGTCTTTCAATCATTCCAGCTGCTCGACAGTCTCAACGCCCTGGAAAACGTCATGCTGCCACTGGAACTCGATGGCCGCAAAGACGCGCGCGAGCGCGCCACCGAATTGCTGCGAAGGGTTGGTCTCGGCCAGCGCCTGACCCACTCGCCACGCCAGCTCTCCGGTGGGGAACAGCAGCGCGTGGCGATTGCCCGTGCGTTTGCCGCCGAGCCCGATGTGTTGTTCGCCGACGAACCCACCGGCAACCTCGACAGCCATACCGGCGAGCGCATCAGCGACTTGCTGTTTGAATTGAACAAGGAGCGCGGCACGACCCTGGTGCTGGTGACTCACGATGAACGCCTGGCACATCGCTGCCGGCGCCTGATCCGACTTGAAGCCGGCCTGCTGGTCGCCCCTCTGGAGCCTTGATGGCACGCTTGCCGCTGTTGCGCCTGTTCAGTCTCGCCATTCGCCAATTGCTGCGCGACGCTCGCGCCGGCGAATTGCGGGTGTTGTTCTTCGCCTTGCTGGTGGCGGTGGCGGCGAGTACCGCCATCGGTTACTTCGGCGCTCGCCTGAATGGCGCCATGATGCTGCGTGCCACCGAATTCCTTGGCGCCGATCTGCTGCTTGAGGGCAGTTCACCGGCGCGGCCCGAACAGATCAGAAGCGGGACTGAGCTGGGCCTTGAACATGCGCAAGTGGTGGAGTTCTCCAGCGTCATCGCCACCGACAACGGCATTCAGCTGTCCAGCATCAAAGCCGCAGACGAGGTCTATCCCCTGCGCGGCGAACTGAAAAGCGCCCCCGCCCCCTTTGCTCCGGAAGAGACCGGGGGCGGACCGAAACCCGGCGAGGCCTGGGTCGAGGCACGATTGCTGACCGCCCTGGATCTGAAGATCGGCGACAGCATCGACGTCGGCATGCGCACTCTCAAACTCGCGCGAGTGCTGACTTACGAACCGGATCGCGCCGGCAATTTCTACAGCCTGACGCCGCGCGTGCTGATCAACCTCAGCGACCTCGCCGCCACTGGCGTGGTGCAACCCGGCAGCCGTGTCAGTTACCGCGAACTCTGGCGCGGCAAAGCCGAAGCGCTGGAAACCTATCGCCAACTGATCAAACCCGGCCTCGCCGCCAACCAGCGCATCCAGGATGCCCGCGATGGCAACCGGCAGATTGGCGGCGCGCTGGGTAAAGCCGAACGTTACTTGAACATGGCGAGCCTGGTGGCGGTCCTGCTGTCCGGGGTGGCGGTGGCGCTGTCGGCAACGCGTTTCGCCACCCGCCGCTTCGATGCCAGCGCGCTATTGCGCTGCCTGGGGCTGTCCCGCCGGGAAACCATGGTCCTGTTCAGTTTGCAGCTGACGGTGCTCGGACTGTTGGCCAGCATCAGCGGCGCGTTGATCGGCTGGCTGGCGCAGCTTGGCCTGTTCGCGCTGTTGCATGATTTGTTGCCCACCGACGTTCCACCGGGCGGCCTGTTTCCGGCCATCGCCGGGATCGGCACCGGGCTGGTGGCGCTGGCCGGTTTTGCCTTGCCGCCCCTCGCGGCGCTGGGCCGGGTTCCGCCATTGCGGGTATTGCGCCGCGACATGCTACCGATTCCTTCCAGCACCTGGATGGTCTACGGCGTGGCCTTGGGCGCTCTCGGGCTGATCATGTGGCGCCTGAGCCTCGACCTGCTGCTAACCTTCGCCCTGCTCGGCGGTGGCGTGATTGCGGCGCTGGTATTGGGCGGCTTGCTGTTGCTGCTGCTGAAAAGCCTGCGCCGGATGCTCGCGCGTGCTTCGTTGCCGTGGCGTCTCGGGCTGGGCCAATTGCTGCGTCATCCACTGGCTGCCGCCGGACAATCCCTGGCCTTCGGTTTGATTCTGCTGTCCATGGCGTTGATCGCCTTGCTGCGCGGTGAGTTACTCGACACCTGGCAAAATCAGTTGCCGAAAAATGCGCCGAACTATTTCGCGCTGAACATCCTGCCGGCAGACAAACAGGCCTTCACCGATCGCCTGATCGAACTGTCAGCGCAATCGGCGCCGCTGTACCCGGTGGTGCCGGGACGGTTGATCAGCATCAACGGCGAGCCGGTGCAGGAGATCGTCAGCAAGGACTCGGCCGGAGATCGGGCAATCCAGCGCGACCTGAGCCTGACCTGGGCGGCGGACCTGCCGACGGGCAACAAGCTCACCGCGGGAAACTGGTGGAGCGAACAGCCTGCGGATGACATTCCCGGCGTGTCGGTAGAAGGCAAAGTGGCCGAAAGCCTGAAACTCAAGCTGGGCGATCACATGGTGTTCACCGTCGGAGGGGTCAATCGCGAAGCGAAAGTCACCAGCCTGCGGGAGATCAACTGGGACAACTTCCAGCCGAACTTCTTCATGATCTTCCAACCAGGGACATTGAAGGATTTACCAGCGACTTACTTGACCAGCTTCTATCTGGCAGCCGGTCATGACCAGCAGATTGTCGACCTGTCCCGCGCCTTTCCGGCGGTGACCATCCTGCAAGTCGAAGCGTTGCTTGCGCAACTGCGCAGCATCCTCGCCCAGGTCACTCTGGCGGTGGAATACGTGCTGTTGTTCGTGTTGGCGGCGGGGATGGCGGTGTTGTTCTCGGGCCTGCAAGCGACGCTGGATGAACGCATCCGTCAAGGCGCCTTGTTGCGCGCGCTGGGGGCTGAGCGACAGTTGCTGGTCAAGGCCCGGCGAATCGAGTTCGGCCTGCTCGGCGCGGTCAGCGGATTGCTGGCAGCGCTGGGTTCGGAACTGGTGAGCCTGGTGCTGTACCGTTACGCGTTCGACCTGCCCTGGCATCCGCATCCATGGCTGTTGGTACTGCCATTGATCGGTGCTGCGCTGATCGGCGGTGCCGGCGTGTTCGGTACCCGTCGAGCCTTGAACGCCAGCCCCCTGACAGTGTTGCGCGAGGGTTGATAGACTCAAGCCTCCTCAATCACAAGAAGTTGCCATGAGCCGTTATCGCCCTCCTCGCACAGCTGGCACCGCGCTGATCACCCCGGAAGGTGAAGCGCGGATGCGGGCCGAGTTCCATGAGCTCTGGCATGTGCGCCGACCGCAGGTCACGCAATCGGTCAGCGAGGCCGCAGCGCAGGGCGATCGCTCCGAAAATGCCGAATACACCTACGGCAAAAAGATGCTGCGCGAGATCGACAGCCGCGTGCGTTTTCTGACCAAACGCCTGGAAGCACTCAAGGTGGTCAGCGAAAAGCCCAGCGATCCGAACAAGGTTTACTTCGGCGCCTGGGTCACGATCGAGGACGAGGACGGCAAGGAGTCGCGTTATCGCATCGTCGGCCCGGATGAGCTGGACTTGAAACTGGGCCTGATCAGTATCGACTCGCCGTTGGCACGCGCCCTGATCGGCAAGGCACTGGACGCCGAAGTTCGAGTCCAGACGCCGACCGGTGAGCAATGCGTGTACATCGTGGCGATTGAATACCCCTAGGCCTCAGCGGCGGGTGATCAACCCTTGTCGGGCCACGCGGGTCAGTTGCTTGATCATTTCAGGCGCGTCTTCGAGACTGGGTGACTGAATCACCGCCAGGTCGAAGCTGTCGCTGGCAAATCGGGCCAGTGACTCACTGTCTTCGACAAACTGGATCAGGAACGCTGCAGGCCCGCCGGTGCGACGCGGCCAGCCATCCAGATAACGCAAGAGCGTCGGCTGATGTTTGCCGCCAAGCAGGATTTTTGGATTGCGCTGGGTAAGGTGTGCCGTGATCGGCGCGGGGCGTACAACGGGGTTTAGTGCATTCATCGTGTCGTGTCTCTGCCTCAAAAGTCTGCATGGCAGGTGAGAGGCAACACCGAACCAGCGCTTTAGCGGTATTTCGAAGCCTGTTTCAGGCTTCTATCGGCAACTGAATGAGTCACCTGGCGCCCCGCAAGTAGCTGTTTAAATCGGCGCATGAGCAGCATCCTAGAGAAGCTGACTGGACAGTGTCAAGAATGACGCACAACAAAAAGGCCCGCGCAATGCGGGCCTTTTCGTTGAGCCAGAGCGGTCAGCCAGCGATGGCGCGGTCGGCCGACAGTTTGCCGGCGCCTTCGATCAGCACGGCGATGCTGCCACCGAGCAGGGCCAGGGCGAATTCATAACCGTTGTTGGCCATGAACAAACCGTTAGGAAGGTGCACCGAGAAGATCGCCACCAGCGAGAGGAAAGCCAGGCCGAGGGCTGCTGGACGGACCAGCAAGCCGATGATCAAGGCAAGACCGCCGAAGAACTCAGTACCACCCGCCAGCGTCGCCATCAGGTAGCCCGGTGTCAGGCCGATACTCTCCATGTACTGCGCGGTGCCGGCCAGACCGTAACCACCGAACGCCCCAAAAAGCTTCTGCGCGCCGTGGGCTGCGAAGATGATGCCGACGAAGATCCGCAAAACAGTCAGGCCGTAGCCAGCGCGGGTAAACAGTACCTTGTTGATCAGTGAGCTCATGCTGTGTCATCCATTGTGAGTTTGTGTGTTGGTTGGCCGCCATATTAATCAATAAATCGAATGTTAAAAGCGCAATTTTTTCGTCATAACAATCAGTTTAGTCGATTATTTCCGTGAGGCCACTTTCTGCCCCTGGGGCTCCAACGACTCCCGTTCCCGATCGAACGCCAGGTAATACTTGTTCACGCTATTAACATAGCTGACGGGACCCATTCCCACCTGCTCCATGGCGATCCGCTCGACCTGGAAGAACCACTGATTGGGATTCAAACCACGCCGCCGCGCCTCGGCGCGCATGCCCTGAACCCGCTCCGGCCCGATGTTGTAGGCCGCCAGCACAAACGCCATGCGCTCACGCTCGTTGAGTTTGGGGCTGGCAAAAAACTTGCGGCGGATCATCGCCAGGTACTTGGCACCGGCCTGCACATTGGCATCGAGATTCTGAATGTTGCCGACCCCCACCCGCTGGGCCGCCGACGGGGTGATCTGCATCAGGCCGGTGGGGCCGCTACCGCTGCGGGCATTGGGCTGCAGCGCGGATTCCTTGAATGCCAGTGCCGCCAGGTTCAGCCAGTCCATGCCTTGAGCATCGGCGTGCTTCTGCAGTACCGGCCGGAGTTTTTCCAGGCGCTGGCGATCAGCCTTGGCCAATGGATAGTGCACTTGATACAAGCGACGATAGATCCTCAGGAAAGCCACATCCTGGTCCGATGGCTTTTTGTACCCGATGAGGAAGCGGTCGATGCTTGCCCGCAGCATCGACGCATCGCGGCGCACAAACCAGAACTCTTCCCCTGGCTCGCTGATCAGCACCTGCCGATCAAAGCGCAGCTTGGGCAGGATCTTGCCCCAGCGCTCGGCAATCGGTTGCTCGACAATGGTCAGGTGAAAGATGCCGCCCTGAACCATTTCAAGCACGTCTTCAACCGCCAGGCTCGGATCGACCCACTCGATTTTCACTGGCGCCAGCTTGTGCAGGGCGAGTTTTTGATTGATCTGACTGATCGCTTCCCCGGCGGCACTGCCGGTGGGCAATGCCAGGGTTTTACCGGAAAGTTGCTCAAGGTGGGTGTAGCGCTTCTCGCCTTTGATGCCGACCAGCACCAGCGGGATGTTGCTGGCAATAGGCTCACTGGCGCTGACGGCGTAACCCGGTTGCAGATCGAGCAATTCCCCCGGCGCAACCAGATCGCCCTCCCCGCGCTGTAATGCGCCAAGCAGTTGATCCTTGGCTTTGGGGATAATCTTGAGGGTGACTTCCTGACCGTCGCGGGCGTGGCCATTGAGGTATTGCTCGAAAGCACGCAACCGATGGTATTCGACGCCGATGGCCTGGCCCTGGACTTCGCCGGAGCTGTTGCGGCTCTGGTTGACGAGCACCTTCAGCACCCGACTGCTGCGGATTTCCTGCAGATCGCGCACCTTGACCGCCGGCACGGCTTGCAGTGGGCCGGCCAGACGCGCAACCGCGGGCATCGGCAACAGCAGAGAACCACACAGCAGTATCAAAATCGAGGGACGTGTCATCCACTCTCCGGAAAGAATACTGGGCCGATTTCAAAAATCTCCATGAAACCGAACGACAGAAACAGAGCGCCTTGAGCGCTGGCAAAGTGCGAAAGACTGGCACAGTGATGGCACGCTGACCACCCCGGCTTGCCTCGCGGCATCAAAAGACAGCTTTAACTCGTTGTAGCTCTTGGCTTTTCTTATAAATCTACAGCTCTGATATGCTTTCCAGCCTTTGGTCCGAGGTAGCACCATGCAACTCATCGATATCGGCGTCAACCTGACCAACCCCAGTTTTGCCGGCAAGCACCAGGCTGTACTCGACCGCGCGTATGCCGCCGGGGTCTGCCAATTGGTGCTCACCGGCACCAGTGTCGAGGGCAGTGAACAGGCGCTGGAGCTGTGCCAGCAACTGGATGACACGGCGCAACGGCTGTTCGCCACCGCCGGCATTCATCCGCACTCGGCCAGCGACTGGAACGCCGACAGCGCCCAGCGTCTGCGCAGTTTGCTCAAAGAGCCAAACGTGGTGGCCGTAGGTGAATGCGGCCTGGATTTCAATCGCGATTTCTCCCCGCGCCCGCAACAGGAAAAAGTCCTGGAACAACACCTGGAAATGGCGATCGAGCTTCAACTGCCAGTATTCCTCCACGAGCGCGACGCCAGTCAGCGTCTTCTGGAAATTCTTCGGGATTATCGAGATCAGTTGCCGGCCGCCGTGGTGCATTGCTTCACCGGCGAGAAGAAAGCGCTGTTCAGCTACCTCGACCTGGACTTGCACATCGGCATCACCGGCTGGATCTGCGACGAGCGTCGCGGCACGCATCTGCATCCGCTGGTGAAAGAAATCAAGCGCGGGCGGTTGATGCTGGAGAGTGATGCGCCGTATCTGTTGCCGCGCAGCTTGCGGCCCAAGCCGAAGAATGGCCGTAACGAACCGGCGTATCTGACTGAAGTGTTGCGGGAAGTGGCATTGCATCGCGGGGAAAGCGAGGAAGAACTGGCGGCTCACAGCACCGCGTGTGCGCGAGCCTTTTTCGGGCTGCCTTTAATAGCAGGATGACGTATCGCGGGCCTGAAGCAGGCCCGCGATACAGCGGTCTTAGTGACTGCTGCGCATCATTTCCTTTGGCACGTACTTGCCGATCTCGAACTTGCCGATCGCCGCGCGGTGCACTTCGTCCGGGCCGTCGGCCAGGCGAAGGGTGCGCTGCATCGCGTACATGTAGGCCAGCGGGAAATCGTTGGAAACCCCTGCCCCGCCATGGATCTGGATCGCCCGGTCGATAACGCGCAAAGCCACATTCGGTGCGACCACCTTGATCTGCGCGATTTCGCTCTTCGCCACTTTGTTGCCGACGGTGTCCATCATGTACGCCGCTTTCAGGGTCAGCAGGCGAGCCATGTCGATTTCCATCCGCGAGTCGGCGATCTTGTCGATGTTACCGCCCAGACGCGCCAACGGTTTGCCGAACGCGGTGCGGTTCACCGCGCGTTTGCACATCAGTTCCAGTGCACGCTCGGCCATGCCGATCGAACGCATGCAGTGGTGGATCCGGCCAGGGCCAAGGCGACCCTGTGCGATTTCAAAGCCGCGTCCTTCACCCAACAGAACGTTTTCGTACGGCACCCGCACGTTTTCGAACAGCACCTCGGCGTGGCCGTGTGGTGCATCGTCGTAACCGAACACCGGCAGCGGACGGACGATCTTCACGCCAGGGGCATCCACCGGCACCAGAATCATCGAATGCTGGGCGTGGCGCGGCGCGTCGGGATTGCTCAGGCCCATGAAAATAAGAATCTTGCAGCGTGGATCGCAGGCACCCGAGGTCCACCATTTCTTGCCGTTGATCACCCACTCGTCACCGTCACGCACGGCGCGGGCGGCCATGTTGGTGGCGTCGGAGGAAGCCACGTCCGGCTCGGTCATGGCGAACGCCGAGCGGATCTCACCGCGCAGCAACGGTTCGAGCCAGCGTTGCTTCTGTTCTTCGTTGGCGTAACGCACCAGCACTTCCATGTTGCCGGTGTCGGGTGCCGAGCAGTTGAACGGCTCGGGGCCCAGCAGCGAGCGGCCCATGATTTCTGCCAATGGCGCGTATTCGAGGTTGGTCAGGCCGGCGCCGAGTTCGGACTCAGGCAGAAACAAATTCCACAGGCCTTCGGCCTTGGCCTTGAGTTTGAGTTCTTCCATGATCGCAGTCGGCTGCCAACGGTCGCCCTCGGCAACCTGGCGTTCGAACACGGCTTCGGCGGGATAAACGTAGGTGTCCATGAACGCGGTCACGCGCTCACGCAGTTCTTGCACCTTGGGCGAATAAGCGAAATCCATGAGCAGCTACCTTCTTGAGGGAGGTTGTTTAGGTCATGCAATCGATGCTAGAACAGCTACGAAAATTTACCTAGCCTATTCTCGGCGTGTATTAACATTCATCACCGATATATGATCGGGTGATTGCCGAGGCCCACGGCCTCATCAAAACGCCCCAACAATAAGAGTGCAGCGCAATGAATCTGAGCAAGGTCGACCTCAACCTTTTCATCGTCTTCGACGCGATCTACACCGAAGCCAACCTGACCCGCGCCGGGCAGATTGTCGGCATTACTCAGCCTGCGGTCTCGAACGCTCTGGCCCGCTTGCGCGAGACGTTCAACGATCCGTTGTTCGTGCGTACGGCCCAAGGCATGGTGCCGACGCCGATGGCGCAAAACATCATTGGTCCGGTGCGCAACGCCCTCTCGCTGCTGCGGGTGTCGGTGCAGGAAAGCCGCATCTTCAATCCGTTGCAGGCAGTCAAGACGTACCGCATCAGCATGACCGACCTCACCGAAGCGGTGATCCTGCCGCCGCTGTTCCAGCGCCTTCGTCGCCTGGCGCCAACGGTCATCATCGAAAGCTTTCTGTCCAAGCGCCGTGAGACCACCAAGGAACTGGCGGCCGGGCGTCTCGACTTTGCGGTGGACGCGCCGCTCAACACCGACCCGCAGGTGCGTCACGTCAAGCTGATGGAAGACCGCTACGTGTGTGCCATGCGCAAGGGCCACCCGCTGGCGGGCAAGGAGAAATTCACCCTCGATGATTACCTGTCGCTGACCCACATCCATATTTCCAGCCGCCGCAGCGGTCTCGGCCATGTAGACCTCGCGCTCGGTAAAATGGGCATTCAGCGCAAGATCGCCTTGCGTTCCCAGCACTACCTGATGGCGTCGCAGGTGTTGCAGCAGACCGACATGGTCATGACCGTTCCGGAACGCTTCGCCCGTCGTCATGATTTGTATTCGGTGAACCTGCCGGTCAACGATGTACCACCAGTGGAAACCCACCTTTACTGGCACGAAAGCACCGACCAGGACCCGGCCAACCGCTGGATGCGCGAGCAGATGATCGAGCTGTGCCAGCAGGTGACGGCGCATGAGAAGAAGCTCGATAAGGTGTAAGGCAATGCACCGAGTTATCGCTAAATCGCAGGCAATTCGAAGAGGCCAGGGGTAACACTACAGAACCCCGCCCCTTGACGTATACGTCAACCTGCCTTTAGCTTAGCGCCATGACCTTTTTCGAGCGCTTCCATGAGCAGCCAGACCTACAGCATCTCCGACCTCGCCCGCGAACTCGACATCACCACGCGGGCCATTCGATTTTATGAAGAGCAAGGCCTGCTCAGCCCCGAGCGCCGTGGCCAGGAACGCATCTATTCGCCCCGGGACAAGGTCAGCCTGAAGCTGATTCTGAGGGGCAAGCGCATAGGCTTCTCCCTGGCCGAATGCCGTGAGCTGATCGAACTTTACGACCCCACCGGCGGCAACCAGAAGCAGCTGCAAACCATGCTCAACAAAATCGCCGAACGCCGCGAACAATTGGAACAGCAGATGCTCGACATCGAGCAGATGAAGCTGGAACTGGACACGGCGCAGGAGCGCTGCACCCAGGCTCTGGAAGAAACGATGAAAAGCCAGTCGGTGGTTCAGTAGGTCAACACATTCCTCTGTGGGAGCTAGCCTTTGTGGCGAGGGGATTTATCCCCGTTCGACTGCGAAGCAGGCGTCAACTTATTCATGCAGTTGGACTTTAAAGGGCGGGGCCGCTTCGCGACCCAACGGGGATAAATCCCCTCGCCACAAACCCGCTCCCACAGGGTAAGTGCCAACATTCAGACAATCAGCACAGGTCGATTCCCATGTCTCTTCCAACCCACGTACGCCTGGTCGAAGTCGGCCCCCGCGACGGTCTGCAAAACGAAGCCCAACCGATCAGCGTTGCCGACAAGGTGCAACTGGTCGACGCGCTGACCGCTGCCGGCCTCAGCTATATAGAAGTCGGCAGTTTCGTCTCGCCCAAATGGGTGCCGCAGATGGCCGGCTCCGCCGACGTCTTCGCGCAGATCCAGCGCAAACCGGGCGTGACCTACGGCGCCCTCGCCCCCAACCTGCGCGGGTTCGAGGATGCGGTCGCCGCCGGGGTCAAGGAAGTCGCGGTGTTCGCCGCGGCCTCCGAAGCCTTCTCCCAGCGCAACATCAACTGCTCGATCAATGAAAGCCTGGAGCGCTTTGCGCCGATCATGGAGGCTGCCAAACAACACGGCGTCAGCGTGCGCGGCTACGTGTCGTGTGTGCTGGGTTGCCCGTATGAAGGTCACGTCGCACCGGAGCAGGTTGCCCGGGTCGCCCGCGAGCTCTACGCCATGGGCTGCTACGAAATCTCCCTGGGCGACACCATCGGCACCGGAACGGCAGGTGCGACGCGCAAGATGTTCGACGTGGTGTCCGCCGACGTGCCGCGGGAAAAACTCGCCGGGCACTTCCACGACACCTACGGCCAGGCCATGGCCAATATCTACGCCAGCCTGCTCGAAGGTATCGCGGTGTTCGACAGCTCGATCGCCGGTCTCGGCGGCTGCCCATACGCCAAGGGCGCCAGCGGTAACGTTGCCACCGAAGACGTGGTTTATCTGTTGAATGGCTTGGGCATCGACACCGGTATTGATCTGGACGCCTTGATTCTGGCTGGCCAGCAGATTTGTACAGTACTGGGCCGTCCGACCGGTTCGCGCGTGGCCAAGGCTCGTAGCGCGCAATAAGTGCGCGGATGTGTCCTGGTGTTACCGCCATGTCGAAATGTGGGGGCTCAACCGAGTAACACGGAAACAAATTGTCGGGTTCTGACTGAGTGAAAAATCCGACAAAAACTTAAACCGTTGATTTTAAAGGATTTTTAAAAGTTGGCACGGCTTCTGCTATCTCTATGGCATAACAAGAATAAAAAGCAGCAAACCAATAAAAATAAGACGAAACGACTCTGACATAACAAGAACAACACGGCAGAGACGCAGCTAACAGATTTTTTTGGAGAAGGTGTGCTTTTCAGGGTGCTTTTCGGAGTAACCCGCAACCGGGCAGAGAACAATAAAACTACCTTCAGGTAGCTCCCGAACTGGTTGGATCGCTCAGCGAAAAAGCAGATCAGCGCTCAAAAAAATACGTTTGCTCTTGATCCCGGATGGGGATCGATAAAAACAGCGGTAAAGGGTCACGGTTACCAAAAACAAAAACAGACCGCCCCTCAATAATAAAAAAAGAGCACACGCAACGAAAATTAAAGGGGAGCTTCGGCTCCCCTTTGTGCTTTCTGCGATTCAGGTTTTCCCCCAAGCATAATGTGGGGCTTGCTCGCGAATGCGATGCATCAGTCGACACATTCATTGACTGACACATCGCCTTCGCGAGCAAGCCCGCCCCCACATTGGTTTGTGATCAACCCTACTTGATGCGCAACTCCTCGATACTGATCTCGCGCATCCGGAATTTCTGGATCTTGCCGGTCACCGTCATCGGAAACTCCTCGACGAACTTGAAGTAACGCGGCGTCTTGAAGTGCGCGATGCGTTCCTTGCACCAGGCTTGCAGCTCCTGCTCCGTGGCGCTGTGGCCCGGGTGGAACTTGATCCAGGCGACAATCTCTTCGCCATAGCGCGAACACGGAATGCCGATCACTTGCACGTCCGCCACCGCCGGGTGGGTAAAGAAGAACTCTTCCAGCTCCCGCGGGTAAATATTCTCACCGCCGCGGATGATCATGTCCTTGTTGCGTCCGGCAATGCACACGTAGCCTTCTTCATTCATGCTCGCCAGATCACCGGTGTGCATCCAGCCCGCCTGATCGATGGCTTCGGCGGTACCTTGCGGGTTATTCCAGTAGCCGAGCATCACGCTGTAGCCACGGGTGCAGAGTTCGCCGATGGTGCCGCGCGGCACCAGGTTACCCGCCTCGTCGATGATTTTGCTTTCAAGCTGCGGCTGGGTGCGACCGACCGTGGTGACTCGCAATTCCAGCTCGTCTGAAGGACCGGTCTGCAAAGACACCGGACTTGTTTCCGTCATGCCGTAGGCAATTTGCACTTCACTCATGTGCATTTCATTGATGACCCGGCGCATCACTTCGATCGGACAGGTCGCGCCGGCCATGATTCCGGTGCGCAGGGTCGACAGGTCGAACTCGGCTCGCTGCGGCTGATCGAGCATTGCGATAAACATGGTCGGCACGCCATAGAGTGCGGTGGCTTTCTCCTCGGCGACAGTGGTCAGGGTCAGCAACGGATCGAACGCATCATTGGGGTAGATCATGGTGCTGCCGTGGGTGATGCAGCCGAGGTTGCCCATGACCATGCCGAAGCAGTGATACAGCGGCACCGGGATCACCAGCCGATCCTGGTCGGTCAGGCCGAGGCTTTCGCCGACCATGTAACCGTTGTTGAGGATGTTGTAGTGGCTGAGGGTCGCGCCCTTGGGGAAACCGGTGGTGCCGGAGGTGTACTGGATGTTCACCGGTTGATCGAAGTGCAGGCTGTCCTGACGCTCGCGCAACTGTTCGGCGGACACGCTGGCCGCGAGATCGGCCAGTTGCGACCAGGGCAGGAAACCCGATGGCGGTTGCGCATCCAGGCTGATGACCCCGCGCAGGTCAGGCAGGCGTTCACTTCGTAACTGTCCGATGGATTGCTCAGCCAGCTCGGGCACCAGCCCTTGCAGCATGCCGTGATAGTTGGAGGTCTTGAAAGAGCCCGCACAGACCAGCCATTGGCAACCCGATTGCTTCAACACGTATTCGAGTTCAGAGCTGCGATACGCCGGGTTGATGTTGACCAGAATCACGCCGAGCTTCGCGCTGGCGAACTGGCTGATGCACCACTGCGCGCAATTCGGTGCCCAGATGCCGAGGCGATCTCCCGCTTGCAGGCCCAGCGCCAGCAATGCCCTGGCATGCAGGTCCACCGCGTCGGACAGTTGCTGCCAGGTGAAACGCAGCTGTTGATGACGCACGACCAGCGCCTCTCCAGCCGAGTACTTCGCGACGGTGATATCGAACGCCTGACCGATGGTCATCGCCAGCAAGGCTTTGTCCTGAGCACCACGGGTGTAGCTGCGTTGCGGGCTTGCACTGGGTTGATCCATGACGACCCCTATTGTCTTTATTGTAGGAGCGAGGCTTGTGTGGCGAGGGAGCTTGCTCCCGTTCGGCTGCGCAGCAGTCGTGAAATCATCAGCCAGGGTGCTTTCTGCTACACCTGACTTGCCGATTTGCGACCGCTTCGCGCTCGGACGGGAGCAAGCTCCCTCGCCACAGAATGCGACGCTGGTCTTTTCAGAACTGCCTCTACTCTCGCTCAAGTTGACGTTAACGTAAAGGGTGATTGACAGCCATTCGTCACAGGCTTACGTTAACGTAAAGGTGAGAGCTGCATCACGGCCCTCCCCACCCTACAAAAAAGCCAAAAGGTGCCCCATGAGCTACCCATCCCTGAACTTTGCCCTCGGTGAAACCATCGACATGCTGCGCGATCAGGTTCAGTCCTTCGTCGCCAAAGAGATCGCCCCGCGCGCCGCTCAGATCGACATCGACAACCTGTTCCCCGCCGACCTGTGGCGCAAATTCGGTGACATGGGCCTGCTCGGCGTTACCGTGCCGGAAGAGTACGGCGGTGCTGGCCTGGGGTACCTGGCCCACGTGGTCATCATGGAAGAAATCAGCCGGGGCTCGGCGTCGGTTGCCCTGTCCTACGGCGCGCACTCCAACCTCTGCGTCAACCAGATCAACCGCAACGGCAATCACGAACAGAAAAGCAAATACCTGCCGAAGCTCATCAGCGGCGAGCACATCGGCGCCCTGGCCATGAGCGAACCGAATGCCGGCTCCGACGTGGTGTCGATGAAACTGCGCGCCGACAAACGTGGCGATCACTACGTGCTCAACGGCAGCAAAACCTGGATCACCAACGGTCCGGACGCCAACACCTACGTGATCTACGCCAAGACCGACCTGGAAAAAGGTCCGCACGGTATCACCGCCTTCATCGTCGAACGCGACTGGAAAGGTTTCAGCCGCAGCAACAAATTCGACAAGCTGGGCATGCGCGGTTCGAACACCTGCGAACTGTTCTTCGATGACGTCGAGGTGCCGGAAGAAAACATTCTCGGCGTACTCAATGGCGGCGTGAAAGTGCTGATGAGCGGCCTCGATTACGAACGCGTTGTCCTTTCGGGCGGCCCGACCGGGATCATGCAGGCCTGCATGGACCTGATCGTGCCGTACATCCACGACCGCAAGCAGTTCGGCCAGAGCATCGGCGAATTCCAGCTGATCCAGGGCAAGGTCGCCGACATGTACACCCAGCTCAACGCCAGCCGCGCCTATCTGTATGCCGTCGCTCAAGCCTGCGAGCGTGGCGAAACCACCCGCAAGGACGCCGCAGGCGTGATCCTCTACAGCGCCGAACGCGCCACGCAAATGGCCCTCGACGCGATCCAGATTCTCGGCGGCAACGGCTACATCAACGAATTCCCGGCCGGTCGTCTGCTGCGTGACGCCAAGCTGTACGAAATCGGCGCTGGCACCAGTGAGATTCGTCGCATGCTGATCGGTCGCGAACTGTTCAACGAAACCCGCTGAGACGGAGCTGTCCATGGCTATCCTGCATACCCAGCTCAACCCCCGTTCGGCGGAGTTCGCGACCAACAGCGCGGCGATGCTCAAACAGGTCGACGCCCTGCACACCCTGCTCGCCCAAGTGCAGCAAGGTGGCGGCCCGAAAGCGCAAGAACGCCACACCTCGCGGGGCAAATTGCTGCCCCGTGAACGAATCAATCGCCTGCTCGATCCGGGCTCACCGTTTCTCGAGATCAGCCAACTGGCGGCTTACGAGGTGTATGGCGAAGACGTGCCGGCCGCTGGCGTGATCGCCGGGATCGGCCGTGTGGAAGGCGTCGAATGCATGATCGTGGCCAACGATGCCACCGTGAAAGGTGGCTCGTATTACCCGCTGACCGTGAAGAAGCACCTGCGCGCCCAGACCATCGCCCAGCAGAATCGCTTGCCGTGCATTTATCTGGTGGATTCGGGTGGCGCCAACTTGCCGCGCCAGGATGAAGTGTTCCCGGACCGCGAGCATTTCGGGCGGATCTTCTTCAACCAGGCCAACATGAGCGCCATGGGCATTCCGCAGATCGCGGTAGTCATGGGCTCGTGCACTGCCGGTGGTGCCTACGTGCCAGCAATGGCCGACGAAGCAATCATGGTTCGCGAGCAAGCGACGATCTTTCTTGCCGGTCCGCCGCTGGTAAAAGCCGCGACCGGTGAAGTGGTCAGCGCCGAGGATCTGGGCGGCGCCGATGTGCATTGCAAGATTTCCGGCGTCGCCGACCACTACGCCGAGAGCGATGAACACGCCCTGGCCATTGCCCGGCGCAGCATCGCCAACCTCAACTGGCGCAAGCTCGGTGAAGTCCAGCAACACACGCCCATCGCCCCGCTCTACAGCAGCGACGAGTTGTACGGCGTCGTGTCGGCGGACGCCAAGCAACCGTTCGACGTGCGCGAAGTGATTGCGCGACTGGTGGACGGCTCGGTGTTCGATGAATTCAAGGCACTGTTCGGGACTACGCTGGTGTGCGGTTTTGCCTACCTGCACGGTTATCCGATCGCGATCCTCGCCAACAACGGCATCCTGTTCGCTGAAGCGGCGCAGAAAGGCGCGCACTTCATCGAACTGGCCTGTCAGCGCGGCATTCCACTGCTGTTCCTGCAAAACATCACCGGCTTCATGGTCGGCCAGAAATACGAGGCCGGCGGCATCGCCAAGCACGGCGCGAAACTGGTGACCGCCGTGGCGTGCGCCAAGGTGCCGAAATTCACCGTGATCATCGGCGGCAGTTTCGGCGCCGGTAACTATGGCATGTGCGGGCGGGCCTACGATCCGCGCTTCCTGTGGATGTGGCCTAACGCACGCATCGGCGTGATGGGTGCCGAGCAAGCGGCGGGCGTTCTGGTGCAGGTCAAACGCGAGCAGGCAGAGCGCAGTGGCCAGGGTTTCAGCGCCGAGCAGGAAGCCGAGATCAAGCAACCGATCCTCGATCAATACGAGGAACAGGGTCACCCTTACTACTCCAGTGCACGGCTGTGGGATGACGGTGTCATTGACCCGGCACAAACCCGCGACGTGTTGGCCCTGGCCTTGTCCGCGTCGTTGAACGCGCCAATCGAACCGAGCCGCTTCGGCGTGTTCCGGATGTGATCGGGAGAACCTCATGAGCGACTTCAACACCCTCGAGCTGCAGATCGACCCGCGGGGTTTCGCCACCCTGTGGCTGAGCCGCGAAGAAAAGAACAACGCGTTCAACGCTGAAATGATCCGCGAACTGATCCTCGCCCTGGACAAGGTCTCGGGCGATGCCAGCCTGCGCTTCTTGCTGGTGCGTGGACGCGGCAAGCATTTCAGCGCTGGCGCCGACCTGGCGTGGATGCAGCAGTCAGCCGAGCTCGATTACCACACCAATCTCGACGACGCGCGGGAACTGGCGGAGTTGATGTACAACCTCGCCAAGCTGAAAGTCCCGACCCTGGCCGTGGTGCAAGGTGCGGCGTTCGGCGGCGCGCTGGGCCTGATCAGTTGCTGCGACATGGCGATCGGCGCCGACGACGCGCAATTCTGCCTGTCGGAAGTACGCATCGGCCTGGCGCCGGCGGTGATCAGCCCATTCGTGGTGCAAGCCATCGGCGAGCGCGCGGCACGCCGTTATGCGCTGACTGCCGAGCGCTTCGGCGGGCAGCGGGCGCGGGAAATCGGTTTGTTGTCGGAGAGCTATCCGATCAATGAGCTGGAACAGAAAGTCGATCAGTGGATCGACAATCTGCTGCTCAACAGCCCCGCGGCCATGCGCGTCAGCAAAGACTTGCTGCGTGAAGTCGGCAACGGCGCGCTGACGCCGGCGCTGCGCCGCTACACCGAAAATGCCATCGCGCGAATCCGCGTCAGCCCCGAAGGCCAGGAAGGTCTGCGGGCCTTTCTGCAAAAGCGTCCGCCGAGCTGGCAGGCCGAAACCACCCCCAAGGAGCCGCGTTGATGAGCGCACCTGTTATCACCTCTCTGCTGGTGGCCAACCGTGGCGAAATCGCTTGTCGGGTGATGCGCACCGCCAAGGCGTTGGGCCTGACCACCGTCGCCGTGCACAGCGCCACCGACCGTGAAGCCCGGCATAGCCGCGAAGCGGATATCCGCGTCGACCTCGGCGGCAGCAAGGCCGCCGACAGTTACCTGCAAATCGACAAACTGATCGCTGCCGCCAAAGCCAGCGGCGCTCAGGCCATTCATCCGGGCTACGGCTTTCTGTCCGAGAACGCCGGGTTCGCCCGGGCGATCGAAGCAGCGGGCCTGATTTTCCTCGGCCCGCCCGCCTCGGCCATCGATGCGATGGGCAGCAAGTCCGCCGCCAAGGCCTTGATGGAAACCGCTGGCGTGCCACTGGTGCCGGGTTATCACGGCGAAGCTCAAGACCTCGATACCTTCCGCGACGCCTGCGAACGCATCGGCTACCCGGTGCTGCTCAAGGCAACGGCGGGCGGTGGCGGCAAAGGCATGAAAGTGGTCGAGGACGTCAGCCAACTGGCCGAAGCCCTGGCCTCGGCCCAGCGTGAGGCGCAATCCTCGTTCGGCGATTCGCGGATGCTGGTCGAAAAATACCTGCTGAAACCGCGCCACGTGGAAATCCAGATTTTCGCCGACCAGCATGGCAACTGCCTGTACCTCAACGAACGGGATTGCTCGATTCAGCGTCGGCACCAGAAAGTCGTCGAAGAAGCCCCCGCGCCAGGCCTCAGCCCGGAACTGCGTCGCGCCATGGGCGAAGCTGCTGTGCGTTCGGCGCAGGCCATCGGTTATGTCGGTGCCGGCACCGTGGAATTCTTGCTGGATGCGCGCGGTGAGTTCTTCTTCATGGAGATGAACACACGCCTGCAAGTCGAGCACCCGGTTACCGAAGCCATCACCGGCCTCGATCTGGTGGCTTGGCAGATTCGCGTGGCGCGCGGTGAAGCGCTGCCGATGACCCAGGATCAGGTGCCGTTGATCGGGCATGCGATTGAAGTGCGGCTGTATGCCGAAGATCCGGGCAATGATTTCCTGCCCGCCACCGGGCGTCTGGAGTTGTATCGAGAGTCGGCTGAAGGTTCGGGGCGTCGAGTCGACAGCGGTGTTGAAGAAGGCGATGAGATTTCGCCGTTCTACGACCCGATGCTGGGCAAGCTGATTGCCTGGGGCGAGGATCGTGAGCAGGCACGCCTGCGCTTGTTGAGCATGCTCGATGAGTTCGCGATTGGTGGGCTCAAGACCAACATCAACTTCCTGCGTCGAATCGTGGGTCATCCGGCGTTTGCGGCGGCCGAACTGGATACCGGGTTTATTCCGCGTTATCAGGAGCAACTGCTGCCGGAGCCCTCGGAACTCAGCGATGAATTCTGGCAAGCCGCGGCGCAGGCGTTCGCCCAGAGCCAGCCTCGTTCACCGCGCGTCGATGACCTGAGTTCGCCTTGGGCCAACAGCAACGGTTTTCGGTCCGGCCTGCCGACCGAAATCACCTTGCACCTGAGTTGTGAAGGTCAGGACCGCGCATTGACGTTGGGCGACCGCAATGCCCAATGCGCGCAACTCAAGGGCGAGCAACTGCTCACCGAACGCAACGGCGTGCGCCGCCAGCATCGGGCAATCCGCCGCGACGGCATTGTGTATCTGCAATGGGAAGGTGAATTGCGCCGCATCGAGGCCTACGACCCGATCAGCGCCGTCGAAGCCAGTCACAGCCATCACGGCGGACTGACCGCCCCCATGAACGGCAGCATCGTGCGGGTGCTGGTGGAGGCCGGGCAAACGGTCGAAGCCGGGGCGCAACTGGTGGTGCTGGAAGCGATGAAGATGGAGCACAGCATTCGTGCGCCACACGCCGGGGTGATCAAGGCGTTGTATTGCCAGGAAGGCGAAATGGTCAGCGAAGGCAGTGCGTTGGTCGAGCTGGAAGAAGCCTGACATCAAGATCGGTCCTACGCCTCGCGAGGACCGATCTGATCAGAACCTGGCCGTTGCCTGAACCACTACGCCGATGATTCGGCAGGCTTCAGTGAAAAGGGCTTTCGGATATGTCGGATTGAGCGGGACCAGGTAACGCTGCCCGCCCTCTTCGATCAGCTTGCGAAAGGTCGCCTCGGTGCTGTCCGGCCATTGGGCAATCACCAGTTTTCCGGGCTCCGGCACAATGGCCGGGTCCACCAGGATCATCATGCCCTCGGCGATACTGACGCCAGTCGGTGCGGTCATCGCATCGCCCGTCACCCTCAACCAGAACGCCGCGCCCTGAGCGTGGTAATCGGTCAGCTCGAATCGCGCCTTGTCATACACGGTCGGCTCGCCGTCGCGCACCTCGCAGGATTCTCGCCAGTCACTGACCGGGTAGCGGAAGTACGGGTTGTACTTTCGCACCAGATCCTGGCTGTCCTCCTTCGACGTGTCCGGCTCGCGGATAACCAGCGCCACTTCGAGAAATTCCATGCCCAGCGCGTGTAGTACCCGGTTCATGTCATCGATGCCCGGCTGGCGGCGTTTGTTCAGCCAATGGCCGATGCCGCCCTGGGACATTCCGAGGCGCTCGGCGAGTATCTCTTGAGTGACGTTGAGTTCACTCATCTTGGCCTTGACCAATTCAATCCATTTATCCATGTGCGGCACGATACGTGGGCGCCTCTCCCCATCAAAACACAAATTGTAGTATTTAAATTCTCGTCACAAATACACTTCGTACTAGGATTGGATCACGGATCTGAATCTATCACGGAGCTTGCCATCGCCATGACTATCCCCAGCAACGACCTGCCCGATCTGCAAATCGACACCTCCCTCACCTCGCCAAAAGGCTCGGCTGCCGCACAACGGGCACTGGATTATTACTTGAAACCAGCTGTGTCCGAGGAGGTGGAAGAAGAGCGCTTTTTTGAGGTGAACCGCAACGTCAGCAGCGAGGAAGCGCTGGTGCGTGCTTCAGATCTGCTGTGCTGCGCCGCGGCCACGGCATCCGAATCGGCGAATAGTCTGCACGGTGTCCACCGGGCCCTGGCATTTTCGACGGTGCATATGATCGATATGGCCAAGGCGCTGCTGGATCGGTCCCTGGACGAGGATCATCACGCATAAGAAAGGAGGAGTAATTCGAGGGCGCGAAAAGAATTTTCCAATCGCGCAGATAAAATCATTTGACTTGCAAACGAGAATGATTATTATTGCATGCAGCTGGTCGCGAGATCAGTCGATTGTCCAAGTGACCTTAGGTCGGTCTCCTGGACTATCTCCTCATCAGGCTAATCACGGTTTTTGACCCGGCTTTTTGCCGGGTCTTTTTTTTTGCCAGTTATTCTGGCTTGACCTTCAGGCTAATGAAGTCTTTATGTGCTGCAAATTCGATGGCGCGGATAATATCAAAAGAATATCTGTTGGCAAGAGAAGCCCGGCAACATTGGCCCAAACTCGCGAAAAATAGCACTTGAGAATCAATCGCGCAGTCTCTAAGCTGCGTCTGCGTCAAGGAGGACGCCCCCCGCTACACCCCGCAATTTCCCCCGGTTTTTCCCTTCCCAGCGTGTAAAGTAGCAGCCATAAAAATCATATTCAGGAATCGACTATGACCGTGGCTAAATCCTCTTTCAGCATCAGTGCAAACTTCGACAGCGGCAATATTGAAGTGCTGGATATCAGCAATCCGTTGCAAGCGTTGCTGGCCATCAAGCCTGACACCCGCAGCCAGCATTTCCAGTGGTTTCACTTCAAGGCCAGCGGGTTGCACGTCGGTCAGGAGCACTGGTTTCGTCTGAGCAATGCCAGCAAATCCTCATACAACAAAGCCTGGGATGGTTATCAGGCGGTGGCGTCCTATGATCACGTCAACTGGTTCCGGGTGCCGACCATTTTCGAAGGCGACTGCCTGCGTTTTAGCCTCGAAGCCACGGCGACCCACGCCTGGTTTGCCTACTTCGAACCCTACAGCCGTGGCCGCCATGACTGGTTGATCGAGCAGGCGCTGACCAAGGCCGGCACCGAACTGCTGGCCACCGGCAAAAGCGTTGAAGGGCGTGACATTCAGTTGCTGCGCAAAGGCACCGGTGCCGAAGGCCAGCGCAAGGTCTGGATAATTGCCCAGCAACACCCCGGCGAGCACATGGCCGAATGGTTCATGGAAGGTGTGATCGAACGCCTGGAAAGGCACGACGATCCCGTCCTGAACACACTGCTGGCCAGCGCCGATTTGTACCTGGTGCCAAACATGAACCCGGATGGCGCCTTCCACGGTCATCTGCGCACCAACGCCATGGGCCAGGACCTCAACCGCGCCTGGCAGAGCGCCAGCCAGGAAGTCAGCCCGGAAGTCCTGTTCGTTCAGCAGCAGATGGAAAAATATGGTGTCGACCTGTTCCTCGACATCCACGGTGATGAAGAAATCCCTTACGTGTTCACCGCCGGTTGCGAAGGCAACCCTGGCTACACGCCGCGGATCGAAAAGCTGGAAACTCACTTTCGCGATCACTTGAAACATTTGACCAAAGACTTCCAGACCAAACACGGCTACACCCGCGACGAGCCGGGCAAAGCCAACATGACGCTGGCGTGCAACAGCATTGGCGAGAAATTCGACTGCCTGTCGCTGACCCTGGAAATGCCGTTCAAGGACAACGATGACGCACCGAACCCGCTGACGGGCTGGTCGGGCAAGCGGTCGAAGCAGTTGGGCAAGGATGTGTTGACGACTGTTGCGGATATGGTCGGCACCCTGCGCTAACCAAGATCTAAAGATCGCAGGCTTCGCCAGCTCCTACACGGTTCAATGCAGGAGTGGGCGAAACCTGCGATCTTTTGGTGTTTACTCTGCCGCGACCCGCACGCAATCCTCAGGTCCCAACAAGCGCCCATCCTCGGCGCGCAACTCCAGTGCCCGGACAGGTCGACCATTATCCCGGTCAACCACCCGCGAGTGCGCCTCCCCGTCCTCATAAAAGAACGCCTCGCCCCACTGCCGCAAACCAATGATCAGCGGAAACAACCCTTTGCCCTTCTCCGTCAACACATATTCCTGATAGGCGCTGCCGTCCGATGCCGGCACCAGATCGAAAATCCCGTGGGTCACCAGCGTGCGCAATCGCGCCGAGAGAATATTCTTCGCCATGCCCAGACTTCGCTGAAACTCACCGAACCGGCGAATGCCGTCGAATGCATCGCGCACGATCAACAACGACCACCAATCGCCAATGGCATCCAGTGAACGGGCGACCGGGCATTCGGCGCTTTGCATGCTTGTGCGTTTGGCCATGACTGAGCCCTCGAAAACAAACGTGGTTGCAATATAAAACCAGTTTGCTTACCGTACAACTGGTTTTATTTTGAAACCACCTTGGGAGCCCGGCATGAAGCCCACTCAAACAACACTCAGCACCGGCGTTGTACTGCTGTTCGCCGTAGCCTGCGGCCTGGCCGTCAGTAACGTGTATTACGCGCAGCCCTTGCTCGATGCCATGGCCGAGGCATTTGCCATGGACCCGGCCACCATCGGCATCGTCGTCACGCTCACCCAGGTAGGTTACGGCGTCGGATTGTTGTTGCTGGTGCCGCTTGGCGATCTGCTGAACCGTCGACGTTTGATCGTCACGCAAACCCTGCTGTCGGCGCTGACCTTGTTGATGATCGCCCTCGCGTCGAACAGTACCTGGTTGTTGATCGGGATGACGTTGACCGGGTTACTGGCGGTGGTGACACAAGTGTTGGTGGCCTACGCCGCGACATTGGCCATCCCGGCGCAGCGCGGGCGCGTGGTCGGCGTGGTCACCAGCGGCATTGTTATTGGCATTCTGCTGGCCCGGACAGTCGCGGGTGGGATGGCTGATCTGGCAGGGTGGCGGTCGATTTATCTGTTGTCGGCGGGGTTGACGCTTGTGATGGCGTTGCTGCTGTTTCGCGTACTGCCGAAACACGAGAACACGCAACCCGCCCGTTCTTATGCGACGTTGCTCGGTTCGGTGTTCACATTGTTCAAGGAAGAACCGGTGCTGCGTCAACGGGCGGTTCTCGCGTTGCTGACCTTCGCCAGCGCCATGGTGCTGTGGACACCCATGGTGTTGCCGCTGAGCGCCCCGCCGCTGTCGTTGTCCCACACGCAAATCGGATTGTTCGGACTGGCCGGTGCTGCCGGTGCATTGGCGGCTGCACGTGCCGGGCATCTGGCCGATCGCGGTTTGGGTCAATGGACCAGCGGGTTGTCACTGTTATTGATGCTGGTTTCCTGGTTGCCGATCGCCCTGACCCAATCCTCCTTGTGGGCCTTGTTGCTGGGTGTGATTACCCTGGATCTTGGCTTGCAAGCCGTGCACGTGACCAGCCAAAGCATGATCTACAGCGTGCGCCCCGAAGCCCAAAGCCGTCTTACCGCGGGTTACATGCTGTTCTATTCGATTGGCTGCGCGTTGGGTTCGATCGGTTCGACGGCGATGTATGCGTGGGGCGGGTGGCTCGGCGTTTGCCTGCTGGGGGCAGGTATCAACGCCGTGGCATTGGTCTATTGGTGGCGGACGCTGCCCACGAAAGCACACGAAACCTGTGGCGAGGGGATTCATCCCCGTTCGGCTGCGAAGCAGTCGTAATTTCATCCACTGCGGTTTATCTGACGAACCGCATTGGGGCTGCTTCGCAGCCCAACGGGGATGAATCCCCTCGCCACAATGGATTTCGGCAGATCAAATCAGGTGCGATCCTTGCCCCGCAACATGCTGTCCAGCACCTCATCACGCCGCACCCAACCATGAAACAACGCCGCCGCCAGATGCAGCAGCACGGTCAGAAACAGCAGATACGCCAGATACCCGTGCGCCTTGCGCAGGAACGCAAACAGCTGCGCATTCGCCGGCACGATCGAGGGCAATTGCAGCGAACTGCTGAGCATCACCGGGTCGCCCGCCGCCGAAATCATTGCCCAGCCGAGCAGCGGCAGGATAAACATCAAGGCGTACAGCAAGACATGCGAAGCCTTGGCCGCCAGCGCCTGCCAGCCGGGCAAGTCCGCGGGAAGCGGTGGCTGTCGGGTAGAAAAGCGCACGCCGAGGCGCACGATCACCAGCAGCAGAATCGCAATGCCCAGCGGTTTGTGCAGATGGATCAGCCATTCATGACGCTCTGATACAGAAGCGACCATGCCCGCGCCGATGAACAGCATGGCAATGATCATCAACGCCATCAGCCAGTGCAGCAGTCGCGCCAGTGGCGCGAAGTGGTTCGGTTGGGCGCTCATTGTTGAGCCTCCTGTTTAGCGGCGGGCAGTTGGCTGACTTCACTGGTGCGACGCAAGTAGGAACTGGCGTAACCGGCAGAACGAGCGGCGAGCAACGGGTCGTCGGAACCTTCAATACCGGATGGCAAGACCAGCGGGTCATAGTTGATGTCCCGGCATTCGCCATTGAGTTGCGGCTGGGTGCTTTCGAGCACCAGCGTGCCAGCGTTCACCACTTTGCGACCTTCAGGCCAGGTTTTGCTGGCGTCGTTCACCGGATCAGCGGGGTCGGCCAGTGTGATCTGGAGCTTCCAACGCAACGGTCCTGCGGCGATCCGCTGAACCAGGTCTTTCTCGAGGAAGTCACCGCCCTCTGGGGCCGTGGCACCTGCTGCGTCCTGTGCCACCGGCACCATGCTCCAGCGCACCGCTTGCCGTTGCCCGGCGGCGTTGACCAGGTAAAACGCATTGACGCTGTTGTAGGTTTCCGTCACGTAACTGGCGGACGGCTTGGCGGTTTTGATCCAGGCCAGGAACGGCGCGGCTTCCGGGTGTGCACCGAAGAACGCCGGCACCGCTGCCGGGTTCGGTTTGCCGGTGGCCGGGTCTGGCGACTGGGCCTGCTGCAATTGGTAAAACGCTTCAGGCGTGCCCACCGGGAACACCGGCATGCTGTTCATCCCGGTACGCCACTGCTGGCCGTTGGCCTGGGTGAAACGCAGTGCGAGACTGCGGATCGGCACGCTGTTGTCCGGTGCGTAAGGATTGCCGGCCGGCAACGCGAAACGCCCCACAACCGGAGTCCGCGCGTCATTGAACACCTGAGCGCTGGAATAACTGCGCGCTTCACCGCTGCTCTCGAAGTGCCCGATCACGCATACCCCTTTGGAGTGATTACGCCGGAACCCCGGGTGCACGCCATTGTTGGTTTCCAACACGTTGATCAGTTTTTTCGGCGTCAGGCGCTGTGGGTCAAAGGTGCCGTTGACGTAGGCAAAAGCCCCGGCCACGACAGCGATCACCACGGCAATGCCGGCCAGGCGCAACGTCAGGCTCGCGGCACTCAACGGTGGCCGGGTGGGCGGTGATGAGCGATCTACCATGAAAGACTCCAGGGCCATCGGCCACAAGTGAGAAGGATCAAGCAGACGAACGCCATGCGGGTTTATTCCATCGCTCGGTATTTATTTTTTCGAGCGTGGAATAACCTCGAGTCCCGGGCGTCTCCCTAGTCCAGCGTAGTGACTAGTCAGAATGTGATGAACGATATCGACGAACAACTGAGTGAAATCATTCCCAGATTGCGCCGGTTTGCCGTGTCGTTGACGCGCAACCCCAGCAGCGCCGACGATCTGGTGCAGTCGTGCCTTGAGCGGGCGCTGTCGAGCTGGAGCGAAAAGCGTCCCGAGGGCGACTTGCGGGCCTGGCTGTTTTCGATTCTCTATCGGCAGTTTCTCGACGCTCACCGCCGCGCTCGGCGTTATGCGCGGATGCTCGAATTCTTTACCGGACGGGACGATTCCCAACCGTCGGTAGAACGCACCGTGATCGCCCAATCGACCTTGCAAGCCTTCGATCAGCTCAACACCGAGCAGCGCGCCTTGTTGCTCTGGGTATCGGTCGAAGGCCTGAGTTACAAGGAGGTCGCCGAGATTCTCGACGTTCCCGTCGGCACCGTGATGTCGCGCCTGTCCCGCGCCCGCCAGGCCTTGCGCCAACTCAGCGACGGCGAAATCACCCGCCCTTCTCTGCGGAGACTCAAATGATCAGCATGCCCCCGAGCGAGCGTGACCTGCACGCGTATGTGGACCACCAACTCAATGATGACGACCGACGCCTGGTGGAGACTTTTCTGGCCGGTAACGTGGAAATGTCTGCACAGGTCCGCGCTTGGCAGCAGGACGCCCAGCAACTGCGCGCGGCCCTCAGCGGCGCATTGCAGCAACCGGCCAACCCGGACCTCGACCCGGCGCTGATTCGCCAACGCCTCAAGCGCCAATCACGCCGTCACCTGGCCAGCGCTGCGGTGTTGCTGATCGCTGTGAGCATCGGCGGAATCGGCGGCTGGCAGGCGCGGGAAATGACCCTCCTCAGCGCTGCGGCACCGATGGCCGATGCGATGCAGGCTTATCGGCTGTTTGCCCAGCAAGGCATGCTGCCGGCCGATTACAAGGTCAGCGACGACGGTGATATGCAGGGCTGGCTCGACCGTTATTTCACCCAGGCCCATCGCTTGCCGGACCTGTCCGGCGCAGGGTTCAAACCGGTCAGCGGGCGCTTGCTCAGCACCGAACAAGGGCCGGCGGCGATGGTGGTTTACGAGGATCGCAGCGGGCACAAAGTCAGCTTCTACGTGCGCCCGCCGGGACCGAGAAACTTCCTGCTGCCGAGGGGCAGTCGCAGTGACGGTGAATTACAGGCCGAGTATTGGTCGGGGAGCGGTTACAACTACGCGATGGTCAGCCCGACAGACACGCCTGCGGCGAAAATGCTCAAGCAAACCGTGCAGTTCTGAATACACCACCGTCCCCTGTGGGAGGATTGTTAACCGTATTCAACCCTGCCCGAAGACTTGAGATGGCCGGCGCAACAGCGGATCAAACGGATTGATCCGCGGCCCGATCAGCGCCGCTTCGCGCTTGAGCATGTCCACTACCGTGGGCAAACGATCCGGCCCGAGCCGATCACTCACGGTGGCAACACTCAACGCCGCCACCGCCCGCCCTTCACGATCAAGAATCGGCACCGCCACACCAGCCATGCCCTGCAACACGCCGGTGTTGCGCCCGGCGTAACCGAGGGCACGCACGTTCTCGACTTCCGAGCGCAGGAACACCTCGTCATACAGGTGAAAATCCTTCAGCCGCGGCAAGTTGTAATGAATCACCGTGTCACGTTCCTCTTCCGGCAGGAATGCCAGGATCGCCAGACTGCCCTGCCCCACACCCAGCGCCACCCGCCCGCCGATGTCGCCGGTAAACGTACGGATCGGAAACGGCCCTTCACTGCGGTCCAGGCAGATCGCATCAAACCCGCTGCGCGCCAGCAAAAACAACGAATCCCCCAACGAGGCCGAGAGCCGCAGCAACGACGGCCGCACCAGCTCGCGCAGGTTTCCGGTGTTGCCGGCACGCGCTGCCAGGGCAAAAAAATCCAGGCTCAGGCGATAGCGTTTACTGCGCACGTCCTGCTCGACCATGCCCTCGTCCATCAGGCTGCGCAGCAGACGGTGCGTGGTCGGTTGCGACAAACCGATGCGCTGGGCCAGTTGCGTCACACGCTCGCCGCCCTCGACGGTGTCACCCAACGTGCGCAACACGGCAAACAGTCTTGAGACGGCACCGACGCCGACTTCATTTTTATTTTCATTCCGCTCAGTGGAATCAGTCATGTGATTTCTCGACGATTAATTTACTCACTGAATGAAACTGAAAATAACCATCGATTCAGTGAAATAGGCCATTGAGCCCATCCTAGTCTTCGTCCTAATCTGCGTCCACAGGGGCGATTCGAACAACAGCGGCAGCCGACTCAAGTCGAGCGCCAACGCACCCGGCAACACCTTTCGTATCTGCCCATACAAAAAAGCGCGACCTCAGGCCGCGCATAACAATCTCAGGTGGAGCGCAGTTATGGCTTTTGTGCAACTTGAAGGACTCGGCAAACGCTACGGTGAGATCGACGCCGTCGTCGCCACCCACCTCTCGGTCGAGAAAGGTGAGTTCGTTTCCCTGCTCGGCCCCTCCGGCTGCGGCAAAACCACCACCCTGCAAATGATCGCCGGCTTCGTCGAAGTCACCAGCGGGCGCATTTTGCTCGACGGTCGCGACATCACCCACGCCAAACCTGCCAGCCGCGGTTTGGGTGTGGTGTTCCAGAGCTACGCACTGTTCCCGCACATGACCGTCAAAGACAACGTCGCCTTCGGCCTGCGCATGCGCAAGGTGCCCAACGGCGAGTTGCAGCAGCGTGTGGACCGGGTGCTGAAACTGGTGCGTCTGGACCAGCACGCCGAGCGTTACCCACGAGAACTGTCAGGCGGTCAGCGCCAGCGTGTTGCCCTGGCCCGAGCGCTGGTGATCGAGCCGCCGGTGCTGTTGCTGGACGAGCCGTTGTCCAACCTCGACGCCAACCTGCGCGAAGAGATGCAGTTCGAGATCCGCCGCATCCAGCGCGAAGTCGGAATCACCACGTTGATGGTCACCCACGACCAGTCCGAAGCGCTGTCCATCAGCGACCGCGTGGTGGTGATGCAGGCCGGGCGCATTACCCAGATCGATGCGCCCTACACCCTTTACGAACACCCGCGCACCGAATTCATTTCCGGCTTCGTCGGCAAGGCCAATCTGCTGCCCGGCGAGCGTGACAGTGCGGGTGTGATTCAGGTGCGCAGCGGCGGTGAACTGACCCTCAGCCTGCGCCCGGAAAAAATCGATCTGCGGGAAAAAGATCACGGCCGTCTGCAAGGCCAGATCGTCAGCCGCTTCTTCCTCGGCAGCCAATGGCTCTACGGCGTCTCCACGCCCCTGGGCGAGCTCTGCGTGGTGCGCCGCAACGATGGCTCGGCGCCGATGAACGAAGGCACGGCCGTCGGCCTCGACTGGGACGCGGCGCTCCTGCGGGTGCTGAGTGTCGACGAGGTGTCAGCATGAGCACGCTCGTCGCCCTTCGCCAGGGACGCCAGGGTTACCTGTTGTCGGCACCGGCGCTGGCGTTGTACGTCTGCCTGCTGGTGATCCCGCTGCTGCTGACGCTGGTGTTGTCGTTCAACGTCTTCGACTACAGCTCGGGCATCAACGGTAACGCCTACACCGTCGACCATTACAGCAGCCTGCTGGGTGACCCGTACTTCTACGAAATTTTCCTGCGCACGTTGTGGATCAGCGCTCTGACCACCCTGCTGTGCGTGGTGATCGGCGTGCCCGAGGCCTACATCCTCAGCCGCATGGGCGCGCCCTGGCGCTCGATTTTCCTGATTCTGATCCTCACGCCGTTGCTGATTTCGGTGGTGGTGCGCGCCTTCGGCTGGAGCCTGTTGCTCGGCGCCGACGGCCTGGTCAACCAGACCCTGCAAGCCTTCGGTGGCTCACCGGTGAAGCTGCTCTACACACCGTTCGCGGTAGTGATCGCGCTGGTCCACGTCATGCTGCCGTTCATGATCATTCCGGTCTGGACCTCGCTGCAGAAACTCGACCCCGCCGCCGAACAAGCGGCGTTGTCCCTGGGCGCCAGCCATCTCACGGTGATGCGCAAAGTGGTGCTGCCGCAGATCATGCCCGGCGTGCTCTCCGGCACATTGATCGTGTTCGGCCTCGCCGCCAGCTCCTTCGCCATTCCCGGCCTGCTCGGCGGGCGCCGCATCAAGATGGTCGCCACGCTGATCTACGACCAGTACCTGTCGGAACTCAACTGGCCGATGGGCGCGGCCATCGCCGTCGCGCTGCTGTTGCTCAACCTGCTGATCATGCTGTCGTGGAACCGGATGATCGAAGGCCGCTACAAGAAGTCATTGGGATAACTCGTCATGTCCAAGAACGGTCCTTTCGCCCTGCTGTTCCATACCCTGGTGGTCGTGTTCATGTTGGCGCCGCTGGTGGTGGTGTGCCTCGTCGCGTTCACCCCGGAAAACACGTTGAGCCTGCCGACCACGGAATTTTCCTTGCGCTGGTTCCGTGCGGTGTTCGAGCGCGCCGACTTTGTCGATTCGTTTTACAACAGCCTGATCCTGGCGTTCAGCGCCGCCAGTCTGGCGACGTTGATTGCAGTGCCGGCAGCGTTGGCGATCACTCGCTTCGAGTTCCCCGGCCGGGACTTTTTCAACGGCCTGTTCCTGTCGCCGATCATCATTCCGCACCTGGTGCTGGGGGTTGCCCTGCTGCGTCTGTTCGCGCTGATGGGCGTCAACGGCAGCTTCGCCTGGCTGATTTTTGCTCACGTGCTGGTGATCACACCGTATGTGTTGCGTCTGGTGCTGGCGTCGGCCATCGGCCTGGATCGCAGCGCCGAACACGCCGCGCAATCGCTGGGTGCCGGGCGCTTCACGCTGTTCCGCCAGATCACCTTACCGATGATTTTGCCGGGGGTCGCCGGTGGCTGGCTGCTGGCGTTCATCAACAGTTTTGACGAGGTCACGCTGTCGATCTTCGTCACCTCGCCGGCCACGCAAACCTTACCGGTGCGCATGTACGTGTACGCCACCGAATCCATCGATCCGATGATGGCGGCGGTATCGGCCCTGGTGATTGCGCTGACCGCGGCGACCATGATTCTGCTCGACCGGGTGTACGGCCTGGATCGGGTTCTGGTGGGTAAACAATGAGGGCGCCATGGCTCTGCTGAAACGACTGGCCGAAGGCGACCGCCCGGCCCTGGACTTTACCCTCGACGGCCAACCGGCCAGCGGGCTGCTCGGCGACACCGTGCTGACCGCGGTGCTGACGTGCAGCGAGCATTTGCGCGGCAGCGATTTCAGCGCCGAGCCTCGCGCCGGGTTTTGCTTGATGGGGGCGTGCCAGGACTGCTGGGTTCGGCTGGGCGATGGTCGGCGGGTGCGCGCGTGTTCGACGTTGCTCGAAGCCGGCCAACACATCAGCCGCGAACCGGGGCGTGCCCTATGAACCCAGCTTTCAACTGCCTCTCCCCAATCACCTGTGGGAGCCAGCCTGCTGGCGATGGCGGAGCATCAGCCTCTCTCATTTTTGAATGTGCCACCGTCATCGCCAGCAGGCTGGCGCCCACGGGGTTTCAGCGGTGGTTGGCTCAAGGGGGGTGGGTATGAAGTCCATGGTGATCATCGGTGCCGGGCCGGCCGGGATTCGTGCGGCGCAGACTTTGGTTGCGCATGGCATACGCCCGATTCTGCTGGACGAAGCCGCACGCGGCGGCGGGCAGATTTATCGGCGTCAGCCGGCGAATTTCAAACGTTCGGCGGTCAAGCTGTATGGCTTCGAAGCCCGCAAGGCGCAGGCGTTGCATCAAACCATTGATGAGTTGCGCGACCAGCTCGATTACCGTCCCGACACCCTGGTGTGGAACGCCGAAGACGGTGCACTCGACACCTTGCACGAGGGCTGCGCGGCACGCCTGGAATTCTCTCGGGTGATCGTCGCCACCGGCGCCACCGACCGGGTTTTGCCGGTACAGGGCTGGACGCTGCCGGGTGTCTATAGCCTCGGCGCCGCGCAGATCGCCCTGAAATTCCAGGGCTGCGCCATCGGTGAACGAGTGGTGTTCGCCGGCAGCGGTCCGTTGCTGTATCTGGTGGCGTATCAATATGCCAAGGCCGGCGCCAAAGTGGTTGCGGTACTCGACAGCTCGCCGTTCAGCGCTCAGGCCCGTGCCCTGCCCGTCCTGCTGTCGCAACCGGGCACATTGGCCAAAGGCATCTATTACCGCAGCTGGTTGACCGCCCACGGCATCCCGGTGCATCAGGGTGCAACCCTGAAACGCATCAACGGCGAACAACGGGTGCAGTCGCTGAGCTGGTCCAACTCAAGCGGCGAGCATTCGCTGGACTGTGATGCCGTGGCCTTCGCCCACGGCCTGCGCAGCGAAACCCAACTGGCGGATCTGCTCGGCTGCGCATTCGCCTGGAACCCGCTCAACCGCGCCTGGCTGCCGCAACGCGACAGCACCGGTCGCAGCAGTGTCGCCGAGGTTTACCTGGCCGGTGACGGCGCCGGCATCATGGGCGCCGACGCGGCGGAAATGGCCGGCGAACGCGCCGCCCTCGCCTTGCTCGAAGACAACGACTACCCGATCGCGCCGCAGCGTGGCAGGCAATTGGAGCAGGCACTTGGACGGATCGATACCTTCCGTCATGGTCTGGAACGCGCTTTCGTATTCCCCGAAAACTGGGCGGCCGATACCGCTGACGACGTAATGATCTGTCGCTGCGAAGAAGTGCGCGCCGGGGACATCCGCGAAGTGGTGCGCGAAGGCCATTGGGAAATCAATCGGGTCAAGGCCCATTGCCGGGTCGGCATGGGCCGCTGCCAGGGTCGGATGTGTGGTGCCGCGGCGGCGGAAATCATCGCCTGCGAAAGTCAGCGGGCGGTGTCCGGGATCGGTCGACTGCGAGCGCAGGCGCCGATCAAACCGTTGCCGTTTGGTCTGGAGATCGAACCATGATCGAAGTCGATGCAGTGATCATTGGCGGCGGCATTGTCGGGGCTTCCGCGGCGCTTTTCCTGAGCCAGGCGGGCCGTCGCGTGGTGCTGCTGGAACGGGATTTTTGCGGCTCGCATTCCAGCGGCGTGAACTACGGTGGCGTGCGCCGCCAGGGCCGACCGCTGTCGCAACTGCCGCTGTCGCAACGTGCCCACGAGATCTGGAGCCGGTTGCCGCAGTTGATCGGCATTGACGGCGAGTACCAGCGCAGCGGCCACTTGAAACTGGCGCGCAGCCTCGATGACCTGCGCGCGTTGCAGGACTATGCCGCCAGCAGTCAGGGCTTTGGCCTCGATTTGCAGGTGTTCGATCGCAGTGAATTGCGCGCGCGCTTTCCGTGGGTCGGCGAGGTGGCGGTCGGTGCCTCGTTTTGTCCGGATGACGGTCACGCCAACCCGCGCCTGGTATCGCCAGCGTTTGCCCGTGCAGCACGGCGCCACGGCGCGCAGGTCCATGAACAATGCGCGGTGGGCGCGGTGGAGCACGACGGCCAGCGCTTTCGCATCAGCACTCAAAACGGTCTCGAACTGCGGGCCCCCTGGGTGTTGAACTGCGCCGGCGCGTGGGCGGGAAAACTGGCCGAGCAATTCGGCGAAGCCGTGCCGATGCACGCCGGGCACCCGGCGATGCTGGTCACCGAGCCGCTGCCGTGGGTGATGAACGCCAGCACCGGTGTCGAGGGCGGCGGCATCTATGCGCGCCAGGTCGCGCGCGGCAATTGTGTGTTGGGCGGCGGTCAGGGCTTTGCCCTCGACGACGCCCGCGCCCGCCCCGGTCAACACGCGGTGATCGAGATCCTGCGCCAGGCGGTCGAGCTCTACCCGTTTCTTGAAGGCGCCCAGGCGATTCGTACCTGGAGCGGCACCGAAGGTTACCTGCCCGACCGCCAGCCGGTGATCGGCCACAGTGGCACTCAACCCGGTCTGTTGCACGCGTTCGGCTTTGCCGGCGCAGGTTTCCAGATCGGTCCTGCGGTGGGCCAGGCGCTCACCGAGATCATCTGCAGCGGCGCTTCAACCACGTCGCTGGATGCGTTTTCCATCACCCGGTTTCACTCCATCTCCGTTGCTTGATAGAGGAAGGTCGCGCCAATGAATAACGTCAAACGCACTGCACTGCTCGGTATGTCCTGCTTGGGCGCCTTGCTCACGGTCACCCAGGCCCAGGCCGAGCCGACGCTTTACCTCGGCATGAACGGCGGGACCATGGAGCGGCTCTACGCCGACAAGGTGCTGCCGGTGTTCGAGAAAGCCAACAACGTCAAAGTGGTGATTGTGCCCGGCACCTCCGCCGATATCCTGGCCAAGGTCCAGGCCAGCAAAGGCAACCCGCAGATGCACGTGATGTTCCTCGACGACGGCATCATGTACCGCGCCATCGCCATGGGCCTGTGCGACAAACTCGAGGACAGCCCGACCCTGGCGCAGATTCCGGCCAAGGGCCGTATCAAGGACCAGGCCGTGGCGGTCAGCCTCGGTGTCACGGGGCTGGCGTACAACACGCGATTGTTCAAGGAAAAAGGCTGGGCCGCGCCGACCTCGTGGATGGACATGGCCGACCCGCGTTTCAAGGACAAACTGGTGTTCCAGTCGATGGCCTCGTCAACCTTCGGCCTGCACGGTTTCCTGATGTTCAACCGGATTCAGGGTGGCAGCGAAACCGACGTCGAACCCGGCTTCAAGGCGTGGCCGAACACTGTCGGACGCAACGTGCTGGAATACATTCCGAGCTCGGCGAAGATTTCCGAAATGCTCCAGACCGACGAAGCGGCGCTGTTCCCGCTGACACCGACGCAAGTCACGGCGCTGAAACTCAAAGGCATGCCGATCGAGTACGCGCAACCGAAGGAAGGCGCGGTGGTGCTCAACGTTGCCGAATGCGCCATCGCCAACAACACCCAGCCGGAACTGGCACAGAAGCTCGCCGCGTTTCTGCTGACGCCCGAGGCGCAAGCCGCTGCGCTTGAAGATGGCGATCAGATCCCGTCCAACCCGAATACCCCGACCACCGACAAGACTCGCGGCCAGGTCGAGGCGATGAAGCAGTACCTGACAACGGCGATTGCCATCGACTGGGATCAGGTCAACGAACAGCGCCCGGCGTGGAATGCGCGGTGGAATCGCAGTATCGAGCGGTAGGCAACTGACGCGGCACTGTCAGTAAAACAATGCAAAACCCTGTGGGAGCGGCGGTGCGACGATTCGACTTGCCCGCGCCTACAGGTCCGCGCCAAGTAACAAACTTCACCGCCAGCCCCCCGTTTTGCACCCCGCACTTGTCTACACAACTGGCAGCCAATTTCCCGTATTGGTTACACTACGCCGCCGCAGCTCGGTGAGCCTGCCTGACGATAACGGGGTGATATCAGTGGCCGTTCGACCGCCTGACCGTTCGCGATTCACACCACGCTGGCCTGCGCTGCGCCGCCTCTTCGGCAAGGCATCGACCGCCTCCGCCAGTCATTGCGCGACGGGACGCGCCGTCCACGACTACTTTCGCCACAAGGCTCATTCCCAGGGTTACACACTCAGCCACAGCCAACAGCGCGTGATCGACTGCATGGCGCAGCACGCCGCGGTGCTGCTTGGTACTTCATCGAAACCATTGCCGGGGCTTTACCTGCATGGCGCCGTCGGTCGCGGAAAGAGCTGGTTGCTCGACGGTTTTTTCCAGGCCGTGCCCATCGCGGAAAAACAGCGCCTGCACTTTCATGAGTTTTTCGCCCGCCTGCACCAGGGCATGTTCAGTCATCGCGACCACCCTGATGCGCTGGCGACCACGCTGGACGAGCTGCTGAGCGATTGCCGGGTCCTGTGCTTCGACGAGTTTCACGTCCATGACATCGGCGATGCAATGCTCATTACGCGGTTGTTCAAGGCCCTGTTCCGCCGCGGCATCCTGCTGTTGGTCACGTCGAATTACCCACCCGAAGGCTTGCTGCCCAACCCGCTCTACCATGCGCGTTTCAAACCGGTGATCGACTTGATCAACGCCCGCATGCAAGTGATGGAAGTCGGCGGCCCTCACGATTACCGCAGTCAGGCGAGACATCACGCCCAGCAGCTGTTTACCCAAGGCCACTACATTTGGCCGGCCACCGTGGCACAGCGTCAGGCGTTCAACCTGCCCGAACCCGACGCGCCGGCCATTGCTCTGCCCGTCGGGGCTCGACATCTTCCAGCCCGGTATTGCAAAGGACGCACCATCGGATTCACCTTCGCCGACCTGTGCGACCACCCCACCGCGGTCATGGATTACCTGGAACTGTGCCGCCGTTTCGATCACTGGATCATCGACGGGCTGCCCAACCTCGCCGACTGCCCGATCGCCGCGCAGCAGCGCTTCATCAATCTGGTGGACGTTTTGTATGACCAGGACAAGCATTTGATCCTGCTGGGCCAGCGGTCGTTGCGCGAGAACCTGGGCGGCGATGCCATTGATCTGGCACGCACCCGCAGCCGGCTGGGGCAGTTGGTGGAGGTCAGGGAACCGGTCTGACCACAGGGCTTGCTCGCGCAGAGTTCCTGACCGTCACCGCATCTTTACCGCTATCATGTCGCCCTTTTTCAGGCCCCCGCGCCCTACCTTCGATCAATAGCGAATCTGTTCATGGATACCCTTGCGCAACTGCGCGCCGGCCTGCTGGCTGGCTCCACTCGCCTGGACCTGGCCGCCGGCCTGACGGAATTCCCCAGGGAAATCCTCGACCTCGCGGACTCGCTCGAGGTGCTCAACCTCAGTGGCAACGCCTTGAGCGCCCTGCCAGACGACTTTCACCGCCTGACCCGTTTGCGTGTGTTGTTCTGCGACCGCAACCATTTCAGCGAGTTGCCCGCCTGCCTTGGCCAGTGCGCCGCGCTGACCATGCTCGGGTTCAAGTCCAACCGCATCGAAACCGTACCGGGCGCTGCGCTGCCACCGCTGTTGCGCTGGCTGATCCTCACGGACAACCGCATCAGCGAACTGCCCGCCGAACTGGGTGAACGTCCGCACCTGCAAAAGCTGATGCTGGCCGGCAATCGATTGCAGCGCTTGCCCGAGAGCCTGAGCAATTGCCATCGCCTCGAGCTGACCCGCATCGCCGCCAACCAGTTGACCGAACTGCCCGAATGGCTGCTGACCCTGCCAAGCCTGACCTGGCTGGCTTACGCCGGTAATCCGTTGGAAACAGAGGCGGATGCGGCCGTGCTCGAGGCCACGCCGACGATTCCCTGGTCGCAGCTCAGTCTGGAACAACAATTGGGAGAAGGCGCCTCCGGGGTCATTCATCAGGCGTTGTGGAAACAGGCAACGCCGGTCGCGGTGAAACTCTACAAGGGTGAAATGACCAGCGATGGCTCGCCGCTGCACGAAATGAACGCCTGCATGACCGCCGGTCTTCACCCTAACCTGATCCGGGTCGAAGGACGGATCATCGATCACCCGCAGGCGCAGGCCGGGCTGGTCATGGAGCTGATCGAACCGAGTTATCGCAACCTCGCCGGGTTGCCGAGCCTGGCGTCCTGCAGCCGCGATGTCTACGCCAGCGACACCCGCTTCAGCGCTGGCGTGGCCCTGCGGATCGCCTGTGGCATCGCGTCGGTAGCCGAGCATCTGCACCGTCAGGGCATCACCCACGGCGACCTCTATGGCCACAACATTATGTGGAACGAACAGGGTGATTGCCTGTTAGGGGACTTTGGCGCAGCGTCTTTCCATTCGACGGAGGACAGCCTTGAAAGCCGTGCATTGCAACGGATCGAGGTGCGTGCGTTTGGGGTGCTATTGGGGGAATTGCTGGAGCGGATCGATTCGGGGTTGAGCGATGAGGTGCATGAGCGGCTGGAAGATTTGCAGCAGCGTTGCAGTCAGCCGGATGTGCTGGCGCGGCCGGGGTTCAGCGAGATTGTGCGGGAGCTGGCCAGGTTGAACTGAAGGTAATACAAAACCTGTGGAGAGGGAGCTTGCTCCCGCTCGGTTGCGCAGCAGCCGCCGCTTTTGGGACGGCTTCGCCGTCCAGCGGGAGCAAGCTCCCTCGCCACACTTAGATCTCAGCGATGTGGTTTAACCGGCCAACCCGACAAACATGTCCTGCACGTCATCGTGGTTATCCAGGCCTTCCAGGAAAGCTTCAACTTCAGCCATCTGCTCGTCGCTCAAGCCGCTGACCGGGTTCTTCGGCTTGTAACCCAGCTTCGCCGACAACACGGTGAAACCCTGCTCGGGCAAGGCTTTCTGTACCGAATCCAGGTCGGTCGCTTCGGTGATGAACAAGGTTGCGCCGTCGTCGGCAGGCTCGAAATCCTGAGCGCCGGCTTCGATGGCAGCCATTTCCGGATCGGCATCCGGGCTGTCCGGGGACGCCTCGATCATGCCCACATGGTCGAAATCCCAGGCCACGGAACCGGATGCGCCCAATTGCCCCTTGCGGAACGCGACGCGGATTTCCGCGACGGTGCGGTTGATATTGTCAGTCACGCACTCAACGATCAGCGGCACCTGATGCGGAGCGAACCCTTCATACGTCACGCGATGGTATTGCACGGTTTCGCCGAGCTGGCCGGAGCCTTTCTTGATCGCACGTTCCAGGGTTTCGCGGGGCATCGAAGCCTTTTTCGCCTGTTCGACCACCAGACGCAGGTGTGCGTTGGTGGCGGTATCGGCACCGTTGCGCGCAGCGATGGTGATTTCCTTCACCAGTTTGCCGAAGATCTTGCCCTTGGCGTTGGCTGCCGCTTCTTTGTGTTTAACCTTCCACTGTGCGCCCATTACTCACTCTCTTATCTGTGGCGCCGAGACATCTATTGGCCGACGCTTTGTGCAAGTTTATACGGCCTAAAGTTGGCAATCGACCAAAAATTCCATCTCGTCGAATCGACATCTTCACCGCTGGTTGTAGGGCGATTCTGAAAATTCGATTTGCGGTGACTACAAGGGGCCACGGTTTCGTACCCTCTGCGCCCGTACTCCCTGGCAGAAGCGCGTTCGAATGCACAACGACAAGGAAAGTCCCTTCACCCTGACACTGCTGAACGATAACTTGAGTTTGCAGGCGTTGCAGTTCCATGGCCTTGAAGCCCTCAACCAGCCTTACCGATTCGACATCGAAGTGATCGGCCTGGCGCCGGCCATGAGCCTGGATCGCCTGCTGCAACAACCGGTGTTCTTCAGCCTGGCGGAGGGCCAGGGCATTCACGGCATCATCCACTGCGCCACCCGCGAACATCGCGACCTGCACCGGGTCGGCTACAGGCTGGCGGTGGTGCCCTGGTTGCAAAACCTCGACCGGCAGCGTTGCCGCCGGGTATTTCATCAACTCGATGTGCCCGCCATCCTGCGCCAGTTGCTCGAAGAAAACGGCCTGCCTGAAGACAGCTACCGCTTTGAACTGCCGAACGGGCGCTATCCCGCCAGGCCGTTGTGCATTCAGTTCGATGAGACGGACCTGGCCTTCCTGCAACGACTCTGCGAAGAAGAAGGCATCCACTATCACTTCGAACATCAGCGGGACGGTCACGTGCTGGTGCTGGCGGACGACAGCCTGAGTTTCCCTCAAGAACCGTTGCTCCTGCCTTTTCACGGCGATGCGTCTCCTACTGTGAACGTGCCGGTGATCAGTGAATTGTTCCAGTGCCACACCTCGCACCCCCTCACCGCGCCCCTCGCCCCACATACGCTCGAACGCGACCAGCTCAGCCGCCGGACACTGGAACGCCTGCGCTGCCGACATGGGCGGATGCAGGGCCAAAGCAACCAGAGCGCATTGCGCAGCGGACGAATCGTACAAGTGTCGGAACATCCGCTGCCGAACTTCAACGATCAATGGCTGCTGACCGAAATCCGGCATCAGGGCCGGCAGCCGTCGATTCTTGAGCGCAACGCAACCGACAGGGTGCGGCGTTACAGCAATCAGTTCACCGCCATTCCCTGGTCAACGGTATTCCGGCCCGCGCTCACACAGGCCAGACCCACCATTCCGGGTTTCCAGACGGCCCGGGTGCTGGGCCCAGTCGGCCAGCCAGCGGAGCTGGATGATCAAGGCCGGATAAAGGTCAGGTTATGGCCAACCCCGCAGACCAAGGAGGACGAGTCCAGCGGATTCTGGCTGCCCATGGTCGTCGTTGCGCCGGATGGCCGGATCGATCCGTCCAGGCTGCCGGTCGCCGGAACCGAGGTGCTCATCAGTTTTCTCGACGGTGATCCGGACCGCCCCGTGTTGTACGCCACCGTAAACAGCCCGCCTCGCCCCGTCCCGCACCCCAGGGGCGATGACCGCCTGCTGCTTGACTGGCTGGTCAACCGCAAAACCTGATCAGCCCTTGTCTGCCTTGCCGGCCGCCGCCGCGAATTTCGCCAGGCGCACATCCAGATGCCTTGGCCGGTGCCCGTGATCCTCGGCGCGCTCCTTGCGGCGGATGGCGTTGCGCACCATCAGCGAGCCCAGGTAGCGAATCGGCTCCGGCGGAAAAAAGCCCAAAGGACCGTTGACCAGCGGTGAACGGGTCCAGGCGTTGTCCAGCCCCTGGACCATCGAAGCGAGAATCTGCCCGCCCATATGGCACGGTCCGACTCCGCTGCCGGAATAACCAAAACCGTAAAACACATTGCCGTGGGCACTCATCTGACCGAAGAACGGCAGCCCTGTGACCGAGCGATCCGAAGGTCCGTTCCAGGTGGCCTCGACCTTGACCTCGGCAAACGCCGGAAAGAATTCGCTCAGGCTGTGCTTCAACACACCGGCATAGGGCGACGGCTGATCGAACACCGGCAGCATTCGCCCACCGTAGGCGAACGTGTTGCCGCCCTTGCCAAGCATGATCCGGCCGTCCGGGGTGTTGTGGTAGTAGTGCACGAAAATTCGCGAATCGAGCACCGTCACACCGCTGGTCAAACCGATTTCGTTGAGCAGATCCGGCCGCGGCTCGGTGATCAGCATGTCACTGGAGACAATCGCCACGCTGCGTTCGAACTGCGGGAACGCGCGGGCCATCCACGCGTTCATCGCCAGCACGACCCGGTCCGCGCGGACAGTGCCGTTCTTTGTTTGAATGCCTGCCGGCTTGCCCTCCTCCAGCCCGATCATCGCAGTGTTTTCATGAATCCTCACACCCGACTGCAACGCAACCCGGCGCAAACCGCGCACGAGCTTGCCTGGCTGCACGCTCGCGGCGGCCGGAGAAAACCAGCCTTCCAGGTGTTTGCTCGACCCGGCCATGCGTTGTACATCCGCGACCGGCCGCTGAGTGAAGGAGTTGATGCCGTTGCGTTCGAGCGCTGCGATCACCGCGTCGGTCGAACCGCATTGAGCGCGGTTGGTCGCCGTGTAGAGCGTGCCGTCGAGGCGGTAATCGGCGTCCACGCCGTACTGTTCGCAGAAGGTGCCAATCGCGTAAATGCTGCGCTCGGACTCCTTGACCAGACGTACCGCCTCTTCGACGCCGAACAACCTTTCCAGGGTGAAATACTTGGCCGACCACGACAGCGCACAACCGCCGTTGCGTCCACTGGCGCCGGCACCGCAGATGTCCGCCTCGATCAGCAACACATCCAGTTGCGGGTTCTGCTCCTTGAGCATGATCGCGGTCCACAACCCGGTGTAGCCACCGCCGACGATGCACACATCGGCGCGGGTATCGCCCACCAAGGGTTCGCACGGCGCGCAGGACTCGGCCGCCAGCGCCTGTTCCAGCCAGAAAGGTCTCATCGGTATTTCCTCAGGTACGCAGGGGTTTGACACTCATCGGCCGGTTAGGCACGAACGCACTTTTGGCCTGCAGGCCCGCCGGGCGGCTGTTCCAGTAAGGGATCAGCACCAGCGCAGAGAACAACGCGCAACCGGCGAAGATAATGAACACAGTGACCGAGTCGAAGTAACCCGGCAGCAAGCCGCCCAGAATCGCTCCGACCGAACCGCAACCGTTGACGAAACCTGCCGACGTTGCGCCAGCCTTGGCCGTGCCGAAATCGATGGCTGCCGCGCCGCTGATCATCGAGTCCGGCCCGTACAGGGTCAGGCCCATGACGAACAACAACGCCACCACCAGCATCACACTGCCGGTGTGCAGTGCCCCCATGAACAACGCCAGGGAAACGGTCAGCGCCAACAGACTGAGCACGCAGGCCGGCATGCGCCGGGCACCGAACAGCTTGTCCGAAGCCAGCCCCAGCAAGATCGGCCCAAGCAGCCCGGCCAGTTCGAACGCCGTCGGAATGATCGCCGCACCGACTTTACCCACCGTCGGCATCTGCTCGAAAACGATCACCGGGCCCCACAGCAGAATCGCGTAGCGCGCCGGTTTCAGCAGGAAATACGCGAGACCGAGAATCAGCACCGTGCGATTGCGCAGGATTTCCCTCAGCGGTTCCAGCACGCTGATCTTGCTTTGAGCATGCGCCTCCTCGGCGGTCAGCTCCGGCTCAGGCTCCACCGCCGGCAAGCCGACGTCTTCCGGTTTGTTGCGTTGGAAAATAAAAAACAGCACGGCGACCAGCCCAACCACCGCCGCACTGGAAATGAACGCCGCGTGCCAGCTGCCGATGAGCGTGTACGCCCACCAACCGGCAAACGGCGAAGCCACGAGCCCGCCAAAGGCGTAGCAGGAACTCCATAGACCGAGCACCCGCCCGCGCTGTTCGGCGGGAAAGAAACTGCCGATGTTCTTGCACAACCCCGACCATCCGGTGGACTGGGCCAGGCCTTGAATCAGCATGCAGGTGGCGAAAATCGGTAACGTGGCAAAACTGCCCATCACCAGCGCGGCGGCGGCGGAAATCAGCAACCCGCCGAGCACCACGACCCGCGGGCCAAAACGGTCGGCAAGGATGCCCCAGGTGAATTGCCCGACGGCATAAGCGGCGAGGTAGATGGCGTCGAGGTTGGCCATGGCCATTTTGTCGAGGGTGAACGTGGGGTCTTCGGCGATCCCCAGTTTGGCCACGGAAAACGCTTTGCGGGTGAAGTAGAAAGCGGCGTAGGCGAGCCAGGTGATCGCGAAGATCTGCACGCGCCAACGCTTGATGGTGCCGATGTGCTTGTTCATTGTGGTTCTGACCTCAGGGTGTGAGTGTGCCGGCAGAATTTGAGAAATAACGCCTGTGTTTTTATTGTTGAGCACTGCGATATCGCTGCTTCCCTGAGGCGATACCGGTCAGATGAGTTCTGCAATTACACGCGCAGGCTCATGGTCACGGAGGCTGTTCGACCGACCAGTCACCGCAACTGAGGCCGATAAAAACAATTACTGATTAATAAGTGAAATCGATTTATCGTATTTCCAATATAAGCTCAGCTTGTTACTGGAGGTTTCGATGTCGGTTTCCCACGCCCAGCTCAAAGCCTTCCACGCCGTGGCTGTTCACGGAAGCTTTACCAAAGCCGCCGAGCGGCTTTTCCTCACGCAACCGGCGATTTCCGACCAGGTGCGCAAACTCGAAGAACGCTTTGGCGTGTTGCTGTTCCACCGCAACAAACGCTCGGTGCGCCTCACCGATCTGGGCGAACGCTTGCTCGGCATCACCCAGCGGCTGTTTGTGATTGAGGCCGAGGCGCAGGAGTTGCTGCAGGACTCCCAGGCGTTGCAGACCGGCAGCCTGATCCTGGCGGTGGATGCGCCGGTCCACGTCCTGCCGCAGATCGCGCGGTTCTGCGAGCGCTATCCCGGCATCAGCGTGAAAATCGAAACCGGCAACACCGATGAATCGCTGTTTCGGCTGTTCAACTATCAGGCCGACCTGGCGTTGCTCGGGCGTGAGGTCAGCGATGAACGATTGATCTCGGTCGCGCTGCGTAACGACCCGATGGTGGCGTTTGTTTCACGCAATCATCCGTGGGCCGACCGCGAGTCGATCTGCCTGGCCGACCTCGACGACACCCCGCTGGTGCTGCGGGAAATCGGCTCGGTGACGCGTCAGACGCTGGAGGAGGAAATGGCCCGGGCGGGGTTTCGCATTCGTCCGGCGATTCAGGTCGAAGGTCGGGAAGCGGCGCGTGAGGCAGTGGTCGTGGGGATTGGCGTGGGCGTGGTCTCGGCCGCGGAATTTGGCGCGGATTCGCGGGTGTGTGCGTTACCCATCACCGATTGCACACGGCGGCTGACGGAGACACTGGTGTGCTTGCGCGAGCAGAGTTCACGGCGGGTGGTGGCGACGTTTCTGGACATGGTTCGCGAGAGTTTGAAGTGAACGCACGGCGCCCTTGTAGGAGGTGGCAAAGGCTGCGATCTTTCGCACTTCAAGCGAGGCGCCAAGAAACGAATCCAATCCCTCATGGAAGCCGGAAAACAATGAAGACGACACAACGCATATCGATGCTTGCCGGGCTGCTCGCCCTCTCGTTTGGCGCTCAGGCAGAGCCATCGCATCTGGACAACATCATTCAGCAAGGCCAACTGCGCGTTTGCACCACCGGGGACTACAAACCCTATACCTTCAAAGCAGAGAACGGCGAATACTCGGGAATAGACATCGCCATGGCCCGCTCGCTGGCCGACAGCCTCGGCGTCAAGGTCGAGTGGGTGCAGACCACCTGGAAAACCCTGATGCCCGACTTGCTCGCGGGAAAATGCGACATCGGCATGGGCGGGATCTCGGTCACGCTAGAGCGGCAGAAAAAAGCGTTCTTCAGCACCACGCTGGACGTCGACGGCAAAATCCCCCTCGTGCGCTGCGAGGATCAGGCGCTGTACCAGACCGTCGAGCAAATCAACCAGCCTTCGGTTCGACTGGTCGAACCGGCCGGTGGCACCAATGAAGCCTTCGTTCACGCCTTCCTGCCCAAGGCGCAATTGAGCCTTCACGATAATGTGACCATCTTTCAGGAGCTCCTGGACAAGAAGGCCGACGTGATGATTACCGATGCGTCGGAAGCGCTGTATCAGCAGAAACTGAAACCTGGATTGTGCGCGGTGAATCCGGGGCAGTTCATGCAGTATGGGGAGAAGGCGTATTTGCTGCCGCGTGATGACATGACTTGGAAGTTGTATGTGGATCAGTGGTTGCATCTGGCCAAGGTGACGGGGAAATACCAGAAGGTCTTGGGTGAATGGATTGCGACGCCTGAGAGCAAATAGCCGTCCACGCTGGCAACGCCTGCGTTCGACTGCGCAGTAGTCGCCCCCTCGGAGAACACGCAACGGCAGGAATACCGCGCCGTTGCGTCACACTCTAGTCGTCGTGCAACAACCCCGAGCTGTACTCGCCGAAGCTGTTACCGAGCGCACTGCCATGGAAATTCAACTGACTGTGATTATTGGTAGGGCCCGGGCCAAAGCCGGCAGATGGCTGGAGGTCTTCTGAATAATTGCTTTGGGTGCTTACCCCCGAACAGGCGCTCAACAGCAACGCACCACCGATCAGCAAGGTTTTGGCGAGGTTCGAGATCATTTTTCCGTTTCCTGTGGGCTGGGGCGTGGTGATGTGAGCTTTGCTCGTCATCGTAGGCCCGGAAGCGGCTGCGCATTATGAAACTTTACAGGGCGACAGCATTGGTTCAGCTGCTGCGGTTTGTTGATGCGAAAAAGGTCGCTCCCCAGACAAATCGTTGAAAGAGCAACGTCCTACACGACACTCGGAATTGTCCGTACACTTGTCCATTGCTGCACTTTTGTCACGAGGCCTATAGTCCACCCAACGCCCAAATGGCGTGTCGGGTTTGGCGACTCGATGGCAATTGAACTGAATCCTTCGACCATTTTCGAAGCGTTTCGGAACGCACTTAGCTGCCTGTTTTATGGTGGCTGTGCGCGGGAGACCTTCGGGTCTGCCGGTTTCTCCATTGCCCGGTTCGCCAACCCGCGTACAGCTACCACCCATTCGTTTGGCGACGAATGAGCAGTAGTTTTCTCAAATTAATGGAGCTTCACATGAAAGAGTTTATGGCTTTAACCAGCAATGCCGATGACCTTCCCTCGCTGTATGTAAACACCACCCAACCGCTGCATTCACTGCTTAGCACCGCACGCTACCGAATTGGCGCGGTAACGCAGATCCTCGAAAACCTCGCAATGCGCGGCGACATCACCACGGACTCGGTGATTCTCAGCGACTTCGCAATGCTTTGCTGCATACCGTTGCGTGATGGCTGTGATGTTCTGGATGTCGTTGCGCGACGTATGGATGCCGAAAAGTCCTGACGTCACAAAGGGGCGCCCTCCCCGGACGCCCCTTCGAACTCATGGATCACCCGAGCACGCGCTCATCAACAAAGCACCCACGATCAGCACGACATTGATGATCTTCAAGATCAACTTGCAGTTCTCTGCGGGTATATGAAGGGAAACGAACGAAGTCTCGGCCAAACATAATGGCTTGTGAAATTTCATACGCTGCCGGAAACTCCCCCCGCAACATTGGCCACTGGCCTGCAGCATGCAAAAAACGCGATACCAAGCACACGGAAAGAAAATCTGGTCGATACCTCGACCGAGCGCCACCCGAAAAAAGGACAGAACATGAGCAACACGGATGAATTGCAAACCGACAACGCCAGCCCAAAATGGAAAGAGCGTTTCGCTTTTTTCAATCAGAACGGCAGCCCCAAAAGTCCAAATTTCAGCTCGGCGCTCAAGCAACTACAGAGGGCAATATTCGACGAATGTCGCAGCAGATATTCGCTGAGGTCAGAGCCGGCAATATCAGCGTTGAGGACGCGACAAAATTCAGCAATGAGATGCGCAACAAAATCATTTTCGAACACCGCAAGCTGACCTCTGCACAGGGCCTGGCCATCGTGCAAAAAAAGAAGAAAACTGGGAAAACACACAGCGAAATCCTGAACGGAAAATCTCAAACCCAGTTCAACAAAAATTACGAACAACTTTCTAAGGCTCAACAGAAAGAAGTCTTGTACAAAGCTCTAGAGCGGTCTGGCAGTGCCAATGCCAAGTTCACTTCTGGCACCAAAATCATGTCCGTTATGGGCAAGGTTGGCATCATCATGACAGCGGTGCTTGCCACTTACCAAATACTGAACGCAGACGACAAGGCCAAAGAAACGGCCCGTCAAGCCACCATCCTGGGTAGTGGTGCGGCAGGGGGGTTTCTGGCGGGCTTGGGCATATCCGCTCTTTGTGGTCCTGGAGCTCCGGCCTGTGCCATAGCCGTTGTTCTCATTGGAAGCATTGCCGGTGGCATTGCTGGCGGGGTCGCGGCTGATACGTTCGACGCAGAGCTAGAGGAGCTGGCCCATTGGGACATATTTTGACTCCTGCGGAACGAGCGAACATCCAGATTGCGCTGGCAGAGGCCTTTGTAGACAGCGTTGTCGACTACGCCTCTATCGCAGAGCGAATCCGGGGCTATGACCCAAAGGTCGTTGAAGACATCTTGTACTCAGAGGTCGCGCCCGTGTGTTTCAGCAACCTTGAAACGCCCGTCCCTCCTGTTTGGACCGGTTTTCAGGATGAATGGTTACTGGATGAAATAGCCAAAGAACTCAAAGCGCGAGAAAGCAGTTGGCTACGACGTAGCTTCGACCGGTTAAAAGTTACATGGCTACGTTACAGCTACGGTTACATCTGGAAGGAGATCATGAAATTTCATCATTTTCAGTCATTGTAGCCCCCATAAGAATAGCCTCAGCCGGCGCAATAGAGCTTCTGAGATAGGGATTCGAACCCCGCGCTTGGACACCACCACCCTCCTTGCTCATTCGCCATTGAGCGAATTCCACCAGTTTTTGGCTGGTCAGCGCCGAGTCGCCGAGCTCGCCCAGCCAGGTGTCCTTGATAGCATTCAGCGTTGCGCTTTTGGTTTTGCCCAACGGATGGATCTTTTCGTACTCGTCCAGGTACTGCTCAATCATCTTCTTGACCGTCACACCCTTACGGTTAGCGCGTGCAATGGCACCAGGCTCGGCCAACTCCGTCTCGCGGCGCTTGATCCAAGCCTGGGCGACCTGCTTACGGTCGAACATCTGGCTTTCCTGATAAACTGTCTTCCCGTCCCGATTGATCCGTATCTGCGCCGTGTAGGCCGTCGAATTGTCCTTGCGCTTGCGTGATGTGATCGTGCCCATTTCCAGTTGCTACATTGCCGAATTCGCTTGCTACATTTTAGCAACCGACTTCAGAAACAAGGAAAAATGGGTAAAAACCGCTGTATAAAAGATCAGTATCAATGAATTTCGAAAATCCTGAAGCGCCTGTAAACACTAGCCATGCCCGCTCCGAGCCGTCTCGCCGCTTCAGTGTGGCCCCGATGATGGATTGGACAAATTTATCTCGGCACATCTGTAAATAAAGGCTATCAAGCCCATTCAAAAATCCCCGTACCAATTCCGTACCACCATCATTCACTCCATCGTAAAATTCACCTACTCTCGCAACGCTGTAGCAAATTTTTAGCAACCGTTCCCGGGACCAATCACGAGCACTGTCGCTGCTATGCTTAAATTTTTTCGGAAGGAGTCGGTAACCGTGACAAACGAATATTCCCTGTCGGATGTGTTGGCAAGGATCTATCACAATCAACTGGCCCTAGAGGCAGCCATCATGGAGCTGACCTTGTTAGTAGAAACCCAGGGCGCGGCCGAAGCGGGAGGAAATGTTCGAGGGGCACTAGAGACCATCGGTGAAAATGTAGGATTTATAAATCAAGGCCTGGCTCGCCGAAAAAATTGGATAATGGTTAACCGTTGAATATTAGACACCAAACCGCCCCCGCTGAGAGAGGGTAATCGGCCAATACCACACGTTAAACTACACTACATCCGCTCTAAACGGCTTGCTGCCACAGCATTAGTGGAGGCTGATATCTGGTTCAGAGTTGAAGCGCCGGGATGTGGGTCTTTAAGTGGGTTACCAAATTAGGCATTCTTTTGACTTTACCGCGTTTAAACGATGCGAAAAGGCTTTTAGGGGAGAGCGCCGAGGTCAATTTGAGTTTGATATCTGCGATTTCTTCGTCGGATTTGTTTTCGTTATCTAGATCCCGCAACAGCCCTTGCAGGTTAATAAGCTCTGTGGTGATGAGTTTACGCAAGCCATTGGACTCGATGCTTTTGAGAGTAGTAGTACCATTAAATACATCCTGCAGCAGCGCACGGGTTTGCTGGGCCTGAGGTTCACCATTGTATGGCGGCATTATTTCGATGTGTACATCTTCAGTGGGGAATGGCTCGAAATGGTAAGCGAGTACATTTTCGATATCAGCCAGAGTGGTACAATCCAGGATATTGTCGTACTTGGCCAATTTTATGTTGTTACAGTGGCTACAGGACCAAAAGAGATTTTCCCAGTTGAAAATCAATTCACGAACATCTCGATGCGGTATTAGGTGTTCAATATTGATACTTTGCGGGTTGTCTTCGCAAAGATAGCAGCGGTTGTAAAAGTCTTTTTTGATCACGGCGACAATGTCTGTGTGTCTGTAGGTACCGCTGGCTTTATTGCGTTCTATGGCTAGTTGAGCGGGCTCAGGGCTTTTGGTAATTTTGATCATTTATCGAAAACCGTCTTGCTTTTGATATCCAGCTCTAGATCCCCAAGGGCCAGAACAAGCTCGCCTGAGGTGTCGGTCGCGTTCTCTCGGTTCAGCTTAGCATCGTCACGCACTGAATCGATCTGGGCCAGCGCCTGGGTGTAATCCTGTCGGCGGATCATGCCTCGAATTTCTTCGACTCTATTTTTGAGGCTATACGAGTATTTGTCCACATTGAAGTAGTCTTCAATAATAGCCTCGTAAGAGAACGCCGAGAAGTCTTCATGGATTTCGTTTTTTGTAAGGTCGATTATACATGTGTTGGGATCGGATATAAGTACGAACGGCGAATGTGTCGAAGCAACAAACTGGATATTGGGGAAAAGTGAAGATAGAAACGGCAGAATGATCTTCTGCAGGGAAACATGCAGATGATTTTCGATCTCGTCGATGATCACGATGCCACTGGCGTCGAAGGATGCATTTCCAGCTTGATCCATCCGGAGTATTAGCTCTGAAACGATATTTATCGCTGATGACAAACCGTCAGACAGTTCATTTAGGGAGTACCGATCCTTCCCGGGTTGCACGATCCAGAAATTAAAAATTTTCCGATCAAATTCAAGCTGCAGCGCGGAATCCTCGAAAATTTTTCGCAATTGATTCGAGAATTTGGTGAACCACTCATCAAGTTCAGCTACACGCTTAAGATCGTTATCCTCGCGCGCATAGGACTTTTCCGTCCACAAGTTGACCAAGTACTGGATGAAGTTCTTTCCATAGTTCGGTGTACTGTCCTCTTGTTTACCGTACGCAATAATTTGTGGTCCCTTCGGCGTCGCAGCTTCGGTCGTTCGCCTGCTCGAGAAACATACGAAAATCTCGTCAGGAGCCAGGTAACGTTGGCTGGCGTGCAAGCTTATTTTTATACCACCTGTTCCTACCATTTTCGCGAGATTCGCTTGGTGCTCCGACTCCTGAGGTGTGAGCGTTCGAGTCTTCGCTTCTTTACATAACTCAGAATATGCTGTGAGATACATATCCGTTTTGTCGCCATACTTCCTACGACTCGAAAGCTCATCCCGAATAGCCTCCAATAAAGTCGTTTTGCCCGACCCATTCTTACCCGTCACTATAATATTTTTCTTACTGTTGATAGTGAGGGTGAAGGGCCGTAAGTTCCGCACATTGGAAACGTTTAGTTCGGTGATGTAGCTCATGGATCAATGGCTCCTCAGGCTAAGGTAATCAGCCCAAGCAGAGGGCTGGCGCAAACTATAGCATCGTGGGCACACAAATTTGCGCGAAGGGAATTTAATAAATTGTAAAGTGTGAGACGCTAAGTGAGCTGCTCTTAATATCTTAGCCGCATCTCATTAGGTGCTTTTGGACAGAGGTTTACGGAGGTTAACTGGCCTAATTTAGACCGTCATGACTGTCAATTATGGCCGAGTGCAAGCCTTGGTACTTCTGGGGAAGACGTCGCCATGGACAGGGATTCGAACCCCTTCAAGACTCCCTCTAGTCCGCTCTAGGCCATAAAAAAGGGGGTTTTAGCAATCTGCGCGAAGCATGCTGCGGCCTGAGCCGGCCCTGAATTTGCCCTAATTTTGCCCTAAACCCTGCCTGCCTAGCGCCAGCAGTGATTGAAGTGGGGATTTCCGATGGCACCGACAATCCGAGAGGTTAGCCAAATAGTCTTTTGCGGCTACCCCCCTTTCAGCCACCAGCAGTGAACTTCGAGTGCATTTATGAACCGGCCTTGGTACGTCGGATACAAATCCCATTCGGGGGGGTGTCAGGGTTGAATTGCAGCGCCCCCCAAATAGGTCGCTGGTACGGGGCAGAGCTTCGCGGTTAAATTCGACGAGGGAATATTCACTGATGAAGAGGGAAAGACATGAGCAACGAGCGCTACCCCGAACACTTAGCTATATCACTCGAGGACTTTCATGCATCAGGATGGAAGCAAGTGTTGGGTGAAGCTGCTCGCGAAGGCTACCCGGCGATGTGGCATGTCTTCTCTGATGCCGCCCGCAACGCAATTAATCAGAGCCGCAACGAACACAGTAAAGTCCTCTGGTTGCTGGCTGATGCCTGCTCAATGATGCTTTCGCCGTCGAGTCAAAACCAGCCTTTTAAACCATGCGCCGTCTTCGATGACCGTCGCTCGGCGATCCCCGATGATCTGTATCAAACAGATATCACGTTCTTTTCTCAGATCGTCGATGTTGTTGATGACAGTCGATTAAGAGGAAGACTTGCCGACTTGGTCTGGCTGATGGGCAAACCACGTAGTATTGCATTCGCGCTAAAGGCAATTGATGCCTACCGTGCGCTACCTCTGGACCTAGACACTTGGCTGTCTGGTGGACGAGAGTGCTGGATTAGAGCTATCAGCCTGGTCCGTATGCTTAAAGCAGGTGCTGGTGATCGACTGGAGCAAATTGAGGCATCGATTATTGATGCATTCAACGCAGCAACTCAGGCGGATGGATATCTTGGCCTCTGGCTAGCCGAGCTTCTGCGATCAAATGGACTGGGGCGAGAAGCTCGCTTCAATGTGGCAAACAGTCTGGAGTCCTCAGCCCACCAGTTTGACGAGCATGGCGATCTGCACAGGGCGCGAGAGTATTTCACCGCTGCAGCCGATTGGTATAGGGCGATCCAAAATGCCGTCAAAGCTGCCGAGATGACGGTGTCTGTAGCCGAAGGCTGGGTAAAAGAAGCCATCGCACGTACCGCATCAGAGGGCCCGAGCCATATGGTGGCTGCAAGCTTCTACGAAAATGCCATACAGACATATCGAATGATCCCTCGATCCGAGCGAGCGGTGTACCGCGTCGATGAGAGAATTGTCGAGCTCCGGACACATCTGAACGACTCAGGGCAAAAATCACTTGGAGAGATGGGAGTGATTAGCACACCCCCAATCGACATCAGCCAGATCATCGACAACGCAAGACGGTCAGTGACTGGAAAATCGGCTCGAGAAGCAATGCTTGCATTTGCAAACCTGAGTAATTACGCAAACGCGGAAAAACTGCGGGACAGTGCCATACAGCGAATGCGTCGGCATCCTTTGCAATCAATTTTTGCCTCAACCATGATAAGCCGTGATGGCCGTGTCGTTGCTAAGCGCCCGGCGATGAGTTTAAGCGGAGATATGACAGAAAGTGATGAAATCGCTATTCGCGCCGAAACGATTAGGGACTACAGTTTCTGGGTGAGCATCGTGGTTCACGGTGATATTTGGCCCGCCCTGGAAATTCTTTTACTAGAGCATCGACTGTCTGAAGCCGAATTCATTGCCTTTGCTCGCCAATCGCCCATCGTCCCAAAGGATCGGGCTGGGCTTTTCGGTAAAGCCCTGTTTGCTGGTTACGAAAGAGACTTCATATCCGCGCTGCACCTTTTGATCCCACAGATTGAACACATGGTTCGTGTGCACTTAAAGCAGGCCGGTGCCATAACTACGAATCTCGACAAAGATGGCATCGAAAATGAAAACGGGCTGAGTACCTTGATGGAACTTCCGGAAGCAGATCAAGTATTTGGGAAGGATCTCGCTTTTGAAATTAAGTCACTGTTTTGCGACGCGTTTGGCCCAAATTTACGGAATGAACTGGCCCACGGATTGCTCGACGAAGATGGGTGCCATTCACCCTTTGCTATCTACGCATGGTGGCTAACTTTACGTCTCACTTTCAATACGTGGTGGAACACTACGATCAACAGCAATCCGGACGAGGATAAAGCGCTTTGAGTTCCATAAGAGGCTCAACATTGGAAACCTGGCACTTAATATAAGACTGAGAAAACCTTAGAGCGCCTCATTCTACTTCTATAGGAATAACATATGCACCTCTACCGTTACAGGTCACCAGGACTACTTTCACAAAAGGGGTTGCTATATGACGAATGGTACTTTGCATCAAGAGAGGAGTTAAATGACCCAATCGAAATGCAATCAAAATTTGAATTCACAGATAACACTGGCGAAATCTGGCATCGTACACTATCCACACTATGGAAGAACGTCAACTACATCGAAGTCGCTTCCGATTACCTTGCAAAGCTAAGCCCGATCTCTTACGAACTATTATTACAAGACTTTGACCTACACACAAAATCAATTTTCAAACTATTACTCGAAAAACAAAAAATCACCCTAGACGACATTGAAAGCCTCCACCACTCATTTAATGCACTTCGCTCATTGTTATCACTCTACGAACCGAAATCAGCTTACTCTGTTTCACTCTCTAAAACCAATAGTGAAATGCTAATGTGGTCACATTACACAAATAGCCATACAGGCTATTGCTTAATTTACCGTCCTATAGAAGGTTGTTTGAATCAATGTCCAAATAGAAAAAAGGAAAGCCTAATAGTTTCGCAAGGTCACTCATCTGTAGTTGGCGACAGATTTCAAGTCAAAGACATCCACTACCAAAATGGACTTGATCCAATTGACGCGCACACCTTACTCCCCACCATCCATACTGGTTTCCAATTCAACTCAGAAATTGATCGCCTTCAGTATCATTCGATTATTGAAAAGCAACTACTTACCAAAAATACATGCTGGGAATATGAGCAAGAATGTCGCCTCATGCTCACACAACCAAGCAAATATATTTCCGGACACTCAAATTTCAGCCACCTACAAAGGTTATTTTATTACGACTTCGGACAAGTAACCGGAATTATTTTCGGCGCGAGAATGCCTGACAATGAAAAGAAGATAATCAGAGAAATCATAAACTTAAAAATATCTCAACACTTCAAAAATCTAGGCACCCAAAGACAAAAAACATATATTTTTGATTTTCTGTTTCAGCAAGCAAAAATCTGCGCTTCTTCAAGAGAAATAAAAATTTTAGACCTTGATTTAAACTGCATGGGCACAACCATTCAACCGGGCAACGATTACTACAACCGGCAATTAGCAAAGTGGAAAAAATTTGAGGGCGTAACTTATCAATCGGGAAAATATAGCTACGACCCAATACTCTGAAAATCCGCCCCTCCTAAACTCATCAATACCTTTAAACATCAGGAGGGGCTCCATAAAGGAGCCACTGAGCAGGAGTGCTCGCCTTTCGTAATAAACTATTTACATACAACTCGCCACAACTGATCCAGTCGTGTGGTGTAGCTCTGACTCATCATTTCCCGTCGCATTCCCCACTCCGGATTAGTTGGCACGCTAGCTGCCCGTAACGTTCCACGACCCCATCTGCCATTGATCTGATCCAGCACGGCCATCACCTTCGAGGCCTCTGCCGGTTGTGAGAGGGCAAATAAATCGTCGGTGTACTCCCCCGGCTGACAAAGACTCAGCAATAACACTTCAGCTTTGCTGTAGTTGAATCCAGGGCGAAACACGCGATCCAGCGCATCCACCGCCACCTTGGTCAATAGACGCACATCGTCCGTCGGGTACGGTAGATCCACAATGACACCATTGGCGTATTTAGCTTCATCAGGATTAAACATGCCCGTGCGTAGGCTTACGCGGATCTTCTTGCATAGCGATTTCTGCGCTCTCAGCTTCTCAGAGGCGCGCATCACGTAGGTGGCCACTGCTTCCTTTATAGGTGGCAGCTCCTGCAGGCGCTTCCCGAACATTCGGCTGCAGCAGATCTCCTGCTTTGGCGGGTCGGGTTCGTCCAACTCCAGGCAGGGAGTGCCCGCTAGTTCCCGTGCAGTCTTTTCGATCACCACGCTGAAGTTTTTGCGCAACGTCCAAGGATCTGCCTTGGCCAGTTCCATGGCGGATTTGATGCCCATAGAGTCCAAGTGCATTTTCATCCGTCGACCGACACCCCAGACTTCCGCTACGTCTGTATTGCGTAGCACCCAGTCGCGCTTAATCGGGTCGCAAATATTTACCACACCACCTGTCTGGGTCTGCAGTCGTTTGGCAGTATGGTTGGCGAGCTTAGCCAGGGTTTTGGTGTGTGCAATCCCTACTCCGACCGGGATGCCCGTGCACCTAAGCACCTGGCTTCGGAGCAGCCGGCCAAGACTATCTAAGCCGTCGATGCCGGTGAGATCGGCAAATGCTTCGTCGATGCTGTACACCTCGATGGCAGGCACCAGCGATTCGATTAGCGTCATGACCCGTTCGCTCATATCGCCATACAGTGCGTAGTTCGAGGAGAACGGAATGATGCCGTGTCGCTTGAGCTTGTGCTTAATCTGGAAATACGGCTCACCCATTTTTACGAACGGCTTGGCGTCGTAGCTGCGGGCGATGACGCAGCCGTCGTTGTTAGATAGCACCACGATGGGCACCTTTGCCAGGTCAGGGCGAAATACGCGTTCACAGCTGGCATAGAAGCTGTTGCAGTCGATTAGACCGAACACCGGCGGAGTCTTAGACATGGCTACGCACGCTGCTGGTGACTACACCCCAAATTGATAGCTCGTCTCCTTCGAGTACGTAGCGCGGCGGGTATTTTGGGTTTTCCGAAAGCAGGACTACTTCCTTGCCGCGAATGCACAAACGTTTGCAGACGGGGTCATTGTTCAACAAGGCAATGACGATGTGGCCGTGGGCTGGCTCGATGGAGCGATCCACAATTGCCAGATCGCCCTCATAGATCCCCGCACCCTGCATGCTTTCTCCTGTGATTGATACCAGATAAACGTGTGGTGCTCGGATATTTAGCACTTCGTCCAGGGAGATCTGCGCCTCGATGTGATCCGCTGCCGGCGACGGGAAACCGGCAGGGACGCGGAACAGACATAGCGGCACCTTCAAACCGCCTGCGGTGATCGGACCTAAAATGGAGTAGCTCATAACGCACGACTTCCTATACTGTACGAATATACAGTTAACTTTCAAATTGCCTTGCGGTCAATTTATGTAGGTATTTTCTGATAGGTGGATTGGAGATGTGCGGACGACTTTCTCAATACGATGGCATTCACGACTTCGTCGCCGCCTTGAGCATGCCAAATGCGCTGGTCAACCACATAGGCGATCTGCCGCTCGAAAAATACAACGCAGCCCCCACCACTCAATTGGCTCTCTTTCATCAGGAAAAGGATCTTCTGCATGTAAATCTGGTGCGCTGGGGATGGCGGCCGCTTTGGGCAAAGGATCGAGCCGCACCGATAAATGCTCGTGTAGAAAAGGTCGCCCATGGTCCGTTCTTCCGCGCCATTTGGCCGCATCGGGCCATCGTTGCAATCAACAACTGGTTCGAATGGGTCGACGAAGGCGGGCCTAAGAAACAGCCCTACCTGATTCGGTATCGAAAACAGACACCAATCTTCTGTGCAGCAATTGGCCAATATCCCACCGTCGGGAGAGAACGCAGCGAGCACGACGGTTTCGTGATCATCACTGCCGACAGCGCCGGCGGTATGGTGGATATTCACGACCGGCGTCCGGTAGCACTTTCACCAGAACTCGCTCGGGAATGGCTGGATCCGGCAACACCCAGCGAACGAGCAGAAGAAATGGTGCTACAGCATGGTGAACCAGCCGAGGTTTTCGAGTGGTTCAAGGTCGATCGGGCAATTGGCAATGTCCGCAACCAAGGCGCGGCACTCATTACTCCGATTTCCTAACCTCAGCGGGTAAATGCTCGATCTCATTGAGCACCCAATTCATGACTAACACTTTTCGTGTAGCAAAAATTTTGAATGTTTGCCTACTTACAAGTAGGCAGAGGTACCTAGAACAATATTCCCCGTTCAAAACCAGATAAAAAACCTACGTACTTACTTAATTACGTAAATACGCAAATTCCACTTTCCGTGTAAAAAACACCCAACAGAAACAGCCATCAACTTTATCATTATACGCCTGCCGTATACACCCAATGCCCCAATCCCCTCCTGCCATATACACCCATAACCCTATGACAAAGTAGTCCCGCACAAGGCATACACATTCAGCCCTAGGGACAACATACCAACAGCCCCCATCAAGTTTTTTTAACTTATCCAAAACTGACCATTGACGAATACCGTACCAAGCAACTAGTTTAAGAATAGATTCACTCCTAACTCAACGTTACCGCGCCCTCAAGCGCGGCAGGTTTCTTTGCGAGAACAAAAATGAATGTGATAATTCTTCTAATGGTGTCCGTAGAGTTCCTTATCAAACTCACTGAATTATTACAGCTCTGGGGTATGGGCTGCCCAGGGTTTACTCCATGGTGATCAGAACAATCCACCCAACGAATCAGGTTTCCAATTCATGATCACCAGCTCACCACTTACGTCGGCCTTCCCTTGACGCTGGTTGGTATTGCAGTAACGGATGTCGAGCGTTTCGAAATGAAAGCCTGTATACACACGGCGGATATCAGGATGGTCGTTGATGCTGACCATGACCTTGCCTTTGCAGCGACGCATGAAGTCGGCCATCCGCTCGTAGTTCTCGAACGGAAAGTCCACGCCGTACCCGGCGGTCTGCCAGTAAGGCGGGTCCATATAGTGGAAAGTGTGAGCGCGGTCATAACGCTCCGCGCATTCAAGCCAAGGGAGATTTTCAACGTAGGTGCCGGACAGGCGCTGCCAGGCGGCCGAGAGGTTCTCCTCGATCCGCAGCAGGTTGATGGCCGGTCCAGTCGTCGCAGTACCGAACGTCTGCCCGGTGACCTTGCCGGCGAAAGCATGGTGCTGCAGGTAGAAGAATCTGGCGGCGCGCTGAATGTCGGTGAGGGTTTCGGGGCGGGTCATTTTCTGCCATTCGAACACCTGGCGCGAGCTGAGCGCCCATTTGAATTGGCGCACGAACTCTTCGAGGTGGTTCTGCACGACGCGGTAAAGCGTGACCAGGTCGCCGTTGATGTCGTTGAGGACTTCGACCGGCGATGGCTGGGGCTTCATGAAGTAGAGCGCGGCACCGCCGGCAAAGACTTCAACGTAGCATTCGTGTGGTGGAAAAAGCGGGATGAGGCGATCAGCCAGGCGACGTTTGCCGCCCATCCAAGGGATGATGGGTGTGGACATAGAAAGCAAGACCTTTACTGTATGGATAAACAGGTGCTAGGCTCGCCGCGCTTCGTGCACGGAGTAAGAGCCTTGGCTGGACTTGCAGGGAACATCTGCAGGGACGGCGGCCGGGTTGGATGTTGACGCATCCGACCCGGTCGCTCTTTTTCACTTCGGTGTTGAGACTTCTTTGGCGTAGGCCTGACAGGCAGCCAGGGCGATCAGTCCTTGGTCGCCGGCATCGGTGATGCCGATAATTCGTTGAGCATGCGCTGGGTCAAGTTGGGCTCTTGCGGGGCCATGAACCACGCCGCCGGTGGCGGTGGTGGCTGGCACCGATCCGTTGCCGGCGTCAGTGGTGGCGTCGAGTAGGACTGACAGGCGCAGATCAGCAGTGGCAAGGCGGTCGCGCAGGCGACCTTGATCACGTTGGACATCGCTCAAGACTCGGTAATGGGTTTGTTCACTGGTTGCCAGGCGCTGCTCAAGCGCGAGGCGTTTGTCTCGTTCGGCACGCTGCTGCGCGACCGAAGCAAGGGTTATCTGATTGAGCGTTTCGGTGTGCAGGCGGCCCTGTTCGGCGAGCTGGTTGCCATATCGCCAGTCCTGGATTTGCCAGGTAATGGCCGCAGAACCACCGACCAAGACGACCATCAGCACGCTTTTTACCAGCAGCCGATACGGCGCTGGGATCAGTTCGCCGATACGCATAGCACCGCCCTCGCCCGCTCCCATAGTTCGATCCGGTCTTGCAGGCCATTGAGACCACCATTGATCCTGCGGGTGATCGTGTTGAACTCGTTTTGATCGGCCAGCGCGTTCAGCCCATTCACAGACCAGAACCACGCGGCCGACTCGGCAGCCCACTGCGGCAGCTCCAGCAGCTCAGGGGTGCGCAGCAATCGCTCGTCGCCGAACAACGCCAAGCTGCAGCGCAGATAATTGTCGTGGCCGGTGACCTGGATCAGACCGCGACCGCGATAGCGCTGGCCATCACCATCAGCTTCCGGCGAATTGCCCAATCTGGCAGCTAGTGACCCGGTGTCGTACTTGCTCAGGTATTGATCACCGCCCAGCTCCCGCACGTACTGCAGCTGACCTGACTCATGACCCACTTGGGCGAGGAACGCCGCTTGGCGTTTCGGTGTATTGATCTGCCGGTATGCCATTGCAGCGTTAAGGGCGGATACAAAAACGCCCGCTTGGCGGCGGGCGTTGGGCATGATGCGTTGCAGCTGTTGCTCGGTTAAGGGCATACAAACTCCAGACATAAAAAAACCGCACAGGGCGGCGATGAGTGTTTTGTTGCGTTACGCGAGGCTGACCACCTTGATCGGTTTGTCGGCTTTCTTTTTCTTGCCTTTGGCTTTGGCCTTGCCCTTTTTTCCGCCGTTACATTCGACTGTGGTCGACCAGCCTGCCTGGGTGAAAACCTGCTCCACCGAGTCGGCCAGGTACTCGCCATCGAGCCCGACCTTGAAGCCCTGGGCATTGATTGAGCGCTCGGCAAAAATGTCGGTGCGCCCGGGCATTTCAAAGCGCACGCCGGCGGTCGATCGATTGAACGCCGCCAGGCGTGCTTTGGCCGCTGCCTCGGCGGCAGTCTTGTTCGGGTGAATGTGTCGATCGGTATGCACCGCCGGCAGGCCGTCCGGCACGTCGTCGTTGTCCAGGGACACCACGGCGAGCTGGCCGGTCTTCTTGTCCTGATGCGTGGCGGCCACCGACTTGTGCGCGTTGCGATCGCCAAGGCGGAATTGCCAGCGGCTGACATCGCTACGAGTCAGGGTGATCACGCCAAATGCTTTGCCGCTTGCACTCTCGCCCCCCTGGCGCGGCATCACCAACAGCTTGCCGTCGGCGACCTTGGCCGTGCAGTCGTATTGCTTGGCCAGGCGCGTGATGAAATTAAAGTCGGACTCGCTTATTTGATCGGCGCGCTCGACCTTGGTGGCCACCGGGCACACTGGCTGCCAGCCGTTACGCGCGGCGATATCAGCGACGATCTTCGACAGCGGCACGTTTTCCCAACTGCCGCTGCGAATGGTCTTGCCACTGCCGCGCATGTCGCTGGCCTTACCTTGAATCACGATGGTGTCGGGCGGACCTGACACGGTGATTTCGTCCACCACGTAACGGCCCATGCGGGCCAGGGACGTCTCGGCGTAGCCCAGGTAGACCTCTATCCCCGCGCCACGGCTCGGCAGCGTCACCAGGCCGTCGCGGTCGTCAATACGCAATTCGAACTCGTCTGACTCCATGCCGGTCTTGTCGGTGGTACGAAGCTGAATCAGCCGATCATTGATCAGGCTGGTGATATCGGCACCATCGGCCACGATGCGAAATACAGGCGTCATGGATTTTTTCCAAAAAAAAGCCCGCGCGAGGCGGGCTAGAAAGTAAGGAGCTTAACGAATTAAGCGATCGCATCTTAGATCATCAATCCCATAGCGTTACCTGCTCTTCGATTGGCTTGGGCAGATCCGGCAGCACGATCAGCACCCCAGCGCGGTACGGTTGCGCCTCCTCAGCCAAGCCCTGATTGGCGTTCAGGACTGCCTCGACCGTGCCGACCAGATGGCCATAAAAATTATTGCAAATGGTGTCCAGCAGATCCCCGTCAGACGTTCTGCATGTCGTCGCCATAGCGCACAAACTCCAGTGTGAACCCTTGTTTACGTGGGATGCCGCCCTGCATCAACGCGCTTTGCTCTTCCTCAAGGCTCTTCAGGCACCAGGTGCCCAGCACGTCGCCATAACCGGTGGTCAGGGTCAGCGGCTGGAGCTGGGCGCCGAGCGTGCGCAGCGTGTCGAGCTGTTTCAAGCCGCCTTTGAGGCCTGGGATGATCGCGCCCTTGAGGGTGATTTTCTCGTCGCCCATGCCGACTGCTTGCTGGGCCGGGCGCCGTGATAGGCGCTCTTGCGAGGCCCAACGAAATTCAGTCGAGCGGCGCAGCTCATCAAAGGCGGCCGTATCGAGGTTGAAGAAATACGGCGGTGCCTTGGGGTCTTGCGGCTGGATGATCAGCAGGTGCGGAAACGGCTTAACCGCCTCCGGCGCCGGCGTCTGATCAGTGGCAAAGGCCCCCGTGGGCACGATGTTGGCCAACGCCGGACTGGCCTTGCCGGCGATCTTGTTAATCGCCGTCGCCGCTTTCCCGGCCTGTTCCTTGAGGGTGCCCAAGCGCTCATCCATTCCCGACAACGCCCGGGAGGCTTTGTTGTAGGTGGCCACCACCGCGCCGACCTTGGCTTGCGCGGCATTCACCCCGCGCATGACCCGCTGAAGCTTGGCGCCGACCACCGGGCCGACAAAGGGCAGATCCTCCAGCTCGGACGCGGCGCCGGTAATTTCGCTGATCGCGCCATTCATCGGCCCCAGCATGCCGTCCAGGCTGCGCCGTCCGGTTTCCCCCGCCGAGGCCAGGTATTTCAGCCCCGACTGTAATTGGTCCAATGCAGGCATAAGCCCTCCGCATTAAATGTTTGGCGAGTCGTACAACTTGCGGCTTTCCAATTGCTGGGCGATGTTGCGTTGCTGCTGCTCCCAAAACGGCCGCAATTGCTCCGCGAGTTGCGCCGGATCTTTCGCATCGCCCTGTACTGTCACCGTCAATGGCGCATGAATTTCCACCTTGGAATCGACCTTTACCCCTGCGGCCTCAGCCTTGGCCGGCGATGGTGCAGCCAACTTCGCCGCCGCCGCGTCGGCACTGGCTGGCGGCAACATCATGGCGCGCGCCGCATCACCAGGCTGCGCCTCGACCACCGGCGCGGCACGGCCGGGAGCGGCCAACAGCGACACCCCACTGGCGCCAGGCTTGGCGAACGACTGCGCGATGCTGCCCATGACCGGCGGAATATCCTTGCCGGCGTTGGCCATCATCAGTGGCCCCGCGTCAGGCAGGCGCTTGAGTGATTCGTCGGCACCAAACATCGTCTTGCCGAGCACTCCACCCAAAAGATCGCCACCCATACCGCCCAGGGCGGCGCCGATCGCACCACCCACCACAGTGCCGATCACCGGCACCACCGAGCCGATGAAAGCCCCCGCCGAAGCGCCGGCGATTGCCCCGGCCAAACCGCCCGCCGCACCGCCGTAGCCCTCGGCCTTTTCGTCTTGTGTTTCGGCGTTCTGGTAGGTGTCCACCGCCTTAAACATGGAATCAACCGCCGCAAAGATCGCCGGCCCCTTCACCCCCAGGCCGACACTCGCACCGCGACCACCGCCAAACCGACCGCCCTTGCCGCCCCTCTTGCCCTTGCCGCCGTCGGCATCGACGCCGCCGCCATCCAGGCCGCCGGCACCGCCGGCTGGCATGTTGGTGACGATCACCTTTTGCGGAATGTTGGGATTGCCCCCCAGCGAACCGCGCCCGATGTTCAACAGGCCCTTGGCGATCTTGAAGCTGCTAAACGCCGTCTGCGCGGCGATCACCGCCGCCACGGCCGCACCGATCCCCGTCACCAGCCGCGGCGATTCATCCGACAGCTTGCTCAGGCCCTGGGCGACCGACGTCAAACCACCAGCCACTGCATCCGTCACTGGTCGAAAGGCGTCACCGATCGCGCGCATGGCGTCATCCATGCCCTGGGCCATTTCTGCCCACTTCTGCGCCGAGGACTGGCGCCGCTCTTCCAGGTTCTTATCCAAGATCCCGCTGGCATTGGCCGACTCGTTTTTCAACTTGGCGTACAGATCCTTGTTCTGCATGTACGCCGTCAGCGCGCCCTTGACCTGCATGTCGGCGAACAGGTCGCCGGTGCGCAGGGCTTGTTCCAGAGACGCAATCATGGCCTTGGCTTTTTCCGGATCGGCTTCCTTACTGATCCTGGCCGTGGCTTCCGCCATGGCGGCGGCCTTCTTCGGATCGGTCGCGGCAATATACTTCTGCGCCAATTCAAAGCTGGATTCCAGGGTGGACTTGCCATTCTGCAGGCCGGTGTTCATCGACGCTTGATAATCAATACCGGCGTCTGCATAGGCCTTGACGGTGTCGCCCGAGCCGATTTTTTCCATCCAGTTTTTGAGGTTGTTCGCCGCCTCATCGGAACCGCCGGCGGTCTTCATCTGCACCTGAAGCATGGCGCCCAGTTGCGACACCGAGTCCATGCCAGTGATGCCCAGCTTGCCCATGCCCGCGAGCAATTCAGGGAACCAGCGCGCCATGTCGGCCGCCTCAAAGCTGCCGGCCTGGCCTTGGTAGGCGATCGCCTCCAGGGCCTTTTGCATCTGCGCCGGGTCGGTGATCTTGGCGTTCTGCCCCAGGGCATTGATCATGCGCGCCGTTTCGGTACCATCCGAACCCTGGCCCACGGCAAACTTGGCCGCCGTCGGCGCATATTGCAGAGCCTTGTCCAGCTCCATGCCGGCACCGACCAGGGCATTGACCACTTCAGCCACCTGATTGCGCGCCATGCCGGTATCGCGCGACGTGCCGATAATCGTCTTGGACAGCTGCGCTTCTTCCGGCTTGTTGGCAATACCGGCCTTGATCGAAATGTCGCGAATGATCGCGCCATAGTCCGCGCTGACCTTGGTCGGAACGGCCATGGCCACCGTGGCCGCCGCTGCCTGGCCGACGCTGCTTTTCAGGTTCTGTTTGCCCTCATCAAGCTGCATGTGTCCCTTGGCTTTCAGCTCGGCCTTGGCCGCCACGGCGCCCATGCTGGTGTAAGCCTTGGTCAAGTTGCGGACTTCAACGCCCTGTTTTTTCAGGCTACTGATATTGGACTCAAGCCGTTTCAGCAGTGCGCCGGCCCCCTGTTCACCCGCCAGATGCGCCTTACGCCACTCATCACGCAAGCGGATGGTGTCGCCAATGGTCTTTTCCAGCACCCGAGCTTTTTTGCCTTCGGCTTCCAGCTTCTTGATGCGCCCGGTGACATCCTTAAAGGCGTTGCCCACCGAGGAACTGACCGCCCCACCAATGACCAGGCCGAGCGCGAGTTTGTTCGCCATGTACGTGCCCTATGCGTCGAGTCGATCGAAGGCGGCTCAATCCGTGAGCCACCACACCATCCGATCAAAAGTCATGGCCTCGATCTCGGCCGCCGAGAACCCCGTCTCTTTGGCCAAGCGTTTAGCCGCGATCTTGAGCGTGGTTGCGTTACACATCGTCCTCTTCGACCAGGCGAAAATAGCCGGCCTGCAAGCGGTTGTAGTCCTTGAGTTTTAGGGCCAACAGATCCGCCTCGGCGACCGAGAGCAAGGAGCAAAACAGGTGCAGCTCCATCTTTTCCATGTCGCCGGCGCCGATCATTTTCGCGGCGTTGAATTCCTTCACGCTGGGCGCGCGCATGGTCAACTTGTCGACCAGCACACCGTTGAAGCTGGCTTTATAACGCAGCGTTACGGTGACGCCTTCCTCGGTAACGGCGAGCCAGGCCGGCAACGCTTGAGTATCTAGAGTCATGTGCTTTTATCCTTAAAGGCCAACTGCCGAGCGTTCGGCAGCGAGTTGATCAACGCCGTCGATCACCTGAATCATGTTGAGTGGATCGATCTCGTACATCACACGCCCGTCGATTTCGAGCTTGTAGTAAACAAGCTTCACCGCGTGTTTGATTTCGGCCTGATCGCCCGGCTTCCAGTCGCCCATGTCGACCTCTTTCACGCCGCCGCGCATGGTCACGACCACTGGCGTGACCGCGCCCTTGAGGCCCTTGTACGCACCGCGAAACACCAGATTGCAGGCGGTCTGATCGGACAGCCCCAAATACTTCAGCGTCTCGCGGCGCACGCCGTTGGTGGTAAACGCGGACTCCAGCTTTTCCATGCCCACAGCGAACTCAATCGGCGCCGACATGCCGCCGCCCTGATAGTCGAGGGTCTTTTGCGTCAGCTTCGGCAGGGTCAGGCTTGGCACTTCACCGGACAGGCTCACGCCGTCAATAAACGCGACGCAGTTGGTCAGTACTTGAGGAATCATTGAAAGGCCCCCTTAGGCTGTTTCGAGAACTTCGGTCAGCCACTCGTTGGTGACTTCGATAAGGAAATTCGGGTTTTCCGCCGGCGGCACGTCGGTGAAACGGATGCGCCAGTAAATTTTGCCCTGCTCGATTTGGCTGGCCGTGTTCATTTCCTTGTCCGCGTAGACTTCGAAATTGATCACTGCGCCGGCGTTTTTCTGATCGCGCATAAACGCTTGCAGACCTTCGGTGACGTCCTGCACGTAGGTCTTGGTGATCGAGCGGTCTACCGCCCACTTGTGCCCGGCCTGGATCGCATCCATGAGGATGTCGCAGGTACGCACGCGGGTGACAAACGACCACTTCGCATCAGCGGAGCAAGTGCGGTTACCCCACAGGCGATAGCCGCCATCGCGAATGATCGTGGTGATATTGGCGTTATTCAGCAGGTTGGCCCGGCAGGTGTCGTCGCCGTCCAGATACTCGATCGGACGACTGGTACCGGTGATGCCGACAAACTCTTTATTCGACGGCGATGCCCAATAGCCGTAATTGGCATCGGTCCAGGCGAACAGGCCAGCGACCCACGCCGAGCCTGGCGCGTTGACCGTCTCGCTTTTGCCCGTATCCCAGTACTGCACACCAGGATCGACCAAATACACCCGCTTACTACCGAAGTTTTCGGCGTAGGCCAGAGCGTCCTCATCGGTGGTGTTCGGCCCGTCGACAATGGCGATCGCGCGCAACTTGCCGGCCAGGGCATCCATGGCGGTGGCCACCGCTTGCGTGGCGGAATGCTCCGGGGCGATCAACAGTTTCGGCTGGGCGTTGTGTTTGCTCTTGCCGTCCAACAGCGCTTGCAGGCCGGTACGCTGGCCATTGGCGAGAACGCCGCCGATGATCGCCGAGGTTTGCAGCGCCTCGTCTTCCAGCTTGGGCACGCCGATGGCCACGATCACCGCTTTGGCGCGGACATAGATCGCCTGACAGGCCCGGGTGATTGCCGAGTCAGCACCGAACGCGGCAATGGCCTCGCGCTCGGTCGTGATCAGCACCAATTCCCCAGCTTTGGCCGTGGCCAAAAGGCCCGGGGTGAAGGTGTCGCACAAACCAATGATCGACGACGACGGCAACGAAATGGTGCGCGCGCCGGTATCAATCAGCGTCGTGGTGACGCCGTGAAAAAAGCCAGCCATAGATCAATCTCCAGAAACGGAAAAGCCCCGCGTGAGCGAGGCCGTGAGGGTATTGGTGTTATGCGTAACGGAAAAGAAAACGCCCCGTCAGTGCGGGGCGTTTATTGGGTTTGTTCGGCGATCCACGCCGGCGCGATTGGCCGGTCCTGGCTGTCGGGGAAGTCAGACGATTGCGGCCAATCGCGCAAGGCCTGAATGTACGTCAGCAGCTCGTTGAACTGCTCAGCGGTCAACGTGGTATCCATGCCCACGTCGAGCTGGTCGCGATGCCGATCACGCAACCACAGCACCCGCGAGACTTCGGCGTCACGCCATGTCCGCTCAGCAGCGGCAATCTGTTCAAGCGTAGGCACCACGGGCACAGGTTCGACTAACACCAGTTTCCCGCCCTCGTCGACCACTAGTGTCTTTTGCAGGCCGAGGCCCGCCAGTATTTCGTCGACACGATTGGCCGGGATTTGCACCGCGTCTTCGGGCATAGCGTTTCCGTAGACGGCATCGTTAAACATGGCGTCCTTCGAAGGGCTGTGGAACATTTTCATTGCGTATCCTCAAGAACCAATCGCGAACGTTCGAAGCGTGTAGTTGCCCACCGTATCGGCATCGCTAATGACAAAACTCGCACCGTTGATAGCGGGCTCACCGTTACCACATAGGCGCTCAAGGATTGAGCCCGACGAACTTCCGCCAAGCGTATGCTGAAAGGCCCAAACACTCAGGCACGCGGTCGGGAACTGCATCGGATACGTCCAATTACCAGTGGCCGCAGCGTTAGTCGTGGGCTGGTTAATAGTGATACGGCCCCACTGAAAAACGAAACCACCCAGCCACGACGGAAACGCGATAAAGCCATTGATGGCTAGAAGAATGGCGAAGCCCCACCGCAATTTCTTGGGTGTGACGATCGTCGCGTCATCAGTACCGGCATTAACCTGGACCTGTGTTGCGACCTTAGCCGTGCCTTGATTGTTTTCGGTGGCCTGGGCGGCCAGCGTCACCAGCGCGGCAATATCAATGTTTCCCTGATTGATCGGCGCGTTCCAGGCCTTGATGCACATCATTACCGCGACGTTGCGTGGACGGCTTCGCCCCCAATCCACACCGCCGCTGGCTTGGCCTGGCGCCTGCACACCATCCGCAGGAGTAGTCGACGGTTGCGCCGCTGTAAAGCCAAGGTTAAGCGTTTCTGGCACCCAAGGCGCCTTGTCGTAATCAATACCGAGAACGCGAATATGGTCCGCGTTGTTCAAGTTAGGGATAGGCAAATTTTGCGCATCACCATCGCCAGGTGCATACGTCCCGACCTGCCAGCTACCGATAGCACGACCGCTATCAATGTCACGACCATGGTCCCAACCGCGCTCGAACTCGCCGCGCGACTCCGGGAGACGGAAGTTACCCGCGCCCTCGTCACCCCGATTGAATGCGCCGCCCAGAAAAGTCGCCAGATCCGGATAGGCTGCAATGCTCTTGACACTGCCGTCACGCTCCAGAAAGCCCGGCGGCACCTTGTTGACCGGAAACGAGACTTGCGCACCAACTGGCAACGCCGAGGCTTGGGCAATCATCGCCTCGATTTGCGCCTTGGTGTAAGTGTCGGTAATCCCCATTCCGGCCAGGGTGCTTGGGTTGTCACCCGACACCACGACGCCGCGATTGTTGACCTTCACCCGGGTAAACTCGCCGGCGGTTTTGTTCGCCGGCAGAACTTCCAGAATGGCCGCGTCGACGTAGGCGCGCGAAGCCAGCACCACCGCCGGGTCGATCTTCAGCGTGATGTTGCCGGCGTTGTTGACGATGAAATTCATCCGCACCACTTGCGTGCGGCCCGAGCCTTGCGACAACAGCGGCTTGTAGCTCGGCGCGCAGTTGGCCACCGCCACCAGATCGCCGGCCTCGTCATACAGACCGATTTCACGAATCCAGCGCCCGCCCTCGTCGGCCGGAATAATCTGCTCGGCGATGATGATCGCCGGGTTGGCCGGGTCGATCTTGAGCTGATTCAGCGGCCGACGCCGCCATTCGTTGATCAACGCGGTTTGCGCGGGATTGGGGATGGGGTCCGTCATGTTGGCATCACCCAGACCCATGTCGGTGATCTTCCAGGGAATGCCGAGCGCGTCGGCGTTCGCCTGTTTGGCCAGCCCCACATTGGTGAGGATGGCGAAAAACTGCGAATTCGCATCAATCATAATAAACGTCCAAGGAGTCTATGGTGTGTTCACGGCCGAGCACGGAAAAGCTGCCCGTGACCTCGATGTCACGCATCACCGGCGGGTAAACGTCGATTTCGTCGCCGTCGTAGAGACAGGCCGCGATGTTCAAATGGCCCTTGGTTTCCAGGCTGATCGCCAGCCCGGTCAGCTTGCGGCTGACAGGCTTCGCGTCGTCGATCAGGCGCTCAAGCTCCTGATACATTTCCTCGGTGATCCCGGTGTCCAGAACGCCAACCTTCAGCGCAAAGGTGCCCGGCACCCCTTCGGGCACCGTCTTGAACCACTCGATGATTTCGATCAGGTAGCCCAGCGGCTCGACCACGCGGCGCAAGGCGCCGATCGTGCCTTTGTGGGCATGGATGTAATACGACGCCTTGATTGCCGCGCGCTTGGTCGCCTCGGACCACCGATAATCCCAACGGTCGACCGACCAGGCCCACGCCAGGTGGGGCAACAAATGCACCGGACAGGTATCGGCGTTGTACAAGGTGCGCAACGGCACAATGGTTTTGTCGAAGAACGACGCCTCCAGGGCGCGCTCCAGTTGCGTGCTATTGCTCGGCAGTAGGCTTCTCATGTCGCGCCCGCCAGAACCACGCTCCACTCGGTGCAATACGCCGCCTGTGCCTTGGTCGGAGCCAGATCAACCCACCCCACCAGCTCGACCCGGGACACGCCGGCAACGTGCAGTTGCGCATCTACCCCCGAGCGCGCCACCTCAACGCCCAGGCGCTTGCGTGGATTGATCCAGGCCGCGAGGCGCTTTTTGGCTTCGGCCAGACTGGCGTCACCCTCGGGCCCGGCGCTGTTCATGTGCAAAACGGCTTCAATGCGATAGTCGATAATCTCAGCGCTTTGCACCGTCAGCCGATCGCCCACCGGCCTGACTTCATCGTCATTCAACGCGGCCGTGACGGTGGCCAGTAGCTCGGGACTGGCCTCGCCTTTGCCCTCGGAACTCAACACCGTGACCGTCACGCAGGCGGGGGATGGGCTTTCCGCCGAGGCATCCACGACCAGGCCCGAGGCATTACGCGCGTGCAGGATGTAGCTGTTACGCGGACCGGCCGTGGTCAACCCTTCAAAGGCTAACTGGATGCGCTCGCGGTAAGGGTCGTCCAGCTCCATGACCTTCGCCACCGGCGGCACGGCCAGCAGATCCTCGGCCTGGATTACTAGCCGCGGCAGATTGACGTTGGCCCCCAGGTGATCCAGATCCGGACCGATCGCGTGAGCCAACAGCAGGGCCTTGGCGGCATCGTTGACCCGGGCCCGGTTGCCCACTTTGTTATAGGCACCGACCTCGATCAGCTTCACCACCGGGTCACTCTCCAGCGGCGCGCTCCAGTTGTCGCCCATGTAACTGCGAAAGGTGGCCAGCCCTTCCTCATACGTCGCCTCAAAGTCCAACGGCTCCAGCACATCCGGCGCCGGCAATTCCGACAGATCCACAATGCTGCTCATACACTCACCTCTACCAGAAAGCGGTCGCCGAGGTAGTCGCCGGCAATGCTCAGATCGATCTTCCCGCCCAGCACCGACAACACGCGTACGCTCTTCAGTTTTAGCCGCGGCTCCCAAGCCATCAGCGCGCGGGCGGCCTCGGCTTGGACTGAGCTTTTCCAGCCCTCGTTAACCGGCAGGTCGACATAGGCGCGCAGCTTGCTGCCATAGTCCGGCCGTTGCCGTCGGGCGCCCGGCGACGTGCCGAGGATGTCGGCTATGGACTGCCGCAGATGCTCGATACCGGAAATGGGCTGCCCGGTGTGGCGATCCATTCCGATCATCGACATCACTCCTTCAGCGGTTCGAACTCAGGGTTGGCTTTCAGGTAACTGATCGCCTGCTCATCAGACGCCGACACCTCGACTCGCCCTTTGATCACGGCCAGCGAACGCTTGCTGCGAGGGAGGATCAAGGTTCGCGAGGTGTAGACCTTGTCGCGAAAGGTCAGCAACAGATCAGGCGCCGGTGATGGGTCGTCAACGGCTACATCGGAAGGCTTGGCCATGTTTTCTCCAGACATGAAAAAGCCCGCACTGGGCGGGCTGGATGATTGCGGGTTAGTGCGAGTGATGGTTGTCGCTATTGCCAGTGGCGAGAATATCGGCGCCGCTGGTGATGCTTCCCACCGCGTGCAAGGTGCCGCCAATTTCGACGCCTTCCGTTACGCGTAACGGCCCTTGAATTTCCACGGCCGCGACAAGCTTCATGTTTGCCGTCGTCACGGTGATATTGGTGTCGGTGGTGATGGATTCGGTCGCCCCCACCTTGGTGATCACTGTCCCCGTCGGCAGCGTGATGGTGTAGCTATTGGCTTCCCAGTCATAGACCAGGGAGCCGCCATCGTCGAAGCGCCAGGCCTCGACATGATCGCGGTTATCCGGTGGTGGTCCGGCGTTTCCGTACAGCCCCGGGATAAACGTTCCCATGCCCGCCTGGCCGCTCGGGTTGAACAACACCCCTTGCTCGCCCAAGCTGGGCGCCCGCCAGTGCCGCGCCTTGCCGGCGGCGAGACTGTGCCAGCGCACCCAGGCGCTGGTCCATGCACCATTGGAGACGCGCACCGTCGCCGCTGGCAGATCCACACCGACCACCGCGCACGGCATCAGCATGGCGGCAATCATCCGATCATGTTCGGCCAGGGCGTGGCTCATAGATCCTCCGGACTTACCGGGCCATCGCCGGGCTCGATGTCGAACACCAGCGAGCCCGGCGGCTCATCTGGCCACGGCCACTCCTCAACACCCAGGTAAATCTGGTGCGTCCATTCCACCAACCAGACGGTGTAACCATCGAGCTCCGGCTTGGTCCAGTCCTGCAGTGCCTGGACAAACTCGGCCGGTTCGATGGCCAGCCCCCAATTTTGCATGCGCAGCAATACCGCCAGTTGGGCCGCCAATTGCGCGGCCTGTTGGCAATGTTGCGGGCGGATGGGATCAACAATGATCCGTGCTTCGAAACGGCAAATCAGGGTTGTTTCACCGGTACCAATATCCTTGCCCGGTTCAATCTCGGCCATCTCGATGAACACAACAGGCAACGCGATGCGGTCCTTGATGCTCGGCCATGCCGTGACCGCTTTGATGCCGGGTAACTGACTGAACAGGTGTTGCTCAATCGCCTTGTACAACTGATCGAGGCTAAATGGTTCATCAGACATTCGCCGACCCCTTCAGGTACTTCTGCAGCTCAAAGTTGAATTCTTGCTGCAGGATTTCCAGCAAGCGTGAATTGGCCTTTTTGATCCATTCGTCGAAGTGCGGCCGGGCTTGCTCCAGCGACACCTTGGCCTTGGCCAACGGAAAGCGATTGCCGTTTTCCGCCACCCAGCCAGAGCTGGCTCCAGCAGCACCTGACACGGTGCTGTCGGGGTAATCGTCCGCGTTGAAATGCTTGCTCGCGGTACGAATCCAGATGTCGGGTTTGTTACCGTAAACCTGCTTCAGGAAGGCTCCCTGATAGCGCCGCCCCGCCACCGACACACCACGGCCGGACTGCCGTGCCCGGCCGATACGGCTGGACTCGATGGCATTGAGACCGAACCACAATTTACCGCTGGTTGCGCCGCCGGAGACCGGGTAAGCCCGCAGGCGCTGACGGACCGCCGCGACGGCGATCCGCTCCTGCCGACTGACCGCCCGGGCAATGTGGGTGCGCAGCCAGCCCAACGTCTTGTTAATCGCTCGACGCTGGGCTGCGGCAGCTGCTTTGGGGACCAGGCTGGCGAAGTTTTCAAAGGCTTGCAGATCTGCGGTCGACGCCTGGATGGAGATCATCCCGCCGTCGGCTGAGGGTTTGTAGAAGCTTCCGATACTCATGCGCGCATCCTCAAAATCAGGGCGACCAGACCGTCACCGCTCGGCTCCAGCTGCAGCAGATCGTAGTCGCCACCACCGTCCAGCTCGGGCAGATCGACGCTGACCAACATGCCCTGCTCCAGCCCCTGTGAATCGCTGACGCGAATCTCGAAACGAGGCTCACGCAGGCCGGTATTGAGCTTGCCGATTTTCGGTTGTAACCAGGGTGCCGAGAACATGCCCAGCACGGGCTCCTCGCGACCCTCGATCCGCGCGGTGTCGCCCAGGGTTTCGAACACCACCGCGTCGATATCGGCGATCAGATCGCGAAAGCCCATGATCAGAGCTCCAGCAGGATCTGCGCCAGAGGCCGAGTGCAGAGGTGCAATGGGTTGGACTGCGCTTCACCGGCCATGCCTTTGTTGAACGGCATCGGCTCGATTTTGCTGTAGTACGGCACGCCCTCGGTGTTGACCGTTTCCATGTAGTCGGCCGGGGCGAAGACCGAGATGTACAGGTCCGGTACGCCTTCGGGAATCAGCAGCGCTTTGTCGTCATGGATGAAGGTCACACCGGCGATTTTGCCGCGATAACGCTCCCAGACAATGCCGCCGAATTCGAAGCTTTCGCGGGCATCGCCGCGCAAGGCGGCGGCTTGCTGACTGTTGAGAAAGGTCTCTTTCACCGACTTGTGAACGATCAGCTTGTTCCAGAAATTTTTGCCACACAGGGCGCGCGAGCCACTGCTGGTGATGCTGCCCAGCGCATCTTCCTGCAGGTCCAACGCTTCACCGCACTTTACGCGCAGCTCGGTCTCAGCATTGGCGAGCCCCATGGACATTTTCTTGCGGGTCACGCCGAAGGTTTTGTAGATGTCCAACAGCACCGTCGACCCGTCGGCATCGAGAATCTGCCCGTTCAACGCGCCCATGCGCTGAAATTCGTGAGTGGCATCCAGCTGTCGACGCGCTTTCGCCAGGCGTTTATTCACCACGTCCTGGACAGCCTGCAACTCGGAGCGCGTTCCGAAGGCGCGGATCCCCTGAATCTCATCGGCCTTGATCGCGAAGCGTTGCGGCAAGTGCACAGTATTAAACGGAATCAGGTTGCGTTTCGTGCCACTGACCACCAGGCCAGACGTACCGCGCTCACCGGCTGGCACCAAAGCCAGGATGTCGCCATCCTTTTCGATTTGCACGGTCAGGGTGGTAATGCCCTCTTCCTGGAACAGACCCAGGCTGCTGATGCGGCCCGGCAGGTATTCCTGTTCGTTGATGGCGGCGGTCAGCGAAGAGACCGAAAACGCGTCATCGTTAAAGATTTCAATATCAGCCATGAAGCAATCTCCAGAAAATAAAAAACCCGCACTCGGCGGGCTGGAAAAACAGGGGATCGTCTTAGCGGACGATCAGGAAGTGGGTGGCGAGCGCCTTCTCGGCAGCAGGGTCCAGGCCCGTGAGGTGGGCTTCGCTGACTTCAGCCAGACGCACCACGGCACGACCACGACGCACCACATCCGATTCGCCGAGCGGGCCGTAAAGGATGGCGATCGCGTTTTCGCTACCGTCTTCGGCCGTTGGGTTATACGGAGCAAACTCACCGGTCAGGCTGACCAGACCGAGGATCTGCCCAGGCTCGAGTGCAGGGCCAGCGGCGACATTGATCGCTTCGCGGGAAATGGTGCCGGCCGCTTCAGACAGGAGAAATTCGCCCGCATGCATTGGCTCACGTTGGATGGTCATCGTCTTACTCCTGAAGCAGGTTGGGATTTACCGGTCTGCGCGGCTTGGCGGGCGGACCAAATGGAAGGTTGATCGATTTTTTTGGCCTGCACCTTCAGGGCCGGGTCATCGTCCAGCGGCAAGCTGTTGTCGATTTCGAAACCCTTGCCACTGCCGACGATCTTGTCGAACAGGCGCGCACGTACCGCTGCGACGTCCAGGCCAGCGGCAACGAACTCGACACTGAACTCGGGCAACCGCGCAGCCACGCAAAGATCGTTCACCGCTTTGGCCCGAGTCAGGCCGGCCTGGACGATGGCTTCGCTTTCAAGTTTGGTGGAGCTGAGCAGTGGCTCGATCAAATTGCTGATGTCCGACTCGGCACAGCGCTGGGTGATCATCAGGGCCAACTTTGCTGAATCGACCACGGGAGGCGTCGGCGGCGGTTCATCCGGTTCCAAGTCCGGATCAGACTCTGGCGGTTCGTCGAGCTGGGCCAGTAGCTCGGCCGGTGCGTGCTGATAACGCTGCAATACGGCACCTTGGCCGACGCACGCCTTGACCGCGACACCATCACCCACTTCGTCCGCCAGCCCCAAGGCCACCGCCTCATTGGCGGTGAGCCAGGTTTCATTGGCCACCAGGCGCCGTAACTCGACCTCATCAATGTCTGGTGCCTTCGCCTTGTAGGCCGCGATGATCGCCTCCATGGTTTGATCCAGGACATCGGCCACCTTGCGGAAGTCTTCGGCATCCCCTGCCGCGTACGTCCAAGGGTTGTGAATCATCAGCATGGCATTGGAGGCGATCACCACCCGGTGAGCCCCACACACCGCGACGCTGGCGGCACTGGCGGCCAACGCGTCCACCCGGCCGGTGCAACGTTCGCCCAAACGCGACAACGCGTTGTGCATGGCCAGGCCGTCGAACAAGTCGCCGCCGATGCTGTTGAAGGCGGCGATCACCGGCGAGACGCCGTCGTCCATGGCGCGCAGATCCTGCACAAACTGATTGGCGGTGATACCCCAGCCACCGATCTCGCCGTAAACAAAGACCTCGATCACCCGTTCGGTGGCTTCACCACTGGCGTGTACGGCGTACCAGGTTTTGTCTTGCACCGGCACGCGCTCGCCCGCCCGGTTGTAAACGCGCGGTCGCGTTTTCTTGCTCATGGTTGCTCCTTGTCGTCGATCGGGACGAAAGCGTCGAGGGTGGTGTAATTGAGGCCGAGGGTGGTGGCCCGGACCAGATCGGCTGCGTTTTCCGCGTCGACCGTTTCCGCGTCGTAACCGGTACGCAGGACCATCTCGCTGCGTGAGGCGAAGCCGGCCTGCACTTCCATTCGCCGGGCTTGCACGTCCTGAACAGGCTGGATGTAAGCCCAGCCTTGCGGGACCCAACGCGTGCGCAAGTACTCACGGCGCCGTTGCGTGTAGTCGTCCAGCACCAGGACACCCGACAGCACTGCCATGTCCATCCAGGCCGCACGGACCGGCCGGCAAAGCTGATGCACGTAGACGCCGAACTGCAGTTGCTCCAATCGGCGCCGGAACTCGTTGAGCACTACCCGCAGCGCCCGGTCGTTGACCTCGCGCATGTCGCCGGTGAGGATCTCGTACGGTGTGCCGGTACCGGCAGCAGCTGCCATCAGTTGCTGTCGCATGAAGTCGGGATAGTTGTTGCCCGCATCCGGCGGTTTCGAGAATTCGACCTCTTCACCCGGCCCCAGCTCCTGCATGGTTCCAGGTTCCAGCGCCACCATCGGTGTGAAACCGTCGCGATCCATATTTAACGGTTGGCCGGTGACCGGGTCTCTAGGCGTTTGGACGCTATCCGGCGCCGGACGACTGATAAACCCGGCGAACAGGTTGGCGACTTCCTGGCGAAACAACACCGCATCGTCGTAGTTGTCGAGGCTGCGCAGGCGCTTCAACACCGGCGATAAACGCGGCACGCCACGCAACTGGCCTGGCTCGACCGGTTCGAAAATATGCAACACCTGCGCGGCCGGCACGCGCACCAGTTGGTTGTAACCGGCATTCAGCGAAGATGCATCACGCGGATGCGAGAGGTACATCCAATAGGCCACGCGCTTGCCACCCGGGGTGAACTCGATCCCCGCGCGGATGAAGTTGCCGTCGCGAGTGGTTTCGAATTTATCGTGAGGGACAAACTCGGGGGCCAGGATCTGCAACTGCAACGGCACCGCGAGACCTTCATCCAGGCCACGCGGGCGCAGCCGGATAAAACATTCGCCCGAGGTTTCCACGGTGCGCGCGACCAACGCCTGTTGGCCGTTGAAGTCGGTGCGCTCATCGGCGTCCGACTCGTCGACCCAATCGTCCCAGAGTTCCTGCAGCAGTTTGCGCAGGGCTTCATCGTCGGTTTTTGGCCTTGGCGTAATACCGGTGCCGATCAGGTTGCTGACGCGTTTGTCGATTACGTTGTAGGCATACGGGTCGTTGCGAACCGCTGCCCGGGAGCGTGATCGCAAGTTGCGCAGCGCCGGGGTGTTGATGCTGTTGATTCCGTTGTCGGGAGCATCCCAGCCAGTGGAACGTCGGCCCTCCCCGGCGCCTTCGTAACTGGCCTTGATGTTCGACGGCAACACGAACCCGTTACGGGTGAGCGTCGGATAGCGGGCCATTAGACTCCTTTTCCTCCGTGGTACAACCGAACCACCCGAGAGCGTGGTCCGGCTGCACTGATCAGCGAGGCGCGAATTTCCTCGCGTGCCTTGAGCAGTTCGTCGATGGTGCGGTATTCCACGGTGCGGTCGGTGTAGCGCACAACTTTTTCACCGCGAGCGATGGCCGCCTCAACCGCGTCGAGGTGCTTTTGGGTAAAGGACATATCAGCGTCTCTTCAGGTAACCGCTGGTGGAGCTGCGGCGTTGAGGGGGTGGTGCTGCCGGTCGCGTTTGCACGACCGCAACAGTGGATTGCGGTGCCGGTTGAGCAGCAGCTGGTGGTGTTGAAGCGGTGACGCGTTCGCCTTGAACCGGTTTGATGCCCAAGGCGTCGTCAAACAAACCCGACTGCGCGAGGGACTGACGCACGCGCTCCCAGTCGTGTTCCTTGTAACGGTTGAGCCCGAGGTAATGCGCCATGGCCAGGCAGTACACCATCAAGTCCAGCGCTTCGTTTCGTTCGGCTTTTCCCTTGACCCATTCGATGCGCTTGTGACCACGGATGTAGCGCGCAACCTTGCGTTCCGCGACGCACTGATCGAAGAAATCGTCGGGCAGGTCATTGGCAAAGTGCAGTGCGCCTGGCCCCGCCTCGAACGGATAGCGATTGTAAATCCAGTCCTTGGCCGTGTCGGTACCGACGAACCAAAGCTCGGCGCCGTTGCGTTCGGTTTGGCCTTTCCAGGTTACGTCGACCATGGAAGGACGCTGAGCAATCACCGGTTTACCCGGTTTGCTCGCGCCCTTGATGGCGAACACATTGCGCCAGCGCCGCACGCGGCAGAACTGATAAACCTCGTCTGTGTGGTGGCCACCGGAGTCGACCGCGACGGCGAGAATCCCCAAACCCACGCCACACGGATGGCGATATTTGGCTTTGAGCAATTCGTCCAGTGCCGCCCAGGTGCGCTCGTCAGCGGGATCGCCCGAAACGATCTGATAGTCGACGACCCAACGTTCCATGCCGACGCCCCAACCCATCGCCATGAATTCCAGGCGGTTGGCCTGGACGTCTACGGAGCCTGTGATCATCAACACGACCGCCGGCAACGAGCCGAGGGTGAAGTCTTCCAGTCGCGCCCGCTGCCTCAGTACATCGGCTTTGGTTTGCTCTTGAGCTGCGTCCCAGACCTTGGCCAGACGGGTGTTGTAGAACACCTGCATAGGTTCAAGATCGCCCTTCGCCTGGGCTTTTTTGGCCTTCTCGAATTGCTTGGCAAGCGACTTCCAGTCCATCCAGCCGAGCGGCGAATACAGCGCGTTGAGGTGAAAGCCAATCGTCTCGCCATCGCCTTCCGCATGGGCACGCCACTCACCCTGAGCGAGCATTTCGCCCTTGTGATATTCCTCGATCAGGACGTCACAGTCGGGGCCTGCGCACTGGTAATGCACCACGCTGAAATCTTTCGAGTAATGCAGGCGCTCCCACTCCAGGGTCTGCATGTGTCCACAGCTCGGGCATGGCACGTAGTAGTAACGCTGGTCGCTGCCCTCGAACAGATCGTTGATCCGTGAGGCGCCCTTGATGGTCGGCGAACTGGAAAAGTAGAACTTCGCATTGCGGCCAAATGTACTGCCTCGGGTTTCTGCCAGTTCAATCGGATCACCCTCTTCACCGATGTCCACCTCCCAACGATCGATCTCGTCGCCGTACACGTAGCGCGCCGAGAGCTCGGCCAGGTTGGCCGCCGAGCCGGCAGTCGTGACGTACAACGAACCGCCTTCGAATTCCTTGGTGTCCATGGTGTTGCGCGAGTCCCGCGAACGGCTGGACGCCACACGCTCACGCAGTACAGGCGTGGCCTTGATCGTCTTGCTGATACGCGACGATACCCGCTTGGCCAGGCCAAGGCTGGGCAACAGTGTCAGGATGTTGGACGGCGCCATGTGGATCAGGCCGCCGATCCAGTTCAAGGCGATCTGCGTTTTCATCAACTGCGAGGCCACCATGGTGACCACGCGTTTGCAGGGGTGCGCCGGCGACAGGCAACGCATCGGCTCGCGCGCATAAGGCGTGCGCGAGGTGCGGTACTTGCCGGGCTCTGCGGCGCCGGTGTCACGCGGGATCCGCATGTACTCGTCGGCCCACTGATCGATCCAGACATCCGGGTCGGGCCGTAGCCCACGGAAATACTCCTCGCGATACACCTCTGCACCGTCAGGAAATTCCGTGGACATAGGCTTAACTCGTCGTCAGTGCGTGTTCAAGGTCCGCCGACGACATGCGTTCAGCGTCTTCCAGGGAGCGACGAATCGCCGCCGTCAGATGCTTTTCGATTTCCCAAGGGTCGGTCATGGACGCCAGCTCGGGAGCAAGCTGGGGAGGCATGCCGAGCAGTTGGTCGCGCAGCATGCGGCCGGCGTTGTATGCACCGGTTTTGACTGTTGCCAGAGCGACCAGCGAGCCCTTTGCCTTGTGCAACTCGATCTCAGCGAGCTGAGCCAGGTTGTGTTCGCGCAATGCCCGCGCCTTCTGGAAGTCAGGGACTTGCCCCGCAGGGATGATCGCGGGCGGCGGCGCAGCCGTGGAAGTCGGTTCGACATGGCTGGCGAGCTGGCTGTAAACGTCACGCTGAAGCCGGTCTTGGTGATGACGATCGGCAACAGCGGCTTTGCTGGGGTCAGCAGTCTGAGCCAGGAGTGCTTCCGTTGCTTCCAGGTCGACCTTGCCGTCCTGGGTCAACACCAATCGATCCTGATTGGCTAACTTGGAAACATAGGATTTAGCCCAGCCTCGCCGTGCCGCAAACTCCGTTTTGCTAATTACAGTCATGATGGAATGTCCTGTTCACCTCGGGTGTTCACCTGTTCACCTCAGTTCACTAAGCTGGTGAACTGTCCGCTAACACAGTCCCGCGGGTTTCCGACCCCGTACCCGCCGGAAAACGCCAGGGTCCCCGGCGGTTTCAGGCTGATCCGCCGCCATTCGGCGGGACTTCGCACACGCCAAGCCGCTTGGCAACCCAGCGTTCGTACAACCCGATGGCAACATCGGCACCCGCCATCGCGGTCAGGCAACCCAAGCTGCCCGCCGTCCAAATCGTCATACCTGCGCCGATCATCAGCATCATCGCCGACACGCCGCAGACGATGCAGGCGCCGGACCGAAGCGCTAGGCGTCGCAACAACACCCAGCCCCGCGCCCCATCCTTGTCAGCTCTCCACATCTCTCCGGACACGCCGCCGACCAATGCCAGAACGATCACTAACCAGATCGGCATCTCTGCAAGTGCTTGTTGCTCGTTTGTCATTTGCTCTCTCACTGTAAAATTGGAGTGTCAGTAACACTACCGCTCTATTTCGGTGATCTCGGATGTCGAATAAGCTGCCGGTTTAGTCTTGAGGATTGTCATGAATACCTTGAACGTCTTGGTCGCTGTAACAGCACTCATTCTTTTCCCAATCGGCGTCGCCACGTTCATGCTCTTGTGGGTTCAAGCCTCAGACGAGGACAAAATGAAGTGGAAGAAGCTGAGAGCTTTCTGCGCCGAAAAAATGATTCGCGCACTTACTTACGCAGGAACTCTCGTACTTTGCATTCGGGGCGTCCTGGGAATCGTAGCTTTCGCCACATCCGATGATCCTCTGACCCGTTCCAGTGTCCTGCATTTACTTTTGGACTGTTGGTCCATTGTCGTTTTCGCTGGAACCGGATTAGGTCTCGCCGTGATTTGGCGAAAAATGGATGAAGATCAACGTAAACAGCAATCGTAAATGACGTGCACAAAAAAACCGGCGCTATGGCCGGTTTCCTGCCGCTTCTGCGGTCGCACCTATCGAAGATGACTACTTTTTACAGGTCGATTCCGGTGGCAGCAACCCTGTTTTAATGCCACCCGGTGAATAAGTGGGTAACACAGGGTGAACGCCTAGCGAATGTCGGCGAATACACCACCACGGCATTCTGTTGTTGCGGTGGTGTCCCATATGTCCCACTTTTCAGAATCGAAGTGGGACGCCTGAGAGCGCCTAAATTCGGGGCTTCGCCCCACTGTCCTACTTATCTTTCTTCTTTCTCGTGTAAAGGAAGAAATTTAAAGAACACGCGTTCGCGCGTAAGCGCGTAATGCTCGCCCGCTACGCTCACACGGGCGGGAGGTACTTCTAGGCGGGACGGTGGGACAACCCAACAACGACAAGGCCCGCACCTGTCCCACTGCATCAAAACGTAGCGAGACAAGACGGGCCACTGGGACAACCACAACCGGAGCGATGCCTGGGGTCACGCAGCCTTCCCCATCAGCACCCAGTAGATCTGCAGATGCGCATCATGCAAACGCTGATAGTACGTGTCGCGGCCACAACCGCAGTGGGCATACCGCAAGCGCATATCCACATCGAGCGTGCAGTACTGCTCCCGCACTACCGTCACCAGCTCCGGTGCCAAGTGCTTGCTCACGATCAGCTCAATGTCCAACGAACTCTCCAACGGCGCGCGGAAGGCACGCCGCCCCCTGATCAATTGCCCGTTGCTCTCCATCATCATGGCAACCATATTTCCCCCAGCCAGCCCCCCTTTTGAATGTTCCGAGTGCAGCTCCTGCGCCCACAACCGAAGCAGCGAATCGATCTCCTTAATCAAAGCAAGGCTCCTCAATCGGTTCCCGCTTCAACGCCGAAACACCGCCCCACCCTGCCGGCTTCTTGTAAGCCCAAGGCCGCTGCCCACTCTTAGCCAACGCCGTCAACCGTACACGCCGCCACCCCAACCGATGCATGATCGCACCGACGCGCATCTGCTCAGGCTTGCCCCAATGCCCGAAGTCCAACTTCAACGCACTGGTTAACACCTCGCTGCCGGTGGTGGTCTCGCCGATCTGCGACTCTTCCAGCCAGGTCAGAATCGGCCCTTCCCACTCATCCACCACAAAGCGCTCGTCCTGTTCTTCGCCGAACATCGCCGCCTCATCTAGCGTCACCCACCAGAGATCGCCCGCGTCGTAACAGAACACCGCCTCGGCCCACAGCTGATCGCGCATTGAGCGCAAGAGCTCCAGATCAACTTTGGTACACGCCACTGGCCAATAACGCCGGTTGCCGGTGGCATCCTTCAGGTACTCGTCCTGGTTGGTCGTACCCACGAAAACACACTGGCGTGGCACGTCCATCGTTCTGCGGCCGTAGCTCTCGCGATAAGTGTCGGTAGACGCTGAAAAGAACTGTTTGGCCTTCGTACTCTCAGCCTTGTTGAAACTGTCCAGTTCCCCCAGTTCAACGATCCACTTGCCCCGGATCGCCTGAAAGCCGTCCTTGTCACCCAGTGCAAACGGCGTATCCATGAACCACTCGCCTCCGAGGATGCTCATCGCGGTGGACTTACCAGCGCCCTGCGCGCCCTCGAGAATCATCACCGAGTCAGCCTTGCAGCCCGGCTTCATCACCCGCGCAACAGCAGATAACAACCAGCGCTTGCCGACCTTCGAGGAGTAGTCAGTGGCCTTGACGCCCATAACTTCGGTGAGCCAACTTTCAAGGCGTGGCACGCGATCCCATTCCAGCTTGCGCAGGTACTGCCGCACTGGATGAAACGCGTGGTCATGCGCCACCACGCTCACCGCTTCGATCACATGCGAGGCCTTGACCCGCAAGTTGTACTGCTGCGCGAGCCACTTCATCACCCGCACGTCATCAATGTCAGCCCAATCGCCCGTGCCGCCGCCATAAGGCGCCGCACGCAGCTTCACGATCTTCGAACTGAACGCGCTGTAACTGATGACCCCGGCCCAGCGCTCATCGTTGGCCAGGATCAACTCGACGTTCTGCATATGCGCAATCAGCGCGCCGCTTTCGCTACGGGCCAGCAGATCTTTCCAACCACCCGCTGCCGGCGGTTTGACCACCGCCAACACCTGACGGCGCACCGCCTCCAAACCTTCCGCAACATGCAGGTCGTTGAAGTCGGTCCACTTGTCTGCCCGCTCACCGGAGAAGATCGGCGCAACCACCTGGCCACCGACGATCAACGCCGCGTTATTGGCCTTCTCTTCACCGGGATTCCAGGCGTCACCATTCGGCTTCGTGGTCTTCCAGTCATCGTCTCGGCAGATGATCAGCGGGCAACCGGCGAAACGCTCGCGCATAGCCTTGCAAACCACCAACAAATTGCCCGCATCAAACGCAACGGCCACAGTCAATGACGTGGCCATATGCAGGCTTGCGCCGGTCGCGTAACCCTCACACACCAGCACCGGCTCGCCCGGATCCGGGTGTGGCCCGATCAGATGGAAGGCGCCCTCTTTCGACATGCCGTAAGGCCAATATGACTTGTCCCGGCCGGTGTCCTCTTGCTTGGTCGGGAACACCACCTGCAGGCCAACAATCTCGTCCCGCACATTGCTCATCGGTACCAGGAACGCACCAGTGCGCGGCGCATACCGAACGCCGAAGCCGACAATTTGCTTGCGATCCAGATAGTCGCTACGGCCCTTTTCCGGCATGCGCTTAAACATGCCCGCTGCCCGCTTGGCTGCACGACGTGCCGCATTGGCCGAGATCTCAGCCGCACGCCGCTTGGCCTCTTCCTGCCGAGCGCGCATAACCTCGCGCTCTTCTGGCGACATGCGCCCGGCCTTGACCTTGATCTTTTGGGACTCACCCGAACGCCAGTCACCGAACGCACCGAAGATGAGCGTTTCGCCTTTCTCGGTGCGTTGCTCATGTACGACATACCAGCCGTTTTTTTCCTTGCCCTTGTCTTGGGCCGTCTTGCAGCGGGTGAGCTTGCCGAACACCAATGGCTGCGCAGGCTCAAGACCGTAGTCTGCGAACTGTCCCAACACTTCATCGAGCATGGCGTGTCCCCTTCAATTCCGCGAGGGAAAGGCAATCGACACACTGCGTGCAGCCGGGCTGCGCCAAACGGCGAGCCTCCGGAATCGGTCCGTCACACATTTCACAGAACAGAAACGAATGCGCCGCCAAAGCAGGCTTGGCGGCGAGGCGACGTGCAGCCAACGCCTGATCAATACGCTCCTGCACCAGGTCATTAGCGAAATCAGCGATGTCAGCCAAAATCAGCACCCCGCGTCGTCTGGTTGACGTAGGTGGCGCGGTTGAACAACCCCAACAGCCCCTGAATTCCACGAAACACCTGCAGGCGAATCGCAGCCAGTTCCTCATCAGAAACCACCCCGTCGCCAATGCTCTTGGCCCAGGTATCCGCCAGATCCGCCACCCGCCGGAAGTACTCGGCAATCCCAGTGGTCAACGTCTCGGGCATGTCGTTGGTGTACGCCTCAGCCAGCTCCTGCCAAGTCGTGTCACCGACCAACGCATGCACCGCATCCAGAATGCGGCGATCCTTAGTCAGCTCCAGGATCTCGCCGAACTCTTGAATGTTCACGGTGTGGCTTGGGTGGGTTGGGGACAACTTGTGCTGCAGCGTGGTTGCATTCCGGCCGGTGGTGGCGGCGATAGCAGCGGCGCCACCGGGGTAGTCCCGAGCGGCATGGTAAAGCGCGAGATCGAGCGGCAAAACTTCCCGCTGCGCCCGCTCAACAGAACTAAGAGCGATACGGCTCATGGCATTAATCCTTGTAAGTTGCCAGTGCCGCGCGACATGCAGTGGTGATACATTTGCCGCGTGGCTTGAAAGGGCCCAAACGCCGGCTAGATCTTCGGGATCGACACCGGCACCGTGCCGGGGCGAGCAATCCGTTGCTCACCCCTGGCGCATCAGCTGCCAAATCTGTGGTGGAAGAGGCAGCAACACCAAGGCTTCCGAGCCTTGGAAAAGCGCGATAAAGAGCGGTGGTTGCATGTGGTGTGCCCGCCTTTCTCTATCGCGATCCGACAGCGCTGTGGTGGTGCGTGCCGGGAGGAACTAGGCGGCCTTTAGGTCGCCTTTTTTCTGATCACGCAGCTGCTTTTTGCGGAGCCGAAGCGTTCAACAGCCAAGCAGCTTGGAATGCGTTGCCTTTCTGCTTCGCAGCAGTCGCCAACAGCTCGGCGTATTTGGTTTCACCTGTGTAATCCGTTCGCGGCAGGCATGCAGCCTGACGCCATTTGTTCAGAGCTTGGTAGCTTCTATCGCATACCTTCGCAGCGGCCCCGATGCCGCCTACGGCTTCAAACGCAAACGCAATCGCGCTCGGAAAATCTGCGGGGTCCAACATGACAACCTCCATTTATCAACTTGCGGTTGATGTTATAGATCAACTGACTATTGCGCAACCTTTATGAGACTCTCAACTCATGGTTGATAAAAATTCTCTCCGCGCAGCTTTCAGCGAGCGCCTACACGAAGCTCTCAACGATGCCGGCGTACGTGCCCGAGGTCGTGGAGTGGATATTCATCGTCAGTTGAAAAGCGTGGGAGTTGATAAAACGACCCAGGCCATCAGCAAGTGGCTGAATGGCGAAGCGATGGCTGAGGCAGATAGCATGTCTGCGCTCTGCTCATGGCTTGGTGTCAGGCGGGAATGGCTTGAGTACGGGGTTCTACCGAAGGAGCAGACTGGCTATAGCAACGTTCGCGTTCTAGCCCCTAGTGACTTGAGCAACGTTAGTGAAATCAATCAGCGCTTTGGCAAGGTTCCATTGATCTCTTGGGTTCAAGCCGGGGCCTGGTGCGAGGCGATCTCAAACATAGAGAACTATGATAGTGACTCCTGGTTGTCGTGCCCGGTTCCGATAAGCAACCATGGCTATGCCTTGAAGGTTCTCGGTGACTCGATGACGAATCCGGGACCAGGGCGTAGTTATCCTGCAGGATGCATAATCTTCGTAGACCCTGAAGCAGAAACAAAAACCGGAGATAGGGTAATTGCTAGAGTTCCCAGGACGAATGAAGCTACGTTTAAAATACTAGTTGAGGATGCTGGCCGCCAATTTTTACGCCCAATCAACCCTCAATATCCGATTATTGAAATCACAGAGGAAACTCATATTTGCGGAAAAGTAGTAGGCTCTTTCATCCCGGAATAACTCCAAAAAATTTAGAGACCTAGCTTAAGCTCATCTTCTTCCTCTTCCCATTCAAAATAGCCGTCGTCACCCTCAACATAACTGACAAGAATAACAGAATACCCTTCCAACATAAGCATTTTAGAAAACTTCTTAAAGAACTCAATCTCAGGATCAACCGAACTCAATCTTAATAGCTGCTGCCCTAATCTTGTAACAAGATAAGATTTATAATCCACGCTTTTCGCATCATCACTTTGAATTACTAGCAACTTTTTGCTTGATAAAACGATTAACGTTCTGAACCGTCCTTCTTCTGAATCGATAGATGGAACACTACTCATCAATGATTCAGCTTCTACGCCTGAAATCACGCCTAATCCTTGAAGTTCCATTAAATCATCAAAGCTAAAACCAAACTCCTCAAGAACATCATCATCACCCCAAAGATTCTTTCTGAAGCTAATCTTTGCAAGCCGCTCTATTAGATGCGCTTCTTGGCGAGAGAGATTTTTTATAAACTCAAGGCATCGTAAAGAAAAAGAACCAGGGGATTCGACCTCTTCAGCTAATAGCCGGCCCCACAAGCGTTGCATTTCTTCTGAGGAAACATTGCCCACAAGCTCGCGCCATCGATGAACCCAATCTTTCTCTACCGCAGTATCTGACCCAGGACTGGCCTTATGCTTTAAATGGTCTTCAGCGTAAAACACTGCTTTGGAAATATTTATATTTTTTCGAACATTATCACCAATCATTTGTTCGATGGTTTTTTCAAAAACCTCTGAAACTATTAATACAGGTTCTACACGATCATCAATAGAATCGTTAGAATGCTTTTGAAGCAAAAGGTTATTTCGTGGCATAAAGTCTTGCAGACTTTTACTGCCCTCTTTTATTTTTTCTGCGTCCACCTCAGCCTGAGCCATCGAAAGAAGCTCTAAACGACGAATTTCAATCTGAGCGGATCCCTCACGCTTTATCTGCCAAGGTTTTAGCAGAGTACTAACTCCGCTTACAGCAAGAGTATCCCAAAGACGTAAGATTAGTTTTTCGCCAGGAAAATCCATTTAGAACCTCATTTTATATGCTCTAAGCACAAGTGCTTGTCAGGCAGACGTCGTTAGGGATGCTCACGATGATAGCTGTATGCCTCTATCGCAACCAACAAATCAACCAGCAGTTGACATAGCGCAACCAAAGGTTGATATTCGTCTCACTCTTCCACCACAGAGCGAGGCAACACCATGCACACCACAGCAACCCTGCACGTCCATCCGGCCGCTGCTAACTCCTTCCAAATCTTTGAGATCCGGCGCCTAGCCCGCGAGTACGGCTGCGCCTTCGCCATCAGCAAACCGAAGCTGACAGCACGCACCACTCCTGCCCCAGTCAATCCGAACGACGGAGGGCATGCAGCATGATCAAGTACAAAATCGACAACCGCACACTTCAGTTGCTCAACGCCCAAGTCAACCTGACCGAGACCTTCAACCACGTACTCCGGACCGCGCCCAAGCGCGAGTGCCTGGCGTTCCGCCTCAAGGTTGAACGCGGCATCTCGGAAAGCACCTTCGTCGTGGAGCTGGGCAGCGAACGCCACACGCTGACCCTGCAGAACGAAAAGAAGATGCATCTCAAGCTGGCCGACTTCATCGAAGAGATCGCCAACGGCCCGTTCGACGCCAGCAATACCAGCGACCTGCTGCACCGTCCCCACGCCAGCCGCGAATACGGCCGCTTTGAAGTCTCGGACAAGCAACGAGTGTTTGAGCTGGTGCGCACCGGCGGCGTGCTGAACCTCGACATGGGTTTCGACTACCCGCTAATCGTCGCGCTTCATCTCACTCAATCTCGATCAGGTGTCACCACCATCCTGAGCATCGGCAACAAAAGCCCACACACCCGGTGCTTCACCGTGTACGGCACCGATGTCGAGATCTACGGCAAGGTCACCGAGTCCATCAACCACCTCGCTGCAGCGGCAACCCCTGCCGCGCACGCGGCATGAGGGGGACGCAATGGAACGCACCCTCGCCCAAGCCGCAACCCACCTCGGCCTGACCCGGCCCAAGCTCATCGCTCGCATGCGGGAAAAAGGTCTGCTCAACGAACGGAACCTACCGGCCTATCCCAACCGTGACCGGGACTACCTGCGGATAAAGGACGGCCAGTGGTATCACGACCAGCTCGGCATGCAGTACAGCCAGTCGACCCGGGTGAAACAACCCGGCATCCGCTGGCTGGCCGAACAGCTAGGCGTCGACCTACCTGCCATCCCGGCAGACAACCGTGACGTGGCCTAGGGAATACGCCCGCCAGATCATCGCCATGCGGACACGAGAGGAGCGTAACGCCGCGCTCCTTGAAGTGCCCGAACATCTGCGCGAGCTGACCAAACGGCACTGCCTGAACGCCTGGAATCACCCGGGCAGAAAACAACGCAAGGAGGCCCAACAAAGCCATGAGTAACACAGCACAAAACCCGCTGCGCCTACACCCAGCACCGGAGTCAGCCACCGTCGAACTGCTCTACCGCATCTTCGGCGACGTCCTGATCCCACTGGACAAAGTGCGCGAGCAGTACTTCCGCAATCTCAACGAGCAATCGTTCGTGGCTGAGATCAGCAGCGGCCGCATCCAGCTCCCCATCACCACGCTAGACACCAGCCGCAAGGCACCGAAGTACGCCCACATCCGGCACGTCGCCTCACTGATCGACATCCGCGCCTACAGGGCCGACGAAGACATGCAGCGACAGCAGGACGAAACCGCCGAGTAACAACCACAAACCGAACGGCTGCCACCACCAGCCAAAGACATCACCAGGAGCACACCACATGACTGCAATTCAGATCTGCGCACTCATCGCCCTGATCGTTCTGGCCGGGCTATTGGTATTGGCCGGCTACTTCATGGGCCACAGCGACGGCATGTCTGCCGGCATGAAAGAAAGCGACGACATCCAGCGCGCAGAAAGCGCCAAGACCATCCGCGAGTTAAGGGCCTCCCTCGACTTCATCAAGGCTGACCACGCTCGCTTGGCGCAATTCAGCAAGCGCCTTCAGCAAGCATTGACGCTTGGCGAACCCGAACGCCAGACGTTGCTCGATATCGCCGAAAAGCTCCGCATTGCCGCCGAGACATTCGCAGCCTTTCGCACGGGAAAAAAACTCGAGCGCGAAACCCGCGTCTTGTGCGCTCAAGCGCTCGCCATCGCAGCCCTGCTGGAACCGGCAAATCAGGAGAGCGCCGCATGAGCCAGATCTCCCCCCAATCCAACACCCACCGCATCCCGGCTCACGCCCCACCAGCGGCAGATGAACCCACGCGCATTCGAACCTCGGAGGAAAGCGGCATGCAAAAGGACCAGCACAACACTCAATCCACGACCGCTTTGCTCTGCAGGGAAACCAGTGTCGACACACTAGAAACAAACAGCCTCTGCTGCGCAGCAGCAGGCATTATTTCTCCTTCCAGCAGCACCACCGAGGCGCTTATACCCCACGAAAAGCTGCGCGAGGCAGCCACACCCAATGCAACGCTAATCGCTCAGAATCGCCCGCCCGCGCAGCCTGCTGTGGGGTATACGCACCCTGAATGTATTCTCGAAAGACCGCCAAGGCTGGCCGTCGAAGTAGTTCAGATCGACGAGCGAGCCGAGTTCGAGAATGAGTTTCCAATACCTGAAGGCCTGCAGTACTGCAGAAAGCGCGTGACGTACATCAGGACACCAGGAGCAAGTACATCTGACACATTCGCCCGCGAGCATTACGCCTATAAAGCGGGTTTCGCAGCATGGATGCGTCGGGCGTGGAAGCAGGCAGCGCTGGAATTGCCGAAAATCAGCAGAGAACAACAGGATCAACCCGCAGCCCAGGAGGAAAAATGAACACTGCTTTCATCCTGATGGCTCAGTACAACGGCCAGGCGATCATCCCACTGGACATGGTTTGCAAGGACTACTTTACGCACCTAACCACCGATATGTTCCAGCGCAAGGTCATGGCCGGGCAGATCAAAATCCCGATCACGCGGATGGAGTCGAGCCAAAAAAGCGCAAAAGGCATCCACATTACTGATCTGGCGGCTTACCTAGATTTGCAACGGGAGGCTGCTGTGAAAGAATTCAACCAGCTCAACGGATTCCGCCGAGCCAGTTAATTCACTCTATCACTGGCGCCGCCGATATGAGGGCGCCCTGTTCTTATCTAATTGAACCCGACTCGTAAATATCCGCTGACAATCAACGACTATCCGTTTGAAGCCCCGCTTCGTAGCAGACCGTTTGTAAAGTTCTCCCATCCCACCCCAAGACATCGGTACGACCGGGAGGGCAAGCCCAAGTGACAGAGCTTCCCGAGATAGGAATGCTCCGACCTGGATCTATGGGATAGTTCAAGGGTTCCGCGATAGCATTACTGTTTGAGGGGTTCACCAGACTGGAACAAAGAGGCGATACAGCGTTACTCGATCGCTGTCCCTGACCGGAACTGCATACATATAAACTTATAGGTTCTGAGCAGCCATTAAAACGTTCCGCTTGCCCATCTCGACCAGGCCGAACTTTAATGCAATGATTCAAACTGGGCACTACACAACCACGAATCGAACCTGATGGCGTGTATCGACAATTCTCCTTTTTTGACTCTGCTGAAACTAAACCCTGACCATATGTCGCAGAAGCTCGGCCTGAATTGAGCGATTGCATAGATTTATTAGCAACATCTTCATCACCGGCAACTGCACCACCAATTCCTTCAATAAGCACTCCTTTACCATACTGTGTCCCGCCCATCGATTGCATTGCCTGCCCAGCCCCTTGTAGTAGACCGCCTATGATGTTGCCAATCCCGGATGACTCATCACCAGAGCCTGAATCAGGCTCTGTCGTAGCCACAACAGCTCGACTCTCCCCAAAACGACGGACCTCCCCGGTTTTAAGATTCGTTGCGGTTTTCCAATTTTCTATTTCTCCCTCATCGAATGTACCAACCACTTCTGCACTCACATCTGCGCTCTCTATCTTCGCTGTACCGGGGCCTTGAGGCAGCAGATTGAATATCCCACCATTATAAACAAATGACTCGGCACCTCTTTGATACTTAAGAGTACCTCTTACCAAAGAACCATGCTCAAACACCCCTTCCCCTTTTACATTCTCCCCCCCTTTTACAAGGGTAATTACCCCTTGCCCCTCAGCAATGCCTTTAACACAACGTCCATCCCAAGAGACTTTTTCACTCTTCCCTATTGCACTATCCATAATGTAGATCTGACATCCCTTTATACTTACCAACCCAGGAACTTCCTTCCAATACACAAAAAGCTTAACTATCTTCTTAAGCTCAGGATGAGAAGAGGACCAAGCCACAACAGCCTTTACGACCTTATTTCCTTCCGACTCGGTAACTGGCCCCATCAAATATAACCCTCCCTCGATTACGTAAGCAGCAATACGTTGGGGGCCGGCGATACCAGAATTTTCTACAACTAGATCTAACTGCTTTGCCATTGTTAAATCGTAGGATTTATCACTGCGGGGCGCTGACTTCAGTTCATTATGAACCCGTAATACGCCGGGAACGGCAGAAACCGCATTCACCACGGTTTTCGCTAACGCGGGAGATTCAATCATTCCAACAAGCAACACCTCATCTCGATGAACACCTACATCAAAACTCGAACGGTTGATCGGAAGACCTATAAGTACCGCATGCACCTTTCCTTCCAGCGCTTTATCTTTGTTACTTTGCATGTAACTAGAATAAGTCATAGTCGGAAAGGCCAAAGACGCAAACAACGCGATAAAATGAATATACCTATACATGACCACCCCGCGTTAGATAGGAACAAAGCCAGTCATAAACCACGAAAAAATTCGCACACACTGCACAGTAGTCGGGCTTTTCAAAACCGTCTAGCTAACGCGTCATGAAATTCTTAACAGCGCACTCAGGACAAGCTTATGAAGCTTTCAAAAAATTTTTAGCGTCCCACAGAGCACCTTTCAAAAGGTAATCGGAATAAGCTCACCTGTAACGTTTATGAAACATCGAGTCCAAATAATTAATTAGTTCCAAGACTCACAGTCGCTTGCACAATCATCCTCAACCACTCCCAATTTTGATATGGGTCACGGCTTCCCCGGAGGTGGGTATAACGTCTCAGGGAGTTCCAATCTCTATGTCCAGAGACGCTGGCAACCCTGGGGATGTCCCAGTCCATCTCAAATAGCCGACTAACGCCATCGTGTCTCAGATCGTGAAAGTGTAGGTCCTCAATCATAAGAAACTTGCAGGCCTTTGCCCAAGCCGTAGAGATTGACGAAGAATTGTACGGGAATATTTCAGCACGTTCTTTTGGCATGCTTTGAAGAATGTTCCAGGCTTCGTCAGGGACGTAACACCAAACATTATTCCCAATCTTCTGCCCCGGGTTTTTCATGTCCCGTACAAGCACGCGCTGACCTTCCTCATCGACATCAGCCCAAAGAATGCGGCAGATCTCGTCCTGCCGACGCGTTGAGAACAACGCGAAACCAGCCACCTTCAGCATATTGATTGAGCTGGGACGGCGTTCCAAAATGCCAACAAAGTGCTTAAGCAACTTATCCAGTTCATCCTTGGTTGGCCGCCGGTCCCGCTCACGGCTTTTCATGTTATAGCCCAGCTTCCTCAAAACCTTTCGAGCATCCGTCATTGCATGCGGATCGACCGCATATCCCCACGCAGGTCGAGCAATCGACAGAACAGCCCCAAGATGGGCCAGGTCATTGCCAGCAGTCTGCGGTTGAACGCCGCCGCCCTCCTTACTCATACGCCATAGCGCAAAGTCCACCAACCGCTGACTATTGATGTCGGAGTCAACGGTCTGCCCGAAGTCCGACGCAGCAATGGCATTGAGGGTGGCATCCTTGGTTTTACCCAAGGGGCGAACTTTCTCCATCTCATCCAGGTACTGTTTGATCATGTCCTGGACGGTAATACCCTTCCGATTCGCTCGCTCAATCGCACCTGGTTGATCGAGGTCAGCCTCACGTCGGCGCACCCAAGCTTGCGCCGCCTGTTTTCGGGCGAACGTTTGGCTCTCTTGGTAGACTTGCACTCCGTCGCGCTTGATGCGGATCTGAGCCGTGTAGCTCACTGTCCCATCCGCCAGTTTTCTTGCCCTGATAGTCGCCATATCGAAAGTGGTACGCGTCAGTTTTGAAGTGGTACATCGTACCACCGAGAGTCAAAAAACGCCCGAAAACGCCCCAAAACACGCTGAAAATATGTAGAGCAAAATGGTACCAAACACCCACTCCAGCCCAACAAACACAAGCCCTGCGCTGTCTCGGCGGTTCAGCGTTGCACCCATGATGGACTGGACAGACCGCCACTGCCGTTTCTTCCTGCGCCTGCTCTCCAAGCACGCCCTCCTCTACACCGAAATGGTCACAACCGGCGCGCTGCTCAACGGCGATCACGACCGCTTCCTGCGTCACAACGAAGCCGAACACCCGCTCGCCCTGCAACTCGGTGGCAGCGTTCCCCTGGACCTGGCCGCTTGCGCGCGCATGGCGCAGGAGCACGGTTACGACGAGGTGAACCTGAATGTCGGCTGCCCGAGTGATCGGGTGCAGAACAATATGATCGGCGCGGTGTTGATGGGGCATCCGCAGTTGGTGGCGGATTGTGTGAAGGCGATGCGCGATGCGGTGTCGATTCCGGTGACGGTGAAGCATCGGATCGGGATCAACGGACGGGACAGTTACGAGGAGTTGTGTGATTTCGTCGGCACCGTTCGCGATGCCGGGTGCACGAGTTTTACCGTGCATGCGCGGATTGCGATTCTGGAGGGGTTGTCGCCGAAGGAGAACCGCGACATTCCGCCTCTGCGGTATGACGTGGCGGCGCAGTTGAAGAAGGATTTTCCGGAACTGGAGATTATTCTCAACGGCGGGATCAAGACGCTGGAGGCCTGTCACGAGCATTTGCAGACGTTTGATGGCGTGATGCTGGGGCGCGAGGCGTATCACAATCCTTATGTCATGGCCGAGGTGGATCAGCAACTGTTCGGCAGCACGGCGCCGGTGATCAGCCGGGCCGAGGCGCTGGCGCAATTGCGGCCTTATATAGCGGCGCATATTGATGCGGGCGGTTCCATGCACCACATCACCCGGCATGTGCTGGGGCTGGGCACCGGGTTTCCGGGGGCGCGCAAGTTTCGGCAGTTGTTGTCGGTGGATATTCACAAGGCCAAGGAACCTTTGGTGTTGCTGGATCAGGCGGCGCAGTTGCTGAAAGGACGCTAACGGTCACCCGGGTTGAACCTGCGCCCGGATTTGGCATCGTATTTACGGACACCGCGCCCCGCCATTCAAACAGCCGTTTTCAGGTTGTTGCCGCTGGGGCCTTCGATACGTACATGCGCCCTTGAGTGGCTGTCAGCGCTCGGGTAATGTCATTAGACCCATAGGACAGAGCACGCCCATGACTTCCAAGCTGGAACAACTCAAACAGATGACCACCGTGGTTGCCGACACCGGCGACTTCGAAGCGATTGCTCGCGTTAAACCGGTGGACGCTACCACCAACCCTTCCCTGCTGCTCAAAGCGGCGGCCATTCCCGCTTATGCCGAGTTGCTGAACGCTTGCGTCAACGACTGCAAGGGCGACGTGGGCCTGGCCAGCGACCGTTTTGGCGTTGCGGTAGGGCAAGAGATTCTGAAGGTGATTCCGGGCCGTATTTCCACTGAGGTGGATGCGCGCCTGTCGTTCGACACTGACGCCGTATTGAAGCGTGCGCACCGTCTGATCGAGCTGTACGACAAGGCCGGCATCGGCCGTGACCGCGTGCTGATCAAGATCGCTTCCACCTGGGAAGGTATCCGCGCTGCCGAGATTCTGGAAAAAGAAGGCATCCAGACCAATCTGACGCTGCTGTTCTCGTTCGCCCAGGCGGCCGCGTGCGCCGATGCGGGTGTGTTCCTGATTTCGCCGTTCGTGGGCCGGATCTACGACTGGTACAAGAAGGCCAACGGCAACGACTACACCGGTGCGGATGATCCGGGCGTGCAATCGGTGACGCGCATTTACAACTACTACAAGGCCAATGACTACAAGACCGTGGTCATGGGCGCGAGCTTCCGTAATCTGAATCAGATCGAGCAGTTGGCCGGGTGTGACCGTTTGACTATCAGCCCTGACTTGATCGACAAGCTGGCGGCGGACACAGGCAAACTGGAGCGTAAACTCGCTCCGGGTCATGCCGGCGAAGCGCGCTTGAACCTGAATGAAGCGCAGTTCCGTTGGTTGTCGAACGAAGATGCGATGGCAACCGAGAAACTGGCTGAGGGTATTCGTCAGTTTGCCCGTGATCAGGAGAAGCTTGAGTCGCTGTTGCAGGCCAAGTTGTGATGTAGTTTCGACGCCATGCAAAAAGGGCGAACCCATTGGGTTCGCCCTTTTTTTGTGCGGCTTTGAGGCAGATGAAGAACGGTGGCGAGGGAGCTTGCTCCCGCTCGGCTGCGCAGCAGTCGTAAAGCGATTAACCGGGATCTGGCTGACCCAACGACGTGGATGTTTCAGGGCCGCTTCGCAGCCCTGCGGGAGCAAGCTCCCTCGCCACAGGGATCAGTGACGCTCTAGGGCATTCACCAGATCATGGAACGCTTCACGATTCGAATCGTTCAGCCCCATCAGGATCTTGTGTGCTTCAAGCACCTTGATCCGCACCACTTCCTCGGACTGATCCTGGTCTGGCAGGTCGGTCAGGCATTCAGGGCACGGGATCGGGCGGTCAACGATGTTGAACACCTGCTCGAAGCCCATGGACTGAAGCAGACGGGTGATGTCTTCGTGGGTGGTGACGACGGTCGGCAGCAGGCCGACCTTTTGCCGCGACAGGATCGACAGTTTGGCCAGCAGGCCAAGGGTAGTGCTGTCGATGCTGCGGGTTTCGGTCAGGTCGATCACGATCGCGTTGAAGTTCAACGCCGTGAAGATCCGCTCAATAGTCGCATCCAACGCCGAACACAGGGTCAGGCGAACTTCACCGACGAACTTCAGGACAAAGGTGCCGTCCTGCTCGGCGAACTGGATTCTACCGGTACTCATTGAAGATTCCTGCTCAACACCAACAGGGCGATATCATCCGGCATCTCCCCTAGCGTGGCCAATCCAAAAACCTGCCGCAGCCCATCCAGGGTGCCGCCCGCTGCCTTGACCCGTTGGGGCAAAGCCGCTTCTTTTTCTTTGAGTGTAGGCTCTGGCAAAAGGTCCAGAATGCCATCAGACATCAGCGTCAGGCTGAACGTCGGCGGCAGTTCCAGCACGTGGTCTTCGTAGGTGGCTTCATTGAAGAGGCCCACCGGCAGGCCACGCCCTTCCAGATAACGGACACTGTCTGGCGTGTACAACACAGGCAACGGCAAATGACCGCCGATGCTATAGGTCAACAAACCTGTCTCCTCGTCGATGACTCCACCGACCATTGTGACGTGTTTACCCAGCTTACAACTGATCAGGCCCCGGTTGATATGACCAAGGACCTCTGAAGGCTTGAATTCCGGCAATGTACCGTTGCGCTTGGATTCAAACAGCAAGCGCGTGGTCATGAATTTCAGCAGCACGGTAACGAAGGCTGAAGAGGCGCCATGGCCGGAAACGTCCGCCAGGTAGAACGCTACCCGACGCTCGTCGACCCGAAAGTAGTCGACGAAATCACCCGACAGGTACAGCGACGGGATGATCTGGTGAGCAAACTGGAACTCGTCGATGGTCCACGGGCTGACCGGCAGCATGTTCATCTGTACCTGGCGACCGGCGTTCTGGTCTTCCTGGAGCAGGTTCAGGCTGGCTTCGAGCTCACGATTGGCCTTTTCCAGCTTCTCGCGATAGCGCTGGTTTTCCAGCAGCAGGCGCGCGCGATCCAGGGCCCGGCGCACGGAGTGCTCGAGCACAGCCAGATCTTCGAGAGGCTTGATCAGGTAATCCGCTGCGCCCAGGCGCAAGGCCTCGACCGCGTCGTTCATCACGCCGGCACCCGACACCACAATCACTGGGGTTTGCGGTGACCGCTCGGTGACCTGGCGGATGAGTTCGAGTCCGCCCATCTGCGGCATGCGAAGATCGCAGATGACCAAGTCGGGCTTGTCTTGCTCGAATACCTGAAGACCCTGCTGGCCATTGCTGGCCTGCAAGACGCTGAAACCACTGTCTTCCAAATAGGCGGCGAGGCTCGCGCGCACTACTTCGTCATCATCGATTATCAGCAGCGTGGCACTGGTTTTTGGCATGTGGGCAAACGGCGCCAGAATTAGGTTGGCGTAGCAGGCTGGGCAATTGACCCCGCGCACACTACTGGATTCGCTTTCTAGCCTCTCTGTTGCACCGCTTTCGGGCATTCACCCTACTCGCAGGCACACCAGAGGTGCCCTTCTAAGGCGCAGACGGTACTCCCATCCGCGGGGCGTTTCAAGCTCACGCCGATGGTCGCTTGACGTCTTTACTTGTCAAATCACCGGGAGTTATAAGAACAGGCAAAACCGTAACCCAATGGAAGGACCAAGCCCATGAGTCAAACCGATCGGGACTACAGCGAAAAGCGTGATTTCATCCGCATGCGGGTGGATGCCGACGTTGCGCTCATTCATGAAGGAGACGAGGTTGCAGGCGTCTGTATCGACCTTTCCAGCAGTGGCATGCAGGTTGAGGCGCCTCGTTTGTTCAAGGCAGGTGACCGCCTTAGCGTACGGATCGATTCCGATCATGCGGCACTCAAAGGCCTCGAGGCCGACACCGAAGTGGTGTGGGTCAAAGAACAGGACGGCGGCAGTCAGAAACTCGGCCTTACAATCTTGAAGATGAAATAACCGGGATCCAAAACCAAAGAAGGCGGCCAACAGGCCGCCTTCTTCGTTTTACCGGTCGTGATCAGAAATCGTCTTCGACCTGACCGTCCTTGACTTTGAATTCGCGGTTCTGCAAGTACGCATTGCGGATGAAGGTGTACTTGTCGCCAGTGATGAGCTTCTCGGCGGACAGAAGGCTGGCGCGGGTATCGACAATGTTCAGACCGAAGATCGAGTTACGCACCGGCACATCGTGAATGTACGGGTATGGGCCGGTGTAGCCATCGACGTATTTCGCCGGCGCATCACGCAGAGTGCTTGGGCCGAGAAACGGCAGCATCACGTACGGACCGCTGCCTACGCCCCAGTAGCCCAACGTCTGACCGAAGTCTTCGTCGCTGCGATTCAGGCCCATTTTGGTGCCCACGTCGAAGAAGCCCAGCACGCCAAAGGTGGTGTTGAAGATCAAGCGCGCGGTATCGACCCCGGCGGCGGCCGGTTTGGCCTGCAAGATGTTGTTGGCAAGGTTGGTGACATCACCGACGTTGCGGAACATGTTGTGGATGCCGTCTTCGAGAAACTGCGGGGTGACGAACTGGTAGCCCTGCGCCAAAGGCTTCAGCGCATAGGTGTCGACCACATCGTTGAATTTGTAGATGGGACGGTTGATGCTTTCCCAAGGGTCATCTTCCGTGGCTGCCTGGGCAACGAACGGAGCCAGTAAGGCACTGGCGCATACACAAAGCTGAGCTAGATGATTGCTCCAGCGCATAGAAAACTCCTTGGTTTGTACTGGCGCGGGCGTCTTGGCCCGGGCATTAAGCTGGCTAGTATAAGATGGAAAAGCCGCTTTAGGCAGTATCGTGCGTGATGGCCTTCGGATGATTCGCCCTGAGTGTAAGTGATTCACATCTATGTCATCCAACTGTCACCGGCCGCGCATAGCCTTGTCGCTATTTCAAGGACGTTGACATGCCGCACGCCGAAACCTTGCCCCTCGCCACGCCCAGCCTGACCGCCGTCTTGTTCGGCCTCAGCGGTTGCCTGGTGGATTTCGGCGCCCGGACGCGTCAGCACGGCGCCCACTGTGCCGAGCACGCTGAGGTCACCCCGGGCGCCCTGGATAGTTTGCACAGCTTGCAACGTCAGCAGATTCCCTGCGCCTGGCTCGACGAACTCACCCCTGCCCTTAGCCATTCCCTGGCCGCCGCTCTGCCGGAATGGATCAAACCTTCGCAACACCCCGCAACAATCAATCCCTGGCCCGCGCCGAATGCGTGCTGGCAAGCCTTGATGGCGTTGAATGTCGAGCGCCTGGATGGCTGCGTGCTGGTCAGCGGCGAACCGCGACTGCTGCAGTCGGGCCTGAATGCCGGGCTGTGGACGATTGGCCTGGCCTCCTGCGGCTCGCTCTGCGGGCTGGCGCCCAGCGAATGGCAGGCTTTGAGCCAGAAAGAACGCGAACACCTGCGCGGCAAGGCGACAGTGCAGTTGTTCAGTCTGGGCGTGCATTCGGTGATCGATCACCTGGGCGAACTCGACACTTGCCTGGCCGATATCAGCCTGCGTCGTCTCAAGGGTGAAAAGCCCTGACCGGGATCATGCAGGTTTCGCGCGAGTGGATTAATCTAAAGGTCAGCCATAGACCTTTGGCGCACTGCCGCGGTCTATGCCAGTGCCTATCGATAAAAGGAAGAACGCCATGCCTGCCCGCGAACTGCAACAACAGCTCAACACTCTGCGCGAGCAACTGGAACAGAATCCACCGCTGACCGAAGCCGAGCGCGAAGACCTGCATGCGCTGATGCAACAGATCGAACTTGAAATCGAGCTCGAAACCAAAACCCAGGACTCCAGCCTCGCTGACGGCGTAAACCTGGCCGTCGAACGCTTCGAACTCGAACACCCTGCCATTGCTGGCACCTTGCGCAACATCGTATTGACCCTGGGCAATATGGGGATCTGAACCCGCCGGATACAAAAAAGCCCCGCTATCGCTAGCGGGGCTTTTTCATATCTGCGATTTGCAACGCAATCCCTTTGGGTACGAGCCTGCTCGCGGTTGCGGAGTGTCAGTCAACATCAATGCTGAACGTGCTGGACTCATGGTGAGCAAGCTCCCACATTGGTACTTTATTGACGGACCAGACGGTGGTTCGGCAATTGGACGTCTTCAGTGCTGCGATACGGATTGATGTCCAACCCGCCACGCCGTACGTAGCGCGCATACACCGTCAGCTTCTCCGGCTTCAGCAACCGTTGCAGGTCGAGGAAAATCCGCTCCACGCATTGTTCATGAAAGTCCGAGTGCTGGCGAAAACTCACGATGTATTCCAGCAAACTCGCATGGTCCAGCGCCGCGCCACGGTATTCCACCGCCACGCTGCCCCAGTCCGGCTGGCTGGTGACCGGGCAATTGGACTTGAGCAAATGACTGTGCACGCTTTCCTCGACAATGCGCGACTCGTCGCAACGCAGCAGCTCCGGCCGCGGATGCTCGTAGTTGCTGACGCTGATCTCCAGGTCATCGATGCACACGCCCGGCAGCGCCACGACGCCTTCGGCTTCAACGTCTTTCAGGCTGCGAATCCGCACGCCAACCGGTTTACCCGCCGCAGCGGACAGGTCTTTCACCAGTGTCGCTTCAAGGCTCGCGGTGTCGGCAAACGGCGTCTGGTTCAGCGAATTGAGGTACAGCTTGAACGACTTCGATTCGATGATGTTCGGCGAATCCGCCGGGATGCTGAATTCGCCGATCGCCACCACAGGCTTGCCGGACGGCAACAGCCACGACAGCTCGAAGCAGTTCCAGAAATCCACGCCCTTGTACGGCAGGGTTTCAGCCGTCAGACCCAGCTCTGCCCATTTCGCGGTGCGCGGGATCGGAAACAGCAAGGACGGCGTGTACGTGGCGATGTATTCGCTGGATTTGCCCAGCGGCGAGTGTTCGGCTGCGGGATGCATGGCGGAAACCTGACTGAAGAATCAGCGGATTCTACCAGCCTTTGTGCCCGCCTTTGAGTGCTTACTGACTGACAGTCAACTTGCCGACCATGCCTGCCTGATAATGGCCAGGGATATTGCAGGCAAATTCCAGGCTGGTGGCCTTGGTGAAGGTCCAGGTCAGCTCCGCGGTTTTGCCAGGTTCAACGAGGACGCTATTCGGGTCGTCGTGTTTCATCATTCCGTGATCCATGCCAGCCATCGAACCGTGGCCCATTTCCTTCATGCCTGTAGGCGTGAGCATGCCGCTCTGCTGCATCTTCAACATTTCCTGCTGATGTTTTGCATGCATCGCCGCACCGCCGAGGTTGAATTCGTGCAGCAACTGGCCTTTATTGACCAGAACAAAGCGAACTGTCTCACCCGCCTTGAAATCGATAGCCTTGGGGGTGAACGACATGTCGCTCATCACCACTTCGACGCTTCGATCAGCCTTTGCAGCCGGGGCCGGTTGACCGAAGTCGTAGGTTTGCGCAGGCGCTGCCCACGCCGGTGAGCTCAGCGCCAGCAGACACGCGACCAGCATCAGAGGTTTGCGCAAAAACATAGTCGTACTCCAACAAGATAAGGTTCAGCCTGTGGAAAACTTTAAACTGCCGCCACTGCCCACAACCTGACAGCCAGATTACAACTTTGTCAGGTTGGCCTGTACTGACGCTGCCCACGGTATAAAGCGTTCGTTCCACTTGCCTCGAGTCGCCCATGAAACTGCTGATCGTCGAAGACCAACCGAAAACCGGCCACTACCTGCGCCAAGGCCTGGCCGAGGCCGGTTTCAACACGGAGCTGGTGGCTGACGGCAGCACCGGCCAGCAATTGGCGCTGAGCGGCGATTACGCGCTATTGATCCTCGATGTGATGCTGCCGGGGCGCGATGGCTGGCAGATCCTGCAAGCCGTGCGCAGCGCCGGCCTCGACACGCCGGTACTTTTTCTGACGGCACGAGATGCGGTGGAGGACCGGGTCCACGGCCTCGAACTCGGCGCCGACGATTACCTGGTCAAGCCGTTCGCCTTCTCCGAACTGCTGGCCCGGGTTCGCAGCCTGTTACGCCGTGGCAGTGCCGCGCCTCAGGAAACCAACCTGCAACTGGCCGATTTGCGCCTGGATCTGATCCGCCGCCGCGTCGAGCGCAGCGGCCAACGCATCGACCTGACCGCCAAGGAATTCGCCCTGCTGGAAATGCTCCTGCGACGTCAGGGTGAAGTGCTGCCCAAGTCGCTGATCGCGTCCCAGGTCTGGGACATGAATTTCGACAGTGACACCAATGTCATCGAAGTCGCCATCCGCCGCTTGCGCCTGAAGATCGACGATGAGTTCCCGAACAAGTTGATCCACACCGTGCGCGGCATGGGTTATGTCCTTGAAGAGCGTCCTGCCTGATGCGCCGACTGTCCTTGAGCAGCCGCCTGGCGCTGCTGTTTGCCGCCTGCACCGCCGTGGTTTCATTGTTCGCCGGGGTGTTGTTCAGTCGCGCCAGCGAGGCGCACTTCGTTGAGCTGGACCAGCAATTGCTGAGCGGCAAGTTGATTGGTTTGCGTCGAGCGCTTCACGATCTTCAGTCCAGCGAAAGCGAAGTCAGGTTGGCGGAAGAATTGAACCGTCAGGCGGATCTTTCACTGAGGATTACCGGCAGCGACGGCCAGCGTTGGTATGACAGTTCGACGCGCTTGCCCGACAAGCTGCCGCACAAACCAGGCTTGTCGACCATCAATGACAACGACACCGACTACCGCGTCCTGAATGCGCCGTTGTTTGTGGACAAGCCTGACTCACCGCAATTGACCCTGCTGCTGGACATCACCCATCACCAGCATTTTCTGCAGCGCATGCAACACCTGATCTGGCTCACCGTGGGTTTGTCGGCCCTGGCCACGGCGCTGCTCGGTGCATGGGCGGCGCGCAGCGGTTTGCGTCCATTGCGCCGCATGAGTGCGGTTGCACGCGGTGTTTCGGCGCAATCGCTCAACGCACGCCTGCCCGAAGACGACATGCCGCCAGAACTCGCGGAAATGGCCCACCACTTCAACGCCATGCTCGGACGCCTCGACGACTCGTTTCAGCGGCTCTCGGCGTTTTCTGCCGACATCGCCCATGAGCTGCGCACGCCGCTGTCGAACCTGCTGACGCACACCCAGGTCACCCTCACCCGCCCGCGCCCCATCGAGGATTACCGCGAAGCGCTGCACAGCAACCTCGAAGAAGTGCAATGGATGGCGCAACTGGTCAACGACATGTTGTACCTGGCCAAGGCTGACCACGGTTTGCTGATGCCCAAGCGTGAACCGCTGGAACTGGCGGACGAAGTGGACGTGTTGCTGGAGTTTTTTGCACCGCTGGCCGAGGACGCCCAAGTGACATTGAGCCGCGAAGGCACCGCGCGCCTGGTGGGAGACCGGAGTATGTTGCGCCGGGCGCTTTCGAATTTGCTGGATAACGCGCTGCGGTTCACGCCGGCCAAGGGTGAGGTCAGGGTGCGGATTGTTGAGCGACCAGAAGGTTTGTGCCTGACGGTTGAGAACAGCGGCGATGGGATAGACGGGGTGTTGCTACCGCGACTCTTCGATCGCTTCTACCGGGCGGATCCGGCTCGACAGGAAGGCAGCAGTGAACATGCGGGGTTGGGATTGGCGATTACCCAGTCGATCGTTCGTGCCCATGGCGGGCAGATTCGTTGCGAATCGGCCGATGGATGGACCAGGTTTGTGATCGAGTTGCCAAAGAGAGATTGAGGCAAGCAGTCTGGCCTCATCACGAGCAGGCTCGCACCCACAGTAGATCGAGTTCAATCACACCGTAGTGCACGACTCATAACCCTGTGGGAGCGAGCCTGCTCGCGATGGCAGTACAACTGATTACGAATACCGCAACGCGTGAGCCGGCTCGATCTTCGCCGCACGCCACGCCGGGTATACCGTGGCAAGGAAGCTCAACACAAACCCCGCCGAGCAGATCAACAACACATCCCCGCCCTGCAACTCCGAAGGCAGGTTACTGACGAAATACACATCGGAACTGAAGATGTGTTGCCCGCTCACCCGCTCCATCCAGCCCACCAACTCACTCACGTTCAGTGCGGCGATCACGCCGAGCACGCCGCCGATCAAGGTGCCAACCACCCCGATCACCGTGCCCTGGACCATGAAGATCGCCATGATCTGTCGTGGCGTGGCGCCGATGGTGCGCAGGATCGCGATGTCCGCGCCTTTGTCGTTCACCACCATGATCAGGGTGGCGATGATGTTGAACGCCGCTACCGCAACGATCATCAGCAACAACAGGCCGATCATGGTTTTTTCCATTTTCATCGCGCTGAACAGGCTGCCCTGAGTGTGAGTCCAGTCGTCAGCCTTGTAAGCCGTGCCCAAGCCGCCAGCGATGTCGCTGGAAACCTGCGGCGCCGCGTACAAATCTTTCACCGCCAGGCGCACGCTCTGCACCTGATTCGGTTCCCAATGCTGCATCTGCGCGGCATCGGCGACGTGGATCAGCGCCATCGAGCCATCCAGCTCTGCGCCAACCTTGAACACACCCACCACGTTCAGACGCTGCATGCGCGGGGTAATTCCGCCCGGCGCGTTGCTGACTTCCGGCACGATCAGGGTGATCTTGTCGCCGACATTCAAGCGGAAGCGTCTTGCCGTGATCTCACCGATCACTACACCGAACTCGCCCGGTTTCAAGGCATCGAGACGGCCCTGAACGATGTGCTGGGCAACGATCGAGACCTTGCCTTCCAGTGCCGGATCGACGCCGCTGACCTGAATCGGCTGCATCGTGCCTTTATAGGAGAGCATGCCTTCCATCTCGGTGAACGGCACGGCGGCGGTCACTTCCGGGTTTTTCATCGCGGCGGCGGCCACCGGCTGCCAATCGTCGATCGGCTTGACGCCGACGATGGTTGCGTGGGGCACCATGCCGAGGATGCGCGAGCTCATTTCGCGCTGGAACCCGTTCATCACCGACAACACCACGATCATCGCCAGCACGCCGAGGGCGAGGCCGATCATCGAGGTCATAGAGATGAACGAAACAAAGCGATTGCGGCGCTTGGCGCGGGTATAGCGCGTGCCGATAAAGATCGATAACGGTCTGAACATTCGCTGGGGCACCGTATAAAAACAAAAAGACCCGACGTCTTTTCAGACATCGGGTTTCGACCAATCAGATAGGCGTCAGGCAACCTTCCTGCAAATGCAGGACGCGATCCATCTGGCGAGCCAGGTTCATGTCGTGGGTCACCACCAGGAACGCCGTGCGCATCGAGGTGCTGAGTTCCAGCATCAAATCCTGAATGCCTTGGGCGGTGTGGGAGTCGAGGTTGCCGGTCGGCTCGTCGAGCATCACCAGGCCTGGCTTGTTGACCAGGGCGCGGGCGATGGCCACACGCTGACGTTCGCCACCGGACAATTCCGCCGGTTTGTGCTCGAGGCGATGGCCCAGCCCTACCCGCTCCAGCAACGCCGTCGCACGCTGGCGCGCTTCTGGGATCGCGGTCTTGCCGATCAGCAGCGGCATGCAGACGTTTTCCAGTGCGGTGAACTCCGGCAGCAAATGGTGGAACTGGTACACGAACCCGAGGGAACGGTTACGCAGCAGGCCACGATTCTTCTCGCTCAGAGCCGAAAGCTCTTGGCCGTCGAGCCAGACGCTGCCCTTGGTTGGCGTATCGAGGCCGCCCAGCAGGTTGAGCAAGGTACTTTTGCCCGACCCCGACGTGCCGACGATCGCTACGCGCTCACCCGGATGCAGCTCCAGTTGCAGACCGGCCAGAACCTCTACCGACTCCGGGCCTTCCTCGTAGGATTTACCCAGGTTGCGGCAGCTCAAGATTGCTTTATCACTCATGCCCGACTCACTCATAACGTAGCGCCTCCGCAGGCTGGGTGCGCGCGGCACGCCAGGCTGGATACAGGGTGGCGAGGAAACTCAGGATCAACGCAGCGGCGCAGACCATCAACACATCCTGGCTCTGCACTTGCGACGGCAGGTAATCGATGAAGTACACGTCGGCGTTGAGGAACTTGTGGCCGATCAGGCCTTCGAGGGCCGAGATCGCGGCGCTGACGTTCAGCGCGGCGAAGATCCCGACCACGGCGCCGATCAGCGTGCCGAACACGCCGATGACGGTGCCCTGGACCATGAAGATCGCCATGATCGAACCCGGCGTGGCGCCGAGGGTGCGCAGAATGGCGATGTCGCCCTTCTTGTCGTTCACCACCATCACCAGCGTGGAAATGATGTTGAACGCAGCCACGGCAACGATCAGCAGCAACAGCAAACCGATCATGGCTTTTTCCATGCGGATCGCCTGATACAGGTTGCCATGGGTGCGCGTCCAGTCGCGGGCGTAGAAATGGTCTTCACCGAGTTGCTGGGCGATGTTCCATGCGGTACGCGGGGCCTGGAACAGGTCGTCGAACTTCAGGCGGATGCCCTGCACCTGATCCGGTTTCCAGCGGTGCAGCTTCGCCAGGTCCTGCAGGTTGGTGACGCCCAGGTAACCGTCGATCTCGCCCGCGCCGACATGGAAGATGCCGACCACGGTGAAGCGTTTCATGCGCGGGAACATGCCGGCCGGGGTCACGGTGACTTCCGGCGCGACAAAGGTCAGCTTGTCGCCAATGGCCGCGCCGAGCTTGGCGGCCGCCTTGTCGCCGATGACGATGCCGAAACTGCCCGGTGCGAGGTCATCGAGTTTGCCCTGCAGCATGAACTTGTCGATGATCGATACCTGGCGTTCCAGCGCCGGGTCGATGGCATTGAGCAGCACTTTGGAGACTTTGCCGTTGTTGGTCAGCAACCCCTGCATCTGGGTGAACGGCGCCACGGCCGTCACTTGCGGGTTCTGCTTGACCTTGGCAGCGAGGTCTTGCCAGTCGCTGATCGGCTCGCCGGACTCGATGGTCGCGTGGGGCACCATGCCCAGCACGCGGGTGCGCATCTCATGATCGAAGCCGTTCATGACCGACAGCACCACGATCATCACGATCACGCCAAGGGCAAGACCGATCATCGAAGTCAGGGAAATGAACGACACAAAATGATTGCGACGCTTTGCACGGGTATAACGCGTGCCAATAAATACGAAGAGAGGTCTGAACATGTCGGGGCTTGTTCGGAGGGAAAAGGAACGTCCTTGTGGCGGGGGTCGATAACCAGCTTTACACTCAGACCACCGCCGCTACCATGGGTTCGCCATGTCGACATTAGATGAAGAAGATCGCCGCGAATACTACCGTATCGAGGACACGATCGCACTGGAAATTCGGCCCCTGTCCGCTCCCGAAGCCGCAGGCCAGGAAGTGTTGCAGGATGCTTCCCCACTCTTCAACCTGCTCAGCGAACTGCACCTGAGCGAATTCGAATCGCAACACCTGTTGCGCCAGATCAGCGAGCGCGACCGCAACCTCGCGGCGTTCCTGAAATCCCAGAACAAACGCATCGATCTGCTCAGCCAGGTGATCGCCATCACCGTGCTCGGACAGATCGGCGAGCCGCAGCCTGTGATCATCTCCGAGGGTGGCGTCGACTTCCAGCACCCCACACCGATTGCCGCGGGCACGCACCTGTCGGTGAAACTGGTGCTGATGCCGCAAGCCCTCGGCCTGTTGCTGCGCGCGCGCGTTACCCATTGCGATCGCAAGGGCGACGGCTACGACGTCGGCACCGAGTTCGAACGTCCGACGGATGCCCAGCGCCAACTGCTGGCCCGCTACATTTTGCAGAAGCAGGCCCAGGAACGACGTCTGGCCCGCGAAAACGAATCAGGCATTTAAATTAAGGAAGAACCGTGACCCTCATCTACGGCCATCGCGGCGCCAAGGGCGAAGCACCGGAAAACACCCTGACCGGCTTTCAGGAATGCCTCAAGCACGGCGTGCGCCGCTGCGAACTGGACCTGCACCTGTCCATGGACAACGAGTTGATGGTCATTCATGACCCGACCCTCAAGCGCACCACCGACCGCCGCGGCAAGGTGGTCGAGCACACCGCTGCCGAGCTGGTGACCTACGACGCACGCAAGGGTGGCCCGGGCTGGATCAAGCCGTGCCCGATCCCGACGCTGGAAGAACTGTTCGAGAAATGCGACTTCGAGCACTGGCAGCTGGAAGTCAAAAGCGCTTCACGCACCCGCGCCGCAACCACCGTGTTGGCGATTCGCGAAATGGCCCAGCGTTTTGGCATGCTCGACAAGGTCACCATCACCTCGAGTTCGCGAGAAGTGCTGAAAGCGGCTTTGGACCTGGTGCCGGACGTGTCCCGCGGACTGGTGGCCGAATACGCCTGGCTCGACCCGCTGAAGGTCGCGGCAAGCTATGGCTGTGAAATTCTGGCGCTGAACTGGACCCTGTGTACGCCGGAACGCCTGGAGAAGGCGCAGCGTCAGGGGTTGCATGTGTCGGTGTGGACAGTCAACGAGCCCGCGCTGATGCGCAGACTCGCCGACTTCGGCGTTGACAGCCTGATTACAGACTTTCCCGGTTTGGCCACTGCCACGCTCGAGAATTGCTGAAATCGGTCTCCCCGGCCGGCTCAGGCCACCGGCCGGAGCCACTCAAAAAAGCCGGTTGAGGCCATCGTACGCCGCTACCCGATAGGCTTCGGCCATGGTCGGGTAGTTAAACGTCGTGTTGACGAAGTACTTCAGCGTGTTCAATTCGCCCGGCTGGCTCATGATCGCCTGACCGATGTGCACGATCTCCGACGCCTGATAACCGAAGCAGTGAACGCCCAGCACTTCCAGCGTCTCGCGGTGGAACAGGATCTTCAGCATGCCCTGAGGCTCGCCGGCAATCTGCGCACGCGCCATGCTCTTGAAGAATGCCTTGCCGACTTCATACGGCACTTTGGCCTGCGTCAGCTCCTGCTCGTTCTTGCCGATCGAGCTGATTTCCGGAATGGTGTAGATGCCGGTCGGCACGTCATTCACGAAGCGCCAGCTGTTGTTGTCGACGATGCTGCCAGCGGCCGAACGGCCCTGGTCGTGCGCGGCACTGGCCAGGCTCGGCCAGCCGATCACGTCACCGGCACCGTAGATGTTCGGTACGCAGGTGCGGTAGGCCTCGTCGACTTCGATCTGGCCACGGCTGTTGACCTTGACGCCGATATTTTCCAGGCCCAGCTGATCGGTGTTACCGGTTCGGCCGTTGCACCAGAGCAAGGCGTCGGCCTTGATCTTCTTGCCGGACTTGAGGTGCAGGATCACGCCGTTGTCCACACCTTCGACGCGGTCGTAGTCTTCGTTATGGCGAACCGTGATGTTGTTGTTGCTGAAGTGGTAGCTCAGCGCCTGGGAAATTTCCGAGTCGAGAAAGCTCAGCAACTGACCACGGTTGTCCACCAGCTCGACCAGCACGCCCAGACCGCTGAAGATCGACGCGTATTCGCAACCGATTACCCCAGCGCCGTAAACGATGAGTTTGCGCGGGGTGTGGCCGAGGCTGAGGATGGTGTCGCTATCGTAGATACGCGGGTGATGGAAATCGATGTCCGCCGGGCGATAAGGACGCGAGCCGGTGGCGATAATGATGTGCTTGGCCACCAGTTTTTCGACCACGCCATTGGCGCAGACCACTTCGATGGTTTGCTCGTCGGCAAAGCTGCCGGTGCCGAAGAACACGTCGACGCGGTTACGGGCGTAGTAGCCGGTGCGCGAAGCGACTTGTTTGGAAATGACTTTCTCGGCGCTTTTCAGTACGTCCGGGAACGAAAACCAGCGCGGCTCACCAATGGCCCGGAACATCGGGTTGGTGTTGAACTGCATGATCTGCCGGACCGAGTGACGCAGTGCCTTGGACGGGATGGTACCCAGGTGGGTGCAGTTGCCGCCGACCTGGCGACGGCTGTCGACCATCGCCACCTTGCGCCCTGCTTTGGCGGCGTTCATTGCCGCGCCTTCTCCCGCCGGGCCGGAACCCAGCACCACCACGTCGTAGTTGTAGACAGCCATGCGTACTCCTCAGAACAGGCCGCGGCGCCCTCGGCACCTGCGGCTAAATCACGCCGATCTGCGGCGTGAAGGAACAATTTGGGGCCAGTGCAGAACCCGGACACAGTCTATAGAAGCGTCAACGCCGCGCACATTAACCCTTGGTCGCGTCGTAGGCTACTTTTGCCTGCACTACAACGCCAGTCTTCAATGCGCGAATCGCCGCAATCATTCGGTTTTACCGCCACTGAGGCGTTCAAAAGCCTGATTGGTTCGTGTGACGAAACCTGTATCGGCACGAATCACAAAGAATGCACCGATATTGTGAGTTTCGGCATAGTCCCAACCCCGTTCAGGACCGAGAATCAGCAACAGCGTCGATAAGCCATCGGCCATCAACGCTGAAGGATGAATCACCGTGACCGACGCCAGGGCGTGTAAGACCGGCGCACCGGTGTGGGCATCAAGGGTGTGGGAATAACGTTTCCCATCCTGCTGAAAATAATTGCGGTAGTCCCCGGAAGTGGACACGCCATAGCCGTCCACATTGATGATGCGCTGAGCCACTTGCTGGTCATCGCGGGGCTCCTCCAACGCAATCTTCCAGGGTAAACCGTCGGGTTTCTTGCCCGCTGCCTTGAGTTCGCCAGTGACTTCGGCGAGGTAGTTGTGGATGTCCATGGCTTCGAGCCTTGCGGCAATGGTGTCGACCGCGTAGCCCGCCGCGATGCTATTGAAATCGACCTCGACGGCCGCGTCCTTGCACAGCTGATCACCCTCGATGCGCAAGTGGGTGTGGCCGACGCGTTGCTGCATCTCGGCAAGCGCTTCGGCGCTCGGGACTTTTTCTTCGCGCGCCTGCGGACCGAATCCCCATAGGTTGAGCAGCGGTTCCACCGTCAAGTCGAAGGAGCCGTCGCTTTGGGACGACAACTGCTCGCCCACACGGATCAATTCGAGTACAGGGCCGGGCATGACCTGGCAGCGGCCGGCCGGCAATGCGTTGAAGCGAGCAGTGTCCGAGTCGCTGCGATAGGTCGAGAATTGGCGATCCACTTCGGCGAGGATATTTTCTACTTCGACCTGCACCGCTTTCGGCCCGGGCGCAGAGGAATGTCTTACGTATTGGATGGAATAACGACTGCCCATGGTCGGGCCGTCGAAGCGTTCCAGGCTGGCGCCGTTGCCACAACCGGACAAAACGCCGGCCAGCACCATAAGTCCACCCCACCGTCCAGTTAACAAATCTTCATCTCCCCTCAAAACCGCGCCCGCCATTATGGGGCTCAGAGCGCATGAGAGCGAGATCTGCCAGCGCCCGTGAGCCAGACGCAAAACCTGTGGCCGCGAGAGCGACTTGCCGATCTCGTTCCCACAAGCGCAGCGTTTCAAACAAGATTTACCAGCGCGAGTACCTACAAATGCCTTCCAATACGAGCAACGGCAAAGCGATTTTTCGCGTCGTCAGCGGAAACTTCCTGGAGATGTTCGACTTCATGGTCTACGGCTTTTACGCCACGGCCATTGCGAAAACTTTCTTCCCCACCGACAGTGCTTTCGCCTCCCTGATGTTATCGCTGGCCACGTTTGGCGCCGGCTTTCTCATGCGTCCGCTGGGTGCGATTTTCCTCGGTGCCTACATCGACCGGCATGGTCGTCGCAAAGGGTTGATCATCACCCTCGCGATGATGGCCGCGGGCACGGTGTTGATTGCCTGCGTGCCGGGTTACGCCACATTGGGCGTGGCCGCGCCGCTGCTCGTGCTGTTCGGTCGCCTGTTGCAGGGTTTCTCGGCGGGCGTGGAGCTGGGCGGTGTTTCGGTGTATCTGGCCGAGATTTCCACACCGGGACGCAAAGGCTTCTTCGTCAGTTGGCAGTCCGCCAGTCAGCAAGCGGCGGTGGTTTTCGCCGGCCTGCTGGGGGTTGTCTTGAACCACTGGCTCAGCCCGGAAGAAATGGGTGACTGGGGCTGGCGCGTGCCGTTCCTGATCGGCTGCATGATTGTGCCGGTGATCTTCGTGATTCGCCGTTCGCTGGAAGAAACCCCTGAGTTCCAGGCACGAAAACATCGCCCTACCCTGCGGGAAATCGTCCGCTCGATCGGTCAGAACTTTGGCATTGTCATCGCCGGCATGGCATTGGTGGTCATGACGACCGTGTCGTTTTACCTGATCACCGCCTACACCCCGACCTTCGGCAAAGCCGAACTGCATTTGTCGGACCTGGATGCGTTGCTGGTGACGGTGTGCATCGGCCTGTCGAACTTTTTCTGGCTGCCGGTGATGGGCGCTGTGTCCGACAAAATCGGGCGAAAACCGCTACTTCTCGCAGCAACTATTCTGGCGATTCTTACTGCTTACCCGGCCCTGTCGTGGCTGGTTGCAAACCCGAGCTTTAACCATTTGCTGATTGTCGAGTTGTGGCTGTCGTTCCTGTACGGCTCGTACAACGGCGCCATGGTCGTAGCGCTGACCGAGATCATGCCGGTGGAAGTTCGTACGACCGGTTTCTCTTTGGCCTACAGCTTGGCGACCGCAACCTTCGGTGGGTTTACACCGGCAGCCTGTACGTACCTGATTCATGTGCTGGACAACAAGGCAGCGCCGGGGATCTGGCTCAGTGGCGCGGCGGTGCTTGGATTGATTGCGACGCTGGTGTTGTTCAAAGGCAATCGGCATGAACTGCGGACCGCGCAAGCAGCGGTGGTCGGCCGCACCTGATAGATCGCCATCGCTAGCAGGCTAGCTCCCACACTGGATCTGTGGCGTTCACAAGCCCCC